>NZ_JBIRYI010000005.1:0-351692 GCF_044389675.1 Promicromonospora kroppenstedtii | reverse complement strand
GGCGCGGCCCCCGGGGCCCGGCGGCCCCGGGGGCGGGGGCCATCCATAACCCCCCCGGGGGGGGGGGGGCCCCCCCGGGCCCCGGGGGGCCCGGGGGCCCCCCCCCACGTCGAGGCGACGAGCGGGTCAGGGCTCCGGGTGCCGCGCGTCGTAGCGCCAGAACCGCGGCGTCAGCCGGACGATCACCCAGAGCAGCACCACGCAGGTGAGCCCGCCGGCCACGGCCGCCCAGCCCTCGCCGAACCAGGTCGCCTCGGCGCCGAGCACCATCTCGCCGAGGCGCGGGCCGCCGGCCACCACCACGATGAACACGCCCTGCAGCCGCCCGCGCATGTGGTCCGGGGTCGCGGTCTGCAGGATCGACTGCCGGAACACCGACGAGATGCTGTCGGACCCGCCCGCGAAAGCAAGCGCGATGCCGGCCGCGACCACTGCCCACATGATCGCGCCGTCCGGCGAGCCGCGGCCCACCAGCACCAGCACGAGGCCGAACGCGGCGATCGACAGGCCCCACGCCGTGATCGCCCAGACGATGATCTGCCCCTGCTTCCGCATGCGCGTGAGCCCGCCGGAGAACACGCTCGCCACGATGCCGCCGACGGCGAAGGCCGCCGCGAGCACACCCGTCGTCGTCTCGCCCCCGCCCAGGTAGATGACGCCGGCGGCCGGCCACAGCACCCGCGGGAACGACAGGACCATGGCGCAGATGTCGACGAGGAACGTGGTGCGCACATTCGGCTGGGTGGCGAGGTAGCGCAGGCCGTCGAGCACGGACCGCAGCCCGACGGCGCCGCCCACGCGGCTGCGGCCGTTCCCGGCTCCGCCGTCGACGCCCTCCGGCAGCACCGGCGGCAGCCGGAACACGGCCCACAGTGCGGCCAGGAACAGGACCATGTCCAGCGTGTACGCCCAGGCGTAGCCGAGCTGGGCCACGAGCAGCGCGCCGACCAGCGGCCCGCCGGTCAGCGCGACGTTCATCGAGAGCGACGACAGGGCGTTGGCCGCCGGCATGAGCTCCTTGGGCAGCAGCCGCGGGATGATCGCCGAGCGGGCGGGGTTGTTGATCGCGAACGCGGCGCTCTGCACCGCGACCAGGCCGTACAGCAGCTCCACGGACTCGACGTCGAGCCAGGCCTGCGCGGCGATGGCGGCCACGACCAGCCACAGCACCGCCGAGGAGACGAGCGACACCTTGCGCCGGTCGTAGTGGTCCACGAGCGCGCCGCCGTACAGGCCGAGCGCGACCAGCGGGACCAGCGAGAACAGGCCCAGGACGCCGACGGCGAGCGTGGACCCGGTCAGGGCGTAGACCTGCAGGCCGACCGCGACGATGGTCACCTGCGTGCCGATGTTCGAGATCGACAGCCCGAACCAGAGACGCCGGTAGTCCGCCGACACCTTCAGCGGGGTGGTGTCGGCGAGCAGGTTGCGCATGGTGCCCCGATCGTATGCCCGGGCAACGCGGCAGGGCGGTGCCGTCCCGTATGACGTTCACCGCACCGGCCGTGCCCGGACATGACAGAGCGGGCGCCCAGGTCACCCCCCGATGCCCTGAGCTCCCGCTCTGTTCTGTACGGTCCGTGAGCCGGGGCGCCCCCCAGCGGCGCCCCGACACCGGACTCGCGGTCCGCGGGCCGGGACGCCCCCCAGCGGCGTCCCGACCCTACGAACCTCCCGACCCGGACTGGTCGGTCCTCGTCACGAGCCCCTTGACAAGCTCGTCACCAGAACCACGCCCGGGTCGTTGTCGCCCGTCGATCCGTGGTCAGACCACGATCCGACGGCGACGGCTACGGAGCGCCAGGAGTCCCAGCCCCAGAAGGAGCGAGACCAGCGCAAGCTGCCCCGTGATCATGGGGCCCGTCTGGGCGAGGGTCTCGCCCGGTGCGGACACCGGCGTCACCTGCCCGTCGAGCCCGGAGGGTGTGCCGTCGAGGAGGCCTTCGCTCAGGCCGCCCGACAGGATCGTCCCGTCGTTGGTCGTCGGCACGACGACCGCCTTGTCACCCCAGCTGATGTCGACGCCACCGTCCGGGACGCCGTCGCCGGCCACCTGTTCGGACACCGGTCCGGCGTCCGGCGCGTCGTCCGCGCCGGAGATGACGGCTTCGGCCGCGGAGCCGGCGACCACGCCGACCGCGCCGAGCACACCTGCCGCGGCACCAGGCCGCTCGCCGGGGTACGTGCTCCCGGGGGCGAGGCCCGCGGGAAGATCTGTTCCGCGCTCGGGTCGCGGACCCGTCGCGAGCCCGCCCCGTCCGGGGCGGCCTTCCGCGCCCGGGGCGCCGGCCGCCGGTCCGTGGGACCCGGGGGTGTGGGACCCGGGCTTGTCGGTTCCGGGATCGTCGGTTCCCGGGTCGACGCCGGGCTCACCGGCGTCGGGGCCGAGGATCGGATCGAGGATGCCCGGACCGTCGGTACCAGGTTCGACCCCGGGTTCGTCGGTCCCGGGCCGGCCCGGCTCACCGGCGTCAGGCCCGTCGGTGCCCGGCTCCTCCGCACCGGGCTCGACGCCAGGCTCGTCAGTACCAGGCTCGCCGGTCCCGGGCTCTACGCCCGGCTCCTCCGCACCGGGGGGCAGGAGACCATCCAGAATCCCGTGGACGAGACCGTCCGCACCCAGCGTCCCGTCGACGACACCGGCGACGTCGCCGCGCACGAGCGCACCGGCGAGGCCGTCGTCGTCGACACGGGCCTCGGAGCCGACGTCCGCAACAGCGCCGTCGGCGGCCGCGCCGTCGACTGCCGCGTCACCGTCGACAGGCGCGCCGTCGACCACCGCGACGTCGGCCGCGACGGACGACGTACCACCGGTCGGGGCAGCACCTTCAGAGGCCCCGGGGGCTCCCTGGGCGACCGCGTCGCGCGGGGCGTCGGCTGCGGCGTAGGCCGCCGTGGCACCGACGACGACGAGGCCGCCTGCCACGAGCACCGTGTACAGCGCGCGTCGGAAGTTCTTGTCCATGGATCTCTCCTTGCCTGGCGTGGAGCCGACGGCACGTTCGCCGTCGGGTGGTACCGCGCACGAGTGCGCGGACCACCCAGGTCAGGCAGGAGAGACGGGGATGTCGGTGTAGCTGCTCGCGAGCTTCGCCCGCGACTCGTCGGCCGAGACGCGCCAGGTGCGCGCCCGGAAGATCAGCAGGGCGGAGAGCATCGCGAGGAGGTCGCCGCCGGGCACCTTGAGCTGCGGTGCGCCACCCAGGACGCCGCCGGCGCCCGACGCGGCCACCGCGGGGGCGAAGCCGCCGGCGGTGAGCGGGAGGCCGCCGCCGAGCAGGCCGGGCGCACCGGCCTCGACGACGCCCATGGCGCCCAGCGTCGGCGCGGTGTCGACGGCCGCCTCGGCGACCGGGGCCTGCACCAGGTCGAGCATCGCGTGCCGGACCCCGGCCGAGGTCCAGACCACGACACCCGCGGCGTCACCGGAGGCCTGCAGCTCCCCCGGGTACGTCGGCTCTGAGAGATCCTCGACCCGCTGGGTCGGGACCACGGTCACCGGCTCGCCCGGAGCGGCGGGCACGACGCCCGTGACCGGCGCGAGCGGCTCCACGACCGGGCTCAGCGGCTCGACCACCGGGGCGAGCACCTCACCCACGGGGGCGACAACCTCGCCGACCGGCGTGAGCACGGGCGACAGCGCGTCCGTGACCGGAGCGGTCACGGGCTCGAGTGCGCCCAGGACCGGGGCGGTCACGCCACCGACCACGTCGGTCACCGGCGAGACGATGCCGACCACGGGGGACAGCAGGCCGTCGGTCACCGGAGCCAGCGGCTCCGTGACCGCGCTCAGCACGGGCGCGAGCGGCGTCACGACCTGCCCGACCACGCCCGTCACCGGGGCGAGCACGTCGCCGAGCGGCTCGGTGACCGGCTTGACGGCAGCGCCGACCTGCTCCGTGACGGGCTTCAGGACCGGGTCCGCGACCTGCTCGACGACCTCGGCGACCTGCGCCACCGGCTTCTTCGTGATCTCCGTGACGGCCGCGCCCACGGGCTCGGTCACCGCCGTCCGGACCGGCTCGGTCACCGGGTCGAGCAGGCCGCCGGTCGCGGCCGCGACCTCGTCGACGGCCTTCGTGACGGGCTCCGTCACCTTCCCGGCCGACGACGGCGCGGGGCGGGCGGAGGCAGGCTGCACAGCCGTGGCGTCCACCGTCTTCCCGGTGCCGGCACCGGAGGCCGGCTCGGGCTGCTCCGCGGCGACCTGGGCCGCGGGGGCGGGCGCGGGAGCCGAGGGCTCCGGCGCGGGCGCGGGGGTCGCGGACCCCGGCGCGGTCGGCGTCGTCGCCGATCCGTCGCTGTCGGTGGTCGCCTGATCGATCCTCGCGACCGAGCCGAGCGCACCGGTGGTCCGCGCGACGGTCTGGACCGTCGCCTCCACCGTGTCGCCGAGCACCGAGCCGAGAGTCGGCCGGTCAGCGGCGTTCGAGGGCGCTGCGAGGCAGACACCGAGCGCGAGGCCTGCGGCGCCGAGCGTGAGGGTCCCGACGGCACGCACGACGAAGCGGCGGAGGTGGTCCCCCGTGCTCGTCAGCGCGTACCTCGACATCGGTCTCCAGCTCTCCGGCCCGCGGCGAACCGCTCAGCAGACATGCATACACATTTAATCTGCGGGGCGTTCCGAGGTTCGGCAACCACATGGCTGCGGTTTGCGGATCGAGAATATTGTGCTTGGGAACACGAGTATGTCGGAAGAGGCGCTATATCTCAGTCATTTCAGGGCATCCGGTGCTATCGGCGAGCCGCCCGGACCCCCTGGGGTGAACTCTCCGAAATCACCCGACCGTGGCCCCGAACACGAGGCCGAGCAGGTACGTCGCCGCCGCCGCGCCGAGGCCGATCGCGATCTGGCGCAGCGCCCGGGTGAGCGGCGAGGTACCGGACAGCAGCCCGACGACGGCGCCCGTCACCAGCAGCGCGATCCCGACCAGCGCCGTCGCGACCACCACCGCCGCGAGGCCGTCCAGCCCGAGCAGATAAGGCAGCACGGGAACGACCGCACCCGACGCGAAGAAGAGGAACGACGACACCGCGGCGCCCCAGGCGGTGCCGTGCGTCTCCAGGTCGTCCACCTCGGCTGCGGGCTCGCCCCCGGCCTCCTGATCAGCCCCGGCGGCCCCGGCCGCCGTACCCGGATCGGCCAGGAGCAGGCCGCGCCCCGCGGGCGCGACCGCGAGCCGGGCGAGCACGGCGTCGGCGTGGGCCGTCGCCTCCTCGGCGCCCATGCCGCGCGCCCGGTACACCAGCGCCAGCTCGTTCGCGTCGACGTCGAGGTGCGGCAGAGCGTCGTCGGCCGAGGGTGACGGCGACGACGCCTCGAGCAGCTCGCGCTGCGAGCGCACGGACACGAACTCACCAGCGCCCATCGAGAGCGCGCCGGCCAGGAGGCCCGCGAGGCCGGTGAGCAGCACGGTGCTCGTCGCGACGCCGGAGGCGCCGATGCCGAGCACGAGTGCGAGGTTGGAGACCAGCCCGTCGTTGGCGCCGAAGACCGCGGCGCGGAACGTGCCCGAGAGCCGGTTGCGCCCGCGGCTGGCCAGCGCGCGCACCACCTCCTCGTGGATCTGCTCGTCGGCCGCCATGGTGACGGTCGCATCGGCGTCGTGCGCGTAGGAGGAGCGGGCCTCGGCCCGCTGGGCGAGCGCCAGCACGAACACGCCGCCGAAGCGGCGGGCGAGGAACCCGAGGGCGCGGGTCCGCAGGTCGCCACGCACGGGCGCGCCGACGTCGGACCCCAGGAGCTCCAGCCAGTGCGACTCGTGCCGCTTCTCCGCGCGCGCCAGGGCGAGCAGGATCTCGCGCTCCTCGCCCGTACGCCGCCCTGCCAGGTCGCGGTAGACGGCCGCCTCGGCCCGCTCGTCGGCCAGCAGGCGGCGCCAGCGCCGGATGTCGGCGCGGGTCCGCGGGCGGGACGGGTGCAGCTCCTGCGCGCGCTGCGCGGGCGTGGGTGCGCTGCCGGGCGAGTGACGGCGGGGGTCGGACGGTAGGTGTGGCACGCAGCCATCATGCCCATGGATCGCCGGTCATGGGTTTCGTAGGGCCTTGGTCCCGGTTTCGCCGCCCCGAACTCACGATCGGGCGCCAGGTCCGGCCCGGCGTCCGGATTCTCGGGCAGAAGGATGCACAATGGACGCCGTGATCATCGTCAGCACGCACGGGTCGGCCGCGCCGGGCGGCGCGATCGGATGGGCGTGGATCAACCACGCGGGCGGGCAGTTCGACTCGGGCGGCGCGGCCCAGGGCAACGATCAGGTCGCGGCACTCTCAGCTCTGCTCCGCGCTATCGACGCGCATCCCGGCAGCGAGCCGCTGCTCGTGGAGTCCGGCTCGCAGTACGCCGTCCGGTCCGTGTCCGAGTGGTCGGAGGGGTGGAAGCGCAACGGCTGGCGCTCCCCCGCCGGCGAGCCCGTGCCGAACCTCGACCTGGTGCAGGACATCGACCGCGCCGTCACGGAGCGCACCGGGCCGGTCCGGTTCCACTGGGTGCGCGGTCACGTGGGCAACCCCTACAACGAGCGGGTCGACCAGCTCGCCGGGTTCGCCGCCGAGGAGTGGGCCGCAGGACGCGGCGGCGTCGGCGAGATGCTGGTGCCCGACGGCGGGATGATCCCCGACGCGGAGTTGCAGGGCGCGGGCCTCACCGGCGAGCCCCGGGAGAGCGCGGCACCCGTGACACGGCCGACCCCTGTCGTGACCGGGGCCGGCATCGGGCGCACGTGGGAGTCGGACACCCTCTTCTAGGGAACGCGAGCGGCCGCCCGGCCGACGCTCCCCGGGAACCTGTGGGGGAAGCGACGGCCGGACAGCCGCGAGGAGCGAGGGCTACAGGCCGACGAGCAGGAGCTCCTCCGGGGTCCGCGCTGCTGCGGCGACCCTGGTGCCGTCGACCGGGCGGACGACGTCGACGTCGTCCCCGGTTCTCGGCTCGGAGGTGGGCTCGTCCGCCGTGTCGCGGACGAAGAGCGGCACCGGCTTGGCCGTGCGCGCGCTGAACTCGAGCCGGTCGGCCACGGCGCGGGCGTGCTGCGCCATGTCGTGCGCGATCGTGATGCTCTCGCCGAGGTAGGCGCGCGGGTCGATCAGGCGGCAGATCTCATCGCGGTCGAAGTAGGCGCTGACCGTCGTGTTGCGCACCAGCAGGTCGAGGAACTGCTCGTCGCCGACGGCCGACTCCTGCGCCACCTCGTACACGACCTCGTGCGCGTTCTGGCGGCCGATGCGCTCGCCCAGCTCCATCATCAGCGACTCCGAGCCGATGAGGCCCTCGCTGAGGGCCAGGTTGGCGCGCATGCGCTGCTCGTCGAGCTCCAGCCCGTCGAGGATGACGTCCAGGCGGGTCAGGATGTCGCCGGCCAGGACAGTGGCGCGGGAGACCGTCGACTCCAGGAGGTCGGTCATGCCGCCGTTGGCCTCGTGGTCGTGCTGCATCGACTCGAGCGCGGGCGCCGCCAGCGCTCGGAGCTGCGCGCTCATCGACAGCAGGTCGAGGGCGAGCTGCGGGTTGCGCTTGTGGGGCATGGTCGAGCTGCCGACCGTGCCCTCGGGGATGGGCTCGAACGCCTCGCCGAACTCCGGCTGCATCATCGAGTAGATGTCCTTGCCGATCTTGCCGGCGGTGCCGGCGACCTGGCCCAGGACGAGCACCAGCTCGACGATGCCGTCGTTGATGGCGCGCGACGGGACCGGCATGGTGCCGAGCCCCAGGTGGTTCGCGACCCGGCGCTCGACCTCTCGCCCGGCGGGGCCGAACGACGCGAACGTGCCGACGGCGCCGCCCATGAGCACCCGGAAGAGCCGGTCCTCGAGGCGCTCGAGCCGGTCGGTGTGCGCCGTGAGCTCGTCGATCCAGACGGCGACCTTGAAGCCGAACGTGACCGGAACCGCGTGCTGGCTGTGCGTGCGGCCCGCCATCGGCACCGCGGCCGACGCCTCGGCCTGCTTGGACATGCCACGCAGCACCTTGGCGAGCAGGTCCTTGACCGCGCGGTGCGCGTCGCGCAGCACGAGCACGTCCGCCGTCTGGGTGATGTTCTGCGTGGTGGCGCCCCAGTGCACCCAGCCGCCGTATTCGCGGCCGACCACGCGCGCGAACTCCTCGATGAGCGGCATCAGCGGGTGGCTGGCCGACGCCGTCTCCGCCGCCACGCGGTCGAGGTCCAGCTTCTCGATCTGGGCGGCCCGGGCGATCGTCTCACCGGCCGGCTCCGGGATCAGGCCGACCTCGGCCTCCGCGAGCGCTAGTGCGGCCTCGACGTCGAGGCGTGCCTGGAATCGGTTCTCGACGCTGAAGAGGTGCGCGATCCCGGCGTCGGGAACGCGACCGTCCGTGAAGTGTCGAATCGATTCGCCATTCATCCCTGGTAACCCCACTCAGTTCTTGTGTCGTACGTGATCGGACGTGCTCTGCTGGGCCCGCTCCCCGTCTCGGGGCCGGGCTCCTTGCGAGTTCCCTGTTCCACGTCGTACCGGTCGCCGCGGGTCCTTGCCCGCCTGCGCACCGTGCCGAACTCGCCGTGTTTCATGCACCTGCATCAACGTGCCGTAACGCTTCCGCTCACCGAATTGTGGGAGAGGATGCGCGCCCCAGGCTAGCGGACTTGTTTCCGGAATGTAACGGGAGTGAGGTCGATCACATGAACCGGAAGTGAACTGCGGCCCCTCACCAGGCTTTCGACAGGGCCTTTCGGGGCGGGGGTGAACTTTGCGGACGCGGCATTCGTCTCGCATGCCGGACAGCCCGGCCGGGACGCCCCGCCGGCCCGGGCACGCCGCCGTCCGGGAACGCGGAAGGCCCGGCCGCGTCCGCCAGACATGGCGGTGCGGCCGGGCCCTCCGTCGTGGGCACTCGGACCAGGCGCGGACCTCGCTCGACTCAGCCCGCGCTGGCGTCGTCGGCCGGGGTCTCGCGTTCCTCGTGCAGGGACCCGTAGGTGTCGGTGACGCTCCGATGCACGAGCGTGGTCCGGCGAGGGTTGGCGATGGAGTGGTACTGGGCGTCGTCGGCGTCCGTCATGGGTCCTCCTCCGGTGCAGACTTACGGCTACGCTGCACGTGGCTCACCCGCTGATCTGCGGATCAACTATTTTCGTTGATACCGAGTCGCGTCGTCGACCCAAGTCGCTGTGACGTCGGACTCACCACGCCGTCAGATCCGCCCGGACCGCACCGACAGGTCATGGGGAAGAGCTGGAACCGCCCCGCCACCAGGATGGCGCCGACGCCGCCCACCAGCACCAGTGAGCCCCAGTCCCACGTGAGAACGCGTCAGCAGGTGGGACCCGAGCACGACGGCGACCGTCCGCGCCAGCGCGAACCGGTGGACGAAGGCCGTGCGTCGACCCGGTCGATGCCGCGGAGGGCCGCGAGGACGGCGGCCCGCGGCGGGGTGCCGACGGCGCCGGCGAGCTGGATCGGCGCGTACCCGCCCATGCCGACGTAGGCCTGCCGACCGACGCTCACCATGCCGCCGTGCCCGGCGCGCGGGCCCCAGGTGGTACCGAGTATCAGGGATACGAAGAACGTGCCCCCAGGCCCGACAACGCCCCCGGGGTCAGGACGTCGGGCACGACGACGGCGAGCCGGCCCGGTCAGTCCCCCGGGGCCAGGACGACGTCGAAGCGGGTGCGGGCCCAGGCGCCCTCGACCTCGCGGCCGCCAGGCGCCGGGGTGCCCGCCGGCTGCTCCTCGAAGTCCATGACGAGCGAGTCCTTGACACCGAACACCGAGTCCGACGCCAGCTGCTCGTCGCCGCGCACGAAGATGTGGGTCACCAGCGTGCGGAGCCCGGGCGCCGTCACCATGAAGTGCAGGTGCGCGGCGCGCATGGGCGAGCGGCCGGACGCGGCGAGCAGCGCGCCGACCGGCCCGTCGTGCGGGATCGGGTACGGCGTGGGTGTGACGCCCCAGAAGCGGTAGCCGCCGTCGTCGTCGGTGAAGAGGTGTGCGCGGCCGGAGGTGCGGTCGTCGCCGTACTGGACGTCGTAGAAGCCGTCCTCGTCCGCCTCCCACACCTCGATGCGCGCGCCCGGCACGGGGTTGCCCGCGGTGTCGGTGACCGTGCCCTCCACCCAGCACGGCTGGCCCGTGGCGCCGCCCGAGATGTCGCCGCCGTTATCGATGCGCGGCGCGTCGTCCACGAAGAACGGGCCGAACACCGTGGCCTCCGTCGCGTTCGCGTGGGCGGCGTTGTTGATCGCGATGGTCTGCATGGAGGCACCCAGCACGTCGGACAGCAGGATGAACTCCTGCCGCTTGTCGTCGGTGATGTGCCCGGCCGCGGTGAGGAACGCGATGCCCCGGTTCCACTCGTCCTCGGTGAGCCGCACCTCGCGCAGGAACGCGTGCAGGTGCCGGGTCAGGGACTGCATGACCGTCGCCAGACGCTCGTCGTCCGCGCCCGCGAACGACGCCGCGACCCGGTCGACCAGCTCCTGCTCGCGTGCCGACTGCTCGGCGTCGGGCTCAGCCATGCTGCCGGTCCCGGCCGAGGACCGACCGCAGGGCGTCGCCCAGGGCCACGGCCGGGTCGTCGGCCAGGGTCTGGGCGCGCCACGCGACGTGCGAGTCGGGGCGGACCAGGATCGCGCCCGACTCCTCGACGCCGCGCATCCTGGCCCAGTCGTAGTAGGTGTCGATGACGTCGCGGCCGGGCCCGATGACGACGGCCTCCAGCGGCACGCCGAGCTCCTCGGCGACCTTCGCGGCGGCGTCGGCCCACGCCTCGCCCGCGATGCCCGTGACCAGCGTGAACTGCCCGTACGGGACCAGGTCGTGCGTCGAGCGCTTGTGGCCGTGCACGTCGGCGACCCAGACGTGCGGGAACCGCGCGCCCGGCACCGTGGACTGCTTGTAGTAGAGCTCGGGGTCGCGCTCGTCCACGGGCTTGGGCGACCCGTCCGGCACGACGGCGGCGGACTCGTAGAACTGGCCCATGTCCACGCCGTGCGCGTTGAACTCGTAGTGCTTGAGGTCCATGGCCTCCACGAGCGCGGCGCGCTTGGCGGCACCCGCGGGGGTGTTCGCCTTGCGCTCGTCGATCGCGGCCTGCATCGCCTCCGGCGTCTCGGCGTCCAGGACCCCGAGCACCTCCATGAACCGGAACTCGCCGCCCGACTTGTTGGCGCGCAGCACGATCTGCTCGGCCACGGGGGCACGCTCGGCGGAGTAGGTGTCCAGCAGCGACGGCGCCGCCTGGCCGTTCAGCACGGCGGCGATCTTCCAGGCCAGGTTGTAGGAGTCCTGGACCGACGTGTTGGAACCGAGGCCGTTGCTCGGCGGGTGCCGGTGCACCGCGTCGCCGGCGCAGAAGACGCGCCCCTGCTGGAGGTGCGTCGCGTACATCTGGTTGTTGCCCCACAGCGAGTAGCCCGTGATCTCGACGTCCAGGTCCTCGACGCCCACGAGCTGGCGCACGATCTCGGCGGCCGCTGCGTCGTCGAGCTGCGGGGGCTCGCCCGCGATGTCGTAGCCCCAGACGACGAGCCACTCGTTCCACGGCCGCACCATGCGCACCAGCCCTGCGCCGATGCCGCCGACGTCGGATCCCGGCTGCAGCACCCAGTACAGGACCGACGGGCGGTGGCCCACGAGGTGCGTGAGGTCGGCCTTGAAGGTGATGTTCATGGAGCCGGCGATGTCCATCGCGCCCTCCATGGGCAGGCCGATGTCGGCGGCGACCTGGGAGCGGGCGCCGTCGCCGCCGATCAGGTACTTCGAGCGGATCGTGTACTCGGTGCCGGTGACGCGGTCGAGCACGCGGGTGCTGACACCGTCGTCGTCCTGCGTGTGGCCCAGGTACTCCGTGGAGAACCGCGTCTGCGCGCCCCGCTGGGCGGCGTTCTTCACGAGGATCGGCTCGAGGTAGGTCTGCGGGATGTCCACCGTCAGGGACGGCGAGGCGAGCCGCGCGTCCGCCTCGCGCGCGGGGTGCGTCTCCCAGGTGAGGATGCGGCCGATCTCCTCGCCCGCGATCGTCGTGCAGAACACCGTGTCGCCGACGAGCTCGTGCGGGGTGGCGTCCGCGAGCACCTGGTCCTCGATGCCCAGGTCGCGGAAGATCTCCATGGTGCGCTGGTTGGTGATGTGCGCGCGGGGCGTGTTCGCCGTCCAGCGGTACTTGGTGATCATGATGGTGCCGACACCGAGGCTGGACAGGAAAAGGGCCGCCGACGCGCCCGCCGGGCCGGAACCCACGACCAGCACGTCGGTCTCGACGACGACGTCGGGAGCCTCCGGGGTCGGGCCGGTCACGGTGTGGCTGGGCAGTGCGGTCTCGGTCTGACCGTCGTCGAACTCAGGCATGCGCACAGGGTGCCGTGCGCCCCGACCTGGGAAAAGGCCTGGCCATGAATGTCGGCGGAAAGTATCAAGCCCTGGCCGTGAGGGCGTACCGGCGGGCCTCCGACGGCGACATGCCCGACTGCTCCCGGAACACACGGGAGAACTGCGCGGCCGACGAGAACCCGCAGCGCAGGCCGATCGCCTCGACCGTCTGCTCCGCGTACGACGGCATGCGCAGCATGCGGCTCGCCATCTCCACGCGCCGCCGGGCGATCAGCCGCGGCACGCTCGTACCGTGCTCCGCGAGCACGCGGGAGAGCTGCCGCTCGCTGAGGCCGATCGCGTCGGCGATCCGGCGCGCCGACATCGTCGGGTCCCGCAGCCACTGCCGCACGTACCGCTCGGCCGCGGCGAAGTGCGCGCCGGCGGCCTGCGATGCCTCGGGCTCGGCCAGCACCGCCGTCACCAGGTCGAGCGCGGCGTCCTCGTCGGCCACGCCGTCGCCGTCCGGCCCGACAGCGCGCGCGACGAGCTCCGCGAGGGCCGCGGCGTAGGGGTTGGCGTCCGGGTCGGCGCCGGGGGTACCGAAGTCGATCACCCGGGCGGGGCGCGGCATGGTGCCGCCCGCGGACCGGAACACGTCGTACGGGACCTTCATCGCGAGCTCCTCCAGGCCCTGGGAGAACCCGCGCAGGAACGGCCGGTCGGCGTCGCACACCAGGAGCTGGCCCGGGCGCAGCCGGCGGATGCCGTCGTCGTGCTGGAAGTACGCCTCGCCCCGGAGCGTGAAGTACAGGGCCACGGACTCCGTGGGGCGGGCACGCACCGTGCGGGCCGTGCGCTCGACGGCGTGCGGGCTGGCCTCGACGTGGGCCAGGTGCAGCCGGTCGAGCTGCAGGTTCGCCTCTGACGCCTCCAGCGCCGCCTCCTCGGGCATGCGGCACCGCAGCGCCACCAGGGCGTCGGCGTTGTGCTCCTCCCACAGCTCGATCCGCCGCGCCGCGGGCACACCTCGCGTGGAGAAGCGGTCGACGGCGCCGCGCGACGCCGGGGTGGCACGGCTCACAGAGCCCACAGTAGGACGCGGCACCCGGCGCGCACCAGGATCAGTGGCGCCGGCCCGGCGTGTTGTCCGCGGCGTGTTTGGCCAGGTCAGGGGGTGTTCCTTGACGGAGCACGCCGCCACGCCGGTCGCCAGGGGTGCGGACGGGTCCCGGACGCAGGATGCTCGTCCCATGTCCGACGAGACGATGCCGCCGCCCCTGCGGCCCCCGAGCAACCCGCAGCTCGTGCTGCTCCGGCACGGGCAGACCGAGTGGAGCGCGAGCGGCCAGCACACCGGACGCACCGACCTGCCGCTCACGGAGGCCGGCGAGCGGCAGGCCCGGTCCGCCGGCGCGACGCTCGCCGACTACGAGTTCGCGGCCGTCCTCACGTCCCCGCGTGAGCGCGCGCGGCGGACGGCGGAGATCGTGGGCCACCCCGGCGCCGTCGTCGACGAGGACCTGGCCGAGTGGGACTACGGACCCGTCGACGGCCGCACGTCGCGCGACGTGTCCGAGCTGCTGGGCCGCGACTTCGAGATCTTCGAGGACGGCGTGCGGGTGCTGCCGCCGTCGGCCGACCACGGCGACGGACGCCCCGGCGAGACGCTGGACCAGGTCGCCGTGCGCGCGGCGCGGGTGATCACCCGGGCGGAGCAGGTGCTCGGCGGTTCGGGGTCGGACGGCGGTTCAAGGTCGAACGGCGGTTCAGGGGCCGGGACCGGCGGCCACGTGCTGCTGGTGGCGCACGGGCACCTGCTGCGGGTGCTCGCCACGGTGTGGCTCGGCGTCGACCCGCGGTTGGGCGCCCGGTTCGAGCTGGGCACGGCCGCCGTCTGCCTGCTGGGGTACGGGCACGGCCTGCGCACCATCGAGGGATGGAACCTTGCCGCACAGTAGATCCAATTGGCCCAGTAAGGCAGTATTCGCGGCATGAGGGAAGAGCACCTCGCCGAAGGCGAGACCATCGTGATGCAGCTCCGCACTCACCCGAAGAAGGTCGTCAAGCCGATCCTGCTGCTCCTGCTGCTGATCGCCGTACTGATCGCGATGTGGGTGCTGCCGCTGCCGATCGACCCGGTCGTGCTGTGGGTCGCGACGGCGCTCCTCGTGGTGCTCGGCCTCGTCGCGTCCGCGGGCCCGTTCCTGCGCTGGCGCACCACGCGCTACATCATCACCAACCAGCGGGTCGCGCTGCGCACCGGCATCCTGACGCAGACCGGCCGCGACATCCCGCTCTACCGGATCAACAACGTCACGTTCGAGAAGCAGCTCAGCGACCGGATCTTCGGCTGCGGCACCCTCGTGATCTCCGACGGCACCGACCAGCCGGGCATGGTGCTCGACGACGTGCCCGACGTCGAGCAGGTGCAGCGCACCCTGCAGGACCTGGTGCGCCAGGGACAGCAGCTCAGCGACGACTGACCCCGAGCGGCTCAAGACGGCCCTGTGGAGCGAGCAACCCTACGTTCGGTGCACCCGACGGGAGTGCGCTCCGCGGTGGGCGGGCTGCTGGCCGCCGCGTACCGCCCGATCGGCCCGATCTGCTCGCGGGCACTTCCCCACGAGGCCTAAGTTTCTTTGCTTTGACGCGGCTCAGAGCGAAGAAACTTAGGCTTCGAAGGAGACGGCGCCCGGGCGGGCGGCGGTCAGGCGGACTGCGGGCGGGCGGACGGCGGGCGCGAGGCGATGAGGTCGGCCAGGTCCGTGCCCGCGCGCAGCAGGGCGACCGTGCGGGCCGCGATCTGGTCGAGCCGGCGGTCCAGGATCTGCCCTGCCCGCGCGATCCCCTCGTCCGCGCCCGGCAGGCCACGCAAGGTCGCGACGACGTCGCGGACGGCGGGGACGCCGTAGCCGCTGGCGCGCAGCGCGGCCACGATGCGCGCCTCGTCGACGGCGGCCGGCCCGTACTGCCGGGCGCGCAGCGACGTCACGCGCTCCGGCGCCACGAGCCCCTCCTGCTCCCAGAACCGGAGCGTGGACGTCCGCACCCCGAGGGCGGCGGCGAGCTGCGTGATCGTCAGGGCGTCGGCAGGGTCGGCCGGTGCGGGGCTGCCCGCCGGGGCGGCGTCGGCTCGCCCGTCCTCGATCGCCTCGCGCTGAATGGCGCCGAGCGCAGCACGGGCCCGGAGGGCCTCGTCCCGTTCCCGGGCCAGCCGGACGTGCACGGCACCGACCGCCGCGGCCGCGTCGGCCACGCCCCCGGTGAGCGCCGCGGCGAGCAGCCGGCGAGCGTCGACCGGACCCGCGGCGCTCGCCAGCCGGCGGTACGCCCGCAGCGCGTGGACGTGCCCCGGGGCGTACGTCCGGTAGCCGTTCGCGGCCCGGGCCGCGGGCGGTATGACGCCCAGCCGCTCCAGGTCCCGGACCTGCTGCACGGAGTAGCCGGACTCCCGCGCGACGTCGGCCGTGCGCAACGGCCGGGAGACCTCGGGTGTCATTCGCTCAACCCCACACAAGCACTTGAAGGTGATGCTTGAACCATGGACCTTGAGCAGAGTACCGGCCCGACCATCGACCAGATCATCGCGGCGGTGCGCGACCTCGACGGCGCGCTGGTCGTGGCCCCGGCCGTCGGCGACCCCACCGTTCCGGAGCTGGCCTGGGGCGACGCGTTCTTCTACTACGCCCCGGACGGCGAGATGCCGCGGAACGTGCAGCCGTACGGAACCGTCGTCACCAAGAACTACCCGGACGACGCCACCTCGGACCTCGATCCCGTGGGGCGCTGGCGGGTCAACGTCCACGTCGGCCGGGCACGGGCGGCCGAGCTCACCGGCGGCGTCCAACCAGGTCCCGGCGAGCCGGCCACGCCGCCCGACACCGCCGACGTCGTCCTGCCGCACCCGGTGTACGGGGCGGCCGGCTGGATCGCCGTCGTCAACCCCGGGCCCGCGACGGGCGAGACCGTGCTCGCCCTCCTGCGCGACGCGCACGACGCCGCGCGGACCCGCCTCGAGCGCCGCGCATGACGGCCCAGGGCGCGGCGATCGTCAGTCGACGACGGCGCGGCTCGCGGCCTGCTCGCTGCGGCGGTGCATGTCGACGCTGAGCCGGAGCTCGCCCGCGGCGTGCGCGTTCAGCAGCCGCTTCGCGAGCTCCTCCAGGCTCTCGGCCTCGGACGCGTAGGGCTTGCCGAAACCGGCGGCGTCCCGCGCCGCGCGCGCCAGGCCGTACTGCGCGCCGAACCAGTCCGCGACGGTCACGCCGTGCAGCGGGTGGTGCACCACCTCGACGGAGTCCCCTGCGCCGAGGTCGCCGTTCTCGACCACGCGCAGGTACGCGCCCGTGCGGTTGGCCTGCGTGAACCGGCGCACCCAGCGCTCCTCGCCGAGCCGGCGGCCGAAGGTCTGGCAGGGCGTGCGGGGCTGCGTGACCTCCAGCAGGGCCGAGCCGATCCGCCAGTGCTCACCGATCACCGCGCCGTTCACGTCCAGGCCGCTGACCCGCAGGTTCTCGCCGAACAGCCCCGGCGTGATCTCGCGGTCCAGCTCGGCGCCCCAGTGGTCGGCGTCCTCCTGGGCGTAGGCGTAGACCGCCTGGTCGAGGCCGCCATGGTTGGCGCGGTCGGCCTGCACGTCCGCGTACAGGCCGTAGGGCCGCACCTTGACCCGCCCCTCCACGGGACGCTTGTCGATCGCCGTGACGCCCACGGTGCCGGGATCAGGATGCAGGACGTGCACGCGACAGACCGCGAGGAGCTCAGCCATGCCGTCATTTTCTCATCCGGGGAGCACCCCTCTGACGTGTCAGACGTACAGGTCACCCGGGTGACCTGTACGTCTGACACGTGCGGCTACTTGCCGCGGGGCAGCGGGAGCGGCTCGATCCACTGGTCGTCGGCGGTGAGGTCGATCCCGAACTCGCCGGCGAACCGCATCCGGGTGCCCGCCAGCACGCCGTCGACCGATTCGTCGAGGTCGTAGACGCGTGCACCGCGCAGCCGGTTGCGCTCGGCGCCGCCCAGGCCGTACGTGCCGAACCCGGTGTTGCCCGCGTATCCGAGCAGCACGCCGTAGTAGTCGCCCGAGTAGGTGTTCACGTGGTCGTGGCCGCAGAACACCCCGCGGACGTCGCCCCGGTGCTGGATCGCCGAGAACATGCCCGAGTTGAACGGCCCGGGGCACTCGTCCTCGTTGCGCTCGCCGTCGATGCGGTGGCGTGCCCTGCCGCGCTCGTGGTCGGCGTCGGTGCGTCCGTCCACCGAGCCGAACCACATGAACCGGTACTCCCACAGCGGGATGTGGATGAACATGAGGGCCGGCACCACGTACCCGGCCTTGCGCTCGATCTGCACCGACGTGTCGTAGTACCACTTGACCTGGTCCATGCGCAGCCAGTCCCAGTGGGGGTAGCCGTCGAAGTCCTGGCCGGACAGGGTCTCGGGCGCGTACCGGCCCGAGTCGAGCAGCCACAGGTTGAACGCCGGGCGGCCGTTCGTGCCCTCGATCAGCAGGTTCGAGTTGCCCTGCCCGGTGACGCCGCGCGCCGTCGGGCCGTTCACGTTGTAGCGGTAGGAGCGGTAGAAGGCCAGCATGTCGGCCTCGTCCAGGCCGCTGTTCGGCGTCGAGTCCTCGTCATGGTTGCCGAAGGTGATGGCCCACGGGACGGCCCGCTCCTCCATCGGCTGCACCACGTTGTTCATGGCCTGGCGCATCTCCAGCGGGGTGTCGCAGCCGCCGGTGATGTTGTCGCCGTTGAGGATCACGACGTCGGGCCGCTCGTCGTCGAGCACCGCGCGCATGAGCTCGAGAGTGCGGCGGTCGATCTTCTCGTCGTCCTGGGTGTCGTTGAACTGGACGATCTTGAACTTGCCGTCGCGCCCGAACCGCAGCCCCCGCTGTGGGTGCCGGGCCAGCTCCACGGCGTCGGCCGGGGCCGCGCCGGTGACGGCCGCCGTGGTCGCGACGCCCGCCGCGCCGAGGCTGCTCAGGGACAGGAACGTCCGGCGGTCGACGCCGCCGGTGGTCTGCTCGGTCATGCCGACGACGATCGAGGTCCCCGCTGGCGACCGCCCGACCGGCGGATGGACCCCCGATGACGGTCTGCTGAACGACTACCGCCGGCCGGTCGCCGCCGGTACGGCCGGGACCCGGCGCACCGCCCGCGCAACCACGTAGACCAGCAAGATCACCACGACCAGGCCCGCTGTCGCGGCGATCTGCGGCCGGGCGGCGGCGTCGGACAGCATGAGGCCCACCACCACGACGAGCGCCACGAGCGTCGCCCACGAGAGCCACGGGTAGCCCCAGGCGCGCAGGCGCAGGGTCTCGCCGCGCTCGGCCGCCGCGACCTCCAGGCGCGGACGCAGGCGGAGCTGCGAGACCACCACGAGGATCCAGACCACCAGCAGCGCCGAGCCGACGGCGTTGAGCAGCACCCCGAGCAACGACTCGGGCAGCAGGTAGTTGAGCAGCACGGCGACGACACCGAAGAACACCGAGACCAGTACGGCGACCCACGGGACGTCGCGGCGGGAGACGCGGGTCGCGAGCGCCGGGGCGTCACCGCGGCCGCCGAGCGAGAACAGCATGCGGGACGTCGCGTACACGTTGGCGTTGAACGCGCTCAGCAGCGCGAGCACCACGACGACCTCCATGAGCCGGGCCGCGCCGTCGAACCCGGCCATCTGGAGCACGGAGACGAACGGCGACTCCAGGCGGGCGGCGTCGGTCCACGGGATGAGGGCGACCATGATCGCGACCGAGCCCACGTAGAAGAACAGGATGCGCCACAGGATGGTGCGGGTCGCGCTCGCGACGGCCGACTGCGGGTCACGCGCCTCGGCGGCCGCGATGGTGACGATCTCGATGCCGCCGAACGCGAAGACGACGGTGAGCAGGCCGGCCGCGATGCCGGGCAGGCCCGCCGGGGCGAACCCGCCGTACTGCGCCCACTCCCCCAGGACGCTGCCGCTCACGGGCACCACGCCGACGACGATCAGCACGCCGAGCACGAGGAAGCCGACGATCGCGAGCACCTTGACGGTGGCGAACCAGAACTCGGCCTCGCCGAACTGGCGCACGCCCACGAGGTTGATCGCGCCGAACACGGCGACGACGGCGGCCGCGACCGCCCACTGCGGCACGGCGGGCCACCAGCCGTGCACGATCCCGGCGACACCCGTCACCTCGACGCCGAGCACCATGACGATGGTGAACCAGTACAGCCAGCCCAGCAGGAACCCGGCCCAACGCCCGAGCGCCGCCTCCGCGTAGACGGAGAACGAGCCGCTCGACGGGAGCGCGGACGCCATCTCGGCGAGCATCCGCATGACCAGCACGACGATCGCGCCCGCGATGGCGTAGCTGACCAGGACGGCGGGACCCGCTGCGGCGATGCCGAGGCCCGAGCCGAGGAACAGGCCGGCGCCGATCGCGGAGCCGAGGCCCATCATGGTCAGGTGGCGGGTGCGCAGGCCGTGGGCCAGCCGCTCGGGGCGGCCTGCAGGGTCGGTCTGGTGTTCGGTGGTGCTCACGACCGACCACGGTAACCCGGGCGGTGAGAGACTCGTGATCGTGACCGATTCTGCACACACCCCCGTGCAAGCACCCGAGGACGACGAGGACTACGGCCTCGAGAAGACCATGAGCGAGCACCCCGAGCCGCTGCCGCACGTGGTGGTGGTCGGCGGCGGGTTCGCCGGGATGGCGACGGTCCGGGCCCTCAAGGACGCGCCCGTGCGGATCACGCTGATCGACCGCCGCGTCTACAACACGTTCCAGCCGCTGCTGTACCAGGTGGCGACCGGCGGTCTGAACCCGGGCGACGTCACCTACTTCCTGCGCGGCCTGCGGCTCAAGCAGAAGAACGTGCACGTGGTGCACGAGCACCTGGTGGAGGCCGACCACGCCGCGAAGAAGATCCGCCTGCTGAACGACCACTGGATCAGCTACGACTACCTGGTCGTCACGGCGGGCGTCACGGCGAACTTCTTCGGGACGCCGGGCGCCAAGGAGCACTCGTTCCCGATGTACACGCGGTCGCAGGCGATGCGGATCCGCGACAACCTCTTCATCCGCCTGGAGAAGGCCGCGAAGTCGAAGCGGGCCGACGACGGGCTGCGCGTCGTCGTCGTGGGCGGCGGCGCCACCGGGGTGGAGGTCGCGGGCGCGCTCGCCGAGCTGCGCACCGCCGGCCTCGCGCCCGCCTACCCGGAGATCCACGGCGACGCGTTCGAGGTCAAGGTGGTGCAGCGCGGCGGCGAGATCCTCAAGTCGTTCGCGCCCAAGCTGCGCGCCTACGCGACCCAGGAGCTGCGGCACCGCGGGGTCTCGCTGCACCTGGGGGCCGGGGTGGCGGCCGTCGAGCGCGAAGCCGTGGTGCTCACCGACGGGACCCGCATCCACGCCGACCTGACCGTCTGGTCCGCCGGGGTGCGCGTGCACGACGAGGTGTCCGAGTGGGGCCTGCCGCAGGACGACAGCGGCCGTATCCGGATCGGCGACGACATGCAGGTCGAGGGCCTGCCGGGTGTCTTCGCCGCGGGCGACATCGCGATCTCGCCGGCCGACCTGCCCCAGCTCGCGCAGCCCGCGATCCAGGGCGGCCTCGTCGCGGGCCGCAACATCCGCGCCCTGATCGACGGCGAGCCCCTGCAGGACCTCCACTACGTCGACAAGGGCACGATGGCCGTGATCGGCAGGCGCGCCGCGATCGCCGAGATCAACCTGCCCGGGGGCCGGCCGCTGCGGATCACGAAGGGCCTGGCGTGGATCGTGTGGCTGTTCGTGCACATCATGTCGCTGATCGGCCCCCGCAACCGGGTCACCACGCTGGCGGGGCTGGTCACGCGGTACGGGTTCCCGTTCCACCGGCGGCCGATCCCGATCGTGGGTGATGTTCCCACCGTGCGGCCGCCGAGGTCCAGGACGGCGGGGTAGCCTCGCTCCTGGCACTCGGCCACACCGCCGTAGGCCAGGGAGAGACCGATGACCCCGGACGAGCTGCGCTCCGCACAACGACTCACGATGGCGAACCCCGAGCGGTTGCGGCTGCTGGCGCGCCTGCTCACGCACCCCGCGGGCCGCTCCACCGCCGCCGGGCTCGTGCCGGACGGCGCGGACGGACGGCCGGCCGACCTCGTGACCGAAGCGCTCGCCGTCGCCGGCGTGGAACAGGACCTCGAGGCGCTGGTCTCGGTGGGGCTGGTCGCCGTCGTCGGGCCGGTGGCGTCGGACGCCGCGCAGTACCGCGTCTCCTCGCGCGGGATCGCGCGGTACGGCACGACGGCGCTCGCCGCCCCGCGGTTCCTCGACGAGCCGGCGCTCGACGCGCGCGACCACGAGGCGCTGCTCGACCGGTTGGTCGACACCCTCGCCGCCACGTTCGCCGCCAACGCGGGCGCCGGGACCGTGGACCGCCTGGTCCGGGAGTGCTACGCCGCGCTGGCCGAGCAGGTGCGGTCGTCCGCGCAGCTGCCCGCTCTGACCGCCTGGCTCGCCACCGACCGGCTGGCCGCCATGACCGAGGTGACGCACGGCTCGCCGCGCGACGTGCTGTTCGTCTGCGTGCACAACACCGGCCGGTCCCAGATCGCCGCCGCCGTGACCCGCCGGCTCGCGGGCGACCGTATCCGGGTGCGCACCGCGGGCACACGCCCGGTCTCGGAGCCCGACCCGATGACCGAGACCGTCCTGGCGCGGCGCGGGCTCGACGGGCTCATCGAGTTCCCCCGCGAGCTGACCGACGACATCGTGCGCACCTCCGGCGTGATCGTGACCATGGGCTGCGGCGACACCTGTCCCGTGTTCCCGGGACGCCGCTACCTCGACTGGCCGCTGGACGACCCGGCAGGCCGGCCGATCGAGGAGGTCGAGCGGATCGTCGACGACGTCACCGCGCGGGTGCGGGCGCTCATCGCCGAGATCGACGCCGCGGACGACCCGGCGCTCCCGGCGCGGTACGCGGGGTCGGCCGTGCCCGGTCTGCCCGTGACGGCCGGTGTGCCGGGCGCCGGCGCCGGGCAGCAGCGGGGCTGGCTGCCACGCCTGACCCGGCCGTGGACCGCGGTCACGACCGCGCTCGGCGGCCGGGGTCAGCGGAAGGCGCGGTAGCCGGTCGGCTCGACGTCGGCGCCCCACTGGTCGAGCGCCCAGGCCGCGGCGTCGCCGAACGCGGCGGCCAGCGCCGGGAGCTCCGGGCGGAGGTTGATCGCGCCCCAGCGCCAGCGGGACACCATGAGCTGCCGGTACGACGGCGACCGGCCCGCCGGGCCGACCAGCTCCCGGCCCGCGACGGTGCTCTTCCACAGCCAGCCCGTGACGAGGACCAGGTAGACCGCGCACGCCTGCCGCACCGAGGTGTCCCAGGCGGGGTCGGCGACGATCTCCGGCGCGTGCTCCGCCAGGCCCGCCGTGAGCTCCGCGAGCAGCATGTCCGTGAGGCCGGGCGGCGGGTCGAACACGCACCAGCAGGTGGCGAACGGCAGCAGCCCGTACGCGGCGACGAACGCGGCGTGCTGGACGTCGGTGCCCTCCAGGTCGAGGAAGCGCCAGCCGTCCGGGCCGAGCACGGCGTTGTCGGGGCAGGTGTCCGTGGGCGTGACGACCGCGGCGGCACCGGGCGTGCGCAGGTGCAGGGTCGCGGCGAGGTCGGCCTCGACGGCGGCCCGGCGGTCCGCCACCGCGTGGCCCTCCGGCCCGGCGTCGCCCCCGGCCAGAGCCTCGAGCAGCCGGTCCACACCCGCGCGGAGGTCGGCGTCGGCGTCCCACGGCTCGGCGTCCGCCAGGCGGCTGCGCGCCTCCGCGACCCGGGCGCGGGAGCCGCCGGTCGTGCGGCCCAGCGCGCGGGCCCAGGACCGTGCCCCGTCCCAGGCCGCGTCGCGGTCGTCCCCGAGGAGCAGGTCGGCCAGCGTGGGCAGCACCCCGAGGTCGGACATGACGATCAGGCCGTGCTCCTGGTCCTGGGCGAGGAGCGTCGGTGTGCCCGGGCACACGTCCAGGCCGACGGTCTCGCGGACGAACGCGCCGGCGTCGGACAGGAAGCGCTTGACGATCACCGTGGGCGGATGGTCATGGCCCGCCGCGAGAGGCGCGGAGCTGCAGGCGCGCTCGACCCGACAGCGGAGCACCTGGGAGCGGGCGGAGCCGCCCAGGTCGACCGGGTCGGTGAGACGGACGGCGCCGAGCGTCTGCGTGAGGGCGCTCTGGGCGAGGGCGACGGTGTTCTGCACCGGGACAGTGTGTCCGCCCGCCCCCAGGGCTGACCACCGCATTCACAGGCCTGTGGACAGCATCTGTGGATAACCCCGGAGTGGTGCGGGTCAGGGGCGAGCATGCTGTGGATAACCCGGTGGACAGTCCTCCGCAACTTTTCCGGTGGGGAATGTCAGAGGTGGGGTGCAAGGTGGTAGCCGAAGGTTCTTCCCACCACCTCCCGAAAGGTTGGGCCATGACTGAATCGACCTCCACCGGACCGGCCGCAGCAGCCCCCGCACCCGGGGTGGGTGTGCTCAAGTCCGTGGTCCTGGACGTCCCCGACCTCGCCACCGAGGCGGGGTTCTGGACGGCCCTGACCGGCGGCGCCGTGAAGTTCACCGACCACGACTGGATCACCGTCACGACCCCGGACCGGTGGGACGTCGCGTTCCAGCTCGCGCCCGACCACGTCCCGCCGCAGTGGCCGGGGCAGGAGCACCCGCAGCAGGCGCACCTCGACCTGTACGTGCCGGACCTGGCCGCCGCGAGCGCCCGGGCGGTGGAGCTGGGGGCCACCGTGCTGCGGGAGAACGAGCAGTGGATCACGCTGTCCGACCTGGCGGGGCACCCCTTCGACCTGTGCCTCAAGGAGGAGTCCGACGGAGTGACCGTGATGGGTCCCACCTTCGACTGCCCGGACGCCTCCGAGCTCGCCGCATTCTGGTCCGGGGTGCTGGGCGCCCCCGTGGCCTACGACGCCGACGGGGTCGCCATGCTCGGCGGCGACCGGCCCGTGCTCTTCCAGTCCGTGGCGGACTACAACCCGCCGCGGTGGCCGGACCCTGCCCACCCGCAGCAGGTGCACCTCGACGTCGGGGTGCCCGACCTGGACGCCGGCGAGACCGCAGTGCTGGCGCTCGGCGCGGCCCGGCTGCCCGGCGAGGGCAGCGGCTTCCGCGTGTTCGCGGACCCGGCCGGCCATCCGTTCTGCCTGGTGCTGTAGCCGGGCCGACGCCGCTACGGTGGCGCGCCCGGGACGGGCGTGTCACCGTGTTGGACGGCAGGGGGAAGCCGAACGGAGTCCTTTCGACATGCTCACGGTTCGAGGAACCGGCACACAGCTGGCCCGCCGGTTCGGTACGGCACTCGAGAAGCACGCGGGCCTGCGGGTCACGCGCGTGCCCCGCGACCACGGCCGCGTCCGGCAGGGTGAGGCCCGCAGTGGCGCCCACCAGGGCGGCACTCCGGGTGGCGGCCCGAGCCGGCCGGGTAGGGGGCGTATCCGCCCGCCGGCCGACCCAGCGGCCGACCGCCTGCTGGTCGCCCCGGTCTTCGTGCTCTCGTCCCCCCGCGCCGGGTCGACGCTGCTGCGCGTGGTGCTGGACAGCCACTCCCAGGTGCACGCGCCCATCGAGACGCACGTGCGGCGGCTGTCCGTCGACTTCACGACGCGGCTCACCACGGAGGCGATGGACGCCCTGGGGCACAACGTGGCCGACGTCGAGCACATCCTGTGGGACCGGATGCTGCACCGCGAGCTGCTGCGCAGCGGCAAGCAGGTCGTCGTGGAGAAGACCCCCAGCAACGTCTTCGTCGCCGACCGGTTCGCGGTCTGCTGGCCGGACGCCCGGTTCATCTTCCTGCTGCGCCACCCGGCGTCGATCGCCCGCTCCTGGCACGACGCCGACCCGGCCCGGCGGCCCATGAACCGCGCCGTCATGCACACGCTGAAGTACATGACGGCGCTGGAGGACGTGCGCCACCGGCTTCCGGGGCTGACGGTCCGCTACGAGGACGTCACCGCGGACCCGGCGACCGAGTTCCACCGGATCTGCGACTTCCTCGGCCTGCCGTGGGAGCCGGGCATGGTCTCGTACGGCGACCACGAGCACGGCGAGGTCCGCAAGGGCCTGGGCGACTGGCGGGACAAGATCCGCACCGGGAGCATCCAGGCCGGGCGCGCGCTCCCCGACCCGGACGAGATCCCGCGCGAGCTGCGGGCGATGAGCGAGTGCTGGGGCTACGCCCCGGCGTCGGCCGCGAGCGACTGACGCCCGGTCAACGGTGCACCAGGGCCGGGTGGTCCGGGTGGTCGACCCGGACCAGCAGGTCCGCCGCGCGCTCCGCCTGCGCCGCGTACCGCTCGTAGGCGGGCAGTACCCACGCCTCCTCGTCGGGTGTCCGACGCCGGAGCGTGCCCGGCTTGAGCGCGAGGTGCACGGCGACGTCGACGTCGAGCCCGCGGGCGATCGTGAGCGCCCCGTCCAGCACGACCACGGTGCCCGGGTCGGCGGCGACGTAGGCGGCGCGTGTGGCCCGGTCGGTGTCCGGGTCGCGCAGGCTGGGCAGGTACTCGCCGCGCTCCACGACCCGCCGCAGCACCTCGCGGTTCAGCGCCTCGACGTCGATCCAACCGTCCAGCAGGCTGTCGGGGTCGTCGCGACCGTGTTCGAGCCGCAGGGACCGCGAGCGCAGGAAGTCGGCGACCCGCACCCGGGCCACGCGCCGGCCGGCCGTCTCCAGGGGCGCGACGAGCGCGTCGGCGAGCAGCTCGGGGTGGGTGGACGGGTGCCCGTCGACGAGGAGGCGGACCGGGGTGTCGGCACCGCCCGTGCGGGCCAGGACGGCATCGGCCACCCGTTCGACGAGGAGCTCCGCGCTGACCGGTTCCACACGTGTGCTCATCGTGGACCGACTCTAGCCGGGGTCGGAGCCAGGGCCGCGGCCCGGGCCCGAAGGCCCGTGCGCCGGACCTACCGGTCAGCCCGGCGGGAGCTGATCACGCCCGTGTCGAACCCGGCCAGGTGCAGCCCGCCGTGGAACCGTGCGTGCTCGATCTTGACGCACCGGTCCATCACGACGTTCAGCCCCGCGGCCTCCGCCTTGCGCGCGACGTCCTCGTGCCACGAGCCGAGCTGCAGCCAGACGGTCTTCGCGCCCACGGCGATGGTCTCGTCCAGCACGGTCGGCAGGTCCTCGTGCCGCCGGAAGACGTCGACGAGATCGGGGACCACAGGCAGGTCCGCAAGGCTCGGGTACACCGGGTGTCCCAGGATCTCGGTGGCCCGCGGGTTCACGAAGTACACGTCGTACGGGGACGAGGACAGCAGGTAGGTCGCCACGAAGTAGCTGGCGCGCGCCGGGTTCGCCGATGCCCCGACGATCGCGATCGACTTCGTGGAGCGCAGGATCCGCAGGCGCTCCGGGGCGCTCGGGCCCTGCCAGGTCCGGGTGGTCTCGCTCATCGGGTCGCTCCCGTCGCCTTGGTCAGTGCCTGGTCGAGGTCCCAGAGGATGTCCTCGACGTCCTCCAGGCCGACCGAGATGCGGATGAGGTCCTCGGGCACGCCCGCCGCCTCGAGCTGGTCGGCGGAGAGCTGCTGGTGCGTGGTCGACGCCGGGTGGATCACCAGGGTGCGCGCATCACCGACGTTCGCGAGGTGGGAGGCGAGCTCCAGCGACTCGATGAACAGCCGGCCGGCCTCGCGCCCGTCGATCAGCACGCCGCCGTTCTCGGGGACCTGGAGGCCGAACGCGAAGACCGAGCCCGGTCCCAGCGGCAGGTACTTCTGCGCCCGCTCGTGGTGGGGGTGCGACGGCAGCCCGGCCCAGAGCACGTAGGAGACGCGCGGGTCGGAGTCGAGCCACTCGGCCACCGCGCGGGCGTTCGCCAGGTGCGCGTCCAGGCGGTGCGGCAGCGTCTCGATGCCCTGCAGCAGCTGGAAGGCCGACTGCGCCGAGAGCGCCGGGCCGATGTCGCGCAGCTGCTCGGAGCGGAGCTTGGTGAGGAAGCCGTACTCGCCGAAGTTGCCCCACCAGCGCACGTCGCCGTAGGACGGCACGGGCTCGGTCATCTGCGGGAACTTGCCGTTGCCCCAGTCGAACCGGCCGGACTCGACGACGACACCGCCGAGCGTGGTGCCGTGCCCGCCCAGGAACTTCGTCACGGAGTGGATCACGATGTCGGCGCCGTGCTCGATGGGCCGCACCAGGTACGGCGTCGCGAGCGTCGCGTCCACCACCAGCGGGATGCCGGCGGCGTGGGCCACCTCGGCGAGCCCTTCCAGGTCGGCCACCTCGCCCGACGGATTGGCCACGACCTCGGTGTACAGGACCTTGGTCTCGGGCGTGATCGCCGCGGCGTAGTCGGCGGGGTCGGTGCCGGGCACGAACGTCGTCTCGACGCCGAACCGGCGCAGCGTCACGTCGAGCTGCGTCACAGTGCCGCCGTAGAGCTGCGCGGAGGCGACCACGTGGTCGCCGGCCCCGACGAGCGCGGCGAACGTGATGAACTCCGCCGACATGCCGGACGCCGTCGCGACCGCGCCGATGCCGCCCTCCAGCGACGCGATGCGCTCCTCGAGCGCCGCGACCGTCGGGTTGCCGATGCGCGAGTAGATGTTGCCGTACTTCTGCAGCGCGAACAGGTTCGCGGCGTCGTCGGTGTCCTGGAACACGAACGACGTGGTCTGGTAGATCGGCACCGCCCGCGCTCCGGTCGCCGCGTCGGGGATGCCCCCCGCGTGGAGGGCCCGCGTGCGGAACCCGAAGGTGTGCTCGGTCATCGTCCTGCCTTCCTCTCCGC
The DNA here is from genome assembly GCF_044389675.1 of Promicromonospora kroppenstedtii. NCBI lineage: Bacteria > Bacillati > Actinomycetota > Actinomycetes > Micrococcales > Promicromonosporaceae > Promicromonospora > Promicromonospora kroppenstedtii. The sequence continues at coordinate 323,644 of NZ_JBIRYI010000005.1, read as the reverse complement.
GACTCCTGCTGCCAGGAGATCGCGGATGTCGTCGACGGCCCACGGGTTCTGCAGCGACGTGACGTCGCCCAGCTCCTCGCCCTGCCACAGCTGCGCCAGGAGGCGCCGCATGATCTTGCCCGACCGCGTCTTCGGCAGCTCGGGCACCACGATCACGTGCCGCGGCTTGGCCACCGGCCCGATCTCGCGCGCCACCTGCGACCGGAGCGCGGCAGCCCCGGCGTCCGCCTCCTGCGGCGACGCCGTGCCCGCCCGGCCTACGCCCGACGGCACCACGAACGCCGCCACGGCCTGCCCGGTGACCGGGTCCGGCACGCCCGCGACGCCGGCCTCGCCGACGCCTCTGTGCGCCACCAGCGCGGACTCGATCTCGATGGTGGACAGCCGGTGCCCGGAGACGTTCACGACGTCGTCGAGCCGGCCCAGCAGGTGCACGTTGCCCTGCTCGTCCAGCTGCGCGCCGTCGCCGGCCACGTAGTACGCGCCCGCGGGGCCCTGGCCCGCGAACCTGCGCCAGTACGCGTCGCGGTAGCGCGCCGGGTCGCGCCAGACGGTACGCGCCATGCCCGGCCACGGCCTCGTCACGACGAGGATGCCGGGCTCGCCGGAACCGAGCCGCCGGCCGTCGTCGTCCACGACGGCCACCTCGATACCCGGCAGGGCCCGGGTCGCGGAGCCCGGGACCAGCGGCGTCACGTACGGGAGCGGGGCCACCATGGCGGCACCCGTCTCGGACTGCCACCAGGTGTCGATCACGGGCAGCTCGCCGCGCCCGAACGTCGCGCGGAACCACTCCCAGGCGGCGGGGTTGATCGCCTCACCGACCGTACCGAGCAGGCGCAGGGACGACAGGTCGTGCTCCGGGAGGGTGTCGCCGAACCAGGTCATGAACGTCCGGATCAGCGTGGGCGCCGTGTAGTACACGGTGACGCCGTACCGCTCGATGATCTCCAGGTGCCGCTCGCGCGACGGCGTGTCCGGCGTGCCCTCGTAGATCACCTGCGTGAGGCCGTTGGAGAGCGGGCCGTAGATCTCGTAGGTGTGCGCCGTGACCCAGGCCAGGTCGGCGGTGCACCAGTGCACGTCGTCGGGCTTCGCGTCGAAGTGCGCCCAGTGGGCCCAGCTCGCCTGCGTGAGATATCCACCGGAGGTGTGGACAAGTCCCTTGGGCTTACCCGTGGTGCCGCTGGTGTAGATGATGAAGAGCGGGTGCTCGGCGTCGAACGCCTGCGCGTCGTGCACCTCGGGCGCGGTGTCGACGGCGTCGTGCCACCAGACGTCCCGGTCGGTCCAGGCCACGTCGGAGCCGGTGCGGCGGATCACCAGCACGTGCTCCACGTGGTCGAGCCCGGCCACGGCCTGGTCGGCGGTCGCCTTGACCGGCGTCGCGACGCCGCGGCGGTACTGCCCGTCGGTGGTGACCAGCAGCTTGGCACCCGTGTCGGCCAGGCGGAACCGCAGCGCCTCGGCGCTGAACCCGCCGAACACCAGGCTGTGCACCGCGCCGATGCGCGCGCAGGCCAGGGTGACCACCACGGTCTCCACGAGCACGGGCAGGTAGATCACCACGCGGTCGCCCGGGCCGACGCCGAGGGCGGTCAGCGCGTGGGCGGCCTGGGCGACGCGGCGCTGCAGGCCGGTGTAGGTGACGGTGGTCCGCTCGCCGTTCTCGCCCTCCCAGTGCAGGGCGGGCTTGGCGCCGAGGCCGGCGGTGACGTGCCGGTCCACGCAGTTCACGGCGACGTTGAGCCGGCCGCCGACGAACCAGGCGGCCTCGGGCACGGTCAGGTCGTCGGGGTCGCCCGGGTCGCCCGGGTCACCGACGGCGCCGCCCCGCGGCTCCGGCGGCGACCAGGTGTGCGCGGTGTGCCACGGCGTCGCCCAGTCGAGCCGGCGGGCGGCCTCCGCCCAGAACGCGACCGGGTCGGCCGCGGCGCGTTCGTACGCCTCGGCGGTGACGTTGGGCGCCGTCATGCCCACCGCCGCAGCAGCCGGCGCTCCGCCAGGCCGATCAGCGCGTCCGTGAGCTTGCCCAGCACGGCGAGCAGCACGATCGCCAGCAGGATGCGGTCCACGCGCCCGTTCTGCTGGGAGTCGTTGAGCAGGAACCCGAGGCCCATCGACGACGCGATGAGCTCGGCGGCCACGAGGAACAGCCACGACTGCGCGAGCGCGAGGCGGAGCCCGGCTACGAGCGACGGCAGCACCGCGGGGAGCTGCACCGTCGTCAGGAGCCGCAGGCCGCGCAGCCCGAACGCGCGACCCGCCTCGACCAGGTGGGGGTCCACGTGCCGCAGGGCCGCCGCGATCGTCGTGTAGACGGGGAAGAACGCGCCGATCGCGATGAGCGTGATCTTGGACTCCTCGCCGATCTTGAGCCACAGGATCAGGAGCGGTACCCAGGCGAGCGAGGGCACGGCGCGGATCGCGCCGAGCGTGGGCGCGAGCAGCAGGTCACCGAGCTTGGACAGCCCCACCAGGGAGCCGACGGCGAGGCCCGCGGCGGCGCCCAGCGCGAACCCGATCAGCACACGCTGCGTCGAGATCGCCACGTGGTGCCAGAGCTGCCCGCGCTCGACCAGGTCGACGGCGGCGTCCCACACGGCCACCGGGCCGGGGAGCTGGTACGGCGGGACCAGACCGGCCGCCGTCACGCCCCACCAGAGGCCGAGAAGCGCCACCGGAACCAGCAGGCCCAGCACGATCGTCCCGGCACGGCCCGCGCCGGGCCCCGGCCGGGTGGACGACACCGTGGCGCCGTTCGCCCGTTCGACGGCGGCCTGCTGGTCAGCCATCAGAAGCCACCGCCTCCTGCGCGAACTGGGGCGCGAAGAGCTCGTCGAGCGCGCTGTCGACGTTCTCCTGCGCGGCCACGTCGCCCGACTCGACGAAGATCGGGCCCACGACCTCCAGCACGTCGCGCTGCTTGTCGCCGGGCACCGGGTCGAGGTCGAGCACGGTGCGCTCCTCGATCACCGTGGACGCGACCTCGGGGTCGATGGAGGCGACCTCGGCGAGCAGCGCGGACAGCTCCTCGGGGTTCTCCAGCGCCCAGGCGCGGGCCTGCTCGTAGGCGTCCACGACGGCCTGCGTGACGTCGGGGTGCTCGTCCACGAACTCCTCGCGCGCGTTGAGGAACCCGTAGGTGTTGAAGTCGATGTTGCGGTAGATCAGCTTGTCGCCCGCCTCCGCCTCGGCGGCCGCCATGATCGGGTCGAGGCCCGACCAGGCGTCCACGGAGCCGTTGTCGAGCGCGGCGCGGCCGTCGGCGTGCTGCAGGTTCTGCACCTCGACCTCGCTGAGCGGGATGCCCGCCTCGTCGAGGGTCTGCAGCAGGAAGAAGTACGGGTCGGTGCCCTTGGTGGCGGCGATGGACGCGCCCTCCAGGTCGGCGACGTCCTTGATCTTCGAGTCGCCCGCGACCACGATCGCCGACCACTCCGGCTGGCTGTAGATGTCGACCGTGCGGATGGGCGAGCCGTTCGCCCGCGCCAGGAGCGCCGCCGAGCCCGCCGTGGAGCCGAAGTCGATCGCCTCCGCCCGCAGGTTCTCGTTCGCCGTGTTCGAGCCGTCCGACTGCACCCAGGCGACCTCGACGCCGTCGAGCTCCTCCTCCAGCCAGCCCTGCTCGCGGACCACGAGGCTGAGCGGGTTGTACGTGGCGAAGTCGATGTTCAGGGTGTCGGTGCTCCACTCCCCCGCACCCTCGCCACCGCCGGCGGCGGCCGCGCCCTCGCCGGCCACGCAGCCGCTCATCGCCATCGCCGAGACGAGGGCCAGGCCGGACGCCAGAACGGTGTGCCTACGGTTGCGCATGGGTTCTTTCCTCTCGCTGCCCGACGGCGGTCGGCGGGCCGGGTGGTTCGGTGCGGTGGGATTCGGGTCGGGCGGGTGAGGACTCAGCGGTCGTGGTGCGTCGGCACGCCGAGCCCGTCGAGCAGCTCCGCGCGGAGCTCGGCCAGGTCGCGCGCGGCGCGGTCGCGGGGCCGGTCGCCCGGCACGTCCACGATCCGCGCGATGCTCGCCGGGCCGGCGGCGGCGAGCAGCCCGCCGTCGGACGCGGCCGCGCCGTCGGCGACCGTGCGCAGCAGCACCACGCGGTCGGCGAGGTAGAGCGCCTCCTCGACGTCGTGCGTGACCAGCAGGATCGTCGCGGGCTGAGCCGCGTGGACGTCGAGCAGGAGGTCCTGCATGCGCAGGCGGGTGAGAGCGTCGAGCGCGCCGAACGGCTCGTCGAGCAGCAGCACACCGGGGTTGCGGGCCAGCGCGCGGGCGAGCGAGGCGCGCTGCGCCATGCCGCCCGAGACCTGGCGGGGCCGCAGCCCGGCCGAGCCCGCCAGCCCGACCAGGTCGAGCAGCCGGGCCACCCGCTCCTGGCCCACGTCCTTCGTGGTGCCCGGCGGGAGGCCGAGCGCCACGTTCTGCGTGAGCGTGCGCCACGGCAGCAGGCGAGGCTCCTGGAAGGCGACGGCGGTGCGCGGGTCGGCACCGACCACGGGTGCACCGCCGATCGTGACGCTGCCCGCCGTGGGTGCGTCCAGGCCGCTGACCTGGCGCAGCAGGGTCGACTTGCCGCAGCCCGACGGGCCGAGCACGGCCACGATCTCGCCCGGCGCGACCTGGAGGTCCACGTCGCGGAGCACGGTGCGGTCGGTGCGCCCGGGCGCACCGAAGGTGCGGGAGACGTCCGCGAGCCTGACGGGCAGTGCCGGGGAGGCGGCGACGTCCACCTCGCCGGCGGGCGAGGCCGTGGACAGGGCTGTGGACGGTGCTGTGGGAACCATGGGGCGTCATCCCTTGCGATCGGTCCGTGCGGTGGGGCAGTCGCTGTGCACCGACATGGCCCGGACCGGTCCGGGCGGCAGGCTCGACAGGAGCGTCACATGCCGGCGCACTGCCGCATTCGGCAGGGCCAGGGGACGGAGGGAGCCGTCGTGGCGCGTCGTGGCGTCATCCGGCTTTCCTCTCCCATGGGGCGTTCGGTCATCTTTTGTCAGGCAATGCCGATGAACCCCATAGAACCGGATGATGCAACCCGCGCACCAGGCCGTTCCATGATGTGAGACCAAGATGTGGACCGCCCCGGAATGGATGCGTTCACATGGTCCTCGCCGTCAGCGATTTCCGGTGACCGCGCCGGGGTGCCCCGAGTACGTTGAGGCGGTGACCCAGCCCTATCTCCGGTACCCCCACATCCACGGTGACCAGGTCGCGTTCGTGGCCGACGACGACGTCTGGCTCGCCCCCGTCTCCGGCGGTCGCGCCTGGCGCCTGACCAGTGACCACGTACCCGCGACGTCCCCCCGCTTCTCCCCCGACGGCACGCGCCTGGCCTACGTGTCCCACAAGGACGGCCACCCCGAGGCCTACGTGGTCGAGCTGGCCGACGGCGCCACCCGGCGCCTCACCTGGCTCGGCGGCACGACCACGACGGTGCTCGGCTGGGACGACGCCGGCCGGGTGCTCGTCTCGTCGAACGCAGGCACGCACGAGCGCTCCCTGACCGTGGTGCGCGCGGTCGGCCTCGACGGCACCGTCGAGACCCCGCGCTACGGGGCCGCATGGGGCGTCGCCGAGCACCAGGGCCCGGACAGCAGGCGCACGACCGCCCTCGTCTCGGCCGGCTACCGCACGCCCGCCTACTGGAAGCGGTACCGCGGCGGTACCGCCTCCGTGCTGTGGCTCGACCGGGGCACCGGCGAGTGGGAGCGTCCCCTGCCCGACGACGAGGCCGGCACCTACGACCCGATCTGGGTCGGGGACGCGCTGGTGTTCACCTCCGACCGCGCGGCGACGTTCCCCGACCACGCCGACGAGCAGGCGAACCTCTGGGTCTGGGACGGCCTGGCGACGGGCACGCGGGCCGCCGGGCCCCGGCTGCTCACCACCCAGACCGAGGCCGAGGGCTACGTCCGCGACGCGACGTCCGACGGGGCGCGCATCGTGTGGCACAGCCGCGGCGACCTCTGGCTGCTCGACGCGCTGGACGGCACCCCGCGCCGGCTCGACATCACCCTGACGGGCGCGCTCCCTGAGCCGTACTCGACCGACCCCGACTCGGCGCCGAGGGGTGTCGACGGACTCGCCGTCGACAAGAGCGGCGACGCGAGCATCGTGGGCTGGCTCGGCACGGCGTTCTGGGTGACCCACCGTGCCGGGCCGGCCCGGGCGCTCGTGGCCGACCCGTCGGTCCGCGTGCGAGAGCCCGTGCTGCTCGGCGACACCGGCCGCGCCGTCGTCGTCACGGACGCGCCGCACGCCACGGCGGACGGGGAGAGCCGGGAGGACGCGCTGGAGGTGCACACGCTGCCCGGCACCGACGGGGTGGACCCGGACGCCGCACCGCAGCGCTTCGCGGCCGGCGAGCTCGGCCGGGTGCTGCACCTGGCGGCGAGCCCGACCGGCGACAAGGTGGCGGCGATCTCGCACGACGGCCGGGTCAGCGTGGTCGCGCTGCCCGCCCCCGCGACGGACGGCGACGCCGCCACCCACGAGCACACCGCGGAGGCCGGCACCGTCATCGCGCTCGGGCGATCGACGAACGGCGAGGCGGAATCCCCGACGTTCTCGCCGGACGGGCGGTACCTCGCCTGGTCCAGCCCGACCGGCACCGAGGGCGACCACCACCAGGTGCTCGTCGCCGACCTGCACGCCACGCCGCCGACGGTGGCGCCGCTGACGTCGGGGCGGTTCCACGACTTCTCGCCGGCCTTCAGCGACGACGGCAAGTACGTCGTCTTCCTGTCGAACCGTACGTTCGACCCGTCCTACGACTCCCACGAGTTCGCCCTGTCGTTCAGCGCGGCGACCCGGCCGTGGCTCATCCCCCTGGCCGCGACCGAGCCGGCGCCGTTCGGTCCGAGCGCCGACGGCTGGCGTCTGAGCACGCCGGACGACAAGAAGGCCGGCACGGACGACGACGCGGCGGGCGACGCGAAGCACGACGAGGACGCGCATGCCGCGGCCTCGCCGGACATCGACCTCGACGGCGCCGAGGAGCGGGTGGTGCCGTTCCCGGTGACGTCGGGCCGCTACCGCGACCTGCTCGCGGCCAAGGGTGGCGTGCTCTGGGTGCACGAGACAGATGACGCCGGCGTGCTCGGCACCCGGCACGCCGGCACGGAGGGCGACCCGGTGCCGAACGTGCTCCAGTTCTGGTCGTTCGAGGCACGCAAGGCCACGGACGTCGCGGAGAAGGTGAACGGGTACGCGGTGTCGGGCGACGGCGAGCGGGTGGTGATCCGGTCCGGACCGGGGCTCAGCACGCAGTCGGCCACCAGCAAGCCCGGCGACGACGACCCGAGCGCCTTCGACATCGACCTGTCCCGCGTGCGCCACGAGGTGGACCCACGTGCCCAGTGGCACCAGATGTTCGACGAGAACGCCAGGATCATGCGCGACCACTACTGGCGCGCGGACATGAACGGCGTCGACTGGGCCGGGGCGGTGGCACGCTGGCGCCCGATGGTCGACCGTGTGGCGACGCACGACGACCTGGAGGACGTGCTCTGGGAGACCGTCGCCGAGCTCAACACGTCGCACGCCTACGTGCGGTCACCCCACGAGCGCGGCGACTCGTCCCGCAGGCTCGGGCTGCTCGGCGCGGACCTCACGCGGACCGCCGAGGGCTGGCGGATCGACCGGGTGCTGCCGAGCGAGTCGTCCGACCCGGGAGCGCGGTCCCCCCTGCGCGCCGCGGGCGTCGACGCGCGGCCGGGCGACCTGATCGTCGCGGTGGACGGCCGGCCGGTGGACCCGGTGGCCGGCCCTGCGGCGAACCTCGTCGGCGCGGCCGAGATCCCGGTCGAGCTGACCCTGCGGCGAACGGCGGCCCCGGCGGGCGGCGGGACGGACGGCGCGGACGGCGGGACGCCCGGCCCGGCCGCGAGCAGGGACCGGCGCGTCGTGGTCGTGCCGCTCGCCGACGAGTCCGACCTGCGATACCAGGACTGGGTGCGGTCGCGCCGCGAGTACGTCGCCGAGAAGTCTGGCGGCCGGCTCGGCTACGTGCACGTCCCGGACATGGTGAGCACCGGCTGGGCGCAGCTGCACCGGGACCTGCGGCTCGCCGCGGACCGCGAGGGAATCGTCGTGGACGTGCGCTTCAACGGCGGCGGGCACACCTCACAGCTCGTGATCGCCCGCCTCGCAGCCCGCGTCGCGGGCTGGGGACTGAACCGGCACTACGACCGCCCGAACTCCTACCCGGACCGCGCACCGCGCGGTCCGGTCGTACTCGTCACCAACGAGTACGCGGGGTCCGACGGCGACATCGTGAACGCGGCCGCGCAGGCGCTCGGCGTCGGTCCGGTCGTCGGGGTGCGGACCTGGGGCGGCGTGATCGGGATCGACGGCCGCTTCGACCTCGTGGACGGCACCGGGATCACCCAGCCCCGGTACGGCCTCTGGCTCGACGGCAAGGGCTTCGACGTCGAGAACTACGGCGTGGACCCCGACATCGAGGTGCGGCACACCCCGGCGGACTACTTCTCCGACGTCGACCCGCAGCTCGAGGCGGGCATGGCCGAGGCGTTCCGGCTGCTGGAGGAGACCCCGGCGGCGGTTCCCCCGGCACTGCCGGAGCCGCGGGTGCGCCGCCGCCCGTAGGCGCGCGCCGTGCGGCGCGCCGCCGCGTGTGGCGGCGGCGCGTGTGGCGCCGCCGCGTGTGACGGCGGCGCGTCGCTCAGCCGCGCGTCGCCTGCACGAACGTGAGCGGGCCGTAGCGGTGCTGCACGCGGTCCACCTCGCGGGCGTCGGTGAACCCGGCGTCCGCGAGGAGGCGCAGCAGGCCGCCCTCCAGGTTCCGTGCGGTGTGCGGGTTGGCGGCCACGCCGGACCTGCCGCGGTCGTGCCCCCGCACCCGGCCGTACGCGCCCGTGCTGCCGGGACCGCGCCGGCGGCCCCGGCCGTGCCGGTGCTCGTGGCCGTGCTCGCCCCCGGCCCCGGCCCCGTGCCCGTGCCCACCGCCGTCCGCGGTCCCGTGCCCGCTCCCGTCCGCGCTGCCGAAGTCGACGATCGTCACCCGGCCGCCCGGCCGCAGCGCCCGGAGGGCCTCCGCGCCGAACCGCACCCGCGCCTCGTCGGGCACGTGGTGCAGGGCGAGAGCGGAGACCACGTGGTCGAGCGAGCCGTCCTCGACGGGGAGCCGGTCGGCGAAGCCCTGCACGAGCGTGAGCGGCACGCGGCGGCGGGCCGCCTTGCGGGCCGCGATGCGCAGGGCCGCGGCGTCCGGGTCCAGGCCCGTGACCCGCGCGGCGGGCTGCGCGCGGAGCACGGCGAGCGAGAGGTTCCCCGTTCCGCAGCCGAGGTCGAGCACGGACTCGCCCGGGGCGACGTCCGCGAGCGCCGCCGCGCGGTCGTGCAGGGGCCGGACGCGGGACAGGCGCGTGAACGTGTCGTAGAGCGGGAGCAGCCAGGGCCGGCCCATGCCGGGCAGGAACTCGCGCCCGCGTTCCTCCGGGGTGCGGGGGTCGATGATCCGCACGGTGGTGCTGTCGTTCATCCCGAGTGCCTTCCGTCCGGGTACCCGCGCCGGACGGCGCGGGCCGGCCGTGCCGGCCGCCACCCCCAGCATTGGACATCCTGCGGCGCACTGGCAGCACGGAAGTCGGTGCCGATCAGACGATCTTCGGTCGGGCGGGTGCGGTGGAAGGTCGGTAGCGTCAGGGGCGTCGCGACGGAGGGGGAACGCATGGCAGGGGAACGGAGCGAGTCGGCGCTGACGGTGGTGATCGCGTTCGGGGCCAACTTCGCGGTGGCGGTGGCCAAGTCGGTGGCGGCGGTGCTGACGGGTTCGGCGTCGATGGTGGCCGAGGCCGCCCACTCGTGGGCCGACACGGGCAACGAGGTGTTCCTGCTGGTCGCGGAGCGCAAGGCGGCACGCCCGCCGGATCGCGAGCGCCCGCTCGGCTACGGCCGGGAGGCGTACGTGTGGTCGATGCTGGCCGCGCTGGGCCTGTTCGTGGCCGGCGGCGTGGTGTCGGTCTACCACGGCATCCACGCCTTCGGTGAGTCCGAGGAGGCCACGGACTACGGCATCGGCTACCTGGTCCTGGCGGTCGCGTTCTGCCTGGAGGGCTTCTCGTTCGTCCAGGCCTACCGGCGCACGCGCGCGGAGGCGCGCAAGCTCGGCCGGGACCTGCTGGACCACGCGCTGGCGACGTCGGACCCGACGCTGCGGGCGGTGCTGGCGGAGGACTCGGCGGCGCTCGTCGGCCTGGTGATCGCGGCCGCCGGCATGGCGCTGCACCAGGTCACGGGCGACGCCCGGTACGACGCCATCGGGTCGGTGCTGGTGGGCGTGCTGCTGTGCGTCGTGGCGTGGGTGCTGTTCGACCGCAACCGGCGGTTCCTCACGGGCGAGGTCGCGGACGAGCGGATCCACCGGGCGGTGCGGGAGCGGATCGAGGCGCTGCCCGGCGTGGAGCACGTGGGTCACCTGCGGCTCGAGTTCGTGGGCCCGCGGCAGATCCTGCTGGTCGCGAGCATCGACCTGCCCGGCGACGAGTCGGAGTCGCACGTCGCCGTCCGCCTGCGGGCGCTGGAGGGGCAGCTGGAGCGCACGCCGCAGATCGTCGACGCCGTGCTCACCCTCGCGGTGCCAGGCGACCGGTGAGGGACGACCGCTGATGGCGCCAGGGCCCGCGGAGGGCGGCCTGCCCCCGCTGCGCACCCCGTCCAGCATCCGCACGGTGCGGCCCGACGGCACCCCGGTGTACCGGTACCAGCCGCGCCCCGGGATGCCCCCGGTGAACGTGAACCTGCACGACGGCGCGGACCAGCACCCGCACCCTCCGCCCGAACACCGGCACGCCCACGACTTCCACGTGCTCGTCCTCATCGAGCGCGGCGCCGGCGGGGAGGACGGCGCGCGCGACGGCGACCTGTTCGCCGTCCCGCCGGGCCGCGCGATCGACCCCAGGACGGTCCGGGGTTTCGCCGGCGCGCGGGCCTGGACGCTCGCCTTCACGCCCGACGCCGTCCCCCTGCTCGCCTCGGTCTCGCCGCTGGCCTGGGCGCACCACCCGCTGCTGGCGCTGTTCGAGGCGGAGCCCGCCGGGCCGGGCGCCGCCGACCGCCCGCCGGTCCTGAGCGCGAACGTCCCCGCGGACGAGCGGCCGCGCTGGTCGGCCTGGCTCACGGAGCTGCACGAGGAGCTGGCCCGGCCCGGGCGGGTCGGCGCGCGGGACGCGGCGTCGGCCCTGCTCACGCGGATCCTGATCGGGGCGGCGCGGCTGGCGCCGTCGGCCCCCGCGCCGCCCGACCCCCTGGTGACGCGCGTCTTCGAGGAGATCGAGGCGACGTTCCGCGATCCGGTCTCCGCGGCGGACGTCGCGGCCGCGCTGGGCTATACGCCCGGCTACCTGACCACGGCAGTCCGCGAGCGCACGGGCCGCACGCTGCTGGAGTGGATCACCGAGCGGCGCATGACGGAGGTACGCCGGATGCTGCGGGACACCGACCTGCCGCTGGCCGTGGTCGCGGCGCGGACCGGCCTGCGGGACGCCACTTATCTGGTGCGCCGGTTCAAGGATCGGTACGGGATCACACCCGACCGCTGGCGGCGGACCGAGCGGGCCTAGGCTCGTGCGTGAGTTCAGGTCTGCCATCGGCTAGTTTTGGGGCACGCATCGGCCGGGCCGATGCGTGCCATCCCATCGAAGGAGCCCTCACCATGTCTCGCAACCGCGCCCTCCTCACGGCCACCGCGGCCTCGGCCGCCCTGCTGGCCCTGACCGGTTGTGGCAGCTCCGGCGAGTCGAGCGGTGCCGGCGACGAGCTCGGCCTGTCCGGGGACACGCTGGTCGTCGCCACCGAGGGCACCTACCGCCCGTTCAGCTACCACGACGAGACGGGCGAGCTCGTGGGCTACGACGTCGAGGTCGCCCAGGCCGTGGCCGAGAACCTGGGCCTGGAGGTCGAGTTCCAGGAGACGCAGTGGGACGCGATCTTCACGGGCCTGGACGCCGGCCGCTTCGACACGATCGCCAACCAGGTGACCATCACCCCGGAGCGCGAGGCCAAGTACGTCTTCTCCACGCCGTACACGGTCTCGACGGGTGTGCTCGTGGTCGCGGCGGACAACGACGACATCACCAGCTTCGCGGACCTGGACGGCAAGACCACAGCGCAGTCCCTGACCAGCAACTGGAACGACCTCGCCAAGGAGAGCGGCGCCAAGGTCGAGGCCGTCGAGGGCTGGGCGCAGGCCGTCGCGCTCCTGGAGCAGGGCCGCGTGGACGCCACGATCAACGACAGCCTGACGTACCTCGACTACGCGAACACCGAGGATGCCTCGGGCATCAAGGTGGCCGCGGAGACCGACGAGGAGTCGCAGTCCGCGTTCGTCGTGACGCCGGAGCGCAAGGCCCTGGCCACCGCGATCGACGGCGCCCTCGACGAGCTGCAGGCCGACGGCACCCTCGCCGACCTGGGCGAGAAGTACTTCGGCGAGGACGTCTCCCAGTGACGCTCGGCGTACGGCAGGGCGCGGGGCGCGGTACGGCGCCCCGCGCGGCGGCCGGCGTGACGTCCCGCGCCGGGTACCGCTGACGGCGCGGGGGGAGACAGATGGACTGGCAGCTCGTCGTCGACTCGTTCTGGCCGCTCCTGCTGGGTGGCCTGGCGGGCACGATCCCGCTCGCGCTGGCCTCGTTCGCGATCGGCCTGGTGCTGGCGCTGGTCGTGGCGCTGCTGCGGCTCTCGTCCAACCCGGTGCTGTCCTGGATCGGCCGGGCGTACGTCTCGGTGATCCGCGGCACGCCGCTCCTGGTGCAGCTGTTCGTGATCTTCTACGGCATGCCCGAGATCGGCATCCGCCTGGACCCGTGGCCGAGCGCGATCATCGCGTTCTCCCTGAACGTGGGCGGCTACGCGGCCGAGGTCGTGCGCGCCGCGATCCTCTCGGTGCCCAAGGGGCAGTGGGAGGCCGGGTGGACCATCGGCATGTCGCCGGCCCGCTCCCTGAGCCGGATCATCCTGCCCCAGGCCGCCCGGGTGTCCGTGCCGCCGCTGTCGAACACGTTCATCTCGCTGGTCAAGGACACGTCGCTCGCGTCGCTCATCCTGGTGACCGAGCTCTTCCGCAAGGCCCAGGAGATCGCCGCGTTCTCGAGCGAGTTCATGACGGTCTACCTGGAGGCGGCCTTCATCTACTGGATGTTCTGCACGGTGCTGGCCGCGGGGCAGAACGCACTCGAGAAGAGGCTGGACCGGTATGTCGCACACTGAGGACCGCAGGCAGGGCGCCCTCCTGACCGCCCGCGGCATCCACAAGTCCTTCGGCGCCAACCACGTGCTGCGCGGCGTGGACCTGGAGGTGGGCCGCGGCGACGTCGTCGCGCTGATCGGCGCCTCCGGCAGCGGCAAGACGACGGTGCTGCGCTCGCTCAATGGCCTGGAGACACCGGACGCCGGGGAGCTCCGGTTCGACGGCGGCCCCGTGGTCGACTTCGGTGCCCAGGCCGCCGGGCAGGACGGCGGCCGGTCCGGCCGGCGCACCGCCGCCCGGACCGCGAAGACGAACCGCGCGGCCCTGCGGGACCGGTCGGCGATGGTGTTCCAGCACCACAACCTGTTCCCCCACCGCACGGTGCTGGAGAACGTGATCGAGGGCCCCACCCAGGTCCAGCGGGTCCCGCGGGAGACGGCGGTCGGCCGCGCCGAGGAGCTCCTGGCCCGCGTCGGGCTCGCCGACAAGCGCGACGCCTATCCGCACGAGCTGTCCGGCGGCCAGCAGCAGCGCGTGGGCATCGTGCGCGCGCTCGCCCTCCAGCCCGACCTGCTGCTGTTCGACGAGCCGACGTCGGCCCTCGACCCCGAGCTGGTGGGCGAGGTGCTGACGGTGATGAAGGAGCTCGCCGAGGAGGGCTGGACCATGGTCGTGGTCACCCACGAGCTGCAGTTCGCGCGCCAGGTCGCCTCGGAGGTGCTGTTCCTCGACGGCGGCGTGGTGGTCGAGCGGGGCGCGCCCGCGCAGATCTTCACCGACCCGGCCGAGGAGCGCACCCGCCAGTTCCTGCAGCGGGTGCTGCACCCCCTGGACTGACGCCGCGCCGTACCGGGGCTGGGTGATCCCGGTGGCTGCCCTCTCCTCCCCTTCGAGGCCTAAGTTTCTTCGCTTTGAGTCGCCTCAAAGCGAAGAAACTTAGGCCTCGAAAGAGTTGAGACGGCCGCCTTACGCCAGCGCGGCCCTGCGGGGCAACGCGTAGCCCAGGGCGAAGACGGCGAGCGCCGCCGCGGCCGCCGCAGCGCCGAGCAGGTCCAGCCACGCCGCCCCCAGCGGCAGCACCGAGGCGCCGACGACGGGCGCGATCGCGATCCCGACGTACATCGCCGTCGAGTACCACGACAGGGACACCCCGGCGACGGCGGGGTCGACGTCGACCAGGCGGTGCTGGATGGGCACGAGGGCCGCCGCGGTGGCCAGACCCCAGACGCCGAACAGCACGGCGGTTCCCACGTACGAGTCCTCGGCCGCGAACAGCGCGACGAGGGAGACGACGACCATCGCGAGGGCGGTGATCGCGGTGGGCCGGGCCCCGATCCGGTCCGTGAGGGAGCCGCCCAGCCAGTTGCCGACCAGTCCCGCGACACCGAAGACCAGCAGGAGCGTCGCGAGCGCCGTCCCGCTGCCGCCCGTCACGCCGCGCGTGACGGCCGAGCTGAAGATGTAGACCATGTTGAACGCGGCGGTGAACAGCAGGGCCGTCATGAGGGCCAGGCCGATCCGGACGTCGCGGAGCACGGCGAACCGGGCGGCGAGCCCCGGGACGGACCCGGTCGGCACGGTGCGCATGAGCAGCGCGACGACGACGGCGAGCACCGCCGCGAGCGCCGCGAGGATGCCGAGCGCGAGGCGCCAGCTACCGAGGGCCGCGAGCGCCGTGCCCAGCGGGGAGCCGACGGCGGTCGCGAGCATGAACCCGAGGCCGACGACGCCGAGCGCGCGTCCCCGCTGATCAGGCGGCACGAGGGTGGGGGCGGCCGCCATCGCCGCGGGCATGAGCGCGGCCCCGCCGAGCGCGGCGACGACGCGGCCCGCGGTGAAGATCGCGAGGTCACCGGCGATGGCCGAGAGAGCGATGCCCGCGGCGATGAGGCCCATGCCGGCGCCCATCAGGGTGGCGCGGGACGCGCGGGCGAACAGCACGGAGACCACGGGCGCGAGCACCGCGACGATGATCGCGTACCAGGAGATGGAGTAGCTGACGGCGCCGGCGGTCGCGCCGATCCCCGTCGCGATCTGCGGCAGCACGCCCGCGATGACGAACGCGTTGGTGCCGACCACGAACAGCGCCGCCGCGATCACGCCGATCCGGAGATAGGCGCCGCGCGGCGCGTATGATTGTTCGATGAACGTCATACCGTCGAGCGTACGTGATAGTTCGATGGCTGTCGAACAATTTGCGCGAGCCGATGCCCCGGAGGTGCGTCATGGGTGACTACCCGAGCCCGGACATGGCCGACGTCGAGCTCGTCGACGTGCTCAAGGCCCTCGGCGATCCGGTGCGCCTGCGGATAGTGGACAAGCTGGCCGACGGCGAGCCGAAGCCCAAGACCCTCGACGGCTGGGGCCTCGACCTCACGAAGTCGACCATGTCGCACCACTTCCGCACGCTGCGCGAGGCCGGGCTCACACGCACGATCGTGCACGGCCGCACGCACGCCATCCAGCTCCGCCGTGACGAGCTCGACCAGAAGTTCCCGGGCCTCATCGAGGCGGTCCTGGGCGAGCGGTGAGCGTCGCACCACGGCGTCGTCGGCACTACCGCGCCCCTCTCCCCTTTGAGGCCTAAGTTTCTTCGCTTTGAGTCGCCTCAAAGCGAAGAAACTTAGGCCTCAAAGGGGATATGGGGCCCGCAGGGTCACGCCGGGGGCTGCTCCCCCGGGTACTCGAGGCCGATCTGCTCGCGGATCGTGTCCAGCGTGCCCATGATCGCCACCGTCTCCGCGCGCGGGAGCAGCGGGCTGTCGAGCTCGCCGGCCGCGACCAGGCGCTCGGCCTCGGCGGCCTGGAAGTGCATGCCGCGCCCCGTCACCTCGGCACTGTACGTCTCCACCTCGGTCCCCGAGACGTCGTAGACGTGCACCGTCGACGGGTTGTACCAGGTCGCGTCGATCTCGATGCGGCCTTCGGTGCCCAGGATCGAGGCCCGGTTGGGGCCCCGGGTGTCGGACGCCGACACGGTCGTGGCGACCCGGGCGCCGTCGTACCCGAAGATCGTGGCGATCGTGGCGTCGGCGCCCGTCTCCTTGAACGTCGCGTGCGACTGCACCGTGAGCGGCTCGCCGAACAGGTCCCAGGCGAACGACACCGGGTAGATGCCCAGGTCGAGCAGGGAGCCACCGCCCAGGGCGAGATCGTTGATCCGGTGGGCCGGGTCGTCGGGCAGGTCCTGGGTGTGGTCCACCATGAGGGTGCGCACCTCGCCGAGCACGCCCGACGCGATGATCTCGCGCACGCGGGCCATGTGCGGCAGGAACCGGGTCCACATGGCCTCCAGGACCACGAGCCCCTTCGACTCGGCGAGCTCCACGACCTCGCGCGCCTCGGCGGCGTTGAGCGTGAACGGCTTCTCGACAAGCACGTGCTTGCCGGCCTCCAGCACGAGCTTCGCGGCCTCGGCGTGGAACGGGTGCGGCGTCGCCACGTAGACGATGTCGACCTCGGGGTCGGCCGCGAGGTTCTCGTAGGAGCCGTGCGCCGTCGGGATGCCGAACCGGTCGGCGAACTCGCGGGCCCTCTCCAGGTTCCGGGACCCCACCGCCTGCACGGTGAAGCCGTTGTCGTTCAGGTCTGATGTGAAGCTCGCGGCGATCCCGCCGGCCGCCAGGATGCCCCATCGCAGGTGTGTCATGCGTTCGAGCGTAGTGCCCGTAGAACGTGTCAGACGCTCAGGTCACCGGGGTGACCTGAGCGTCTGACACGTGCGGGGCGGGAGGGGGTCAGTTGACCTGGATGGTCATGTGGCCCTTCTTGCTGTCCTCCGTGAGCACCTTGATGGTGGTCCCGGTGCCGCCGACCTTGACCGAGTGGCCCGGGTTGGACTGGTCGTAGTAGGCCTCGGGGTTGGTGTCGTCGAACTTCCACACCGGCCACTGCTTGCCGACCTTGAGCGTGGTCAGCGACGTGGCCGACACCTCACGGTGCAGCGACAGCGCGTCCGTCTTCTGCAGGCCGAACGTGGCGTCGAACGACTGGATGCGGTTGCGGGCGATCGTGCCGTCCGACCACTTCAGCGCCTTGGCGCGGGCGTCGACCGGCAGGGCCTGGCCACCGCCCGGGTGCTGGGAGACGTTGTTGTCGCCGTACAGGCTGTTCACGTACCAGACCAGCAGGCCGTCCTGGTACGGGTAGTGCTCCACCTTGTTGCTGTTGGTGAAGCTCCAGCCGAAGTTGTACGGGCCCTCCTTGAGCGTCGCGTCGTACCCGCCGTACACGCGGTTCTCGGCCACGTAGTAGTGCTGGTAGGTGACCTCGTAGGTGCCGTCGGCGCCCACCGGCACGAAGCCGTCGACGGTCCAGTCGGACGTGTCCGTGAAGTCCGCGCTCAGGGCGTCGCCCACGGCGACGTCGTCGATCGCGATGCCGGTCTCGTTGGTGCCGCCGTCGCTCGAGTAGCGGAACCGGACCGACGCCGTCTGGCCGGCGTAGTCCGCCAGGTCGGCCGTCAGGTCCACCCAGGCGCCGTCGGAGCTACCGGTGATGCCGGCGCCGGGGTTGGTGCCGTTCGGGTCCTCGTCCGTCGACAGGTTGTTCGCCAGTGCGGTCCAGGTGGCGCCGCCGTCCGTCGAGACCTCGGCGAACGCGTAGTCGTAGTCCGCCTCGATGTCGTACTGCACCTTGGCGGTCAGCGAGGCGCCGTCCGGCACGGTGAACGACGGCGAGGTGATCGTGTTGTTCAGGTCGTTGCCGGTGCCCGAGTAGACGAACTCGCCGTCGAACGGCTCGACGCCGTACTTCTCGCCCAGGTCCTCGCTCGCGACGCCGTCCGGCAGGTTCACGATCGCGGCCTGCGCGCGCGTCGTCGCGTGGAACGACGGGCCGAGCTTGATGCGCTCGGTCTCGCCCGGCTCCACCGTCTCGTAGTCGAGCCAGCCCAGGAAGAGCTTCTCGGTGGCGCCCATGTGGTTGGGCGTGGTGCCGATGGTGCCGTCGCCGTGGCCCATCCACGAGCCGGAGCTCATGAGGTTCCAGTAGCCGGTGCCGTTCTCGCCGCCCGCGGTGTCGTAGTAGTCGGGCAGGCCGAGGTCGTGGCCGAACTCGTGCGCGAACACGCCGAGGCCACCGTTCTCCGGCTCCGTGGTGTAGTCGCGGATCCAGATGTCGGAATCACCGATCTTGATGCCGCCGACCTTCGGGTAGTCGGCCGGGCCGTCCGTGCCGAGGCCGCCCTGGTTGACCGACCAGCGGTGCGACCAGATGGCCTCCTCGGGCGCGCCGGCCTCCTCGCCCTCGCCGGCGTGGATCGCCTGGAAGTGGTCGATGTAACCGTCGGGCTCGGCGGTGATGCCGTCGCCGTCCAGGTCGTAGCGGTCCCAGACGTCGAACGACTGGAGGTACGCGTCGATCTCCTCGGCGGACTTGCCCGCCGCGACCTGCTGCTCGTACCAGGCGTCCGCGGTGTCCTGGATGAACCGCGTCATGTCGACGCCGGACTCCGTGGTGCCGTAGGAGGCCGTGTTGTACGGCACGGTGACCCAGTCGGACACGTCGCCCTGGAGGTCGAACCGGCCCGACGACATCTCGTCGTAGACACCGGCGAACGACTCGCCGTCCTGGTCCTCCAGGCCGGTGAAGAACATCTCCTGGTAGTGCTCGCGCGAGAAGTCGGACTCCCAGTAGGTGGAGTTGTCGTTCGTGGCGGGCTCAGGGATCTCGTTGTGCACCGGCCCTGCGGCCGCGTCCGGGAAGCGCTCGTCGGCCTGGTCACCGAAGTCGACCAGGATGCTGAAGAGCTGCGCGGTCTCCTCGACGCCGTACTCGACGTACTCGCGCGGCGAGATCTCCACGACCTTCGACTTGTGCTTGCCCTTGCCACGCGTCTCGACCTTCGCCTGACCGGTCGCGACCATGTCGACGGCGAGCTGCCGCTTCTCCGTCTGCTTCTCGGCGAGGGCGTCGGGGCGGTTGTCCTCCTTGGCGGGCGCCGCCTGCTGTGGCGGCTCCTCGACCGGCGGTGCCGCGGAAGCGGTGATCGGCACGACGGCGGCCGAGAGCAGCAGGGCTGCTCCCGCACCGACTGCACAGATACGTCGATTCATGTTTCCTCCGTGAAGAGAGCTGCGTCCGGGGGCGAGGAGGTGGTGCGTACGGGGCTCCCGGACCTGCTGGACACCTTTGTCCACGGAGGAGGAAACCAGGGAAATATTACGACAATGTTGCCTAGGACACAGTTCTGGTTCAGGACGTATGCCGGGAATGGGCTCGTAGAATCGGTTCGAGAGCGCGTATTTTGGTCGATGTCCGCCGGACCGGTTCGTCGTCCGGGTGAGCCCCACGCCCGTCGACCAGCCGGAGATGCCCATGACCGCGAACAGCCCTGCCGCTGCGGCCTCCTTCGCCGCACCCCCGGTCGACCAGCGCCGCGCCGCCGTCGCCCTGATCGCGCTCTCGGTGAGCGCCTTCACCTTCGTGACGGCGGAGAATCTGCCCGGCGGGCTGCTCACCCTCATCGCCCCCGACCTGGGCCGCAGCACCTCTGAGATCGGGCTGCTCGTCACCGCGTATGCCGCCGTCGTGGTGCTCGCGTCGCTGCCCCTCTCGCGACTGACCCGCCGGTTCCCGCGGCGCTGGGTGCTCGCGGCGACCACGGCGGTCTGCACGGTCGGCACCCTGTGGTCGGCGGTCGCCGCCGGCTACGTGGACCTGATGGCCGCACGCATGGTGACGGCGCTCGGGCAGGCGCTGTTCTGGTCGGTGGTCACGCCGGCCGCCGCGAGCCTGTTCGCGCCCGCCGTCCGCGGCAAGATGATCGCCCGCCTCGCGATCGGCAACTCGCTCGCACCGCTGCTCGGAGTGCCGCTCGGCACCTGGGTGGGCCAGCAGGCGGGCTGGCGCACCGCGTTCCTGGTGTTCTCGGTGGTCAGCCTGCTGGCCTGCCTCGCGATGGCGATCGCCATGCCGAACGTCGACGCCGAGGAGAGCGGCACGGCGCGCGGAACCCACCCCAGCATGCGCCGCTTCGTGGTGCTCATGGTCGTCACGGTGCTGCTCGTGACGGGCGGCTTCATGATGATCACGTTCGTCACACAGTTCCTGCTGGAGACGGCGGGCTTCCCCGACCGGTACCTGAGCGCGCTCCTGCTCGGCCAGGGCATCGCGGGCCTGGTGGGCACGCTGCTCATCGGCCAGGTGCTCGACAGGCGGCCGTGGCAGACGGTGCTCGTGGCGCTCGGCCTGCTGACCGGGGCGCTGCTGCTCCTGTGGACGCTGGGCCACGTCCCGGCCCTGGCGCTCGTCGGGCTTGCCTTGTTCGGCCTCGCGTTCAGCGCGATCCCGCCGGCGCTGTCGTTCCTGTCCATGCAGGTGGCGCCTGGCGCCACCGAGTCGGCGACCGCGATCTCGAGCTCGGTGTTCAACGTCGGGATCGGCGGCGGCGCGGCGCTCGGCGCGCTGGTGGTGGCTACGGTGGGCGTGGACACGGTGCCGCTGGTCGGGGCGTTCTTCGTGCTGGCCGCGCTGGTCGTCGTCGGGGTGGACGTGCGCGTGGCGGCCCGCCGGACCGCCACGCCGCACGACACCGTGCCGGGTATTACTTCGCGGCGCCCTTGAGGCTGCCCGTGAACGGCTCCTCGGAGCTGATGATGCACTGCAAGGAGCGGTCGTTCAGCTGGTCCCAGGTGGCCTGCGTCGGGTAGAAGCCGGTGTAGCCGTAGACGGACTCGTCGTAGGAGATGCCGACGAACTTCTCGAACTCGTCGTAGCACCACTCGTCGAACTTCTTCGACATGGCCTCGTCGCCCGGGTACTCGGCGTCGTCCATGATGAGCTCGGCGTAGACCTCGCCGGTGTGCTCCTCGGCGCAGGGCACCACGGGCACCGACTCGACCTCGAAGTCCTCGCCCTCCGCGGACTCGCCGTAGCCGTCCAGGGCCGCCAGGTCGATGCAGTCGCCCTTGAGGATGTCGAAGGCGTCCGCGTCCGCCGACGCGGTGATCTCGCCGCCCGGCTCGTCACGCGGGGCCTCGCCGCTCGACATGATGTCGTCGAGGACCGAGCAGCCGGTGAGCATCGTGAGCGAGACGGCCGCTGCGGCCGCCGCGGCCAGCAGCCGGGCCGGACGGCGGACGGTACGGGTGGTGCGGTTCATCAAGTTCTTCCTTGTGGTTCGGCACGACGGCGGGCGCCCTCGTCGCGGCCGCCTCGGGCCGCCCCGGAAAAATACCGTCTCGAACGTCCGTACTGGTGGCGAGCGGGCAACGATTCGATTACGGCCGACGGCGGCCGGCACCACGACCCGCGGAGGCCCGACACGGGTACCTGTTCACGCGTCGTTCACCCGCGCGAGCGGGCGCCGCCCTACGGTGTCGCTGCGGACCACCCGCGCACGACACTCGAAGAAGGAGCAGTCATGCGAGCCAGCACCACCTCGCGCCTGACGGGCGCGGCCGCGGCGGCGGCCCTGCTGGCCGGGGCCTTCCTCGCCACGGCGAGCACGGCCACGGCGAGCACGGCCTCGGCGGGCACGACGCCGGACGGCGCCGCCGCGGCGACGTCGGCCGGGCACGACCGGAACCATGCCAAGCCCCGGGCCCTGCGCGTCGCGACCTACAACCTGTCGCTCAACCGCGCGACGGAGGGCGAGCTCGTCGCCGACCTGTCCACCGGCGACGACGTCCAGGCCGCGACCGTGGCCGAGGTCATCCAGCACGCGAACCCCGACGTCGTGCTGCTCAACGAGTTCGACTACCCCGGCGACGCCGACCCGTACGCCGCGGCCGACCTGTTCCGCGAGAACTACCTCGAGGTGCCGCAGGGCACGGGCGCGCCGGTCGAGTACCCGTACGCCTTCGTGGCGCCGTCGAACACGGGCGTCCCGAGCGGGTTCGACCTGAACAACGACGGCACGGTCGGGGGCGGCGACGACGCGCTCGGCTTCGGCCTGTTCCCGGGGCAGTACGGCATGGTCGTGCTGTCCAAGTACCCGATCCAGCACCGCGACGTCCGCACGTTCCAGCACTTCAGGTGGCAGGACATGCCCGGCGCGCTGCTGCCGGACGACCCCGCCACGGAGGCCCCGGCCGACTGGTACTCGGCCGAGGAGCTCGCCGTGCTGCCGCTCTCGTCCAAGTCGCACTGGGACGTGCCGGTCCGTGTGGGCCGCGAGACGGTGCACGTGCTCGCGGCGCACCCGACGCCGCCGTCGTTCGACGGGGCCGAGGACCGCAACGGCCTGCGCAACCACGACGAGATCCGGCTCTGGGCCGACTACGTGCGTGGCGGCCGCGCGGCCCGGTACATCTACGACGACGAGGGCGACCGCGGCGGGCTGCGCCCCGGCACGTCGTTCGTGATCGTGGGCGACTACAACGCCGACCCGCTCGACGGCGACTCGGCCACGGGCGCCGACGGCGTCCCGGCGATCGACCAGTTCCTGCGGCACCCCCGCATCACCGACCCGCGGCCGACGTCGGCGGGCGCACCCGAGGCCTCGGCGCTCCAGGCCGGAGCGAACCTGACGCACCTGGGCGACCCGACGCTCGACACGGCCGACTTCGCCGACACGACGCCGGGCAACCTGCGCGTCGACTACGTGCTCCCGTCGCGCGACCTGCGGGTCCGGGACGCGGGCGTGTTCTGGCCGGCCGCGACTGACCCGCTGTCCCGGCTCACGGGCGTGTACCCGTTCCCGAGCAGCGACCACCGGCTCACCTGGACCGACGTCAAGCTCTGACACGACGGAGCCCCTGAGGGGTCAGACGTGCAGCTCACTCCCGTGACCTGCACGTCTGACACCTCAGGGGCTTCTTGCGTTCCCGGGTCAGGACGCCTTGTCGACGTCCTCCGCCAGGGTGCCCAGGTAGAGCGAGATCACCTTGGGGTCGGACTGCAGCTCCTTGCCCGTCCCCGTGTACGCGTCCTTGCCCTGGTCGAGCACGTAGCCGCGGTCGCAGATCTGCAGGCAGCGCCGGGCGTTCTGCTCGACCATGACCACGGACACGCCCGCCTTGTTGATCATCCGGGTGCGCAGGAACGTCTCGTCCTGCCGCACCGGCGACAGGCCGGCCGACGGCTCGTCGAGCAGCAGCACCGACGGGTTCATCATCAGGGCGCGGGCCATGGCGACCATCTGCCGCTCACCGCCCGACATGGCGCCCGCACGCTGCGCGCGCCGCTCCCCGAGGGTGGGGAACAGGTCGGTGATGAACTCGAACCGCTCCGCGAACGCCTTGGGCCGCAGGTACACGCCCATCCGCATGTTCTCCTCGACGGTGAGCGAGGGGAACACGTTGTTGTTCTGCGGCACGAACCCCACGCCCTGTGACACGAGGGTGTTCGCCTTCTGGTTCGTGATGTCCTCGCCGCCCAGGGTCACGTTGCCGGAGCGCACGTGCACCAGGCCGAACAGGGACTTCAGCAGCGTCGACTTGCCGGCGCCGTTGGGGCCGATGATGCCCACGAGCTCGCCCTTGGCGACCTCGAGGTTGCACCCGTTCAGGATGTTCACGCCGGGCAGGTAGCCCGCGACGATGTCGGTCGCCTTGAGCAGGATCTCCCGCTTCTCGGTCTTGGCCGCGTCGGTCATCGCTTCTCCTCCTCGGCCTCGAGCCGGGCCAGCACTGCGGGGTCGAGCAGCGAGTCGTCCCCGAGGTCGGTGTCGTGGTGCGCGCCGAGGTAGGCGTCGACGACGGCCTGGTCCTGCATGACGGACTTCGGCGGTCCCTCGGCCACGATCTTGCCCTCGGCCATCACCACGACCCAGTCGGAGATGTGCCGCACGGCGTGCATGTCGTGCTCCACGAACAGGACGGTCATGCCGTCGTCGCGCAGGGCCTGGATGTGGTGCAGCAGCGACTGGACCAGGGCCGGGTTCACACCGGCCATGGGCTCGTCGAGCATGATCATGGTCGGGTCCGTCATCAGGGCCCGCGCCATCTCCAGGAGCTTGCGCTGACCGCCGGACAGCGAGCCCGCGAAGTCGTCCTTCTTGGCGTCGAGCTTGAACCGCGCCAGGATCTCGAGTGCCTTCTCGGTGTTCTTCTTCTCGGTGCCGGCCCACAGGGGCTTGACCAGGGAGCCGAACAGGTTCTCGCCCGGGTTGCCCATGGCGGCGAGCAGCATGTTCTGCAGCACCGTCAGGCGCGAGAGCGCCTTGGTGAGCTGGAACGTGCGGACCATGCCGTTGCGAGCCACCTTGGCGGCGCTGACCCCGCCCAGCGGCCGGCCCTCGAAGGCCCACGAGCCCTGGTTGGGCTTGTCGAACCCCGTCAGCAGGTTGAAGAACGTCGTCTTACCGGCGCCGTTCGGGCCGATGAGCGCCGTGATGACGCCGCGCTGGACCTCGAGGTGCTGCACGTCGACGGCGGTCATGCCACCGAACCGGCGCTGCACGTCGTCGACGACCAGGATCGGGTCGGGCTTGCTCACGCCGACCGTGGGCTCGACCTGGGCCAGGACGTGCTCCGCCGCCTTGGCGGCCTCGGTCTCGGAGCGCTCGACGGCGTCGAGCGCCTCGACGGTGCTCTCGGGCACGTCGGTCGCCTCCGGCACGTCGGACACCTCTGTCACCTTGTTCTCCGTCGTCTCATCGGGCATCGAAGGCGAGCTCCTTCTTGTTCCCCAGGATTCCTTGTGGCCGGAAGATGACCAGCAGCATCAGGGTCACGCCGACGAGCAGACCACCGATCTGCTCGACCATCGTGGCCGACACGACGCCCTCCAGGCCCTCGCGCATGCCCGCGCGGAGCAACATGTAGACCGCATAAAAGAGCATGGACCCCAGCACCGGGCCGAACAAGGTGGCGGCGCCACCGAGCAGCAGGACGGTCCACGCGAAGAACGTCAGCGAGCGCCCCATGGCATCCGGTGCGACCGACCGGGGCAGCACGTACAGCATGCCCGCGAGCGAACCGCACATGCCGCCGAGCACCAGCGCCTGCATCTTGTAGGAGAAGACGTTCTTGCCCAGTGCGCGGACGGCGTCCTCGTCCTCGCGGATGCCCTTGAGCACGCGGCCCCAGGGGCTGCGGGTCAGCAGCCAGACGAACAGGACCGCGATGAGCACCACGGCCCAGGCGAACAGGCGGGTCCACCACGAGTCGGACCCGGTGAACACGTACTCCAGCGGACCGAACGCACCGCGCTCGGGCGGTGCGGGCAGGAACGACAGCTCCTGGAACGTCGACTTGAAGGAACCACCCGTCAGGCCCGCCGCGCCACCGGTGTATTCCTGGAACACCGTGGCACGGCCGAGCATTCGGATGATCTCGGCGGCCGAGATCGTCACGATCGCGAGATAGTCACCGCGGAGCTGCAGTGTCGGTGCGCCGAGGATGAGCGCGAACAGTGCTCCCGCGGCGAGCGAGATGAGCAGGGCCAGCCAGAACGGCGCGCCGGAGATGGTGGCGATGCCGAAGCCGTAGGCGCCCAGCAGCATGAAGCCTGCCTGCCCCATGTTGAGGAGGCCGGTGAACCCGAAGTGCAGGTTGAGGCCGATCGCGGCGAGCGCGATGGCGGCGGTGGTCGGAGCGATGAGCTCGGCGAGCGCCTGGGTGAGGATGCGGCTCAGTTCCATGATGGTTCTCCTTTCAGCCGATCCGCTCGGCGCGGCCGAGCAGGCCCTGCGGCCTGAACAGCAGCACGAGGATGAGGATCACGAGTGCCGAGGCGTAGCGCAGGTCGCTCGGCATTCCGGGGATGAGGGTGGACATCTCGACGACGAGGCCGATCACGAGGGAGCCGAGCAGGGCGCCGTAGGCGGTGCCCAGGCCACCGAGGGTGACGGCGGCGAACATCAGGAGCAGCAGCAGCATGCCGAGCGACCAGTTGAACGAGCCGAACGAGATGGCCAGCAGCATGCCCGCCAGGCCGGCGAAGCCCGTCGACATGATCCACACGATGCGGATGATGCGGTCCGGGTTGATGCCCGTGGCCGCGGCGAGCGCCGTGTTGTCCGAGACGGCGCGGGTGGCGCGGCCGATGCGGGTCCGGGTCAGGAACCAGGCGATGAAGAAGATCACGACGACCGCGACCAGCATCGAGAGCCAGGAGGCGGTGCTGAGCGTGATGCCAGCGATCTCCAGCGGCTTCGGGTTCTGCGGCAGCACGCGGTGCGAGCGGCCGCCGATGACCATCTGGATGGCGTACTGCAGCGCGAGCGAGAGACCGATGGTCACGATCATCATCTGCGTCACCGGGGTGCCGCGTCTGCGCAGCGGCGCCCAGATGGCGGCGTCCTGCGCCCATCCGGTGGCGGCGCACGCGACGATCACCAGGATCACCGTGAGCCAGACCGGCAGGTGGAGCCAGTTGATGCCGATGAAGCCGAACATGGCGCCGAGGGTCACCTGCTCGCCGTGCGAGAAGCTCGACAGGCCGGTCGTGCCGTAGATGAGGCTGATGCCCACCGAGGCCAGGGCGAGCAGGAGGCCGAAGCGGATGCCCGAGCCGAACTGCTGCCAGATCTGCTGGAGCGAGGGCCCGCCGCCGCCGGTGGCGGCAGTGCCGGCTCCGCCGAGGCCTTCGTCACCGGCGGCCGGGCCGGACGCCGCGTCCGTGGGCTCGGTGCCGCCGGTCTCGCCGGCGCCCGGCGCCGTGGTGGCGCCGTCGGTCGGTTCCGCGCTCTCCGGGGGTGTGGCGCTCAGCCGGAACGCGGCACGCGCCGAGCTGCCGGTCTGCGCGGTGACCTGCTGCTCGGTGGCGTTCGGGAAGAGGCCGTCGGGGACGGTCTCCTCGTCGAGGGTGAGCGTGTAGATGCCGACCTCCGGCACCTCCACGGACGCAGGCCCCTCCTGGGTGGTGGTCACGTCTTGCTCGAACCCCGCGCCTGAGATGGTCACGCCCACGTCGGGGACAGGGTTGCTGTCCTCGTCCAGGACGATCGCGACGACACATGCGGTCGAGTCGTCGGGCGTGCAGTTGGCGGGCGCGGCGGCGGCCACCGCGGGCGCCGCGGCGATCACGGCTGGGATGGCCGCGGCCGCTAGCGTGGCCAGCAGCCTCCGCGCGCCCGTCGCGAGGTTCGGTCGGTCGGCTGTCATCTGCCGGGTCCTCCGTCGGTTCTGATGTGTGGTGCTACGAGGTCTCGGTTCCACTCGATACCAACATGATTCAGTCCTGCTTAACCAGGCCTGCATCAAACTGATGTCATGAGCGTGCCGGAAGTGTAGCCGTGCGATGTGTCACTCGTTACACCCGTGGGTCACACCCCGGTCACGGAGTGCCAACGATCCGGGCACCGGGAGGGCGTGGAACACCCCTTCGTCCGGCGGTCCGCGCGGTTAGGCTGACGCGGTGTCCGACGACGCCCAGACTCCCCCAGCGGCCGCCCCCACGGCCGACCGACCGACCGGTTCCGTGCGGGTGCTCCCGCCGTCCGGACCGCCCAGCACCGAGCGCCGCCCTCGCGAGCGCACCTTCCACGGCGACACCTTCGTCGACGACTACGAGTGGCTCCGCGAGAAGGAGAACCCTGAGGTCGTCGCACACCTGGAGGCGCAGAACGCCTGGACCCTGGCCCGCCAGGAACACCTCGCGCCGTTGCGGCAGACCCTGTTCGACGAGATCAAGGGGCGCACCCTCGAGACCGATCTCTCGGTCCCCGCGCGCGACGGCGACTGGTGGTACTACGCCCGAACGGTCGAGGGCCAGCAGTACCCGATCCACGCCCGCTACCCCGCAGCAGGGCCGGACGACTGGACGCCCCGCGTGCTCGAGCCCGGGCAGCCCGTGCCGGGCGAGCAGATCATGCTGGACCAGAACGCCGCGGCCGAGGGCCACGACTTCTTCGCCCTCGGCTCGCTCGACGTGTCCGACGACGGCACGCGGCTGCTGTACGCGACCGACACCGCCGGGGACGAGCGCTACACGCTCCGCGTGCGCGACCTGGCCACCGGCGAGGACCTCCCCGACGAGGTGCGTGACACCGCACCGGGCGCCATGTTCACCCCCGACGGCGAGCACATCTTCTACCTGACCGTGGACGAGGCCTGGCGGCCGTGGCGGGTGTGGCGACACCAGCTCGGTGCGACCGGCTCCCAGGACACGCTGGTGTTCGAGGAGCCGGACGAGCGGTTCTGGGTGGGCGTGGGCCTGTCCCGCTCCAAGAGGTACCTGCAGATCGAGCTGGGCTCCAAGGTGACGAGCGAGTCGTGGCTGCTGGAGTCCGACGACCCCACGGGCGAGTTCCGCGTGGTCTGGCCCCGCCGCGAGGGCGTGGAGTACTCGGTGGAGCACGCGGTGCTGCCCGGTTCTCCGGCCCGCGACGTGCTGCTGATCCTGCACAACCAGGACGCGCTGAACTTCGAGCTGGTCACGTCACCGGTTCCCGCCCCTGGCGAGACGGTGGCCCCGCGGGACGCGGACGTCGTCGTGCCGCACGATCCGGAGGTGCGGCTGGAGGGGGTGAGCGCCAGCGAGCGCTACCTGGTGCTCTACTACCGCCGCGAGGCGATCTCGCGCTCCGCCGTGCTGTCGCTGGACGAGCCCGTCGAGACCGGCGGCGGGCCCGTCACCTGGGACTTCCAGGAGATCTCGTTCGGCCAGCCGCTGGAGTCGGTCGGCGCTGGCGTCGGCGTGTGGGAGCAGCCCAACCTCAAGGTGGGCTACACCTCGTTCGTCACTCCCTCCTCGCTCTACATGTACGACGTCGCCTCCGGCGAGCGCACCCTGCTCAAGCAGCAGCCGGTGCTCGGCGGCTACGACGCCGGCGACTACGACCAGCGCCGGGAGTGGGCCGTGGCCGAGGACGGCACGCGTGTGCCGATCTCGCTGGTCTGGCGCAAGGACAAGGTGCGGTTCGGGGGCTCGACAGGCTCGACCAGCGGGACCGGCGAGACCACCGGGACAGCTGACGCGCCCGCCGAGCCCGCGCCGCTGCTCCTGTACGGGTACGGCGCCTACGAGTACTCGATCGACCCGTATTTCTCGGTGGCACGCCTGAGCCTGCTCGACCGTGGCGTCGTCTTCGCCGTCGCGCACGTGCGGGGCGGCGGCGAGATGGGCCGCGCCTGGTACGACGACGGAAAGCTGGGCGCCAAGCGCAACACGTTCACCGACTTCGTGGCCTGCGGCCGGCACCTGGTCGCCACGGGCTGGACGGCGAGCGACCGCATGGTGGCCGACGGCGGCAGCGCCGGCGGGCTGCTGGTCGGCGCGGCGACCAACCTGGCGCCCGAGCTGTTCGCGGGCGTGCAGGCGGGCGTGCCCTTCGTGGACGCCCTGACCTCGATGCTCGACCCGACGTTGCCCCTGACGGTGACCGAGTGGGACGAGTGGGGCGACCCGCTGCACGACCCCGAGGTCTACGCGTACATGCGGTCGTACACCCCGTACGAGAACGTGGCCGACGACGCCTCGCGCTACCCGAAGGTGCTGGCGACGACCAGCTTCAACGACACCCGCGTGCTGTACGTCGAGCCCGCCAAGTGGGTCGCCCGGCTGCAGGCCGCCGGGGCGCCGGCGATGCTGAAGATCGAGATGTCCGCGGGGCACGGCGGGGTCTCGGGCAGGTACTCGGCGTGGGAGCAGATCGCCTTCGAGCACGCCTGGACCCTGGACGTGCTGGGCCTGGCCGACCGCTGAGCGGTATCGCCACCGCGTCTGATCGAGCCCACCACCTCGCTGGTCGAGCCTGTCGAAACCTGGTCTCCACAGGCTCTACCAGCGAGGTGGGGCGACTCGACCGGTGGTCGGTCAGAGGCCTGACTTGGCCGCGACGACCCTGGCCGCCGCGGCGTCGACCTTCGCGGCGAACGCCGGGTCCTTGCGCGCGGCCCGGACCAGCGCGTCCACCATCGCCGGGGCGACGGACGGCTTGGCGGACGCCAGCACCAGGTCCACCCCGGCGTCGACGGCCCGGACCGCCCGCTGGCCGGCGGGCACGTCCTGCACCTGCACCGCGGCGGACAGGTCGTCGGTGATGATCACGCCGTCGAACCCGTGCTCGCGGACCAGGCCCACCACGGTGGGGCTGAACACCGCGGGCGCGTCGGGGTCGATCCGCGCGTAGATGGCGGACGACATCATGACCAGGCCGGTGCCGTCCTTGATGCCGGCGTCGAACACCGACACCGACGGGTCGTCGGGCCCGGTCACGGTGTCGGTGACGCCGGCCGTGGTGTCGGTGTTCCCCGTGACCCGGCCCAGCCCCGGGAAGTGCTTGATCGACGTCTGCACGCCCGAGTCCCGCTGGCCCTCCGCGAACGCGTTGCCGTGCGTGATCACGGACTGCTCGGCGTACCCGTAGTTGCGCCCGAACACGCCGATGGGCGCGTTCGACGTCGCGCTCTGCTGCGGCACCAGGTCGAGCACGGGCGCGAGGTTGAGGTTCACGCCCGCGGCGGCGAGCTCCTGCCCCCACACCTCCGAACGGGCGCGTAGATCCGGCGCGGACAGGGTTGCCTGGTCGAGCGCGCTCGGCATGTCGCTGAAGCCCTTGCCGCGCAGCACCTGCACCTCGCCGCCCTCCTGATCGGTGGCCACGAACAGGGGCACCGGGGAGTCCGCCGCGGCGACGGCGGCGTCCACCAGGTTCTTCACCGGCCCGCGCCCGGCCTGGGTACGGCCGTGCAGGAAGACGCCGCCGATCTTCTGGTCCCGCAGCATGTCGAACGTCGGCTGGAACGGACCCTTGACAGGCAGGCCGACCATCACGACCTGACCCACCTTCTGCTCCAGCGACCAGCCGGCCACGAGCGACAGGTCCGGCTCGCCGGGCGGGGGTTCCTGCGTGGGCGGGGCGGACGGCGTCGCGCTGGGCGCGGGCTGCGACGCGCTGGGCGACGGCGTTCCCCCACCGGACAGGGACGGGCTCGGCGAGGGGCTCGGCCGTGCGCTCGACTGCACGGGTCCGGGCAAGGAAGTAGGTCCGGGCTCACCGGCCGGAGCGGAACATCCCGCGGCCAGCGTCGCGACCGTGAGAACGGTGGCGACCAGCAGGCCCGCGGGGCGAAAACGGATCATGACCACAAGTCTCACCCCGCCGCCGACCCGGCGTGCAATCGACTCGGCGGCGGGGCCGGATCAGAGCGCGGCGGCGATCGCCCGCACGAAGTCGTCGACGTCGGAGTCGGTGGTGTCCCAGGCGCACATCCAGCGCACCTCGACTCGGTCTCCGCTCTCGCCCGGCGCCCAGTCGTAGAACCGGGCGTGCTCGCGCGCGCGGTCGGCGGCGGCCCGGGGCAGGGTCGCGAACACGACGTTCGCCTCGGTCGGGTATGTCACGCGGACCCCGGCCCCGGGCTCCAGCAGCCCAGCCGTCTCGATCCCGGAGCGCAGGCGCGCCGCCATCGAGTTGGAGTGCGCCGCGTTGCGCAGCCAGAGCGGCGCGCCGTCGGCGGCGACCGTGCCCGAGGACGACGTCCCCGACGTCGGCGTGCCCGGCTCGCCGAGCAGCGCCAGGAGCTGGGCCGACACGAAGCGAGTCTTCGAGGCGAGCTGCATCGTCGCCTTGCGCAGGTACGGCACGGCGCCGGCCAGGCCGGCCGGGTCGCCGGAACGGGCGGTGTCGTCGGTGAGCACGACGACGGCCTCGCCCAGCATGCCGCCGTTCTTCGCAGCGCCGAGCGACACGACGTCGACGCCCACGTCGGTGGTGATCTCCCGCAGCCCGACACCAAGGGCCGCCGCCGCGTTCGCGAGGCGCGAGCCGTCCACGTGCACGCGCAGGCCGCACGCGTGGGCGGCGTCCGCGAGGAGCTTGAGGTCGGCCACCGAGTAGACCGTGCCGAGCTCGGTCACCTGCGTGAGGCTCAGTACCGCGGGCTGGGCGCGCTGCACGTTGCCGATGTCGCCGGCGTACCGGTCCACGGCGTCGGGCCCGATGCGGCCCGCGACGCTCGGGACGGCCAGCACCTTGAGGCTGCCCACGCGTTCGGGCGCCCCGTTCTCGTCCGTGTGGATGTGCGCGACGTCGCTGGCGATCACCGCACCCCAGCGTGGGGCCGAGGCCATGAGGCTGATGACGTTCGCACCCGTGCCGTTCAGTACCGGGAAGATGCGGGCGCGCTCGCCGAACACCTCGGTGGCACGGTCCTGCAGGCGGGCCGAGACGGGGTCGCCGCCGTACGAGACGGCCGCGCCGTCGTTGGCCGCGGCGATGGCGGCCATGACCTCGGGGTGGACGGGGGCGTAGTTGTCGGAGGCGAAGTGCTGCACGGGCCCATTCTCCCGCCGTCCGGCCCCGGACAGGCCAAGGGCCCGGCCACCTCGAAAGGTGACCGGGCCCTCGGCGTACAACCGGGCGGGCTCAGGAGCCCGCCATCTCGGCTGTCAGAGATCAGATCGGGCGGATGTTCTCCGCCTGGAGGCCCTTGGGGCCCTGCTTCACGTCGAACTCGACGCGCTGGTTCTCCTCGAGCGAGCGGTAACCGCTCGACTGGATCGCGCTGAAGTGGGCGAACACGTCCTGCCCACCGTCCTCGGGTGCGATGAACCCGAAGCCCTTCTCGGCGTTGAACCACTTGACGGTTCCGAATGCCATGTACTGCTCCTTGCAAGATGCGACGACCCCGGCCTTCGGGATCGCTGTAATCACGGTGTCGTCGTCATCTCTTGGAAGAACGATCGAGGCACTGCAACATGGCAAGCGTACCTGGCTCGGCCCAGGAAAGCCCGACCAATCTCCGTGAGGTGCGTCTGGCGGGTGGCCGGATGAACTTTCCTTGGGTCTAGGGTGATGTGGGTCACGTCCTCGTAACGATCTCGGCCGGGGTGGGGGATTCGTGACACAGGCGTCACACAAGGTGACTACTTTCAGCGACCACGACGGAGCAAAGTGCGCCGTCAGATCCACTCCCGCTTGAAGGGGAACAGCAGACATGATTCGACGTTCCACGGCTGCGCGCGGGCTCGCGCTAGCGGCAGTCCTCAGCGTGGGCTTGGCGGCCTGCTCCACCTCGGGTTCTGGCGATGGAGAGGGCGAGGGCTCTGCCGAGCCGCTCGTCGTCGGCACCATCCTCCCGATCACCGGCTCTCTTGCCTACCTCGGCCCGCCCGAGGTCGCGGGCGTCGGACTTGCGATCGACGACATCAACGCGGCCGGGGGTGTGCTCGGCAACGACGTGACCCTTGAGTCCGGCGACTCCGGCGACTCGACCGACATGAGCGTCTCGACCAACACGGCCACCGACCTCATCGGCAAGGGCGTGCAGGTCGCGATCGGCGCGGCGTCCTCGTCCGTCTCGCAGAACGTGGTCGACCAGTTCACCGAGGCCGGGGTCCTCCAGATCTCGCCCGCGAACACCGCCACCGAGCTCTCCGGCGTGAGCGACCTGTTCACCCGTACCGCCCCGCCGGACACCGTCCAGGGTGCGGCGCTCGGCTCCCTCGTGCTCGACGGTGGCCACCAGAAGGTCGCCTTCCTCGTGCAGAACGAGACCTACGGCACCGGCCTGCGCGACAACGTGCAGAAGTCGATCGAGGCCGGCGGCGCCGAGGCCGTCTACGGCGGCACCGGCTCCGGCGAGGAGTTCGCCCCGGGCGAGACCAACTTCTCGTCCATCGTGACCGACGCGCTGGCCGCCAAGCCGGACGCCATCGTCATCCTCGCGTTCGAGGAGACCAAGGCGGCCGTGGCCGAGCTCGTCTCCCAGGGCTGGGACTTCGACGGCACCACGTACCTGTGCGACGGCAACACCGCCGACTACTCCAAGGACTTCGACCCGGGGACGCTCAAGGGCGTCGTCGGCACCATCCCCGGCGCCGACCCCGCGCAGGAGTTCAAGGACGAGGCGAGCGCCTGGTACGAGGAGAGCGAGGGCTCGCCGCTGACCGACTACGCCTACGCCGCCGAGTCGTACGACGCCGTCATCCTCGCCGCGCTCGCCGCGGTGAAGGCGGAGTCGACCTCCGGCACCGACATCGCCGCGGCGATCCGCTCCGTGTCCGGCGCGGACGGCGGCACCGAGGTGACCACCTTCGAGGAGGGCGTCAAGGCGCTCGAGGCCGGCGATGACATCCACTACAAGGGTGTCTCCGGCATCGGCCCGATCAACGAGGACAACGACCCGTCGTCCGCGTTCATCGGTGTCTACAACTACGCCGACGACAACACGCTCGTGTTCGACCGTGCGATCGAGGGCAAGGTCGAGGGCTGACGCTCCCGGCTGACATGACGAAGGCCCGGTCACCTCGGTGACCGGGCCTTCGTCATGTCCTGTTCGTGTCACGGAGGGACGATGTGCGGGAACCCGGGGCGGCGGCGCGCCGTTGACCGGGGTGGACCGGCAGGACCGAACCTCACGAAGGACTGAGATCAATGGGCTTCCTCGACCGACTGCTCGGCCGCGAGCCGCGCGAGCAGACACCCGGCATGTATCAGGGTGGCGGCACTCCGCGGCCGCGGTACCAGCAGGCACCGGGCCAGAACCCGGCCTACGGCACTGCCCCCGTCTACGGGTCCGCGGCGAGCACGGGCCGCAGCGAGGACGAGGTGGCGATCGAGCGCTACCGGTACCTGCTGCGCACCGCGCCGCCGGACCGGGTGGAGGAGGCGCACGCGGAGGCTTTCGCCCAGCTCACACCCGAGCAGCGCAACCAGGTCCTGGCCCAGCTCAGCGAGACCGTGCCGCCCAACGAGCGCGCGACGTCGGACGACCCGCGCGACCTGGCCCGCATGGCCACCCGCGCCGAGATGCGCAACCCCGGCACGCTGGAGCGTAACTTCGGGGCGAGCCGTGGCCCGGGCTTCGGCTCGATGCTGGGCGCGAGCATGCTCGGCACCATCGGCGGCATGGTCATCGGCTCGGCCGTGGCGGACATGATGTTCGGCAGCTCGTTCGGCGATCCGGGCCAGGACTTCGCCGGTGACGAGGGCGGCGGCGAGGCCGGTGCCGAGGAGGCGGGCGGCGAGGAGGCCGGTGCCGAGCCCGTGGAGGCGTCCGGCGCCGAGGGCGGCGACGCCGGTGCGGACGCCGGGGACGGCGGCGGTGGCTTCTTCGGCGACATGTTCGGTGGCGGCGACGGTGGTGGCGACTTCGGCGGGGACTTCGGGGGCGGCGAGTTCTAGCCCCTCGCGCCGGGCAGCACCGTGGCGAGATGGAGCTCTGGTGGGCACCGGAGTTCCATCTCGCCAGAGTTCTGTCTGGTCAGGAGCCGATGAGGCGCAGGAACGCGCCGAGCTCCATGAGGTGCCGCACGCCGTCGGCCTCCAGGTCGCCGGGCAGGTAGTCGGTGAGCCGGGGCGACGAGACGACCACGGCTCGCCACTGCGCGCGTGAGACCGCCACGTTGATGCGGTTTCGCGACAGCAGGAACCCCATGCCCCGCGAGACGTTCTCGGGTGCCGAGGCCGCGAGGGTCAGGATCGCGACGGGCGCCTCCCGACCCTGGAACATGTCGACCGTGCCGACGGGCACGCCGTCGAGACCGGCAGCGCGGAGCGCCTGGCGCACCGCGTGGACCTGCGCGTTGTACGCGGCGACCACCACGACGTCGTCCGGGCCCAGCGGGCGGGCGGGCCGGCCGTGCCCCGGGTGCCAGGTGCGGCCGACCACGTCCTGCACCTGCCGCACCACCTCGTCGGCCTCCGCCGGGGAGGACGTCGAGCGCCCCTCGTGAACCACCGGGGCGTGCGCCACCCCGGGCGGCACGCCGTCGAGCGACCGCTCGGTCGTGACCGGGTGGGCCGACAGCCGGCCCGCGTACGCGAGCTCGGACACGGCCGCGCAGACCATCGGGTGCATGCGCCAGGACTCGGGCAGCAGGTAGCCCAGGCCCTCGGGCAGCACGGAGCTACCGGCCGCGAGCCAGGCGAGCGCCGACTCGTCCACCGGTTCGGGGTGCCTTCCCTGGCTGACCTGCGGAAGCTGCTGCGGGTCGCCGAGCAGCAGCAGCCGCTGCGCGGCCCGGCCGACAGCGACCGTGTCCGCGAGCGAGAACTGCCCCGCCTCGTCGATGACGAGCAGGTCCAGGCCCTCGGCAGGCCAGCGCTCGTGCGCGAAGTCCCATGCGGTGCCGCCCACCACGCAGCCGCCGGAGCTCCCGGCGGCGAAGTCCGCGAGCTGGCTGCCGGTCAGCTCCGGCCACGGGCTGCCGGCCTCCTGCTCGACGCCCTTGGCCCGCTGCTTCTTGGCGACCAGATCGACCGGCACCCCGGCCTTGTCGACGAGGCAGCGCAGCAGGTTCTCGACCGCGGAGTGCGACTGGGCCACCACGCCCACGCGCCAGCCCGCGTCCACGAGCCGGGCCACGACGTGCGAGCCGACGTGCGTCTTGCCGGTGCCCGGCGGGCCCTGCACCGCCAGGTAGGAGTGGTCGAGCCGCTCGACGGCGGCGAGCACGGCAGCCTCCAGGTGCCGCCCGCCTGCGACTTCCCCGCCGGACGCACCGGCTTCCGTCAGCCGGGGCAGGTCTCCGCCGCCGACCAGCCGAGGCGGGTCGCGACGCAGCAGGTCGACGGCCGCGCCGTCGGGCAGGGTGCGGTTCAAGTCCCAGGCGGCCAGCGCCGTCCGTGCGGCATCCTCGGTGGCCTGCTCCTGGGCGTCGTGGGCCGGACCGCGCTGCGGTGCGAGGGCGACGGGCGCCTGGTCGTGCTGGTCCGCTCCCCCGGACAGCCGCTCGCGCAGCACCACGACGTCGCGGCTGCGCCTGCCGTCCACGGGGTCGGCGGGTTCCTCCTCCCCGACAGACAGGATCGTGCCGCCCGAGTGCTCGCCGCGGATCGCCCGCGCCTCCAGCTCGCCCACGACGGGCGGCACCGGCTGGTCGTAGAGCACGTGCACCGCGTCGCCCACACCCAGGTCGGACCCGTCGATGCGCGATCCGTCGAGCATGCGGCCCACCAGCTCGACCTCCCGTGAGGCGAGCCGGTCGCGCCCGACGACGTCCCAGTCCCGCAGCACGCGCGCATGTTCCACGTGGAACGTCGACCGTCGGCCGGGCCACTCGTCGAGCGGCAGCTCGAGCCGCGCGAAGTGTTCCTGCCAGAACGGCTTCTCCTCCCGCTGGTAGTACCCGACGGCCGCGCCCAGCAGCGCGAGCGCCTGCACCTCCAGCGACCGGTCGCCCCGGTTCTCGCCGACGCGCTCGGCGATCTCGGCGGCCAGCGCCAGCCGGCGCTCCCGGGCCTCGCGCCGGGCCTCCGCCCGGGCGGCCGCCGCCTCGCCGTTGCCTCCGGGGCGTGCCTCGTCCAGGACGCCGCCGCCCGCCGACCCGGCCGCGTCCGGCCCGACGGGCACTTCCGCACCACCGCCACCGGCCGACCCCGACGCCGGGAAGCCCTCACCACCCGGAGGCCCGGGCACCCAGGTGCTCGCCCCGACCCCGGCGGCATCGCCGGCCCCCGGTGAGGCGACCGCGTAGGCCGTGACCTCCGGACCCACCGCGCCGCGCGCCCAGCGCAGCCAGTCGAGCAGCCGCAGCGTCGAGCGGCAGTCGTACTCGTTGTAGTCGAGGATGCGCTGCCGCAGCGCCGCCGCCCGCTCGTCCCCGTCGGCGGCGAGCTTCGCGTACTCCGCGTACTCGGTGACCGACGCCGTCGCGCTGGTGACGCCCTCGCGCGCCGGATCGTCCTGCATGTAGAGGGGTTCGAGCTTCTTGATGGACTTGGACCGGTTGGAGATGCGCAGGCAGGAGCGGACCACCGCGTAGAGGTCCACGAGCACCCCGTCGCGCAGCAGCTGGTCCACCTCGTCCTCGTA
Source organism: Promicromonospora kroppenstedtii (assembly GCF_044389675.1). NCBI lineage: Bacteria > Bacillati > Actinomycetota > Actinomycetes > Micrococcales > Promicromonosporaceae > Promicromonospora > Promicromonospora kroppenstedtii. The sequence goes on along the minus strand of NZ_JBIRYI010000005.1, from coordinate 285,841 downwards.
GACGCCGTGGCGCGCCGCGATCGAGAGCAGGTGCGTCTTCTCGTAGGCGGCGTAGTGATAGACGTGCAGGTCGGGATAGGTCTCGCGGCGGGCGCTCAGGTAGTCGACGAACCGCACGAGAGCGTCGCGCTCGGCCGCCAGGTCGTCGGCCCAGAGCCCGTGGAACGGCGGGGTGCCGTCGTCCGGACTGGGTCGCTCGACCCAGCCGAAGAGGTAGTCGAGGCCCATAGCCGGCGCCTGGTCGTCGCCGGGCAGCCGGGCCGCCTCCCACAGCGGGTCGCCCTCGAAGTCGAAGAAGACGTCGCCAGGGCTCGGCGCCGGCAGCCCGTCGATGGCCTCGGTCGCCACGAGCTGCCAGCGCAGGCGCGCGTCGGGCCCGTCCGGGTGGACGCCGTCGGGCAGGTGGTCGAGCGCCACCGAGCCGTCGCCCTCGTCCAGGCCGAGCTGGAGGCGCGCCTGGGCGCGCAGTCCCTCGAAGCGGCCGGCGGCCATGCCGTCCGGCGGGGCCTCGGCGGACGCGAGGTCGTCGATGGTGGTGATGCCGGCGGCGGAGAGCCGCGCCCGCTGCGACCCGTACACCCCGCCGACGAGCAGCACGTCGCGGCTCTGCTGTGCGGCCTCGGCGCAGTCCGGGCAGTCGCGCAGGCGGCCGCAGGCCAGGTAGCGCTCGTCCTGCCAGCGCACCGGGCCGGCGTCGGCCACGTGGGTGTCGAGCACCTCGGTGAGCCGGGAGCGCCGTGTGCGGAAGACGGGCAGCAGGTCGGCCAGCCGGTGCGAGGTGGTCTCCCCCGTGCCGAGCACCAGGTGCACCTCGTCGGTCGGGTCGACCCGCGCCGCCAGGAGCTGGTCCGCGTAGGCGGCGAGCTGGAGCAGGGCACGCACCTTGGTGCGGCGCGCGAGCTTCGAGTCGTGCACGGCGTACCGGAGCCCCGCGCCCAGGGGGTCGCGCACCAGGAAGTCGGCCCGGCCGTGGAACCGCCCGTCGAAGAACGATGCCTGGTAGACGACGTCGGCGCCCCGCTCGAGCGCGGCCAGGGTGCGCGAGTGCGCGTCGAGCAGCTCGTCCCGTGACATCCGGCGCGCGGGCGCGACCTCCACCACGCCGCCGGGCCGCTCGTCGTCGGCCGGGCCGAATGCGGCCAGGTGGCCCGCCAGGACGCGGCGTTCGTGGTCCTCGCCCAGGGCCGCCGTGCGGGCGAGCATCTGGTCCTCCTCCCGCACCCGGCGCGGGCTGCGGCCCAGGAGCTCGTCGAGGCGTCTGAGCAGGCGGAACTCGCACTCGCCCGCGATCACGAGGTCGCTGGCCGAGTACACGAGACTGCTGGCGTCTTCACGCTCCAGGAGGAACATGCCCCCAGGTCTACCAGTGACCTCCGACACGGGCGCGCTACTGTCGCTTCCACACGCGGGGGGAAATGTCCGATCGGCCCGCTGGTTCTGGCGCCGACCCACCCGCATGGCCGATAGTGGGGCCGACCGTATCGAAGGAGCAACCATGCCCGTGCGCTTCAACCCGCCTCCGGGTTGGCAGGTGCCCCCGGGATTCCGACCCGACTCCACCTGGGCTCCCGACCCGTCGTGGCCACCGGCCCCGCCCGGTTGGGACTACTGGGTCGACCGCCCCGACGCCCCCCAGCCCGATTCCGGACCCACCGCAGCCGCGCCCCCGGCGCCCCCCGTGCCCCCGGCCCCCGCCGGCGCCCCGGACGGAGGCGGGGACACCCGCACCGTCGCGATCCAGGTGATCGACGCCCCCGGCCGAGCCCCGGCGCCTGCACCCCCGGCCGTGCTGCCCGCCGAGGCGATGGGTTCGACCATGACGATGGCGCCCATCGGCGCCCCGCCGGCGGGCGCCCGGCGCCCCGGCTCCGGCCCGCAGCCGGTCTACCCGCCGCAGCCCGGCATGGCACCGCCGCCCCCGCCGCCAGAGACGTCGGCCAAGGGCCCGGCGTCCGGCATGCTCGCCGCGATCAAAGGGCTCGGCGCCCGCAAGGCGACGACGACGCCCGCCGACCAGCGGCCCGGTGGCCCCGGCCCGCTGAGCATCGACGACGCGAACCGCCGGTCCGGTGGCCCGATCCCCGTCGGCACCGTCGCGGCCGGAGCCATGGGCCCCGGCCAGCGGCCCGGCAAGACACAGCGGCGCGGTCCTGGCGCCGGCCTGATGGTGGCCATCGGCATCGCCGGGCTCGCGCTCGGCGTGATCATCGGCGTGATCGTCACGGCGGGCCAGCAGGCCGACGCCAACCAGGCGATCTCGGACGCCCAGAACATCCAGGCCGGCATCGACGAGCAGCGTGCCGAGATCGAGGCCGACCGCGCGCAGGTCGACAAGCAGCGCGACGAGGTGGCCAAGCGCGAGCAGGCGCTCGGGGACCGGGAGGCGCAGGTCAAGGAGCAGGAGGCCGCGCTCAAGCAGCAGCAGGAGCAGCAGCAACAGCAGGAGCAGCAACAGCAGCAGGAGGAGCAGGAGCAGGAGAACAACGGGAACGGCAACGGGAACCCGGGCACCGTCTTCTACTGGAGCTGCGACGCGGTGCGTGCCGCGGGCGCGGCGCCCCTGCCCAACACCGAGCCGGGCTACATGCCGCACCTCGACCGGAACAACAACGGCATCGCGTGCGAGGACGGCGAGTAAGCCGCACCGCCGCAAGAATGAGCGGGCCGAGACAGATCCCCAGATTCTGTCTCGGCCCGCTCGGTTGTTCCCGGCCCACGCCATCTCCCCAGACGAGACGCGGACCGGGAAGTCCTAACCCCCGAAGAGTCCCTCCAGGAGTTCACCGAGACCGAGGGGATCCTCGTTCTCGGGAGCTTGAGTCGGCTCCTCGCTCGGAGCCGGGGCGGGCGACACGCCGCCGTCGGGCCGGACCTCACCCGTCGCGGCGAGCTGCAGCGCCTCACTCATGTCGATGAGGCAGAGCCGCCAGACGTCGCCGTCGACACCCTGGGGCGCACGCCAGAACGCCTTGCCGGTGAGCCCGGCCGGAGCCGTCCAGTCGGTACCCGTGCGCTGCGCGACGCAGGTCTCCATCGCGGGCACCTCGTTCGCCTGCGGGTCGTCGACCAGCATCGGCGCGAGCTCCGCGACCATCGGCGCGGGCTCGGCGGCCTGGGGCGTGTCCACGGACTTCCCGGCGACGTCGTGGATGACGGCGCACTCCGGTGAGGTGCTGCGGCACCAGGAGGCGCTCCAGGTGTTCCTGCTCGCGTAGACGAAGCCGCGCGGCTCCGCCGTCGACCGGTCCACCTGCAGCACGCGCATCCACACGCTGCCGTCGCCGAGCACGTCGAACGGCGTGACCCGCAGCGACGCGCCCGCCTCGGGTGCGCCCTTCTCGGCACCGGCCCCGGACCCCGGTGCCGCGGACGCCCCCTGCGCGTCCGCGGCACCATCGGTCTGCGGGTCGTCGAAGACCAGGAACTGGTCCCCCTCCTTCGCACCGGAGGAGAAGCCGAACACGAGGGCCGGTCCGCCGTCGGACGGCAGGACCATCGCGTCGGAGGTGACGCCGCGCCAGAGCAGGGTTCCGCCGAGGTTCCCCGCGCGGAGGTTCTGCAGGGCGGTGTCGCCGCCCGCCAGGACCTCCAGGTCGGTTGCGCTGTGCCGGCCGTCGATCTTCGCCAGGGTGACGACCGCCAGGTAGCGGTCGCCGTTCCCCGCAGGGAGACCGAGGTCGAGTACGGCGGTGTTCGCGTCCACCCGGTAGGCCGCCGGCTGCGCCACCGAGGTCACTCCGGGCGCAAGGTCCGCGAGCTCCGTGGCCGGGTCCGGCGTCGGGAGGTCGGTGGGCGACGGCGCGGGCTCGACGTCGACCGTGGCCATCGGCTCGGGCGTACCGAGGGGCGTGACCTCTACCGGGGCGCTGCTCCAGAGCCCCGGGATCCCCGGGAGCGCGCCCGCCACTCCGGCACCCGCCGTGGCCAGCACGAGCGTCGACGCCAGCGAGACGCCGGCCCGCCGAGCGGTGTGCTTGCGCCGGCTCGACCGCAGGACGCCGTCCAGGTCGAGCGTCGACTCGGGCACGGCCGCGTGCGCCGACTCGCGGAGCCGGACGACGAAGTCGTCGTCAGGAGCGCCGTGGGAGAGGTTCGTGTTCATCGCGTTCCGCCCAGAGAATCGAGATCGAGGATCGCGCGCAGGTGGGCGAGGCCGCGCGAGGCAGTGGACTTGACGGTGCCGAGGGGGATGCCGAGCTCGCTGGAGACCTCGGACTCCGACAGGTCGAGCAGGTGGCGCAGCACCACGACCCGGCGCTGCTTGAGCGGGAGGCGCAGGAGGGCGCGCACGACGGTGTCGCGGTCGTCCACGGTGCGCGTGGGCATCCGGGTCGAGGGGCGCGCCGCGCGGGTGTCCTCCTGCGGCAGCTCGTCGGGCCCGGTCAGCACCTCGCGCCGCGTGCGGCGCCAGGCGTCGATGCGCAGGTTCGCCAGCACACGCCGCGCGTACACCAGCGGGTCGCCCTGCCGGGCCTTGTGCCAGTGCCGGTAGCAGCGCTCGAAGGTCTGCTGCGTGAGCTCCTCGGCGCGGTGGGCGTCGCCGCTGAGGAGGAAGGCCATCCGGTGCAGCGGATCCTTGGCCTCTCGCATGAACGCCGTGAACTCTTCGTTCTTCGAGATCTGGGCGGTCCTGCGCGCATGAGTGGCCCTGGGCCGGTCGGTACGCACGGGCAGCGAGGTTACGTCATCCCGGTCCCCACCTCGCACCACCGTGAGCGGCCGGGTCGGGGAGACGGAGTCTGACTTCGGTGTCGTGGTGGATGGGGAGTCTGGGGTGTTCTGCTGGGTTGTCACGGTCTCCAGGTCGTCCGCAGAGCTGGAGTCGGCACGCACGACGCGCAGGACCACGGGCCTCTGGGCCCGGGACTCTGGCGCTCGAACGCGCGGACTCGTGACTGTCACGAACGGAACACGGCCCGACCGGGACGAAGGTTCCATATTGGTTCAGAGAAATTTCCCGGAACCACGAAGCACGTGCCGGACACCCGGGCCACGGGGGTGGCCCGCACGTCCGACACGTGCTTCGCCGAGCGCCGTCAGCGGCGGAAGTCCAGGGTCCCCAGGAACGTGTGGAGATCCCGCAGGCCCTGCTCGCCGCCGTCGAACTCGACCACCAGGAACAGGTTCTCGCCCCGGTCCTCCTGGTGGATGAAGAGGTCGACCCAGTAGTAGTCGGTCTCCCCGTCGACGTTGTGCGCGCTCGGGATCACCTCGGCGTAGTCGGCGCCGGGGACGTCGATCATCCTGGACCCCGGGGTGCCGGACGGCGTCCACCAGTTTCCGCCGGGCTTGCCACCCTGGACGTAGACCCGCTCGAACACGTCCGTGTCCTCGGCGGCACGCGCCTTCTCCTCGGCGGTGGCGTCGGTCCACAGGTTCAGCGTCTCCTGGTCGATGCCGGGATCCACGTGCGTGACCGTCGTCCCGGTCCACTCCACGCCCGGGGAGAACTCGCCGTCGGTCTCCGCCGAGGTCCAGCCCTCCGGGACCGCGAACGTCAGGCCGTTGTGCTCGGTCCGCACCCAGTCGGCCGGGATCCCGCGCTCGAGGGCGTCGAGCACCGGGGCCGAGAACTCCGGCAGGTACCAGTCGGGCTCGCCCGCCTCCTTCAGCCAGAGGTTCCCGACGAAGTCGCGGAACATCTTGTCGCCCTGCTCGGTCGCCGCGAACCGGGTGTCGATGATCCAGCCCTCGTCGCCGCTGCGGACCGTGATGGTGGCGGGCCGGACCTTGCCCTCCCGCTCGTGCTGTTCGATGACGACGAGGTCTGCGCCGTCGATGTCGATCGTCGTCGCGCCCGAGTCCTTCGCCGGTGCGGTCCAGCCCGCGACGTCGAACACGTTGCGCAGCTCGATCGTGGCGTCCATGTCGTCGATGGTCCCGGTCTCGCCGAGGCCGTCCGCCTCCGGGTGGTCCGGGGCGAGCCAGCCGGCCACGCCGCCCGCGTTGACGTCGCCGACGGCGGTCCAGCCCCCGGCCGGGACCTCGTACCAGAGCCCGCCGAGGATGTAGGGCGCAGCCCCCGCTCCCTCGACCACGCCGTGCTCGACACCCGGCAGCACCGGCAGCGTGCCGCCGCCGGTCTCCAGGTACTCGGTGGGCTCGTCGGCGAGGTCAGCCGTCGGGCTCGTGGACGACGGCTCGGTGGACGGAGCCCCCTTGGCCGTGGTCTTCACCGTGCCGGGCAGAGGCTGCTGCTGGTCGGCGTAGAACGCCCCGGCCGCGCCGATGCCCGCCCCGGCGAGCACCACCGCGGCCACGCAGGCGGTCGCCGTGGCCACGACCCGGCGCCGGCGCACGTTGCGCACGGCGCGCGTCGCCATCGCGGTGGCGTCGAGGTCGGCAGGCGGCCTGATCGCCGATCCGGTCGCCCTCATGCCGGCCAGCAGCGCGGCGTCCTTCTTGGCGTGGATGTCGTGCACGTTCATGATCGGCTCCCTTCGCCGGCGGGCACCACGAGGGTGCGCAGGCGCTCCAGCGCCCGTGAGGCGGTGGACTTGACCGTCCCGGTGGAGATGCCCAGCTCCGCGGCCGTGTCGGCCTCGGACCGGTCGAGCAGGTAGCGCAGCACCACCACCCGCCGCTGCTTGACGGTGAGTGCCAGGAGGGCGCGGACCAGCCGGTCCCGCTCGGCCAGCTCGGCGTCCGACGCCGGGGTGCTCGTCTCGCGCAGGCCGAGCACCGGTTCGTCGGTGAGCACCTCCCGGCGGGTACGGCGCCAGGTGTCGATCCGGGCCGTGGACAGGACGCGGCGCGCGTAGGCGAACGGGTCGCCGTCGGCCACCTTCTTCCAGGCCTTGAACGTGCGCTCCAGCGCGAGCTGCACCAGGTCCTTGGCGCGGTGCTCGTCGCCGCTCAGCAGATACGCGATCCGGTACAGCGCCGGGGTGTTGGCCTGCGCGAACGCCGTGAAGTCCGCGACCGGGTCCTGGCCGCTGCGCACCACCGGGATCTCGCCGGTGCCCCGCTCCGGTTCCAGGCTCACCGCCACCTCGCTCATCCGGTACACCGCCCGGAGGCGTGGCCGGTGACCTGCCCCGGCGTGGGTTCGCGGCGCGCCGCGCGCCGCCTCGTCTGCGTCATGCACCTTAGACGCAGGGCGGGCCCGCCGAGGTTGCGCTCTTGTCGGAGCGGTTCCTCGACGGGCCCGTGTGACCTGCGTCTCCCGAGGTCAGAGCACGTGCGCCAGGAAGTCCTTGGTGCGCTGCTCCTGCGGGTCGTCCAGCACCCTGCCGGGCGGGCCGGACTCGACGATGACGCCGTCGTCCATGAACACGACGTGGTCGGCGACCTCGCGGGCGAACCCGATCTCGTGGGTCACGACGATCATCGTCATGCCGGACCGCGCGAGGTCCTGCATCACGGAGAGCACCTCGCCGACGAGCTCGGGGTCCAGTGCCGACGTCGGCTCGTCGAACAGCATGAGCTCGGGATCCATGGCGAGCGCCCGAGCGATGGCGACACGCTGCTGCTGGCCGCCCGAGAGCTGGGCCGGGTAGTGGTCGGTCCGGTCGGACAGCCCCACGCGCTCGATGAGCTCCAGCGCGCGCTGCCTGGCCGCCTTCTTGGCCAGCCCCCGCACCTGCACGGGCGCTTCCATGATGTTCTCGAGCGCCGTCATGTGCGGGAACAGGTGGAAGCGCTGGAACACCATGCCGATCCGCGAGCGCTGCCGCGCGACCACCTTGGGGTGCAGCCGGTGCAGGATCCCCTTGTCGTCCTTGCGGTAGCCCATCAGGTCGCCGCCCACGACGACGGAGCCGCCGGTGATCTCCTCCAGCTCGTTGATGCAGCGCAGGAGGGTGGACTTGCCGGAGCCCGACGGGCCGAGGATCACCGTGACCGAGCCGCGCGGGACGTCGAGGTCCACGCCCTTGAGCACATGCACGGCGTCGTGCCCGTGGCCGAAGACCTTGTGCACGGCGCGGACGGACACCATGTCCGTCGAGCCGGCCGGGACGGCCGGGGCATCGGTGGGGGCGCTCATGGTGTCACGTCCTTGTTCACGTCCTGCTGCACGGTCCCGGCCGCGGCGATCGCCGCCTGCTTGCCACCGGCCGGGCCCTTGCCCCGGCCGCGACGCCGCGTGCTCGTCCCGAACCCGCGCCCGTAGTACTGCTCCAGGTAGTGCTGGCCCACCATCAGGATCGAGGTGATGAGCAGGTACCAGAGCGCCGCGATGACCAGCAGCGGGATGGGCAGGAAGGTGCGGTTGCCGATCGCGCTGGTGGCGTAGGTCAGCTCGAACGTGAGCGGCACGGCGACCACCAGGGAGGTGGTCTTGAGCATCGAGATGGTCTCGTTGCCCGTCGGCGGCACGATCACGCGCATGGCCTGGGGCAGGACCACGCGGCGCATGATCTTGCCGTCCTTCATGCCGAGCGCCTTGGCGGCCTCGGTCTGCCCCGGGTCCACGGACGTCAGGCCGGCGCGCACGATCTCGGCCAGGTAGGCCGACTCGTTGAACGCGAGGCCGAACAGCGCCAGCCAGAACGCGGTGAGCACCTCGTCGGTGCGGAACGAGAAGAACTCCGGCCCGAACGGGATGCCCAGCGACAGCCGCGGGTACAGCACGGCGAGCAGGCCCCAGAAGATGAGCTGCGTGTAGATCGGCGTGCCACGGAAGAACCAGATCCAGGCCCAGCTCACCGAGCGCATGACCGGGTTGTCCGACCGGCGCATCATCGCGAGCGCGACGGCGAGCACGACGGCGATCGCCATGGAGCCGAACGTGAGGACCAGGGTCCACATGACACCGCGGATGACCACGATGTCCCGCAGGTAGAGCCAGACCACGTCCCAGCGGAAGTTCTCGTTCGTGATCAGTGCGTTGGCCGCCATGGCGGCCAGCACGAGCACGGCCACTGCCGCGACGAGGCGGCCGGGCCGGGGCACGGGCCGCGCGTGGATCCGGTTGGGCACCGGGTCGCTGCCCGACGGCGACGTCTGCGTCGTCACGTCAGCCTGTCCTTTCCTCGAACCTTGCGTGAGATGACTCCTGGAAAAGCTGAGTGCACGGTACCCGCAGTCGCACGTGGTGCGGACCGCGGGCGCCGTGCACTCGGCGGTCGGGTCACTCGGCCGGGTTCAGCTCGGCCTTGTCCACGACGGCGTCGGCGCTGCCCCAGGCCGCGAAGACCTGCTCGAGCGTGCCGTCGTCGATGAGCTTCTGGACCGCGGCCTGCACGGCGTCGGTCAGGTCCTGGTCGTCCTGCGAGACCACGATGCCGTACGGCGCCGCGTCCAGGATGTCGCCGACGGTCTCGACCTCGCCGGAGGTCTGCTCGACGGCGTAGGCCGTGATCGGCGAGTCGGCGTACATGGCCTGGAGCTTGCCGCCCACGAGGTTGGTGGTGACGTCGGCCTGCGACTCGTAGCGCACGACGTCGATCGGCTCCTCGCCGTCCTTCTCGCACTGCTCGGTGGCCGCGGTGAGCTCGTCGTCCTGGATGGTCGAGGTCTGCACGCCGATGGTGGTGCCGCAGAGGCTCTCGGGGTCGAAGTCCTCGGGGTTGCCCGCCGCGACGCCGTACTGCGAGCCGGCCACGGCGTAGCTGATCATGTTGGCCTCGGCGGTCCGCTCGTCCGTGATGGTGAACGCCGAGATGCCCGCGTCGTACTTGGAGCCGATGGCGGGGATGATCCCGTCGAACGCCGCCGACTGGACCTCGACGTCGAGGCCGAGCACAGCGGCGACGGCGGTGATGGTGTCGATGTCGAACCCGACCGGCGTCTTGCCGTCGGCGTCGATGAACTCGGCCGGCGCGTAGGCGGTGTCGGACCCCACGGTCAGCGTGCCCTTGTCCGCGATCTCCTGGGGGAGCAGCGCGGCGATCTCCTCGTCGGCCTCGACGGTCGAGGGGTCGAACGACGCCTCGGCGCTGGCCTCGTCGGACGCTCCGTCAGAGCCTGCGGGCTGCTGCGACGCGTCGGTGCACGCGGTCAGGGCGAGGGTGGCCACGGCGAGTACGGCCGTGGCGGTCAGGGCGGGAAGCCTGCGCATCAGGGGTCTCCTGGTCGGGTTTTTGAACGTCTCGCGAGGCCCCGGCGACCCGACAGATCTCTGTCATCAGGGGAGCAGAGAACCCGACGGCGCACGTGGCGCCTCGACTCGAGTCTCACCCAACCGTGACTGGTCGCTGGCGTAAACCCGCAACTTAGAGACCATTGTCACACTGTGATGAAGGGCATGTTTCTGGTACATTTCGCCCTGCGCACCGTGGCTGACCTGCGAAGACGCCAAACCGACCTGTCCGGCGAAATTGTCCGTCGCGGGGGTCGCCGAGCGCCGGCCGGATCAGGTGTCGTGCTCGACCGGCTCGTCGGGCCGGTCCTCCGGACCGCCCTCGTGCTCCCACCCGTGCGGGTAGCTGGTCCGCTCCGGCCGCCTGACGAGGGCCGCGATGCTCACCGCCAGGCCGCCCCACACGACGACGAGCGCGACGACCAGCAGGGTGACGGCTGTGCCGCTCATGACTTACCTCCGAACGTCGGCCAGGTATCGAAACGGTCGGGCTCGACGCGCCACCGCATCCGGGTGAGCACGAGCGCCGCGACGAGGAACAGTGCGACGACGCCCCAGCCCATGACGTTCAGGTACCACGCGGCGTAGCCCTCGTAACCCTCCTGCACCAGGGTCACGATGCGCGAGACCAGCATGGACGTCAGCACGACGGGGCCGAGCACCACGATGCAGAAGTTCCACCACCGCCCCACCGGGATGGTCGACACGGCGTTCAGGTGGAACCGCATCTCCTCGGTGCGACGCAGCACCCAGCCGATGACCACGGTGGTCGCCACCGCCGAGGCCACGACGCCGATGTTGTTGGCCCACTGGTCCACGGTGTCCAGCGCGATCAGCCCCGTGGTGGTGGAGAACGCCGTCACCGAGAGCGCTGCGGCGACCACCCCGATCCGGAGGGACGCCTGGGTCCGGTTCCAGCCGAACTTCTCCTGGAAGGAGGCTGACACGACCTGCAGGATCGACAGCAGCGACGTGAAGCCGGCCATCACGAGCGAACCGAAGAACAGGGCCCCGAAGAGCCCACCGGCCGGCATCTGGGAGACGAGCGCGGGGAAGGTCACGAAGGCGAGGATGGGGCCGCTGATGCCCTCCAGCTCGGCGACGGCGACGCCTTGCTCGTGGGCGAGGAAGCCGAGCGCGGCGAACACGCCGATGCCCGCGAACACCTCGAACCCGGAGTTGGCGAACGCGACCACGAACCCGGGCGACGTCAGGTTCGCCCGGCGCTTCCGGTAGGAGGCGTACGTGATCATGATGCCGAACGCGATCGACAGCGAGAAGAAGATCTGGCTGTAGGCGGCGATCCACACGTTCGGGTCGGCCATGGCACCCCAGTCCGGCGTGAACAGCGCGTTGAGCCCGTCGGCGGCACCCGGGAGGAACAGGGCCCGGATCACGAGCGTGCCGAACGCCAGCAGCAGCAGGGGCATGAACACGAAGTTGACCTTCTCCAGGCCCCTCGCGACACCGGCCGCGAGCACGACGATCGTCGCGACCCACACCAGGACCAGCGGGATCAGCACCGCAGGCACGAAGTCGAGCGTGATCCACGGATCGGCGCCGCCGACGTCCGCCAGCTGGAGGTACGTGCCCGTGAAGAACGCCGCGGTGTCGTCGCCCCAGCGCAGGTCGAAGGAGTACACGAAGAAGCTGAGGGCCCAGGCGATGATCACCGCGTAGTAGACGGCGATGGCGAAGCAGATGGCCACCTGGAACCAGCCCAGACCCTCCAGCCAGCGCTTGACCCGGCGGAACGCGAGCGGAGCGGCCCCGCGGTACCGGTGCCCGATCGCGTAGTCCAGGAAGAGGATCGGGATGCCCGCCGTCAACAGTGCGATCAGGTAGGGCACGAGGAACGCGCCCCCGCCGTTCTCGTAGGCCACCCCGGGAAACCGCCAGATGTTCCCGAGCCCGACGGCCGAACCGATGGCAGACAGGATGAAGCCCAGCTGCCCGCTGAACTCCTCACGCTTCTCGGGCTTCGCGGTCGTGCTCTGCGCGTCGCTCATCCCATGATCCTGCGGGATAGATCGCCCGAGTGCGAAATCAGGCGCTCCGGGCAACATTTCATCCGGAGCACCCTGACCTCGCAGGCCAACAGCTCAGCGCTCCAGCAGCTCCGACACGTAGCCGCCCCGGAACGTGCCCGTGGGGTCGAGCCGGTCCGCCAGCGCGGCGAAGTCGTCGAACCGCGGGTACAGGCCCGGAAGGTCCGTCACCGGGACGGTGAACAGCTTGCCCCAGTGCGGCCGCGCGCCCAGGGGCAGCAGCGCCGCCTCCAGCTCCGGCAGCGCGTCCCGCACGGCCGGCCAGTCCTGCTTCCACGTGAAGTGCAGCGCGAGGCTGTCGCCGGGCGCCGTGCTGAGCCACAGGTCGTCGCCGGCGACCGTGCGGATCTCGGACGTGAGCAGCAGCGGGCCGAGCCGGTCGCCGAGTGCCCGCACGGCGCGGACGGCGTCGGGCCCCGCGGCGCGCGGGAGCAGGTACTCCGACTGGAGCTCCTCCCCCAGCGACGGCGTGAAGTCGAGCCGGAAGTGCGGCAGGCGCTCGAACCACGGGCCGGGCACCCCGCCCTGCTCCGTGCAGGCGACGGCGGCGACATCGGGCAGCGGGTGCATCGCCCCGGTCGCGGGGGCGGCGCCCAGCTCGGTCAGCAGCGCGGGGGCGGCGCCCACGCCGTCGTCCACCCGGGACTTGCACCAGACCATGCGGACGTCGGGCTCGAACCAGCTGGTGAAGACGCTGACCGAGTACGCGCTGCCCATGACGGCGTCGAGGTTCTCGACCAGGGCGTCCCAGGACAGACCCGTGAACACGTCCTGCCGCACGTCGAACGTCGGCACCGTGGCCAGCTCGACGCGCGTCACGACGCCGAGCGCGCCGAGCGCCACCACGACGCCGGGGAAGTCGGCGTCGCCGCGGCGCAGGGTCAGCGTCTCCCCGGACGCGGTCACCAGCTCCAGCCCGACGACGTCGCCCGCGAGCGAGCGCGTACCGTCACCTGAGCCGTGGGTGCCGGTGGCGACGGCGCCGGCCACGGAGATGTGCGGCAGGGAGGCCATGGCGGTCAAGGCGCGGCCGTGGGCGTGCAGCCCGGCGACGACGTCGCCGTAGCGCAGTCCGGCGCGGACCGAGGCCACACCCGTGGCCGCGTCGACCTCGAGGGCCGGCCGGCCGTCGTCGAGGAGGTCGAGCTGGACGTGCACGCCCGTGGTGTCGGCGACGTCCGAGAACGAGTGGCGTGAGCCGAGGGCCCGGACGCGGGGCTCGCCGGCGACGATGCCGGCAAGCTCCGCGAGGGTCCGGGGGCGCTCGGTGCGCGCGGAGGAGTACGTGAGGTTCGCTGCCCAGTTCTTCACCGGACCAGGGTGCCACTCCCACGCCCGTACGGACGCGGCCGTTCACGTGGTGCTTCGGTGTGGTGCTGCGGTAGGACTCAGGCGCTGGCGCCGGCGCTGCGCACCACGGGGATGCGCTGGCTGATACCGACCATGTCCAGGACCTCCATGACCACGGCGGACGGCTCCCGGAGCTGGACGGGCGATCCCGTCTCCTCACCGAGCACGAACACCTGGAGGATGAAGGCGACCCCGGAGGAGTCGATGAACGTGACGTCCCGGGCGTCGACGATGACGGGATCGGGGTCGGGTCGTGCTGCGAGCGTGGCCATCGCCTCGCTCGCGTTCTCGCGCAGCAGCGCGTCGATGTCACCCCAGAGGGTCAGCACCGTGCCCTCGTAGGTGTTCCGGCAGGAGATTCCGGATCCCACGCGTCCGGGAACCATGTCCTGCGCTGAGTCTGACGGGAGAGGGTCCATGGGGTCATTCGCTCCGTCCTGCATTGGTCGGGCCTCGACTTCGTTGACACTTGCTTCTGCACAACTGACGTAATCGTCAACTTGGACACTTCTTGGTGCTGTCTGACCACCCCTTGCCCCGCTAGGGCAAGAATTGCCTAGGGCGAGTGTTCACCCGACACCGGGCTTACGTCCACCCCCCAGGCGTTACGGTCGCGTTGCACGGAGGAGAACTACCACCTTCCGCATGGTGCGGGCCCGTCCGGGACGCTGCTCAGACGGGGTCGGTCACGTCCGCGATCGTGGCTCCGAGCGCCGACGTGAGGTCGACGGCATCGAGCGTGGCACCCACACCGTGGGCACCTCCGCCGATCGACACGGGACCCGGCTCACCGAGCCGGGAGTCCGCGACGACGGGCCACCTGTGGAACGACCCGAACGGGGTGATGGTTCCCCGCTCATAGCCCGTGACCTCGAAAGCCACCTCCTTGCTCGGCATCGACAGCCGCGAGACGCCCAGCAGCGCCCGCAGCTTGGGCCACGAGATCTGCCGGTCGCCGGGGACCAGGACGAACAGGAAGTCGTCGTCGGCACGACGCACGACGATCGTCTTGATCAGCTTCGCGGGCTCCACCCCGCGTGCGGCGGCCGCCTCGGCGAGGCTCGCGACCTGACCGTGCCGGGTGATCTCGAACGGGATGCCCGCCGCCTCGAGCGCCGCGACAGCTCGTTCTTCACTCATGGAATTTCCTATCCTGAAAACGCGAGTCTTCGTTGTCTCGCAATATGGTCAAGGTATCTCCTGTGCGGCGCTCCCTCAGGCGTCGTACTCGGTGCGCTCGGTGCGCCAGTACTCGGCCCCGTCGCGCGTGCGCTGCACCAGTCCGTGGTCAACCATTGCACGCCGGGTACCCGCCGGGTCGTAGGAGAGCTCGCGCAGCCGGTCCGTCAGCTCCCGCTCGGTCACCGGCTCCAGCAGTGTGGGGAGCGCCTGGGCTGCCAGGTACCGCGTCACCGCGACCTTGTCCCGCCAGCGGCGCGGCAGGGCCTCCAGCCGGCCGGAGCGCAGGAACCGCCGGGGGTCACCGGCCGGGGCCTGATCGCCCGAGGCCGGCTCGTCCGCGGCCAGGCCGCCCGAGGTCCGCTCCGCCGTCATCCGTCAGTCCAGCTCCGGCCGGCGGGGCCGGCGGCTCGCCCGGACCACCGTCGACGACTTCGAGAGGACACCGAGCGGGCTGGACGACGTCACGCCGGCCGTGCCCTCCGGGTCCTCGTCCGGGCAGGTCGTCGGATCGGTCTCGGAGCCGGTGTCGTCGGCCGGATCGACCGCGTCCGCACAGCAGTCCGTGTCGGTCCCGTCGCCGGCCTCCTCCTCGGTCGCGTTCTCCTCGACGGCCCTCTGCTCGGTCGTCTCGCTCGACCCGGCCGGGTCGACCTCGCAGTCGGGGTCGGTGGACGGGTCCGGGTCAGGTTCTTCCACCGGGTCGGACGGTGACGGCGACGGCGAGGGCTCGGACGGCGTCGGGCTCGGCTCCGGATCGTCGCTCGGGTCCGGCGTCGGGGTAGGAGTAGGCGTCGGCGTGGGCTTCGTCGTCGGGTCCGTCGGCTTGGGCTCCGTCGGCTTCGGGTCGCTCGGCGTGGGCTTGGGCGTCGGCTTCGGCGGCTTCTGCGACGGCGGGTTGGCCCCCGGCTCGTCCGACGGCTTCGCGGGCTTCCCGGCGCTGCTCCCACCGCTCGGCTTCGGGTCGGGCGACGGCTTGTAGCGCGGGGTCGCCGAGTCGGACGGCGTCCAGGTGCCGACGTCGGACGGATCGATCGCGCGGTTCGGGATCGATCCCGCCGCGAAGAACTCGAAGTGCCACGGCTCGGGCTTGGCACCGCCGAGGCGGGCCCAGGACGGGTTGTCCCAGCCGTAGTCCGGCCCGTGCAGCCGCAGCCAGACGTACTCGTCGGAGGCGCCGCCCGCGATCGGGTTGCCGAGGTCCACGGCGAGGCCCCAGCCGTGGTTCGACGTACCGGGGACCGCCGCCAGGTGCGGCTTGGTCTTCGCCACCGCGACCTGCAGCTCGTAGGAGCGGTAGGAGTCGGTGATCGGGATCGGGTAGCCGAACTTCTTCTCGAACTCCACGTTGAGCGCCGTGAAGCGCTCCGCGGCGTCGCAGCGCAGCATGTGGCCGGGGGCGAAGCTCAGCGGGCACAGCACGTCGGTCGGGATGCGGCCGTTCGCGTAGCCCAGCGTGGAGCCGCCGAACGCGGAGACGACGTCGAGCAGGCTCTCGCGGAGGGAGACACCCGCCCGGCCTCCGAGCCCGCCGAGCCCGCCGAGCCCTTCGACCTCCACCAGCGCGTTCGGCACCGACGGGTCCAGCATGTTCGCCAGCCGGACGGCGGCGATGACCACCTCGTCGTAGGTGACATAACCAGCGTGCGGGTCGTCCTCCGCCGGGTCGATCACCGAGGTGCGCTCGTTCGACACCTGGACGGCGGGCGGGGTGTCGTCGTCGGACGGCGTCCTGGTCTCGTCCTGGCCGGGCTCGTCCTGGCCGGGCTCGTCCTGGCCGGGCTCGTCCTGGCCGGGCTCGTCCTGGCCGGAGTCTCCCTGGTCGGCGCTCTCCTGGTCGGAGCCGGAGCCGGAGCCGGAGCCCGGACCGTCCGCGTCCGGCCCCGTGCCGCGCGCCGGCGCGTCCTCGACGCGCAGGCCCTCGTTGTTCTCGCCGAACGCGAGCTGCTGCATCTGGTAGGTCGTGTAGAGCATGCCGAGCTCGGCGGCAGCCTGCGCCACGGTGGGGCTGAAGGCGGGACCCTGCTCCTGCGCCTCCTGCTCCGCGCGCTCGAGCACCGCGACGATCTGGGTGAGCGTGACGCCCTGCGGGGCCGTCTCGGTCTCGCCCACCGTGACGCTCTGGAGCAGGCCGTAGAGCCGGATCGGCAGGTCGTCGCCGTCGCGGGCGACCTGCGTACCGGGAACGCTCGCCGCCGCCGTGACCAGCACGCCCGCGGCGATCGCGGTCGCGACGGCGCCGGTCCAGGCCCGCCGGAGATACCTGCGCAGGCCGGTCCGGGGTACGTGTGGAACGAGCGACTTCGCCTGGTTCACGCGTCTCCCCCTCGGTCGGTGCGCCGCCTGCTGGAGCGCGGCGCATGCCGTTTCGGATCCTTACACAGCAGTATCACGATCTGGTGAACTCGGGTGGAGTAATTATCGGCGCCCAGGTGAACCGCCCCGCCCGGAGGCAGCGGACGGCGCACGCCAGGCGTCGGCGACGCCCCACGATCGACAAGAGTAACGATTCGGGCGTACAACGCAATGAAGTCTTCCTGGTGCATCTCGGATGCTTCACACTGACCCGGGTCCGTACGGGCGCACCGCGCCCGCAACCGAGCGGCCGGAAGCACGGCCGTGAAAGGAAGTCCCCCCATGACCGAGACTCCCAACGCACCCGCAGTCGAGGGCACCGTGCAGGACCCGCAGGCGAACGTCGTCGCGATCGTCGGCTTCGTCCTCGCGTTCGTCGCGCCCCCGATCGGGATCATCCTCTCGGCGATCGCTGTGTCGAAGGCCGGTAAGACGGGCATCGACAGCAAGCTCGCGAAGTGGGGTCTGGCCCTCTCGATCATCTTCACCGTGCTGTACCTGATCTTCGTCGCACTCGGTGTCGTCGCGGCGCTCTCGCTGCCGGCCGGCAGCGGCGCCTGACCTGAGGTAGCGCGCACCGGGCGGCACGCGCGCCCGACAGCACCACGCAGCACAGAGGCTGTCGCTCCTGCGGGGCGGCGGCCTCTGTCGTTCCAAGGCCTGATGTCGGTGCCCTATCCAGAACCAATCGGATACTCCACAATATGGCCTGACATTTCCGACTACCTGCCAACCAGGGGAGCACTACCACCATGACCACGCCCGACACCACGACCCCCGAGGCCGCGACCGAAGAGAACGCGGCCACGGCTGCCACCGAGGTCGTGGAGACCGAGCCCGCCGAGGCGCCGGCGACGTCCGAGGCGAAGGCAGAGACCGAGGCCCCCGCTTCCGAGCCCGCCACCGAGGCCGCTCCCGCCGCCGCGGCAGCGGCCCCCGCAGCCGCCACCTCGACCGAGGTCGCCGCACCGGCCGCCGCGGCCGCCGTCGCCGCGCCCGCTCCCGCCGTCGCCGCGGCGGAGGAAGAGGATCCGCAGACCACGGTCTTCAGCCTCGTCACCTTCTTCCTCGCCGCGCTCCCGATCATCGGCGTCGTGCTGAACGCCATCGCGGTCGCCCGCGCCGGCAAGGAGGGCTTCGACCTGTGGCTCGCCAGGTGGGGCCTCGCGCTCGCCATCGTCGAGACCGTCGGCGCCCTGATCCTGGTCGGCATCGGCTACTACTTCGGCCTGCTGACCGCCGGCGCCGTCTGAGTCGCCCCGCACACCTGCCGAGGTCCGCCTCCCCGAGCCCTCCCGCACGGTCTCACCCCAGACCCGTGCCGGACCGCCGGGTGGGGCGGACCTTCTGCGTGCTGCCCGGGCAGCCGCGGCCCACCCATGTCTCACTACTCGGTCAGAACGGGTGAAATTTCGCTAACCTACACATGGTGGTCATTCGGGCGTCACCGGACGCCTCGACCATGAACGGGCCCAGGTCGGTCTCGAGGAAGGTCTGTCCCATGTCGCAGCTCGTCGCCCAGCGAGACTCCCGGCGCGGCCACCCCGCCCGCCATCTCGTCGCGTCGGCCCTGGCGCTGACGCTCGTCGCGCTCCTGACGGTGGTGCATCCCCAGTCCGCGAGCGCCTACCCGCCCGGGCTCCCGTCGAAGCCGGCGGCGCAGTCCGAGCTCGACGCCCTCCAGGTCCGTGCGGAGAGCGAGTCAGCGCCGTACGACCGGAACCTCTTCCCACACTGGATCACGGTCGACGGCTGCACCACCCGCGAGACCGTCCTGCGCCGCGACGGCGACGGCGTGGAGGTGGGCAGCGACTGCTACCCGACGTCGGGCAGCTGGTACAGCGAGTACGACGGCCAGACCCGCACGGCGCCCGCGGACATCTCGATCGACCACGTCGTTGCCCTGGCCGAGGCCTGGCGCTCGGGCGCCGACGGGTGGACGACGGCGCGGCGGCAGGACTTCGCGAACGACCTCACCGGGCCGCAGCTCATCGCGGTCACGGCCGAGGTGAACAGCTCGAAGAGCGACAAGGACCCCGCCGAGTGGGTACCGCCGCTGGCGAGCAAGCGCTGTGCCTACTCGAAGATGTGGATCCACACGAAGTCGCGCTGGGGCCTGAGCGTGGACGCGGCCGAGAAGGCCGCGCTGCAGCCGCTGCTGGACAGCTGCTCGTACTGATCCCGCTGTCGGGCGCTCAGGTCACCTCGCCGACCTGGGCGGCCGGCAACTGGACGTCCGACAGCCGGGCGAGCGCGCGGCGCAGCGTCTCCTCGGCGTCGAGCACGGCCTGGTAGGCGTCCCGGCAGGCGGCGTACCCGGCGCAGGCGGCGTCCACGACGCCGATCGCGGCCCGTGAGACGGCGTCGACCTCCTCGGGCGGGGCCGTGCCGCCGACCGAGGCGAGCCGGGTGCCCCCGTGCCGGGCCACGCGCAGGCGCGCGACGCCGGACGTGTGCCGCGCCTGGCCGGACTCGAGGGCGGTCGCGTAGTCGTCGAACGTGTCGGCCAGGGCGTCGAGGCTCCGCGTGCCCGGCATGGACGCGCCGGGTCCGCGGAGCACGCCGCGCATGGTGCGCAGCCCCGTGGCGGCGTCGCGGACGGCGCGCGCCCTCCCCCGCACCTCCGCCGGGCTCCCGCCGGGCAGGTGGCCTACGGCGGTGTCCCAGTCGGACGACACCGCGCGCAGGTCCTCGGTCAGGATCTCGACGTACTCCGGGACGTCCAGGTGCTCGAAGCCCTGGCGCCTGCGGCTCAGCCCGTCGATCCGGCTCTCGCACAGGTCGACGAGCTCGAGCAGGTTCACGCCGGACCCTCGCCCGCGTCGTCGGCATGGCCGGCCGGTCCTGCCGCCGGGTCCGGGCGGGCGGGGCCCACCTGACGGACCGGCAGCGGCCGGGACCCCACCGGGCTGTCCACCGCGACCGTCTCGGCCTGGGCGGCGGTGTCGACGGGTGCGGGCGTCCCGGCAGGCGGCACCGCCGGCTGCCCTGTCGGCCGCCCCTCCGCCGGCTCCGGTTCGAGCCGGTCGAGCACCGCGAGGATCCGATGGATCCTGGCGATCTCACGCAGGGCAGCGGCCGGGTCGGCCTCCCGGCCCGCGGTGCGCAGCACGTGCCCGACGGCGTCGCGGGCCGCCGTCGGCCCCTCGACCACGGCGTCGCCGAGCGCGATCACGTCGGCGAGTCCCGCGAGGCGCACCGTGATGGCGACCCGGCGCGTCGTCGGCCAGCCGACGCCCGCGGCGGTGAGCCGTCGTACGGAACGCGCGATCGTCTCCGGGCTCATGGCGTGCGCCCTGGCGCGTCGGCATCGACCCTCAGCTGCTCGGCCATCCAGCTCCCTTTCCGGCATCCCCGCACGTCACAGGGATTTTCGGCAGCCTAGGCGGCCACTGCCGGAGGCGACATGGGGAGCGATCCCCATGTCGCCGCCGGCAGGGGCCACCTGCGCAGGCCACGCACCGGTCCCGCGGCGGACCCGTGCGGCTGTTGACGGATCCGCGTGGACCGGTGAGTCTGGTCGGGCCGCGGCCCTGCGGGCCGCGTTCGCACTGCTCAGCTCTCCACCGACGGACGACAGTACGAGCACAGGGAGAACCGATGACAACGCTGTCAGACACGCCCTCGCACCGCACGCACCGACGCTTCAGGAGACACCCCGGCCGGCGGTCCGGGCGGCCTGCCCTCGGCCTCGCCGCCGCGCTGGCCGCCATGTGCCTGGTGGCGGTACCGCTCACCCCCGCCCCGCCGGCGGGCGCGGCGCCGGCCGGCGCGAGCGCCGCCGGACCGGAGGCCACCGCCGGACCCGGCGGGACCGGGACGCGGGCCGCCGCCCTGGCCGAGATCTGCGACATCTACTGCGACGCCCGGGACCCCGGGGCCGCGGTGGGCGACCGGGTGCCGGTGAGTACCACGGTCCACGGCCGCACGATCCGGCTGCACGTGTCCGACCCCGATGTCATGGGCTGGGGCTCGATCGACGGCGGACAGCCCGGCGACGAGGTCTGGCTGGACCGCTCGTTCGACGGCGGCCGGACGTGGGCGTCGGGCAGCCGGCTGGGCGCCACGACGATCCCGGCGGGCTCCACCGGCTGGCGCACCCAGATGTACAACGTGGACGACTGGAACAACACCGGCGTCGGCGCGCTGCGGGCCTGCGGCAAGGCGGGCGACCGTGCCGAGATCGCGTGCACCGGCTGGGCGCGCAACGACCGCAACGCGGGCAGCCGCTCGACGGCGGCCGCCACCGCGCTGATGATGCTGTGGGACCGCGACACCGGCCTGTTCGAGACCAACGGCTGGTGGACGGGGGCCAACGCGCTGACCGCCGTCATCGACAACGCCCGGATCAGCGGCATGGGCAGCTACCGGTACGCGATCGCGCAGACCTACGACAAGAACGTGGGCTCGCGCGACGGCCAGTTCCGCAACGAGTACCTGGACGACACGGGCTGGTGGGGCCTGGCCTGGATCGCCGCCTATGACCTGACCGGGGACAGCCGCTACCTGAGCACCGCCCGGGCCGACGCCGACCACATGCGCGCCTACTGGACCGACAAGTGCGGCGGCGGCGTGCAGTGGAACACGGGCATCGCGTACAAGAACGCGATCACCAACGAGCTGTACGTGCAGCTCAACGCGGCGCTGCACAACCGGATCCCGGGCGACACCACCTACCGTCAGCGGGCGCAGGAGGGGTGGGAGTGGTTCCGGGACAGCGGCATGATCAACTCGGGCAACCTGGTCAACGACGGGCTGAACGACTCGTGTGCCAACAACGGCCAGCCCACCTGGACGTACAACCAGGGCGTGATCCTCGGGGCGCTGGCCGAGCTGCACCGGGCCACCGGCGACGTGGCGCTGCTGGAGACCGCCCGCGACCTGGCCGATGCCTCGACCGGCTCGACCTACCTCAACCCCGGTGGGATCCTCCGCGAGGTGAACGAGGGCGACGACTGCAACAGCGACGGCGCGTCGTTCAAGGGGGCCTACGTGCGCGGGCTGGGCAAGCTCAACGTGGCCCTGGGCGACCGTCCGTACAGCGCGTACCTCGACCGGCAGGCCGACGCCGCGTGGGCCAACAACCGGGACTCGCTCGGCATGTACGGGCCGCACTGGGCCGGGCCGCTGGTGCGGCCCGCGACGGGCCACGGCTGCCAGCACGGCGTGCTGGACCTGATGAACGCGGCCGAGGCCGGCTAGTACCCCGTGTCAGACGCACGGATCACCCCCGTGACCTGTGCGTCTGACACGTGGGCGGGCCCCGTCGGACCCCGCGGCAAATCATCTTGCCGTTCCTGGGAGAATGAGGGGTTGTGAGTACCGAGCCTTCTTCCACCCCTGTGTCCGACGGCGATCGCGGTCGCGCGGGCGGAGGCCGGAACCACCGCCGTGGCTCGGGCAGGCGCGCCGGCAACCAGAACCGCCGTCCGCGGCGATCCGGGCCGCAGCGCGTCTCCGCGGAACAGCTCGCGGCCGCGGCGGCCAAGCGGGCCGCCGTCGAGCTGCCGGACATCACCTATCCGGCCCAGCTGCCCGTCTCCGCCCGGCGCGAGGACATCGCCGCGGCGATCCGGGACCACCAGGTCGTGATCGTGGCGGGCGAGACCGGCTCCGGCAAGACGACGCAGATCCCCAAGATCGCGCTCGAGCTGGGACGCGGTCGCGAGGGCCAGATCGGCCACACGCAGCCCCGCCGCCTCGCCGCGCGCACCGTCGCGGAGCGCATCGCCGAGGAGCTCGGCACCCAGCTCGGCGGCGTCGTCGGCTACCAGGTGCGGTTCACCGACCAGTCCAGCGACGAGACGCTGGTCAAGGTCATGACCGACGGCATCCTGCTCGCCCAGATCCAGCGCGACCCGCAGCTCCTGGCCTACGACACGATCATCATCGACGAGGCGCACGAGCGGTCCCTCAACATCGACTTCCTGCTCGGGTACCTGTCGCGGCTGCTGCCGCAACGGCCCGACCTCAAGCTGATCATCACGTCGGCCACGATCGACTCGGAGCGGTTCGCGGCCCACTTCTCCCCCGCGGCCCTGGCGCAGCGGGGCGGGGCGCCCGAGTACGTCACCGACGTGCTCCCGGACCTGGCCCCGATCGTCGAGGTGTCCGGCCGAACGTTCCCGGTCGAGATCCGGTACCGGCCGCTCTCGCCGGACGAGGGCGAGCCAGGTACGGAGGGCGGGCGGACGCCGTCGGCCCGCGACCAGGGCGGCCCCAGGAAGAAGGGCAAGGCCCGTGGTGACGAGGAGAAGGACCTCGTCACCGGCATCATCGAGGCCTGCGACGAGCTGATGCGGGAGGGCAGCGGCGACATCCTCGTGTTCCTGTCCGGCGAGCGCGAGATCCACGACGCCGCCGACGGACTCGCCGGCCATCTCAAGGAACGTGCGCGCGACCCGAAGCACCCGCAGCACGTCGAGATCCTGCCGCTGTACGCGCGGCTGTCGAGCGCGGAGCAGCACCGCGTCTTCCAGCAGCACGCGTCGCGGCGCATCGTGCTGGCCACGAACGTCGCCGAGACTTCGCTGACCGTGCCGGGCATCCACTACGTGGTGGACCCGGGCACCGCCCGCATCAGCCGCTACTCCAAGCAGACCAAGGTGCAGCGGCTGCCCATCGAGCCGGTCTCGCAGGCCTCGGCCAACCAGCGCAGCGGCCGCTCCGGCCGCGTCGCTGACGGCATCGCGATCCGCCTCTACTCGGAGGAGGACTTCGACGGGCGGCCCGAGTTCACCGAGCCCGAGATCCTGCGCACCTCCTTGGCGTCGGTACTGCTGCAGATGATCTCGGTGGGCGTGGTCAGCACGCCCGACGACGTCGCCCGCTTCCCCTTCGTCGAGCCGCCGGACACGCGCGCGATCCGCGACGGCGTGCAGCTCCTGACCGAGCTCGGCGCGCTGGAGGAGGTCGACGGCGTCACGCAGCTCACCGAGGTGGGCCGCACGCTCGCGCAGCTGCCGATGGACCCGCGCCTGGCGCGCATGGTCATCGAGGGCTCGCGGCACGGTGTCGCCCGCGAGGTGGCGATCGTCGCGGCCGCGCTGTCGATCCAGGACCCGCGCGAGCGCCCCGCCGAGCAGCGCGCGCAGGCCGACCAGCAGCACGCCCGGTTCGCCGACCCGCGCTCCGACTTCCTGACGTACCTGAACCTCTGGGAGTACGTGCGGGAGCAGCAGCGACTGCTCTCCAGCTCGGCCTTCCGGCGGCAGTGCAAGGCGGAGTACCTGAACTTCCTGCGGATCCGCGAGTGGCAGGACGTCGTGGCGCAGCTCCGCGAGATGGCCAAGCCGCTGGGCATCGAGATGTCGTTCCAGCCGCGGCGTCGGTCCGACGGCGCTGGGTCCGGTCCGGCGGAGGGCGACGACGCTGCGTCACCTTCATTTCGGCAGGTCTGGGACGACGACACGATTCACCGGTCGCTGCTTTCCGGGCTGCTCTCCCAGATGGGGATGCAGGACACCGGCGAGGTCAAGGCGTCCGCCGTCGCGCACCTGCGTGGGGCCCAGCGCGAGATCGCGCTGAAGCGCGCTAAGAAGCAGGCCCGCAACGAGTACATCGGCGCACGTGGAGCGCGGTTCGCGATCTTCCCGGGCTCGCCGCTGTCCAAGAAGCCGCCGGTGTGGATCATGGCGGGCGAGCTGGTCGAGACCAGCCGGCTGTGGGCCCGCGATGTCGCGCGCATCCAGCCCGAGTGGGCCGAGGACCTGGCCGGGCCGCTCGCGAAGCGCACCTACTCGGAACCGCACTGGTCCACCAAGCAGGGCGCCGCGATGTGCACGGAGAAGGTGCTGCTGTACGGCGTGCCGATCGTGTCCGACCGCCGCGTGCTCTACGCGAAGGTGGACCCCGAGGCGGCCCGCGAGATGTTCGTGCGGCACGCGCTCGTGCAGGGCGAGTGGACCACGCACCACCGGTTCTTCCACGACAACCGTGCCCTCCTGGAGGAGGCCGGCGAGCTGGAGGCTCGCTCCCGGCGGCGCGGCCTGGTGGCGGACGAGGACGACCTCTTCGCCTTCTACGACGAGCGCGTGCCCGAGACCGTGGTGTCCGCGGCGCACTTCGACCGCTGGTGGTCGCGGGCCCGCAAGGAGACGCCCGACCTGCTCACCTTCACCATGGAGCAGCTGGTCGGCGACGCCTCCGTGGACACCGCCGAGTTCCCCGAGACCTGGCCCCAGGGCGAGCTCTCCCTGCCGCTCACCTACCAGTTCCAGCCCGGCTCCGACGCCGACGGCGTCACCGTGCACGTCCCCGTGGCCGTGCTCGCGCGCGTGGTGCCGGACGGGTTCGACTGGATGGTGCCCGGGCTCCTCGAGGAGCTGACCGTCGCGACCATCAAGTCGCTGCCCAAGGCGGTGCGGCGAGAGCTCGTACCGGCGCCCGACGTCGCCCGCGAGGTCGTGGCCTGGCTGCGCGCCGAAGCTCCGGCCTGGGAAGACATCGCCCGGGCGGGCGACATGGCCGAGCCCTACACGTCGGCGTTCACCAGGGCGGTCCGCGCGCTGCGCGACGTCGTCGTGCCCGCCGAGGTGTGGGACGACGAGCGGGTCTCCCGGCTGCCAGGGCACCTGCGCGTCACGTTCCGCGTGATCGAGGAGCGCGGGCGGGGCCGGAACGCCTCGTCCGTGGTGCTGGACGAGTCCAAGGACCTGGTGCTGCTGCAGCGCAAGCTCGCGTCGCGCGCGGAGGCCGCCGTGCGGTCGGCGGTGCGCGGGGCCGTCGGCGCCGCGCTGGCTGAGGCCCAGGCCGCCGCTGGTGCCGGGGGCGCCGTGGCCGGGGGCCCCGCGTCCGTGGCCCCGGGAGCGAAAGCGCCCGCGCCGGGCGCCGCGTCGCCGGCCGCGGTCGGCGCGCGTGCCTCGGCCCCGGCCGGGAGCGGCACGAGCGCCGGCGCCGTCGTCGGGGAGCAGACCGGGCTGACCGGGTGGCCCGCCGGGCTGCCCGACGGCGGGGTGCTGCCGGAGTCGGTGTCGACCGACGTGGGCGCCGGGGTCGTGGTGCGGGGCTTCCCCGCGCTGGTCGAGGAGACCGCCCCGAAGGTGAAGGGGCAGGCGCGCACCGTCGGCGTCGCGCTCCGGATCCTGGCGGACGAGACGGCCCAGGCCGCCGCGCACGCCGCCGGCGTGCGCCGCCTGCTGCTGTCGGAGACGGCGCTCGGGACCGGGCGGATCACGTCGCGGTGGACCGGCACGCAGTCGCTGACGCTCGCGGCGTCGCCGTACCCCAGCACAGAGGCGCTGGTGGCGGACCTGCAGCTCGCCGCCGTCGTCTCCCTGACGTCACCGGCCGACGAGGCGCGCTACGACACGCCGCCGGGCGGGCCGGACGCGGCGGCCGTGCGGTCGGCGGCTGACTACGCCGACGCGCTCGCGTTCGTCCGGAAGCACCTGGAGGACGAGGTGCACCGCGTCGTCGGGCACGTGGTCGCCGCGCTGTCGGCGAGCCGCACGCTCGAGGCGGAGGTCCGCGCGTCGGGCAGCCTGGCGCTGCTCAACACGCTGCAGGACATCCGCGAGCACCGCACGTCCCTGATCCACGACGGGTTCGTGTCGGCGACGCCGCCGCGGCGGCTGCCGCACCTGGCGCGCTACCTGCGCGCGGACTCCCACCGCCTGACCAAGGCGGCGGAGAACCCCGGGCGCGACGCCGACCTCGCGTGGCGGATCGGCGACGTGACGTCGGCGTACGAGAAGGCGCAGGCGACGTACGCGGCGGGGTCGCCGGACGCCGCCCGCGCCACCGAGCTGGCCGAGGTGCGCTGGATGCTGGAGGAGCTGCGGGTGTCGCTGTTCGCGCAGCAGCTCGGCACGGACGGTCCGGTCAGCGAGAAGCGGATCCGGAAGGTGCTGGCGCCGGGCGGGTGGTGAGACCCCTCGCGGTGCCGGGCGGGACCGCCGCCCGGCACCGGCCCGCTTGGCCCGCTTCAGCCCCTGTAGGCCGCCCGGCCATAGGCGCTCATCAGCGGCCGCTCGCCCTTCTTGACGAGCACCACCTGGACCGCCGTGTTGCGGTACTTGTACGACTCCGTGCCGGCGCGCCCGTTGTTCCTCGCCCAGCCGAGCCAGCCGGTGCCGGCCACGTGGACGCGGTAGTAGAGGTCGTACCGCTTGGCCATCTCGCCGGTGAGCCGCATCCGGTAGGCGGAGGTGCGGTTGGTGCGGTGGTACGTGCCCGAGACCCTGTCGTCGCTCACGTAGGGCCGCCAGCCGGAGCCCTCGACCTTGGCCGACACCTGGACACCGCCCGAGTACTCCCGGCCGTTCACGTCGATGCTCACGGCGTTGAGGCGCTGCGAGGTGCTGGTGTACCCAGCGGTCGCCCCACCGCGAACGATCGGCTTCCAGCCCGCCGGCCGCAGGTAGGGCTGCACCTCCACCTGGTTCTGGGTCGTCTTGTCGTAGAAGGACGCGTTGCCGGTCGTTGTAGCCGTGGGTGTCTTGCCCCTGGGCAGCACACGGATCTGGACGTCCTCGATGCGGTAGGCGTACCCCGTCGTACCCGCG
The DNA here is from genome assembly GCF_044389675.1 of Promicromonospora kroppenstedtii. NCBI lineage: Bacteria > Bacillati > Actinomycetota > Actinomycetes > Micrococcales > Promicromonosporaceae > Promicromonospora > Promicromonospora kroppenstedtii. The sequence continues at coordinate 258,380 of NZ_JBIRYI010000005.1, read as the reverse complement.
GCCTCCCCGTTCTTCGCCCAGCCCAGCCAGCCGAACTTCGGCACGTACACGCGGTACCAGACGTCGTAGAACGACGCGTGCGGCCCGCCAGGCGAGATCCGGATGGCCTCGAGCCGACGCTTCTCCCCGATGCTGCCGACGTAGTACATGTTCGACCTGGCCTTGGAGCCGACCCATCCGCGGCCCTGGACATAGCCCTCGGACTCGAACCAGAAGGCAGCCGGCGACTCGGTGCTGGTCGAGGGCACCGGGCTCGTCATGTATGACTCCGAGTACGGGCGGGCGACCAGAGCCTGCGCCGCCCATCCGCTGCCTGCGATGCCGGCACTTCGGCCGTCAATGGCCTGGCAGTAGCAGTAGTTGCTCTCCCAGGGGCTGCCGACACCGCTGAGCCCATAGCTGACGTGCATCGTGTCCCGTGGCCGGACCGTGAACGGCGTCGACGTGACGGAGCGGGGGCTCATGGTGGGCCCCAGTGCCGTGGCTCGTACGGAGATGCTGCGTCCGACGTCCGCCGGCGAGCTCAGGTACTGGTTGCTCGTCGCGCCCTTGATGGCCGCACCGTCGCGCAGCCACTGGTACGCGTACGACGACGGGTTCGGGCTGAAGCCGTCGACCCACGCCGAGTAGGAGCTGTTGTAGCTGGGGTGGGAGTTGCCGACCGACATGATCGACTTGACCACGACCGACCCACCTGTGAACGGACACGAGACGAGGCAGACCCGCAGCGTGCTCGTGACGGTGGGCGCCCCGGCGAACTGCACGTACTCGACACGAAGATCGCGGTGGCCGGGGCCGACCTGGCTCGGCCGCACCGGTACGTCCTTGACGCGGGCGTCGAACGTGGTCCGGCCGACCTCGGTGTCGCCGTCGTACAGCGTCGCCTCACCTGCCGGCGCCACAAGATCGTTCGTGAGGGTGAGCCGGACCGTGACCAGGTCGTCGACCGGGTCGGTGTCCGCGAGCTTCCGCGCGGTGACCGCAGGCGGGACCGCCTGGGCGCGATCCGGGCGCGCGACGATGACCTCCCGGTTGGTCACCTTGCCCACGAGACCCGTCTCATCGACCTCGGCCACCTTGATCACCTGTTCTCCCGTGGCTGTCGGGACGAACGGGATCACGGCGTGCTCCGTCGCGGGCACGTTCGTCCAGACCGCAGGCTCCGCGGTGTCCTCCGCGGCGTAGCCGTACGCGAAGGCGACGGTGTCCGGCGACTGAGGAGCGACGACCGCGAACGCACCGGCCACGTCCACGCCTCCTCGCGCGGACCAGGGGGTGTAGACGGTCTCGGCGCCGAGCACCGGGACGATCGACAGCTCGGCGATGGGACCACGGCGCAGCAGGAACGTGCACTCTGCCGCCGGGCCGCTCGTCCCGTCGTCGGCCAGCACGCTGACCCGCAGGGTGTTGACGGCGTTGTCGGTGAGGGCGTCCGCCCGGAGCGACCCCTGCACGGCCTGGTCGTACGCCTCAAAGAACCAGCTGGCGGCGGTGTTGCCGAGGGAGTCGAGAGCGGTCACCGTGACGCGCCTGACCCCTGCGTCGAGCTCGGCGGTGAACGGCAGCTCGTCGGAGCCCTGCCGGTCGCGGACGACGGTAACCGGCTCCGCCTCGCAGGCCTGGCCGCCCACCGTGATACCGGAGGGTGCCGGCAGGTCCGCCGCCGACGCGACAGCGGGGACAGCAGGGCCCAGTACCGAGGACGCGACCAGCGCACCACCGGCGAAGGCCGCTGCGGCACGGACCGCAGCACCCCGAAGGCTCCTGGAAAGGACAGGAACAGCAACAACCACCACGGCCTCCGGTCGTCGATCGAGCGGCCCAAGACTAGGCGGCGCCGGAAGCCCGACCGGACCGTTTCGAGGAAGTTCACCCCTACCTCTTCCGGGGGAGCTCTCAGACCTTGCTCAGGGCAAGATCCGGGTGAGCCCAGATGTCGCCCCGGGTGCGGCACACGTAGCGTCGAGGACATGAGCACAAACACCCTTTCCCGTCCGCGCCAGGGGCGCATCATCGGCGGTGTCTGCGCCGGGATCGCCCGCCGATTCGGCTGGAGCCCCACGGTCGTGCGGGTCGTCGCCGTCGCCTCGATCCTCATCCCCGGCCCGCAGGTGCTGGCCTACCTCATCTGCTGGGTCGCCATCCCGAACGAGCGCCAGGCCGCCTGAGCACCCCCGCGGGCGGCCCGGTCCACCCTGGTCGGCCCTCCGGGTAGGTTCAGGGCCGGACCCGGGGGTCACCGGATACCAGACAGACCGCGGCCCGCGTAGCGTCGATGACATGAGCACACAGACACTCTCCCGTCCGCGCCAGGGGCGCATGATCGCCGGTGTCTGCGCCGGTATCGCCCGCCGATTCGGCTGGGACCCGACGCTCGTCCGGGTCCTCGCCGTCGCCTCGATCTTCATCCCTGGACCGCAGGTCCTCGCCTACATCGCGTTCTGGATCCTCATGCCCAACGAGGACTGAACCGACCCCCGTCGGGGCAACGACACGCCAGAGGCCCGGGTATTTCACCCGGGCCTCTGGCGTGTCGTCGTACGTTTCTGCAAGGCTTGCAGCAAGATCCGGAAACAGCCGTGCAACGCCGCACTGGCCTCAGCCGGGACGACGCCGCAAGGAGCCGCCATGACGCGCCATCCGAACGTGCCCCGCCGCCTGCTAGCCACCCTGACGACGTTCGCCGCCGCACTGACCCTGGGCCCGGTCGCGAGCGCCGCCACACCCGCCGCCGAGCCGGCCCGGGCAGCGACCCCGGCGCACGGCGACGGGGACGTCATCCTGAACATGTTCCAGTGGACCTGGGACTCCGTGGCCGCGGAGTGCGCCGACGTCGTCGGACCCGCCGGGTTCGGCTACGTCCAGGTCTCCCCACCGATGGAGCACATCCGCGGCTCGCAGTGGTGGACGTCGTACCAGCCCGTGAGCTACAAGATCGAGTCCAAGCTGGGCACGCGGGCCGAGTTCGCGAACATGGTCGCCACCTGCGACGCCGCGGGAGTGGGCGTGATCGCCGACGCCGTCGTGAACCATATGGCGGGCGCCGGACAGTCCGGAACGGGCGTCGCCGGCACGCAGTTCTCGGACGACAACTTCGCCGGGACGTACAGCGCCGCTGACTTCAACGACTGCCGCAGCAACATCTCGGACTACGGCGACCGCTACCAGGTGCAGAACTGCCGCCTGGTCTCGCTGCAGGACCTGCGCACCGGCTCGGACTACGTGCGCGGCCGGCTCGCCGCGTACTTCGACGACCTGGTGTCCCTCGGCGTCGACGGGTTCCGGATCGACGCCGCGAAGCACATCCCGGCGTCGGACCTGGAGGCGATCAAGGCGCGGATGAGCAACCCGAACGTGTTCTGGGTGCACGAGGTGATCGGGGCCGCGGGCGAGCCGATCCAGCCGTCCGAGTACCTGGGCAGCGGCGACTCGCACGAGTTCGACTACGCGCGGCAGCTCAAGCGTGACTTCGACGGGCAGATCAAGAACCTGCGGTTCATCGGCGACGGCAAGCTGCCCTACGACCGGGCGGGCGTGTTCGTGGACAACCACGACACGGAGCGCAACGGCGAGTCGATGAACTACAAGTGGGGCGCCAAGTACGTCCTGGCCAACACGTTCCTGCTGTCGTGGCCGTACGGCTCACCGTCGGTGTACTCGGGCTACGAGTTCTCGAACAACGATGCCGGCGCGCCCGGCGCCACCGAGACCACGGTCCCGGACGCGACCTGCGGCACGGGCAGGTGGACCTGCACGCAGCGCTGGACCGAGATCCGCGGCATGGTCGGCTTCCACAACGAGGTGGCCGGCACCGAGGTCACCAACTGGTGGGACGACGGAGGCAACCTGGTCTCCTACGGCCGCGGCGCCAAGGGCTACGTGGTGCTGAACAACACCGCCTCGGCCGTGCAGCGCTCGTTCCAGACGTCGCTGCCTGCAGGGACGTACTGCGATGTCGTGGCCGCCACGGACTGCTCGGTGAAGCGGACCGTTGACTCGGGCGGCTGGTTCACGGCCTCGGTCCCGGCCTACGGGGCGCTGGCGATCCACGTGGGCGCCCGGGGCTGATCCGGCGGTTTCCGCTGGTTCCCGATGGTTCCAGATGGTCGAGCTTGTCGAGACCTCACCAGGTCTCGACAAGCTCGACCGCCGGGGTGAGCACTCAGCGGAAGATCTTGCGGGCGTTGCCCAGGTCGAGGAACACCGTCTCGCCGGTCGCGTCCTTGACGCCGTCGTTGTCGGTGATCGCGTACACGCGGCCGTCACCGCCGATCGTGAGGCCTTCGAGCTTCTCCTGCGTCCAGCCGTTCGTGGCACGGAGCGCCGGCAGCACGTCGACAGCGAGCTTCTTGCGCAGCACCGGGACCGTGCCCGGTCGCGGGTCCCGCTTCGGCAGGTCCACCGTGTACACGGCCTTGAGCTTCGCCGCGGGGCCGTTGAGCTTGTCCCGCTCGATCACGGCAAGGGTGTCGCGGTCCACGACCGTCACCTCGGACAAGCCGACCCAGTCGCCGTCGGCGGTGGGCTCCGACAGCTCGTAGCCGAACCAGGTCCACTCCCCCGTCGCGACGTCGTAACGGCCGATGCGCGCGTAGCCGCCCACGCCGTCGTCGCTGGTCAGGCCCCGCTGAAGCGCGACGAACAGGTGCTCGCCGGCGCGGTCCACGATGCCCGTCACGCCCTCGATGCCCCACTTGCCGAGGCCCGCCGCGACGTCGTCGGGCAGGCTGACGCGCTCCTGCACGCGGCCCGACGCCGAGACGCGCACCAGCGCGTTCTCCGGACCGGTCGCGCCCTCGACGCCGAGCCAGAACCCGCCCGCCTTGCCGCGGACCGACGGCCGCGCCCAGATGCCCTCGGCGTCCAGGCCGACCGGCTCGCCGGCCTCGGTCACGACGATCTCGCGGTCGATCACCGCGGGGCCGTTCTTCGAGCCGCGCGAACCGGAGGTCGAGACGGAGAGGATCGACGTCGGCGACTTCGCGGCGTCGGTCACGGTCCACAGGCGGTCACGCTTGGCCGGGTCGGCCGAGAGCGCGCCGAGCGCGGTCCAGCCGATCGGCTTCTTCGTACCCGCGGAGGTGCGGGCGTCGGCGGACACGATGGACGGGAAGGCCGCGGCTGAGGAGTGAGCTTGCGAGCCCCGCAAAGCCGCGGCATCGAGCAGAGCCGTGCCGGCCGAGCGGGCATACCGCTGCCCCTTGCCGAACACCGAGACCGACGCGCGGACGCCGTCCTCGGCCGCGTCCTCCTCGGAGGAGACGACGAGCAGGTTCCGCGACGGGACCGGCAGGATCCCCTCCGGACCGTTCGTCGTCGCCAGCACCTGCACGAACCGCGGCTCGGCCGGGCGCGAGACGTCGTAGACGGCCACGAAGTTGGACCGCTCGGAGCCGACGAACGCGTAGCGGACGCCGTCGAGGGTCGCGACGGCGAGGCCCTCCATCTCCACGCCCTTCTTGCCGGCGCGGTCCTCGTTGTGCAGGCCGACGCGGACGGCGAGCTCCTCGACCGAGGAGCCCGCGTCCCAGACGACGTCGCCGGTCGCGGCCTCGAAGACCGACCAGCCGCGCGTGCCGCCCTTCCAGTCGCCCTCGTTCGCGGTGGCGACATGCTCGTCGTCGATCCAGCCGATCGCGTCGGGCTCGCGTGGGGCTGCCTCGACGGAGCCGGTCTGGTCGATCGCGCCGTCGTCCTCGGCGTCGACGCCCTCCAGCGCGACCGAGCCGGCGGAGAACACGTTCTCGAGCTCGCCGGAGACGACGTCGAGCACGGCGACGCCGTTGTTCTCCTGCAGCGTCACCGCGACCTTGGTGTCGGACGGGTTGATCGAGACGTACTCGGGCTCCGGGTCCTGCGGGGTGTCCAGGCCTGCGGCCGCGAGCGCCGCCTCGTCGAGCGCGACGGGGCGCACCTGCCAGGCCGCGGGGTCGGTGCCGGGGAGGTCGACGAACTGCAGGAACCCGGCGGGTGCCTGCGGGAGGTCGCCCTCCTCACCCTCGCCGGTGTCGGCCGGTGCGTCCTCGTCGCGCTGGTTCTCCATCGCGATGACGGCGTGTGCTCCGTCGTGCGTGACGGCGATCGAGTCGGGCTGCCCGCCCAGGTCGATGGACCGCACGAGGGTGCGGGACGCGAGGTCGACGACGTCGAGACGGCCGGACGGCGCGGTGAACGACGTCGAGCTGTCGACCACGACGAGCACGTGGTCGCCGACGACGGCGACCGACGTCGGCTCGTCGTGCTCCGAGCCGAGTTCGGCGAGCGACAGCGTGCCAAGGCCTCTGGGCTCGGCCGGGTCGCTGATGTCGACGAAGCCGATGCGCCGGGCGGCGGCGTCGGTGTGGACGAGGGTCCGGCCGTCCTCGCTGACCGCGGAGATCTCGGCGACGGTCGGGTCGGCGGGGTCGGTGCCCGCGGGGACGTTCTCGAAGACGGGGTAGGTGGCAAGGCGGTGAAACGTCTCGCGTGCGCTGGTCGCGCCGAACGACCCGGTGGACGCGGTTGATCCGGTCGGGGCGTGGTGGCCGGCGGCGATCGCCGGAATCGTGCTCAGGCCGAGCGCGAGAACCGCGCCGGAAGCGATGAAGGCCGCGTGGCGGCGGTGAGGGGACACGCTCGGCACCGTCGCGCGAGCCGGTGTCGGTGGGAGGACTTCGGGCTGGCCCAGGGGTGTCGCGCAGGTGAACTTCCGGGCAACCGCGCCCAGGTGGGGAGCAAGGTGCGCGGCTAGGCTCGACGGCGTGACCGTCCTTGCCGAGCTACGCGCTCTGCTGCGCCTCCCCGGGTTCCGCAAGCTGTTCGCGGTGCGGCTCGTGTCCCAGGCGGGCGACGGCATGTTCCAGGTAGGCCTTGCCAACCTGTTGTTCTTCAGCCCCGAGTCGCAGGGTTCGGCGGCAGCGATCGCCGGAGCGTTCGCGCTGATGCTGGCGCCGTTCACCGTCGTGGGCCCGTTCGCCGGCGTGTTCCTGGACCGGTGGCAGCGGCGTCAGGTGCTGGTGTACGGCAACGCGGTGCGCGTGCTGATCACCGGCACGATGGCGGTGCTCATGCTCACGCAGGGCGTCACGCCCGCGATCTACGTCTTGGGTCTCGCGGCCCTCAGCGTCAACCGCTTCCTGCTCGCCGGCCTCTCGGCCGGCCTGCCGCGCGTGGTCCAGGGCGACCTGCTGCTCACGGCCAACGCGCTGACACCGACGCTCGGCGCGGGTGCGGCGTTCCTCGGGGGCGGACTGAGCTTCGTGCTGAGCCTCGCGATGCCGTCGGGCCGCGCCCACGACGCCACGGCCCTGGCCTGCGCGAGCGTCGTGATGGGCTGCGCCTCGCTGCTCGGGCTGCGGATGTCGCGCACGCTGCTGGGTCCGCTGGAGCCCGCCGTCGGCTCCATCCGCAACGAGCTGGCGGTGGTCGTCCGTGGCCTGGTGGACGGCGCGCGCTACCTTGCCGCGCGCCGCACGCCGGGTCAGGCCCTGCTGGTCATGGCGCTGCACCGCTTCCTGTACGGGGTCGTCTTCATCGCGTCGATCCTGATGTCGCGCAACCTGCTGGCCGATCCCGGCGACCCGACCGCGGGCCTCGCGATGTTCGCCACGGTGATCGCGGCGACCGGCGTGGGCGGCGGGCTCGCGATCCTGCTCACCGCGGTGCTGGCGCGGCGCATGGCCCCGCAGTCCTGGATCGCCGTGATGCTCCTGGTGGCGGGGGTGTCGCAGCTGATCCTCGTGCCCGAGCCCGGCTTCGCCGCCGTGGTCACCGCCGCCGGGCTGCTCGGCCTCGCGGCGCAGGGCGCCAAGATCGCCGTCGACACCATCGTGCAGCGTGACTCCGAGGACGCGTACCGCGGCCGTGCCTTCGCCTTCTACGACGTGCTCTACAACGCCGCGTTCGTCGGCGCGGCGGCCCTCGCGGCGTTCCTCGTGCCGGACGCCGGCTGGTCGCCCGGCCTCTTTGTCGCCCTCTCCCTGGGCTATGTCGTGGCCGCGCTCCTGTTCGGCCTCCGCGGCACTCGCACGGCTGCGCTGGTGCGGCAACCGGTAAGCGGGTGAATTTGTGGATGAGGTCCGGTCTTTTGAGGCGAACATGCCTGTTTTGCCGGTCGAACGGTGCAAGGATTGAGACTAGTTACCTACAGGGACTGGAGGCTCCCGTTCATGTCCGACGCACCCGCCGTCACCCCGACGCCAACCTGGGGTGAGGTATTCCCCTGGTTCCGCGAGGTCATGGCCGAAGACGACGCCTGGTACGTCGGTAAGGTCGACAACAAGACCGACGTAGGCGTCACACGCCTGGCCGACGCCGCAGTGACGCGGCTCAAGCCCCTTCCCGTCGGCCGTCTCTACCCCGCAGTGCGGCGGGTCGAGCGGCTCGACGAACTCACCTGGCCCAAGCACCGCCTGCTCAACGCTCTGCACCGTGGCGGCTGCTTCACCGGGGATGACCTCTCGTACATGGTGATCGCCGAGATGCTCTCCTGGGAGTCGGTCGGCCCGATCATCGTCAAGCAGATCCTCGAGGTCGTGGCACTGGAAGAAATTCGGGCCAGCTCCGCGAGATAGCAGTCTCTCAAGCCTCGACGGTGGCCGGATCAGGGGTAACGGCCACCGCAGGGCGCCGGGCCGCGACGACGGCGAACGGCACGGCAGTCAGCATCAGCAGCCCCTGCAGGATCTGCATCACCGCGTACCCAGCGCCGAGTACGCCGAACGAGCCGGCCGCGGCCAGAAGGCCGAGCACCGCGACGACGGCCGCGAACAGCGCCCCGATCCGCCGCGTCACGGGTGTCGCCCAGCCGCACAGCGCGGCTGCCGCCACGACGAGCAGCCCCAGCGCCGCACTCAGCAGCAATGACCCGATCATCCCTGTCAGCACTCCCCCGAACGACAGCATCGAGACGACCGGGAGCAGCACGCTCGTCCACAGGGTGTGGATGACCGCGCCGACCAGGACGACGACCAGGCCGGCCCGCCGCGCCGTCCGGGGATCGCCCAGGAGCAGTGCGAGCAGGACGCCCGTCCCCACGACGGCCAGCACGAAGATCTCGGCAAGAGTGCCCAGGAGCAGGTCGGGCCGGGCGCCGAGCGCCAGCTGCACGACGGCTGTGCCGGCCTGGACCAGCAGGTGCACGCCGACCACGACGACGGCCACGACCAGGAGCCGCCGGGCCCGGAGCGCGGCTGCTCCCACGGCGAGCAGCACGGTTCCCGCTGTCGCCGCGTTCTCCATCACGTAGATCACGTTGTTCGTGGTGAACCCCAGGTCGAGCTCGCCCCTGGGAAGCAGCAGGCGCTGTGGCACCGCCGTCCAGGCCGCGAGGGCGAGGGCGAGGATGCTGAGCGCAGCGGGCCGGCGGCCGGCATCGGGCAACGGAGTCATGCGGACACCCTCCCAGAGGCCACTGACACCCCGTGTGATGCGCGGCACGCTGTGGATAACTCGGCGGTGCCGGCCGGCGGGCGTGGAACCATGGACGGGTGCCCCCGCCGATCCCCGCCCCGCGTATCCACCCCGCGGCCATCAAGCTGCTGGTGGGCAGTGGTGCGTACCAGCGCGGCGAGGAGTACCAGCAGCACGGCCGGGTCATCTCGTGGGAGTGGTTGCCGGCCGAGATGCTCCTCATCTCGTGGGTGCGTGGCAGCGGCCGCAGCACCTACTCGTGCTCCATCGAGTTCCAGGAGGACCCGCCGGGGCCGCCCGTCGTCGTCGGCTCGGACTGCACGTGCCCGGTCAGGTCCGCCTGCAAGCACGTGGCGGCGACCCTGCTGGAGTCGGGAACGGACGGGCTGGCCTCGCTGGTGCGGCCCGCGTCGTCGCTGAACCGCGCGCCGCAGGTGCCGGAGTGGAAGGCGGTCGTCCAGCAGCTCGTACCCACGGCGCCCGCGGCTCCGCCGACCGGGCCGGCGCCCGACGAGGCGCCGGAGCTGGCGCTGCAGCTGCGGATCGACGGCTCCGCCGCCGCGAACAATCTGGCCCTGTCGATGCGGCCCGTGCAGCGCAACGACCGGGGCGCCTGGGTCGGCGGCAACGCCTCGTGGAACTACATCCGCAACGGGTTCCTCCGCGGGGTCGACCCCGCGGTCCGGCAGTGGTTCACCACGCTCGACGCCCTGCGCGCCACGAGCCCGCGCGGCTACGGCTACCTCAGCACCGGCGACTGGATCAGCCTCGACGACGTGCTCGCCCGACCCTTCTGGCACCACCTCACCGACGCCGCGGAGCTCGGGATCGAGCTGGTCGGCAAGTCCCGGCGGGAGTCGGTGCGGCTGGCCCACGAGGCGTCGGTCTCGCTCGACCTCTCCCTGCCCGACGGCGGCGCGCGCCTGGAGCGGACCGTCGCCTTCGACGGCGTGGTCACGGCCGCGACGTCCGTCGGACCGCTCGGCGACCACGGCCTGTTCGCGGTCGAGGAGTCGTCCCAGGGCCGCATCATCACGCTGGGCCCGACGGCGGCGCCACTCACCGACCAGGAGCGCGCGGCGGTACACCTGTCCGACGTCGCCATCCCGGCCGACGCGGTCGACGAGTTCCTCGCGGACTACCTGCCGCTCCTGCGCCGTGAGGTCCGGGTCCGCGCGGAGCCCGGCGTCGACCTGCCGGACCTGCCCCGGCCGGAGCTCGTCGCGTCCGTCGAGGCGGTGTCGGCGGCCGAGGTCCACGTGACGTGGCGGTGGGCCTACCCGCCGTCGGACAAGGAGTACCCGCTGACCACGGCGCTGGAGCCGGGCGCGGACCTGCGCGACCTCGCGGCGGAGACCGCGACCCTGGGCCGCGCCGTGTCCGCGGTGCGCGAGCTGCCCGGGTTCGGCCACTTCCGGGTGGCGCCCGAGGTGTACCGCGGACTGCGGGCGATGGACCTGGTCACGACGGCGCTGCCCGCGCTCCGGGCGCTTCCCGACGTCCGGGTCGAGAGCGACGAGCTGCCGGAGTACCGCGGGCTCGAGGCCACGCCGGTCGTCAGCATGCGCGCCACCGACAGCGGCGACATGGACTGGTTCGAGCTGGGCGTCACCGTGGCGGTCGACGGGCGCGAGATCCCCTTCGGGTCGCTGTTCGACGCGCTGGCCCGCAACCAGAAGCGGTTCATGCTGACCGACGGCACCTGGCTGCGCACGGACCTGCCGGTGTTCGCGGAGCTCCGGGCCCTGATCGAAGAGGCGCAGCGACTCTCGGACCAGCCGGGCAAGCTGCGGGTCAGCCGATTCAACGCGAGCCTCTGGGCCGAGCTGGAGGACGTGGCCGACTTCGTCGAGCAGTCCGACCGGTGGCGGCACTCGGTGAGCGAGCTGGTCGCGCTCACCGCCGACGGCGCTGACGGCCCGCCGACACTGCCCCCGCCCGTGGGCCTGAAGGCGGAGCTGCGGCCCTACCAGCAGCACGGGTTCGAGTGGCTGACCTTCCTGTGGCGGCACGGGCTGGGTGGCATCCTCGCCGACGACATGGGGCTGGGCAAGACCGTGCAGACCCTGGCCTTCGTGGCCCAGGCCCGCCAGGAGGCCGCGCCAGGCTCGTCGCCGTTCCTCGTGGTCGCGCCCGCATCGGTGGTGAGCAACTGGGCGGCGGAGGCCGCGCGATTCACGCCGGACCTGAAGGTGGTGACGCTCCCGACGACGGCTCGCAAGGCCGGCACATCGGTGGCGGAGCTGGCCGCCGGGGCGGACGTCGTCGTCACGTCGTACGCGATCTTCCGGCTGGACTTCGACGCGTTCGCCGACGTCGGCTGGAGCGGGCTGATCCTCGACGAGGCGCAGTTCGCGAAGAACCACCAGACGCGGGCCAACGAGTCGGCCCGCCGGCTGAGGGCGCCGTTCAAGCTGGCCATCACGGGCACACCCATGGAGAACAACCTCATGGAGCTGTGGGCGATGCTCGCGATCGTTGCGCCGGGGCTGTACGGGTCGGCGACCAAGTTCAGGGAGGACTACGTCAAGCCCGTCGCCGGTGAGGGCGACTCGGGCCCGCTCCTGAGCCGGCTCCGCCGTCGGATCAAGCCCCTCATGCTGCGCCGGACCAAGAGCCAGGTAGCGCCGGAGCTGCCCGAGCGGCAGGAGCAGGTGCTCCGCGTGACCCTGGACCCCCGGCACCGCCGGATCTACGACACCCACCTGCAGCGGGAACGGTCCCGGCTGCTGGGTCTGCTGGACAGCTTCGACGAGAACCGGGTAGCGGTCTTCCGCGCGCTGACGACACTGCGCCGGATGGCGCTGGACGCGTCGCTGGTGGACGCGGAGTACGAGGGTGTCGCTTCGGCGAAGCTCAACCTGCTGGCCGAGCAGCTGGCCGAGGTAGCCGCCGAGGGGCACCGCGCGCTGGTGTTCTCGCAGTTCACATCGTTCCTCGCCAAGGCCGCGGAGGTGTGCCAGGAGCTCGGGATCCCGTACGAGTACCTGGACGGTTCCACCCGGCGCCGACCGGAGGTGATCGGCCGGTTCAAGGACGGCACGGCACCGGTGTTCCTGATCAGCCTCAAGGCCGGCGGGTTCGGGCTGAACCTGACCGAGGCCGACTACGTCTACCTGCTCGACCCGTGGTGGAATCCGGCGACGGAGGCGCAGGCGATCGACCGGACGCACCGCATCGGGCAGACCCAGAACGTGATGGTCTTCCGGCTGGTCTCCGAGAACACGATCGAGGACAAGGTGATGGCGCTCAAGGAGCGCAAGGCCCGGCTGTTCGACGCCGTGCTGAGCGATGACGCGGGCGCGTTCGCGGGGTCGCTGGGCGCCGACGACATCCGTGGGCTGCTGGAGGGCTGACGCCCGCTACCGTCCGACCTGTACCTTTTCTCCCGTGTCTCCTGTCGCTGACCTGATCGGGGCTGTCGCCAGCCTGCTGTGGCCACTGCTCGTGATCGTCGTACTGCTGGTCTTCGGACGGCAGCTCCTGTCAAAGCTGCGAAACTCCGACGACGTCACGCTGGAGATCGGCGGGCAACGGCTCAATCTCAAGCAGGCGACGGACCAACAGTCGGACATGATCACGGACCTGCAGCGCGAGGTGGCTGCGCTGCGCAAGCGGCTTGACGACGTCGGGGTGGGCGAGGCCGGTGGCTGGACGGACGCGGCGAGGGCCGGGTCGGAGGCCGCGTGGGGCGGGTCGGAAGGCGAGCAGCACGAGGCTGAGCCGGCCGACGAGCTGATCGACTTCGATCGGCCGGACACGCAGGGCGCGCTGCCGGGTTCGGCGCCCCACTCGATCCTGTGGGTCGACGACCACCCCGAGAACAACGCGATGCTCGCGGAGTCGTGGCGGCGCGAGGGCGCCGAGGTGGACACTGCGCGCACCACGGACGAGGCGATGCGCCTGCTCACGGCGCGCCACTACGGCCTGGTGATCTCGGACATGGGCCGGCACGAGTCCGGCGTCGACGTCCCCGACGCCGGACTCCGCCTGCTGACGAAGGTCCGTGCGGAGGACGCCCACGTCCCGTTCGTGCTGTATGGGAACGTCGAGCAGGTCTCCGACGTCGCCCGAGCGGCAGGAGCCACTCTCGTCACGGGCTCGACGTTCGAGCTGGTCGAATTCGCGAGCAGCGTGGGCGTGTTCCAGGACGCCTGACGTCAGTCCTTGGCCTTGGCCCTGGCGGACCGGGACCGCGTCGAGGCGAGCGCCCAGGCGACCAGGACCGGCTGGCCCAGCAGGCGCAGCGCCCGCTTCCGGTCCGTGTCCAGGCCGAACGCATCGCGCCGCTCAACCAGCTGCGCGATGTTCCCGGGGAAGACCGCGACGAAGAACGTGGCGGCCAGTGCGCCCAGCCGCCGTCGGGCGGGCTGCTTCCACGTGGCCACGAGCGCCGTACCAAGGCCGATCTCGACGATCCCTGACCCCACCACCACGGCGTCCGGGTCGGCCGGGAACCAGGTCGGGACCTGGGCCTGGAACTCCTTGCGCGCCTTGGTGAGGTGGCCGATGCCGGCCGTGAGGAGAGCGGCGCCGAGGGCTACCTGGCCGATGCCGCGGAGAACGGAGCTGGTGGATGCCATGTGTCCAGCATGCGGGTTGGGTGGAACGCGGGCACCTGTGGCACGCCCGGCGTTGTGTCGCATCTTCGTCCTCACCCCGGGAATCGCTCCCGCAGAGCGGCGAAATCTGATGGGGTGTGGTCATGGAATCTGTGGTCGAGCGAGCGCTGCGCACGCGCATCATCTCCTGGGTTCAGGAGCGCGCCGAAGCCAACGGTGGGTTTCTCCACCGCACCGAACTCTTGAGCTTCCAGATCGACGACCAGAAGTTACCAATCATCGACTTCTCCCGCGGAATCCGTAACCCGGCCTCCTTCGAGTCGACGCTCTCAATAGTCAGTGCGGTTCACGGCCCGTACGACGACGTCGAAGCCGAGGACGGTCTGCTGCACTACGCATACAGAGAGGGGGACCCGTGGTCAGGGGACAACCGCAAGCTGCGGAACGCACTGGCCACCGGCGTGCCCCTGATCCTCTTTCGCAAGGAGGTGCCAAACATCTACACCCCGGTGGCTCCGGTCTATGTCGTTGAGGACTACCCCGAGGAACGCACGTTCATCATCGCGCTCGATGAGTCGTTCAACTTCGTTCCCGACGTACGGGCAATGGCCGAGCCGCAGCGCGACTACGCACGCCGACTGGCGAAGCAACGCCTGCACCAGCCGGCCTTTCGCACACGTGTGATCGTTGCCTACGAGACACGCTGCACGGTGTGCGAGTTGAAGCACGGTTCCCTGTTGGACGCAGCGCACATCATTCCCGACTCCGACGAGCGTGGAGCCCCGACTGTGACCAACGGGCTCGCGATGTGCAAGATCCACCACGCTGCCTACGACCAGAACATGCTCGGGGTGACGCCCGACTTCGAGGTTCGCATTTCCGACCGATTGCTTGCCGAGATCGACGGGCCGATGCTGAAGCATGGCCTGCAGGAGATGCACGGGAGGCAGATCAGACTGCCCCAGCGGCGCGCTGACCGGCCAGACCGAGAATTCCTCGCGGTGAGATACGAGCGATTCGGCGTCCACGTTTGAGCGGTGTGGGCGCCTGCCACGCCTGTCACCGATCCGCCCCCGCTACGGCCTGCACGTAGTCCCGCGTCCCGCTCCCGCGTCAGCTGCGCGTCGACGGCTTTCCGGTGGTTCTCGAAGGCCACAAGACGCTCCCGCTCCGGTCCCCGGCTAGGAGCGGTGACGTCGCGGACACGCGCGATCGGCACCCCGGTCTCGCGCTGCATCACCGGGCCGACCAGCCGGTCGAGCTCGTCGCGATGAAAGTGCCGGTGACCGTTTCTTCGGCGCGGTGTCGGGTCGAGCAGCAGCTCCTCGCGTTCGTAGTAACGCAGGGTCTGCACGCTCAGCCCGACGACGGCGGCGACGTCACCGATCGACAGCCCTTCATCGGGGACGCTGACGGCGAGCTGCGGGGGTCTGGGAGGGCCGCACGCGATCCGTGGCACAACCCATAGCGCGCTAAAGGTCAAGCTGTTCATGGAGCCGAGAAGGCAGCAGGGGCGGACCCGATCTGGGTCCGCCCCTCGGTCGATCTGATGCGGCTCAGTCCCGCAGCAGCGCCTGAAGCTCGCCGATCCGGATCTGCGAGCTGTTCGGCTGCGACGTAAACGGGATCTCGCCTGCTTGTCCGCCACTGCTCTGCCACTCCACGACCCAGTAGGCCGTTCCCGTGAGGGTCAGGTTGCCCGGGCTGGAGTTGAGGTCAGCTCCGAAACCGCAGGTGGGCGACGGCTCGTCGCTGTTGCGGCCGTCGTAGGGCGTGCCCGGTGCGTTGGCTCCGTCGCACGAGATGGCGCCCACGGTGGTGCCGTTCGCTGCGGTCAGGGTCCACTCGACCCGGTCGAGCGTGCCGGTGGCCGTGACAGTCAGTCCGCCGCCGCCCGCGGTGCGGGTGATCGGACCGGTTGTGTTCTCGGCGCGATTGGCGATCCACAACCAGATGGGCAGGCCGATGGTGCCGACGGGATTCTGGTTGGCCGTCGATGCCGGCGGGGTGGAACCGATCTGGCCCATGCTGAGGTTCATCGCGGCTACTGCTCGTCGAGCGAGTTCTTCGGCGGAGGGGCCGGCGGGAGCCGCGGGGCTGGCGGACCAGTAATAGGAATGACCTTCGCAGTTCTCAAGGTTGCCGCCCGCCTCTGCACATGCAGGCGGGGTGCACTCAAGCACAGTTCCGTCGCCGGGCTCGTGGCCCTCCCATGCCGGGTCCCCGGCAGGAGGCTGCGGGCTTGCATTCCGCACATAGCAATCGCCGTCCCATGCACCGTACTCGTTGCTACACGGGACTACTTCGCCCAGGTCGCGGCAGACTCGCGGACCGCCGCCGCCACCAGTGTCTCCTCCGTCGTCGCCACCACCGTCATCACCACCACCTCCGCCTTCACACGGAATAACTACCCCGTCGGGAAGTGTCGTAGGAGTGCATTCGTCTGCCGTTGCTATCGGTGCTGGCGCCACACCAACGAGCACGGCGGCCAGCATCGCGATTGACGCAACCAGGGCTCTTCCAACCCACCGATTCAGCCGCAAGGTCAGCATGCCTGCTCCGGGTGTGGCGTCTGCTGGTTAACTGTCCAATAGCTCTTCGGCCCTTGGTGGCGCATCACATAATCAAATTGGTATCTGGTAGGAGCGCCAGCAGCACGAGGAATTTCGTCACCGGCTCGCGAGAAGTTCTGCACGTCACCAAAGTCAACGCATGCCTTGAGATGCACCTCCTCGTTGCCGACGTCCGAGTCCTTATACTGCGTTACGTTCATTGACTCAACCGAGGCTGCGCCAGTCGTGTAGTCGCCAGAGGAAGCCGACTCCGTATAGGCAGCCCTGAGCGAGGACCTCAGTGCCGGATGCCCCCAGAAAGGCCTCAACTGCGTGTCCCAGTCCTTGTAGCCGTTGTTTGCGACCTGGGCAGTCGTCTCGTAGTACTTTTCCAGACGCGCTTTCGCGTCGGCGATGTTCTGGGCCTTGATCTGCTCCGGCGTGGTCGGCGAGGGGGACGGCTGCGCCGACGGAGCGGAGGGGGACGAGCTCGCGGGAGCCGACGCCGAGGGGGCCGATGATCCCGGGCCCGGGATTGCACCCTGGACCGTCTCCGGCTCGAGCACTCCCGACCGCACGACCGCGAATGCGGCCACCGCTATGACTGCGACTCCGATGAGGACGGCGATGGTGCGCTTGGGCGTGATGGCGGACGAGACCATCGGCGACTCCCTCAACTTCGGGCAGAACTCAGTGAACACGGCCGTAGCCAAGGGTGCGCTACATCCGTCTTCCCGGCAAGGCGCCTCCGTGATAATTCACAACATCTCGCCAACGCAGGGCAAGACTTAACCATGTAGACGCCACGCCCTGTCAGGCCTCCATGGCCACTCCTCGCGATTCGTTGCGTATACGCAACTCGGGTGGCGGATGTTGTAATCCCTCTACAGGCTTGGGTCATGACCTATCAGACGCACACCCAGGGGACCAGCGAACGATGAACATGTTCCGGCGCACCGAATCCGGACCTGAGGGGTTCGAGGACGTCATCGACGAAATCACCGAGTCCCTCCGCCGCACCTTCACCGGCATCGTGGTGGACCATCTCGAGGAAGAGCTCGCCGTGCCGGCGCGCAACATCTGCGTGGCCGACCGGCACATGGGCCTGATGGAGGACGAGCGCGACTACACGGTCGACCTGCTCCTCTTCCACGTGACCCAGCTGCGCTACATCGCGGTCCAGGTACACGTCGGGCGCTTCAATCCGGCGCTGATCGGCCGCACCCGGTACACGGTCGCGCTGGTGGACGATCTCCTTCGCCTACCGGATACCCACAGCCCTAGTGTCGGGATCCTGCTCTGCACCGACGCACCGGCCGACCACATGGCGGGACCCGTTGCCGTCGCCCTCTACGACGACTTGTCCGCCGAGGAAGCGGCGGAGCTCCCGCTTCCGCTCGAGCTCACCGCACTCATCGACAGCTGCTTCGAAGCCACGGCCGCGAAACACGCGACCACTTGAGCCCCAGTTACCGGTTCACTCACCGTACAAGTCCTCCACCAGGCGGGCTCGCGCCTCCAGGATCTCCAGACTGTCCGACACCGACGCCGTCGTCGCCTCACCCGGCACATCACGCCATGTGGGCTCCCCGGCCAGCCGGAACTGGCCGCCCCATGTGGTGGTGAGCGAGATGGTCGCCGCGCCCGGCTTCGCATAGGCGTGCGCGATCGTGTGCTCGGGATACGGCGCACCCGGTTCGGTTGTGTGGAACGGCGATGTCCCGTCACCGAAGTCCCAGGAATAGCTGCTCGGCACTGCCCGGATCTCTACCGGGATGCCGAACAGTTCGGTGCTGACTGTTCGTGGTTCCCGATCGGTGAAGGCGATGGTGTCAACGTTGACGAGCGTCCAGCCGTCGGGCGGCTGCACGATCACCTCCGACGGCGCGATCGGCATCTCCTGGAAGGCCCTAGCGGCAGCGGCAGGAAGGTCAATCTGGCGGCGTTGTTCGGCCAGGCAGGACTCGTCCTCCACGAGTTCCGCGCTCGACCAGCCACCTGATTGCCTGCGCTGCTCGAAGAGGGCGCCGACGGCCTGCTCGTCGTCCTCGCACTCAATGCCCTCGTAGGCCAGCTGATGACCTTCGTCACAGGACTCGGCAAGGACGGTCGCACCGCCGAGATCGCGGAGGTAGCACATGGCGGGAGTGACCCGCCATTGGCGCACGGGCGCAAGGGCTTCATACCCGGGTGCGCGCTGCCCCACACTAGGGCTGGACCCATCCGCTGGCTGCGGCTTGCGCACAGCATCGATCGAGACCGTCTGCCCTTGAGCAGTCCCACCAAACTGCTCGTATGGATCATCCGCAACGGCAGACGGAGGGTTGAAACCCCCGAGCCCAACCATTCCCGCGACCAGGCAAATCCGGGTGAGCAAGCGCTTCACTGCGCTGGCCTCGCTGCGATCTCGGCAACGACCCAATCGCCATCTCTCAGACCGAGTTCGACTCGGTACGTCGCCCGCTCATTCTTGCCCTCGAAGACCGTCGCGCCCGTGGAGTCCGTGATCCGCGCAGCGGCTTGTTCCACCTCGAAATCGAGTGGGTAGATACCCGTGATTTCGTCTCGCTCGTAGGTTTCGCGCAGATCGGTCTTGATCTCGCCACCGGTCCACGTCTCATTGCGCGATCGGAGTTTCTCAGCCTGCTTGAGCGCGTCCTCGCAGAACCCGCAAGCCCGATGCGACATCGCCTTGAACTCCTCGACATCCCCCGTAGCCATCACATACGGGTAGAGCTCGATGAAGTACTTCGCCGCAGCGGCAGCCCCCTCCGCGTCCTCCCGGTTCATCGCCTCCGGGCGCTCCGGCTTGGGCGGAACCGTCGGAGACGGGCTCGCGGACACCACCGGAGTCGGGTCATCAGCCGAGGACGGCGACGCCTCGGATTCCCCCGGCGACCCAGTGCACGCCGACAGCACCAAGCCGGCCGTCACGATCAGCCCGATCGCGCGCATGATCCTGCCGCTCATCCCCGCACCCCGCCCCCTCGGACCACGCCGTTGCGTATCCGCAACGGCCGAGAAAGACGCTAGCCGGGCACCCGCGATCCGGAAAGTGGGCCCTGTGGATAACTTTGAGGAGACGGGCCACTTCGGTATCGAGATACAGCGCGATAGGCGGATTTTTCGCCTCGGATCCACGTCATAACATGTCGGGGAGTGTGTTCAAGTAGCGGATTACCCAGTTCCTCTACACGCTTGTGGTCATGACACCTCAGCAGAAGCGCCCAACGGCGCGACGTCCGGCGAGCCCGGCGTGAACAGGTACACGGTGGTCGCGTATCGCGGCGAGCAACGCTGGACCCTGCGCGCGGTCGGCGTCCCCGGCGCCGTCGTGCACGCTGTCCTCCTGGACGACGCAGAGGCCGCCATCCGCGCCCTCCTGGCGCAGCTCACCGGCGAGGGCGCCGAGAGCTTCGCGATCGATCTGGCGCCGATCCCTGGCCCGGGCGGGTTCGACTGAGCGCACGTGGTCGCGGCCGGCAGACACTGCCAGGAACCACGTGCGCCGCAGCCTCAGCCCCCCGCGCGCTCCCGGCGGCGGTCCTGCTCGTCCACCTGGGCCAACAGCTCCTCGGTGTCCGGCTCGGGGTCCATCGCGAGCTGCTCCAGGTGATCGCGCAGCCGGTCCACCAGCCGTCCCACCGCGTCGCGCCGACCGGAGGCGATCTCTGCGCGGATCCCGTTGCGCCACGACCGCTCGTCCACCGGGTCGGCGAGCCGTCCCACCTGGGATGCGTGCCGCGCTGTCGCCACGTCGCCCGCCAGAAGCGCGCGACGCGCCACCTCGTGGGACACGTCCACCACGCCCGACGAGATGGTGTGCATGAGCTGCTCGGCCCACGCGTACTTGCGCAGCGGCACGCCCTCGAACGGCTTGCCTCGCACCATGTCGAGCGCGGCGAGCAGGTCCGGCGTCGGTGTCTGCGTGAGGTCCGGGCCGACCAGGTCGCAGAACTTGTGCCAGTCGGTTGCGACACCGCGCAGGCGGTAGCCGGCCGACTCGAGGTCCGCCTGGCCACCGTCGTCGGCGGACCAGTAGCGGGGCAGGTACTCGAAGCCGTTCTCGTCGGTACCCAGCCAGCGCCGCGCACGCGAGACCGCGGACCGCCGCGTCGCCAGATTGGGCTCACGCGACGGCCACAGCGCCTTGGAGATGTCCGAACCGCGCGAGCCCGGGTTGAACGCCAGGAAGGCGATCAGCTCCGTGGCCTGCCGCTGGTGCGTGGAGGGCAGCTCCACGCCCGTGGCCCCGGCGAGCTCCACGTCACCGAGTACGCGCACGATCGGCGGCTCGACGGCGGCGGGCTCCTCGGCCGGTGCAGGTTCGGCGGCCCCGGAAGCGGGCCCCCCGACGACGGGCGTCCCCAGCGGCGGCGTCGCCACGCTGACCGCGGCCCGTGCCCACGGCGAGAAGCTCTCTGGCTGCGCACCGTGCGTCGTCGTGCCGCCCACCGTGCCCACGGCAAAGTTCGGCGACGGAGCGAGGCTCGCCGCCTCGCCGACGGCGACGTCGGAATCCGCGACACCAGCGCGGACAGCTTCCACGGGGATCTCCTCGAGCGTCGGTTCGGTGCGGTCGATCGAACGGCTCCACTCGGGGCCGGGTGCGGTCTCGGGTTCGGCCAGGAGAGCCAGCGCCTGGGCGTAGGTCGCGGCGTCGAGCTGCTGCGGGCGCACCGCGATGTAGGCGGGCATGAGGATGCCGCGGGTGGTGTCGCCGTTGGTGAGGTCACCGGTCAGGTCGAGCACCCAGTCCCCCACCTCCGCACTGGACGTCACCGCGGCGATCCCGACGCCGGGCACACGCTCGACGAGGGTCTCCAGCCTGGCCCGGTCGGTCAGGCCGAGCCGCTCGCCGACCAGCAGGATCTCGGGAGTCCAGGCATCGGTCGCCAGCCCACGACCCCGCGCCTCAGCCACGGAAGCGGCTCCGACCTGCGCAAGCGTACGGTCGACGTCGGCTGCGCGCGCCTCGAGCTCGCGCAGGATCTCCGCGAGACCGGCGACGTGCCGCACGCGGCCCGTGTCGACGACGCCGGGCAGCTCGCCGAGCGTGCCCACAACGGTGACCTGCAGGTCGTCCGCCCACAGGCTCGTGGCCAGCTCGACCGCGAGCGCCGCGAGCGTGGCCTGGGCGGCCGCGTCGGTGCCACGGATGTCGAGGCATGCGAGGTTCTCGAGGTCGAGCATGAGGTGCGCGTCCTCGTCGTCGTGACCGACGGTGACGAGGGCCGGGTACGGCGCCTCGCCGTCCTCGGGTCCGGCGGGCCGCGTCGACCCGACCTGGGCGGCCGCATCGGCGTCACCCGCCGCGAGCTGCCAGATGAACCGGTCGGTGGTGCTGGCCCAGGGTTCGGGCAGCTCGGAGGCGCGGTCGAGGTACAGCTCGACGAACTCGTTGCTCTTCAGTCGTGCGATGCGGACGCCGGGCAGCGGCAGTCCGCGTTCGCGGTGCCACACCGCGAGGCTCCGCAGTGCGCGGTCCACCTGGTCTCGCCCGAACGGGTCCTCGACGGCGTGCAGGTCGCGTTCGAGCACGCCCGCCGGTGTCTCCGGGTCGGGCAGGACGACGGTCTCTCCCGGCTCGCGGCCCTTGCGCGTCCGGCGCCGCTTGACGGCGACCAGTGCGAGCAGGCCCGCGGCGAGCAGTCCGCCGACGCCGGCCGCGGTCCGAACGCCCACGGACTCCTCGATGTCGTCGGCCAGGTCGGACACGACATCGGTCGCCGAGTCCAGGAGCGACCCGCCCCCGGCTGCCACGGTGGCCGTCGCCGTTGGCCCGGAGGCCATCGCCTCGGACCCCGACTCCGCGCGCCCCGCGGCCTCGGCCTCGGTCGGCGCCGGTGCCTCGTCGGACGCCGCCACGGGCGGGGACGACTCGACGGCGACCTCGGGAGCGGTCTGCTCCACGACGGGCTCGTCACCGGCGATCTCCTCGGGGCGCAAGTCGTCCGCGCCGCTACCGGCGGCGTCGGCACCCGCGCCTCCGACGGACGTCGGCTCGACCTCGGTCTCGGGGTAGAGCTCGGTGGGCTCCTCGATCACGCCCTCCAGGCCGTTGCCCGTCACGGTGTCCTCGGACGCCGGATCGCTGCCCCAGGTCGTGCCGCTCCCGGACGACGTCTCCTCGGCAGCCGGCTCCTCCGCAGCCGCCTTCTCGTCTGCCGACTTCTCATCGGCAGACCTCTCGTCGCTCCGCCGCTCGGCGGGCTCCTGCGGCATGAGCTCGTCAGCGATCAGCCCGCTGCCGGGCACCGTCTCGTCGAGCGAGGAACCTCGCGGCGCCGACTGGTCCTGCTCCAGGTCGGGGTCGTTCTGGAGGTCCTCGGGCGTCACCTCGTCGTACTGGGGCCCGGTCGGCTCCTGCGGTGCGGGCGCCGGCTCCGGGACGAGGTTTCCCTCGGCGGTCTGCTCGGGCCTCGGCTCCTTGTCGCCGGAGCCCGACCCGGCATCGGAACCGGCGCCCGGGCGACCGATCCCGGCGGTACCGGTCGCGGCGTCGGCCGGGTCCGGTGTGTCCGCGCCTTCCCGACCGGCACCGTCGCGACCGGCGTCCTCCCGCGCGTCGTCGCCACGGGCCGATGCCTCCTTCGGGGCGGCGTTCCGCGCGGCACGGTTCGGCTCGTCGCCGGCCGGGGCCTGCCCCGCCGGCTGCTCCCGCGCCGGCTGCTCACCCGCGGGCTGCTCGTCGGTCGGCGCCTGCTCCTCGACGACGTCGTTCCCGGCCCCACCGGGCTCCTTGATGTCCTCGGGCTCGACGGCGCCCTCGGGCGTCACCTCGGCCGACGGCGTCGCCGGCTCGGGCGCGGGCTCCTTGGCAGGTGCGCGCTGGCCGATCCGCGCGGCCCCGGCTGCCTCCACAGCACCGTCGGCAGCACCGCCGTCGGCCGCGGCGTCGTCGCCTTCTGCCCCAGGCGTGGCAGCGTCAGAACCGGCGGCCTCGTCCGACTGCCCGGCCCCGGCCTCCGCGTCACCCGGCTGCTCGGCTTCCGCCCCGGCTCCGCCGCCCTGCTCCGCGCCCGCGTCGGCGGACTCCCCCTCAGACGCCGACTCGTCGGCGCCACCCGGCTTCCCCTGGGCGGCGCCCTCGTCCTTCGCCGCCTCGTCCTTCTCGCCCTCGCCCTGAGCCGACTCCGCACCCGGCACGGTCACGGTCCAGCCCGGGAGAATGAGGTCGGGGTCGGTGAGCCGCGCCCCGCCCGGCTGCTCCGTGGCGCGTGACGCCTCGAACACCTCCGGGTACTTGGTGCCGTCGCCGAGCTCCTCCTCGGCGATCCCCCACAGGGTGTCGCCCGACTCCACGACGACCTCGGCGGCCTCCGACCGGGACTTGGTCACGTCCACGGTCTCGTCCCGGTCGTCGTCGGCCTTCGAGGGACCGAGACCCACGGGCTCGTCGCCGTCGGTCCCGGTCGTGCTCGTCGGGACGACGGCGCCGTCGGCCGCCTCCGCGGGCAGACGCAGCACCCAGCCGGGCTCGATCCAGTTGCCGGCGTCGAGCGCGCTCCCGTCGGCCTGCGGTACGCCGTAGTTCAGGTCGGCGATCTGCTTGAACCGCGCGCCGTCGCCCAGGGTCTGCTCGGCGATCCGCCACAGTGAGTCGCCGGGCTGGACCGTGTAGGTAGGGGCCGCCTCGTCGGCCGCCGCCCTCCGCTCCGCCGCTCCGGTGACGGCATCGGTGGACGCGCCACTGAGCGAGGCCGCCTCCGACGAGACCGGCGCGGTCGCCACGGTCCCGGTCTCGGCCGGCTCGACCGGCACGGGCGCGGCCATCGCGGGCGAGACCGAGGGAGCCGCGACCAGCATCGTGATCACCGCGCCGACCAGCACCGCCGCGGCGCGCTGCTGGGCACCGAGCCCGCGCACGTGCGGCGACCGCCGTCCGCGCAGTGCGGCGACCAGCTCGATGACGACGGCGACCGCGAACGTCAGCCACGCGATCCAGCCGACGATCTTGATCAGGCCGATCAGCACCGAACCCGTGACGTCGGGGCTGCTGAGCAGCGAGACCACACGATCGAGGCTGACCGGGCCCGTCCAGATGGGTCCGCCGAGCAGCCACAGGCCCACCGGGATCCCGACGACGAGCGCCAGCAGCAGCAGCGTCGCGCCCAGCCCCCTCACCACGCGCGCGCCGGTGCCCCGCCGCGGTGCGCCGGGCTCACCGGTCACCGCACGACCCTGGGCTGTCGAGGTGCTCATCAGGATTCCTCCTGTCCGATACCGCGGACCGCCCGCGCCTCGGCATCGGCCGAGACGCTGAGCGAGCTGATTCCGATCAACGTCAGGAACGTCGTCTTGTAGGTGACCTGAGTGCCGACGCTGACGGTGGCGCCGTTGACGGCGGTCACCCCGCCCTGCACTCCCAGCGCGCCGAGCGTGTCGGCGGCAGCCTGTGTCGCGCGCGCGGGATCCACCTCGGGAGGTAGTCCCAGCTGCGCGCGGTCGATCCGGATCTGCTGTGCGGCGGCTCGCGCCGCCTGGTCAGCGGCGTACTCGGCCTCGTCCTCGGCGTGCAGCCGCCCGCCGCCGTCCACCACCAGGCCGATCGCGATGATGAGCGCCGGCACCATGCCGGCCGCGAGGATGTTCACCTCGCCCCGCTGGCGCACCGCTCGCGCTCCCTCCGGCGTCGCCGCCGTCCGCCCACGCCGCAACCACATCCGCCCTGCCCCCTTGGTCATGACCGCCCCCGGTAGGCGTCGAGCACCGACGTCCCCGTCGCACTGATCGTCCGCGATCCGGGCGCGCCCGGCAGCCCGAGATCCCGCAGCGGCACCACGCACTCGACCCGCACGGTGATCGTGCCGACGGTCCCGAGCGGCAGCGCGAACGCGTCCGTGGCCGGCCGAACCGACGTCGACGAGCACCGCACCCCGGAGTTCACCAGCGTGGAGGTCGCCGTCGACGTCGCCTGTATCCCGGCCATGCTCGCCGTGCGGCTGATCGACGCCGCCCGCGCGGCCTCGTTCGCCGCCGACTGCACCACGCCCTCGGCCAGCACCAGCCGGCCGGCCATGATGAGCAGCAGCCCGATCAGGAGCAGCACGGGAAAGATGACGGCCGTGTTGATCGCCACGTTGCCGCGCTCGTCGGCGGCGCTCACGGCCCCACCACCGGCGCCGTGAACCGCTCCACCGGACCGGTCGCCGACTGCTCCACCCGCAACCCGCGGAACCCCGGGACGATCGACGGCGCCAACCCGGTCACCGTCGCGGTGGCCATCTCCTCGCCGCGCGTCACCGAGACGCGGACCGAGGCGAACGCGTCGCCCCCGCGAGCCAGCCGCGAGGCCGCCTCCGCGTAGCCCGAGTCGATGCTGCCACCCTCCACGCGCGCGGCCTGCACGGCCCCGTTGGCCACGGACTGTGCCGTGTTCTGCGCGTGGAAGTAGAGCACCCCCTGCACCATCCCGAAGATCAGCATCAGCACGATCGGGTAGGTGAGGACGGTCTGCAACGAGGCGGCACCGCGCTCATTCATGGACTACATCCCTAGAGCTGCGACATGTAGCGGTCGACGAGGCCCTTGATCGCGGCGCCGAGTGCGATGGCGATGCCGAGGCCCACCACGGACAGGACGACGACCTCGATGGACTCCAGCCCGGCATCGTCCGGCTCGCCCGCACGGTCGGCGAGCCGTCGGCGCAGCTCTGCCGAACGTTCGGCGAATCGCGCGTTCAGGGCGTCGACGCGACCACGCGCCGCGGCCGCGCGCAGCGACGCCCGTGCGGCGGCGCGCGCCGCCACCGTCCGGCCCTGGCTCAGGTGCTGGTTCATGTTGACTCCTGGGGTGATGTCGACTTCAACAAATGGGTAAGACGCGGCTCGTGTGACACCTCGGCATCACCGGGGGCGAGCCGATTCAGGGAGCAGTCTGAAACATAGTGACCCCGATTGGGAAGATGAGCATCAAAAAGTACACAAATACGGTCATGGTTCCCGGCACCGTCATCCGGACCGTCGCGTCGTGCGCGATCTGCTGCTCGACGTCGAGCTGCGCGTCGCGCATCGCCGCCGCCTTGGACTGCAGCTGGTCGTGGATCGCCGAGCCCTGGGTGCCCGCCAGCTCGACGATCGAGGCGACCTCGCCCAGCGCGTCCACCTCGACCTCCTCGCCGAGCTCGCGCAGCGCCACCCACGGCGCCTGCCCCTCCCAGCGACTCCGTTCGAGCGCCGCGGCGATCCGCCGGAACGGCCACGACCCGGCGACCTGCGCCGCGGCAAAGGTGGCCTGCGTGGCGCCGGCGCCCGACACCCGCTCGATCGCGAGCAGCTCCAGGTAGGTCGACACGGCCCGCGTGAACTCCTGCCGGGCCCGCTTGGCCTTGGATCGCGCGTCGAGGTCCGGCAGGAACCAGGCGCCGACCGCGAACAGCAGGGCGACCCCGAACGGCACCCCGACCGGCATGCCCAGGTTGAGCAGCCCGACACACAGACCGAGGAACGGCACGGCCACCAGCACGATGACCGTGCCGAGCGCCTTCTCGCCGTAGTGGTCGGTGGCGGTCTTGCCGATCAGGTCCAGGTCGGCTCGGGTCGGCCCGCCCCGGCCCAGCAGGGACAGCGGCAGGCGCCGCTGTGCCCACGCCCCGAACACCTGCGTGTACCGCTTGGTCGCGGTGAGCTCGGTGCCGTCGGAGACGGTGATGGGCTCCACCTTGTCGTCGCCGCTCAGCCGGTCGAGCGCGGACTGGAGCCGCGGCGTCGACGGGAGCAGCTCGCGCACCACGAGGAACAGGCCCAGTCCCGCGACCAGACCGCTGCCCACTGCCCAGGGCCACATGTCAGGCCCCCCGCTCGTCGGGGAGGAACCGCGGGATGGGCTGCCCCAGACTGATGCGGCGCATCCACAGCAGGCAGACCACGTACGCGCAGAACAGCACCACGGCGACGACCTGCCCCAGGGGCGAGTCGTAGCCGCTCAGGTAGCCGGACATCGCCGTGGCCACCAGCACCACGAGCGTCACGATCGTCACCCAGCGCACCGTCGCGCGCCCGGTCGACCGCTCGGTCTCGATCTCGCGCCGCGCCTTGGCCTGGGCGGACAGGGACTCGGCGAGCTGCCGCAGCGCGGGCGCAACGGCGCCGGTGCGGTTGTCCGACTCCAGGATCATGGCCGACGCGATCATGTCCGCCGAGTAGTCGTCCATCTCCTCGGCCCAGCGGTACAGCGCGGGCTTGATGGGCTGCCGCGCCTCCAGCCGAGCGACCAGCCGGGCGAGCGACGGCCGGACGGACGGCGCGGCACTGTGCAGCGTCGCGGCGATGCCCTGTTCCAGCCCGACGGCGCCGCCGGACAGCACGCCGATGAGCGAACGCACCCAGGCGGTCAGGTCGGTCAGCTTCTCCACCTCGTTGGACTGGGTGGTGGTGCGGAACAGGGACGGCAGTCCCACGATCAGCACCGGCACGATGAGCACGAGCGACCACCAGCCGGTCAGGATGCCGACCACGAGGCCCGCCACCGCGCCGACGCCGAGGATCTTGCGCTGCGGGTACAGCGGCCCGCCCTTGGTCAGACCGAGCAGCCGGAGCAGCCCGTGGAACGGCGGGGTGGTGCGCTTGGGCTTCGGCGTCGGCTCGTACCGCTGCGCGCCGACGACGACCAACCACACGCCGAGCCCGGCACCGAGCCCGACGACTACCGCGATCAGCGTGGTCATGCGGTCCCCCAGAGCCCGTCCCGGTAGTTCAGCAGGTTGGCGTCGAAGCCCTCGGCCTCCAGGTCGGCGAGGAACGACGGCGTCACCTTGGGCACCGCACGTCCGCCCGGACCCGGCTCGAACACGTCGGTGATCGCGACCGGGTTGCCGGCCTCGCCGCGGGTCACCTCGATGACCTCGGAGACGTAGCGCACGCGCCGGCCGTCGGCCCCGGTGTCCACCCGGAGGAACACGATGAGGTCGATCGACTGGGCGACCTGCCGGTACGCGTAGGTCTCGGACAGCGTCGAGTCCTGCACGGCCATACCGACCAAACGTTCGACGACGTCGCGCGCGCCGTCGGCGTGCACCGTCGACAGCGACCCGTTGCCCATCTGCATCGCCTGGAACATCGACACGATCTCGGGCCCGCGCACCTCACCGACGATGACGCGGGAGATGTTGTGCCGCAGGGACTCGTAGACGTTGACGTTCGTGTTGATCTCGCCCGTCCGGCGGCCCGACGTGTTCATCTCGCCCGAGCCCTCGCGGGTGCGCAGCGCGACCACCCGCTTGTGCTTCTCGGGCTCGAGATGCAGGTAGAGCTCGTAGTCCGTCTCGATCGTGGCGATGGACTCCCAGGGGTCGAGCCCGGCGCAGAGCGCACGGAGCAGCGTCGTCTTGCCGCTGCCCTGGCCCTGGCCGGACACCACGATCGACTTGCGCGCGCGGATGGCCGCCGTCAGGAACTCGACCAGCACCGTGTCGACGGTGTCGTTGTCGCGCAGCAGCTCGAGGTCCACCGACTGGAGGCGCTGGAGGCGGATGGTGACGCGCGGCCACGGGACCACCCAGCCCACGGCGGCCAGCCGCACGCGGCCGGGCAGGTCCAGGTTGAGGAACGGGTTGGCCCGCGTGAACGACCGCTCGTTCGCCGGGTCGCGCGCCGCGAGGAACTGCAGGAAGTCGATGAGCTCGGCGTCGGAGTCGGCGATCGGCTCGGCGTACGTCCGGCGGCCGTCGCCCATCAGCAGGAGCACGGGTGCGGTACCCGTGATCTCGATGTTCTCCACGTCGGGGGTGTCGATGAGCGGCTGCAGCCGGCCGAGCCGGAACAGCGCGTCGAACAGCGCCCGCGTCACCTCGACCTGGTACTCGGTGGTCCAGTTGCGCTGACCGCCCGAGAGCAGGGCGTCGTTGTGGTCGCGCACCACCTGCTGGATCAGCTCCTGGCCCAGGGCCTCGCGCTGCTCCTCGTCCAGCTCGCGCGTGGACAGGGCGTTGGTGAGCCGTGAGGACACCTCGCCGCGCAGGCTGTTCACCTGGCGCCAGAACTCGGAGTCGCGCAGGCGCGGGTTGCCAGGCTGGCCGTGGTACTCCCGGCCGGCCCGAGCCACCGCCCCGACCCAGGGCGAGGCCCCGCCGCCCGACGGCGACGGCGCACCGCCCCCGGGACGTGCGGTCGCCGCCCGGCCAGGATCGACGGTGTGGGCCTGCCCGTTGCCCGGCTCCGCGGCCGGTGGGTTCCAGGTGTTCTGCACGGCGGCAGGGCGTCGGCCCGTCATGTTCTCCGCATCTGTGTCTGGAGCACGACGCGGCGCGGCCGGGGCCCGGTCGTCCGCGTCGTGGAAGATCGGCAGGGAGGAGAGGTCCGGGAACTCGGGGGTGCTCACGCGTCACCCCGCCAGGGTCCGGCGGCCTGCCCGCTCCACGACGTGGGGCGGACGCCGGCACCCGACTGCTCGGGCGGACGGCGCGGACCGGTGCCCCGGCCCACCTCGCTCGGCCCGGTGGAGAACCGGGCCCGGCGCTTCTCGGTGCGGTCCTGCAGGCGGGAGATGACGGGTCCGGCGGACCGGACCAGCGGCGACGTCGAGTAGCGCCGTCCGGCGGGCGAGCCCACCGACAGCACCTCGGCGTTCACCGGGTCCCACGCCAGCGAGCCCACGGTGCCGAGGCCGAGCGTGCGCGCGATCTCGTTCGCGTCGTAGGGCCGGCCGGGCCCGACGGTCAGGGCCGTGAGGTTGGTGAGCTCGCGCGCCGCGGCGTCGACGACGGAGGTGCGGGACTTGACCAGCTCCCGCGTCACCGCGATGTCTGGCAGGCGCGAACCCGTGGTGATCAGCACCTGGTCGGCCAGGCGGACGATCGGCTCGCGGTCCTCCCGGACGGCGCCGCCGGTGCCGAGCCGGCCGAGGTCGACGAGCACGTCGATGCCGCCCCGCTCCAGCGCGACGAGCTGGTTGGCCAGCGGCCCCCAGAGGTTCGCGACGGCGGGGGCGGTGTGCGGGCTGACGATGCCGGGCAGCAGCTTCTTGTCCGGATCGTTTCGAACGAGCGGGATGGTCTGCTCCCAGAACGCGGCCTCGAGATCGCCGTGGGAGTGCGCGATGGCGAGGGGCTGCAGGCCTCGGTCGTGCGGCAGCTGCCCGCGGAAGTAACCGGCCAGGATCGACGACCCGGCGAGGTCGGCCTCCACGAGCAGCACCGGGCGTGGCCACTGGAGCGCCAGCACGAGGGCCGCGGTCGTGGTGCCCGGCGAACCCTTCGCGTTGGCCAGGGCGATGAGAGCCACCGGATCACCCGGCCCCGACGGCGTCGATCACCAGCGCGACCCGGCCGGTCGCGGCGCGGGCCGCGAGCGCGGCGGCGTTCTTCGACTCGACCTGCACATCGACGACCGTCTGGTCGCCGAGGCTCGACGGCTGGGTGCTGACCACCGTGGCGGGGATCGAGAACGGCGCCTCGACCGGCGGCTCGCCACCGGTGGCCGGCGTCTCGACGATCCGCACGGAGTCCCCGGACTTCGGCTGGTTCGTCGGCATCTGGTTGGGCGCGAGCGCGACGCCGACGATGGACTGGCCCGCGGCAGGCTGCAGCTCCGGCGTGATGCTCTTCTCCGTGATGAGCTGGCCGGGCATGAGATCGGTCGTCGCTACCTGATTCACGATCCGGTCGAACTCGTCGGCGGAGATCGGCTCGAGCGTGGTCGGCCCGGTGGGCAGCTCGACGACGGCGATGTCACTCGCTGTGAGCGCCGAGCCGCGCGCGACCTCGTCCGTCACGGCCAGCACCTGGTGGGTCTGGCCGAGCGACGTGGTCAGGTAGACGCTCCCGAGCACGCTGAGCGCCACGAGCGCGAGGCCGAGGGCGATCAGGGCGGGCCGGCGTCGGGCACGCGTGGGTTTGAGCGGCCCGGGGGGTGCGGGACGCTGGGGTCTTGTCGCGGACCGGGCCTGCTGGTCCTGGTTCGCGACCTTCGTGCCACTGCTCACCGTGCCGTCTCCTCCGAGCCCGTCGACAGAGTCCGCCAGGGATCTTCCCGGAGCGGAACCCGAAGAGGATCCCATGCCTGCGCCTGTCTCCACCGTGCTCCCGCCGTGCTGTCGAAGGCCTCCTGCGGTGTCACAGGTGTGTCACCGCAGGTAATCCTCATCCAGACGGCCGGACCCGGCAGGTTGAACGCTAATCAGCGTTCCGGATGCTCGCTAGGTCAAGGAGACTTCAAAGTTGTGGAGAAGGCTTGAATATTGAGTGACCCTCAGACAATCGTTCGCTGGCATGTCAGAACCACAGTTGTGGCATTGACTTCGCAGGTCAGCCCGTGAGATAGGGCCACCGCGACGATGCGGTCCGAGGAGAGATGGACGGCAAAATCTTGACGACACCATGTGCCACGAGGCAGCCGGACAGAACGAGAGGGCCCCGCTGGCGGTGGGGCCCTCTCGCGATGAGGAGACTTCGAACGACCTTCAGGGCATCACGCACCCCCCAGTGCTCAACCCGTCGGCCGCCGTCGTCCCTCACCGTCCCGTTCGCCCGGCTGTCCCCCAGACAGACCACCGGACTGAACGGCTTCCGCCAGCCGTCGCACTGCGCGACTCGCCCGCTGGCGCAAGGCTGCGTGCGAGATGCCCAGCTCGTGGGCCACCCGCCGCTGATAGTTCCCGCGACCCGAGCCGAGCTCGGCGTACTCCGGGAGATCGGGGTCCGGCGCGTAGAGCCGCGCCAGGAGTGCTGACTCGTCCCGCGTGAGGACGCTCTTGTCGAGCCCCCAGGCGATGACGTCGAGGACCTCGCCCGTGGTGCCGAGCGACAGGCTCGCGAGGGAGTAGACCGCGTCGGGCCCCGCCTCCGGCGTCGTCGGCCGCTCGAGGACGGTCAGCGTGTTCGTGTCGGTGGGGATCTCCGCCACCTGGGGGCCGCGGCTCGCCCGCCCGCCCCGTGCGTGCGGCGCCCGGTCGCCGACGACGCGCGTCAGGGTGTGCCCCTGGAGCCACATCGCGACGCGGCTGCTGCGCGCGAGGTCGTAGTGGGTGATCGCGTCCCACATCGCGGCGGCGGCCTCCTGCTCGAGGTCCTGCACGTCCGGGTAGTGCCGGCGCGACTTGCGCACGATGGTGCGGACCGCGGGCAGCATGCACTGCAGCACCGCGCGCCCCGCGGCGAAGCTGCCGCTCGCGTGCTCGACGATGAGCGCGTACAGCACCTCGTCCGCCTCTTCGGGCGCGAGGCGCACGGGCTCACCCCTGCGCAGTCCCGCGAGCCTGGGGAACCGTGCGACGAAGCGATCGATCTCGGTGGCGAACGATCGCGTACGGACCAGGTCTGCCCAGTCGTGGTCGAGCTCTCGCATCAGTGTTCCTGATGCCGGTGCCGGTGTGCGTGCAGGCATGGCGGTTCCCCCCTCCGTCTGCCCCGAGTCCATCGGGAGGGTGTTGCCCGCCACTGTTGCCCGCTCGTCCGGAGTCCGTGTGACCTGCGTCACAGTCGAGCAAAACCCCTGCTCGACCGATGTCACACGAACGCATCACCAGCCATTTGTGCTCAGCAGACGCAACTGACGGAACAACGGGAGAGGCGAGATGAGCAAGGACGAGCTCGACCAGGCGCCCGGCGCCGGACTCGGCAGTACCGACCTCGGCAGCGCGGACCCAGGGCCTTCGGCCTTCGACCACACGTGGTCGCTGCTCCGCGACACGGCCGAGGTGCACGCCGCACGCGGTGAGGTGGCGCCCGTCGTGCGCGACCTCATCGCATCTCTCTCCGAGGACCCCCTCGGCGAGAACGACACGACCATCCGCCTGACCGAGGCGCTCGACAGCCCGCGCGTGCGCAGCGCCCGCGAGGCCCGCGAGCGCATCCGCGCGGACCTGCAGAACGAGGTGCACACCCGATGAGCTCGCTCCTCGTGCGCCGTCGGGGCAAGAAGGCCGCCAAGCCGGCCGAGCTGCCTGCCCCCACCGACGGCGCCCCCGGTTCCGCCTCGCCCTGGGCGGGCGGACCCGAACGACCCGCGACACCCCCGGCATCGGGCGGCGGCGGGAACGACGGCGACCCTCCCCCACAGGTCGTCGAGTGGTCCAACGGCCCTGCCCTGGTCACCAAGGCCTGGGGCGCCCTGCTGGCGCTCGCGCTGCTCGCCGGTCCCGCCGCCCTGGCGTGGACCCTGCTGCGGCCCGAGCCTGCACCCGTCGCGGTGGCCGCCGGTTCGGCGAGCACCGCGGAGTCCGCTGCCGCCTCCGAGCGCGCGGTCGAGCTCGTGGAGACCTGGCTGCGGGCCGACAGCAACGACCAACAGCTCATCGCGTCCCTGACGAACGCCCCGGTCGGCACTCTCCCCCAGGAGGGCCTGACCATCCGCGACTCGTCGGTGGCGCAGGTGGAGCAGGCGGAGAACGACGTGTGGTCCGTGACGGTCGGCGTCGACGTCGCCGAGCCCGCCCCGGGCTCGACGCCGCCGCCCGCGGACGCCAAGGGCGAGCAGGCCGAGGTCGCGCTCGTCTGGGTGCGCCGCTACTTCCAGGTGCCCGTGCTCGTGCAGCGCACGGACACGAAGTACTCCGGCCCGGACCTCGCGGTCACAGCTCTCGCGCTGCCCTCACCCGTCCCGGGACCCGCCGCGGCGGCGGAGGCCCCGGACCTCGACTACTCCGAGACCATCTCCCCGACCTCGGCCGCGGGCCAGTCCGCGACCGGCTTCCTCGCGGCCATGATCGCGGGCGACGGCGAGATCACGCGCTACCTGGCGCCCGGCACCTCCATCTCGGCGATCACCCCCGCCCCGTACTCGGCCGTGGCCGTGACGGGCATCAAGGGCTCGCACGAGGTCACGGAGGACCCCGCCGACGGCGACGGTACGCACGCCCTCATCACCGCCGAGCTCACCCGGCTCGACGGCAACAAGACGACCGCCCAGTACGTCCTCACGCTCGTCGCGCGGGACGGCCGCTGGGAGGTTGCCGGCGTTGAGCCGGCGGTCCGTATCGACACGACGCCATCCGGCACGATCGACCCCGGCACCGCCGGGGAGTAACGAAGGAGAAACCATGATCAGCGAGATCGTTATGGCCGACGGCTTCCTCGACCTCATCACCGTGAAGTCCGAGGAGGTCAAGAGCGCAATCGAGTCCGTGACCTTCGTGGTCGTCATCCTCATGGTCGTCATCACCGCGGTGAAGACCAAGATGTCGATCGCGGCGATCCTGATGTCCGCGATCGTCGGCGGGATCGTCCTGTGGCTGGTGAACGGTGGCATCAACGTCACCTCCGACCTCGCCAGGGACGAGTTCGACTCCGCCCCGGCGATCGTGAACACGCAGACAGTTCTCTGACGGCCGGTACCGGCAGGTCAGACACATGGGCAAGGCGCTGGGGGCAAGGCACAGGGTTGGTCTGACGGGCGCGTCCGCGCGCCCGGCGTGTGGTGAGGAGGGTGTCCGGTGACCGAGACCGCGAAGTTCTACACGAAGGCCCGCCGCATCCCCATGCTCGTGGGGAAGCTGCCCAGCGGCGGGCGCATCTGGGGTGGGCCGTACACCATCACCCAGGTGGGAGCGGGCGCCGTGGTGGCGTTCGCCCTGTGGAAGACCGCCCCGCTGTGGGCGCAGCTCGGCGGTTTCATGAACATCGTGGTCGCCGTCGGGGTGGTCGTCGGCGTCGTCTGGGCCACCGGCAAGCTCCCGAGCTCCGGGCGCAACCCCGTCGCGTTCGTCATGGACGCGATGAACCTGACCTCCAGCCCGGGACGACTGTCCGGCGGACAGGTCGCCCTGCCCAAGCCGCGCCTGATGACGCACCGCGTCATGGTCGTGGTGCCGGGTGCCGCCGCTCAGGCGGCCCAGCCCGCCCAGGTGGCCCAGCCCGCCCAGGCAGTGGCCCGGCCCGCCGAGGCCGTCCCGCCGACCGTGGTGCGACCCGTGCCGACCGAGCTCCTGCCGGAGCTGACCGCCCGGGGACCCGCGGACGCCACGTTCGAGGGCCGCCGGCTCGACCCGAGGCCGGGCCCGCAACCCGGGCAACAGCCCGGTGCGCCACCGAGCAGACGCTCGCCGGCGGACTGGGCGGCAGCCGCCGCGACCGCGGCGGCGGACCGCAGGAACAGCGACCTCACGGGTGTGGGGCAGCTGCTCGCCGGCCAGCAGAAGAACCCACCCACCACCCCGCCGACCACCCCGCGAGAGGACTGAGCCCCCATGCTGAGCCACATCTCGGCCCTGACCGACGGCCTCATGTGGACCCGCACCGGGACCGTGTGGGCGGTCTGGCGCGTGTCCCCCGTGCCCTACGCGTTCCAGCCGGACGACAAGAAGCACGCGGCGCGGCGGCACCACACCGCCCTGTACCGCGCGCTGCGGGGCGAGTCGCTGCACCTGGGGCTGACGGCGGCCACCGACCCGGCCTCCGTGGTGCTCGCCATGATCGAGGGCGTCGACCTGACCGAACGCGAGGCGTGGGCCGCCGAGTGCGAGGCCACCCTCGATTTCCTGGAGCAGATCCCGATCGGGCGGCGCGTGCACTGGATCGCCGCGCCCCTGGCCAACCCCGGCGCCAAGGCCTTCATGGAACCGCTGCAGGCGAGCTGGACCACGCTCCAGGACACCCTGATGATGCCGCGGTCCGTGCCCGGCCGGCATGCTGTCGGCGAGCGCGCCGCCCAGGCGGAGGCGCTGCGCAAGGAGATGCCCTCGGCGTTCGACCCCCGGCCGGCGACCGTGGCCGAGATGGCGTGGATGTTCGGCCACGCGATGCAGCGTGGCCTCGGGCTCGACACCGCGGTGCCGGTCGACGGATCGCTCGACGCCGAGATGCACCTGTCCGGACCCTCGGTGCTGCCCTCCGCGCTCATCGACCCGGCGGGACAGACCGACTCCGAGAAAAAGCTCGGCCCGCTGCAGATCCTGAAGCGACCGTACGTGAAGGTGCTCGACCCGACCAATCCCGAGCTCGCGTCGTACCAGACGACGCTCGTGGTGAGCGATACACCGTCAGGCGGGATCGTGTACCCGGGCTGCGAGTGGATCGGGCGCGTCGACGAGTCCGGCGTCCCGTGCGACTGGGCCATCCGCATGACGGTGCGCTCGCGCGACGAGGTCACCAACCGCAACCGGCGCGCCGTCCGCACGCTCAACGACCAGTTCGACCAGCGCTCCGAGGAGGAGCGCGCCGGCTCGTCCCTGGACACGACGGCGCGCGCGCTGGGCGAGTACCAGGCCGTGATGGACGCCGACGAGCTCGAGGTCGAGGTCGACGCCACCACGATGTTCACGGTGTCGGGCCACACCCCGGAGCAGGCGCTGGACGACGCCCGTGACCTGACCAAGTACTTCGCCGCGATGCAGTTCTCACTGCGCACCGACCCGACGATCCAGCCGACGCTCTTCGACGCCACGCTGCCGGGCATGCCGACGCCGCGGGCCGTGCGCGAGTACTCGCAGATCACGACGGCACGGGCGTTCTCCGCCGCCGTGCCGTTCGCGACGACCGAGCTGGGCGACACCTCCGGCGCGCTGTTCGCCCTGGAGATCTCGAACGGAGCGGCCCGGCCGAACCCGGTGTTCGTGAACCTGGCCGGCGCCACCGACAAGCTGGACGTCGCGCTCGCGATGGGCTTCGTGGGCGAGCTGGGCTCGGGCAAGTCGGTGAGCATGAAGACGGTGGCGATGGACAACGTCGACATGGGCGCGACGCTCATGGCGGTGGACCACACCGAGATGGGCGAGTGGGGCATCGCCGTCTCCGAGATCCCCGGCTCCCAGGTCGTGGAGATCTCGGAGGACGCGACGGTCTCGATGGACCCGCTGCGGATCCTGCCGCCCGCCCAGGCGCCCCGCGTCGCCCGCGCGTTCCTGACCGTGCTGCTGTCCGTGCAGACCAAGTCGGAGCAGAACGTGCTCCTGTCCAAGGTGTTGCAGACCGAGTACATGTGGCGGCACAAGATCACGTCGCTCGGCTCGCTCGCCCGGCACCTCGAGGAGGACTGCGAGTTCCCGGGTGCCCGGATGCTGGCCGACGAGATGCGCATCTTCTCGGAGCTCGACTTCGGCCGCGCCCTGTTCGACGACACCCTGCCGCCGCTCGACCTGAGCTCGCCCGCGATCGTGCTGCACACGCACAAGATGCAGCTGCCCTCGCGCGCCGACATGGAGCACGGGCACCTCTTCGCCGAGCTCAAGGCGGAGAAGGTGTTCGGTCGCGCCACGTTCGCGCTCATCGCGGCCCTGGCGCGCTACCGCTGCTTCGCGGACCGCTCCCGGCTCGACATCTTCGCCGCGGACGAGGCGTCCAAGACCATGTCGTCCCCCGAGGCGGCCGAGGAGATCGGCACGTTCATCCGCGACGGCCGTAAGCACAAGGCCGCGCTGCTGCTCGGCAGCCACGACGCCGAGGAGGACTTCGGCAACGAGGTGGTGCGCGGACTGATCCCGTTCCGCGTGCTGCTGCGCCACCGCGACTCCAACCTGGCTCGCAGAGGCCTGCGCTGGTTGCACGGTCTGCCGACCGACGCCCCGGTGGACGAGGGTCTGGTCAAGCTCGTCACCGAGGGCACCGCCCCGGTGACGGACTCCGCCGTCGGCGTGGTCGAGGAGCGCCGGGGCGAGTGCCTCATCCGCGACTTCCAGGCCCGGTACGGCCGGGCGAAGGTCATGGCGCCGCTCGTCGAGAAGCGCGCCCAGACGGTCAAGACGACGCCGACGAGCTCCTCCGGTGCGGTGATCGGGGCATGATCCGGCTGGCGCCCCTCGCGTTCGCCGACCCACAGGGTGGGCTGAACCTCGAGGACACCCAGGGCGTGGCCGTCGACCGGTTCACGCTGCAGTGGGACACGGGCTCGCCGTGGAACCCGCTCAACGTCGACTCCGAGATCTTCTCGACCCTCGCGGGCATGTTCTGGGTCTGGTACCGCGACATGGTCGCGGTACAGATCTGGGTGCTCGACTGGGTGCTCGGGATGGACTGGCTCGGCTACATCCTGGCGCCGCTCGCCGGGCTCAGCGTCATCGTCAAGGGCATGATCGCGCAGGTCGGCCTGCTGAACCTGATGCTGATCATCCTGGCGTTCGTGGTCGGGTGGTGGCTGCTCAAGGGTCGCTACGCCGGCGGGTTCATGGAGCTGATCATCGGCTGCGTCATCGCTGCCCTGGCCACCGGGTTCCTCGCCGACCCGATGGCCGTGGTCGGCGGGCAGAACGGCGTCATCGTGCAGTCGCGGGACGCCGGAATGGACATCGCGACCGGCTTCGCCACCGAGGGCGCGTCCTTCCAACGCGACGCGACGGTGATCCGGGACGGCCTCAAGGGCCAGCTCGTGGACACCCTGCTGCGCGCGCCGCACCAGATCATCAACTACGGCTCGGTCATCGACGGCACGGGCTGCGAGGACACCTACACGCAGAACGTGGGCCGGGAGAACGCCGTCGACGAGATCGGCGGCTGCGACGCGGCGTACAAGGAGGCGGCGTCCACGGTCGACGCCGGCACGGTCGTCTCCACGCTGAGCCTGCTCACCACCGGGTTCGTGTTCCTGCTGCTGTCCGTGGTGATCGTGGGCGGCACCATCTTCGCGGTGCTGCTGCTGGGCTGGTCGGCGATCAAGCTGCTCTGGCAGCTGCCCGTCGGCGTCATCTCCAGCGGCACACGCGCCCAGCTCTTCCGCACGTTCGCGAGCGTGGGCTTCGGCTGCATCCTCGTCGCGATGGCCACGATGTTCCTGGTCGCCTGGATGAAGATGCTGCTCGGCTTCTACGACGCGACGAGCGGCCTGCCGTTCCTCGTGCGGCTCTACCTCTTCAACACGCTGGTCGTGGCGGGCGCCGTCTTCTACGTGCTCATGGGCGCGAGCGTGCGGCAGGGCCTGCGGTCCCTGGCCGACAAGCTCGCGGCCGCCGGCGTGCCCTCCCAGATCGGCGAGCCCGCCGCGATGCCGTGGGACGGCACCGCGAAGTGGCGCGACCGGTACAACAAGGCCAAGTCCTGGGCCGGCGTCGGGCTCGGCCCGGCGCCGGTACAGCCGAACAGCAACGCCGTGGAGGTCGACGGCGGCGACGCGCCGGCGGCGGGTCCGTCCGCGATGGACGGCACCCCCGGCGGTGGAACGGTCGGCGGCGCGGCCGCCGGTGCGGCAGCAGGCGTCGCAGCGGGGCGGGCCGTGTCCGACGACAACCGGACCGTCCCGATCCCCGTCGACGCCGCGGGCCCCGACGGCGGGCCGGACGGCGGCCCGGGCAACGGGGCCGGGGGCAGCGCCTGGACCACCGCGGCCCGGACCGTCCAGGACGGTTCGCCCGACGGCGGACGCGCGGCCGGGGACCAGGTGCCCGACGCGACGAACGCCGGCGAGAAGGCGTCGAACGAGCCGTCGCCCCACCTACCGCCGACGGCGGGCGAACGGCTCACCGACCGGCTGGGCAGCGCGGGTCGCGCGGGGACGTCGATCGCGCTGCAGGCGGGTGCCATGGTCGCGAGCGGCGGCACGTCCGCCGCGGCGGCCGGCGCGTCCAAGGCGCTCACGGTGGTCCGCAAGGCCGGGCAGGCCAAGCAGGTGCTCGGCGCCGTGCGCGGCCTGGGCCGACGGGGCGAGCGCTCGCAGAGCGCCGCCCGGCTCGCCCAGTCCCTGAACGCGGCGCGGCAGGGTGGCGCGGCACCGGGCGCCGGCCCGCAGCCGTCCGCCATCGTGCACAACCCCGGACGACGTCAGATGCGAGGGCTGGGCCGCTCATGAAGCGCACTGTGATCGTGGTGCTGACGGTGATCGTCCTCGCAATCGGGACCTGGATCGGATGGCCCCGCGAGGGTGGCCCGGCGGCCGACCCGACGGCTGAGGTGGGCGACGTCGTCACACCGGGGGGCCAGGACGACTTCGACAACCCCGAGGGCACGTCCGACGACGCCGACGACACGGCCGCCACCGAGGCGGTCGACGGCGACCCTGCAGCCGGCGACCCGGCGGTCGAGGTGACGGCCGAGCCGGAGTTCGACGAGGCCGCCCCCGCCGAGCCCGTCGAGGCCAGGTGGGACAAGGCCGTCCGGCAGGCCGCGCGCGACGCCGCCCTGGCGACCATGACCGCGTTCGCGGCGAAGGACCAGGCGGGGGACGCCTGGTGGGACGGCCTCAAGCCGCTCCTGACGCCGCAGGCGCAGCCGGTCTATCAGGACGTCGACCCGCGGCTCGTGCCGGTCACCGAGGTGACCGGTGAGCCAGAGGTCACCGACGAGACGTCCACGCTCCTTGCCGAGGTGGCCGTGCCCACCGACATCGGCGCCTACACGGTGCTGCTGACCCGGGTCGACGGCGCGGCACCCTGGCTGGCCGAGCAGATCAGGCCGCCGGAGGGGTCGTGAGCGGGCGGGACAGCGTCGGGCTCGCGACGCGGGCCGTGTCACAGGCGGTCCGGACCTCGCGGCCGGGCACCGGCAGGAAGAAGGACGACGCGACGCGACGCGCCGTGCTCGTGCTGGCCGTCCTGGCCGCAGCCGTCCTGGCCGTCCCGGCGGCGGTGATCGCGATGGTCGTGCTCGTGGGCGGCGCGGTCAGCGAGAACCAATCGCAGAACGGCTGCAGCATGTCGGCGTCGGTGGTGCCCGCCGGGCAGGTGGAGGCCGCGGGCGGCTTCACGGCCGAGCAGCTGCAGAACGCGGCCGTGATCCTCCAGGTCGGCGAGGAGCGCGGGGTGCCGGCCCGCGCGCAGGCCATCACGGTGATGACAGCGCTGGGCGAGTCCGGCATGCGCAACCTGAACTACGGCGACGACCGGTTCGGGGTGCGCAACCCGGACGGCTCGCTGACCTCCTCGATCGGCATGTTCCAGGAGCAGAAGTGGTACGGCACGGTCGAGGAGCGGCTCGACCCGGTGCAGTCCTCGGGCCGGTTCTACGACCGCCTGCTCGCCGTCACCGGCTGGGAGACGCTCGAGCCGACCATCGCGGCGCACAAGGCGCAGCGGAACGCCGACCCGTACCACTACCAGAAGTACTGGGACCAGGCGCTGGAGGTCATGCAGCTGGTCAGCGGTGCCGACAAGGAGGACCTCGCCGGGCTGTCGCGCTCCATCCAGGGCGCCGCGGCAGCCGCTCCGTGCATGTCCGGCTCGATCGGGCAGGCCGCCGTGAGCATCGGCGGCTGGGCCAATCCGGCGGTCGGGACCAAGGCGTCCGGGTTCGGCCCCCGCAACACCGGCATCGCGGGCGCGTCGACGTACCACCTGGGTCAGGACATCGCGGCGTCGTGCGGCACGCAGGTGTACGCGGCCGCGGCGGGACGCGTGGTGATCTCCGGCGCGACCGGCTGGGGCACCGGCAACACGATCCGGATCGAGCACGGCATGGGCCTCGACTCGACCTACGGGCACCTGCTCACCGGCACGAACCTCGTGCGCGTGGGCCAGACGGTGCAGGCCGGGCAACAGATCGCGTCCATGGGCGGCGACTCGCGCATCGACCCGGCCGGCGCCGGGACGTCGTCGGGCTGCCACCTGCACTACGAGGTGCGCATGAACGGCGAGGCCGTCGACCCGGAGCCGTTCATGGCCGGGCAGGGCGTGACACTCGGCGTCGCGACGCCGGTCACGGAGCCGGTCTCCCCCTCGGGCGGTCCCGCGGACGGCGACGCGGAGCCGGCCGGCGCGACGGGGAACTGAGCTCGGTCCGGTCGATGCCCGACCGATGATTTCTGCTGACCGCAGACGTCGACAAAAACAGGTCGCGATCACCGCCGGGAATACTCGACGATGGTCCGGCGTCGTTAGACGTAGGTCGTGTGCAATGTCGCTCTCGATCTCGGCCCGCGCACCGTACCGAGAGGGCAATCCCCATGACGACCGAAATCCTTGACACCGCTGATCCGCTGGACGACCGCACCAGCCGCCCGACGTCGGGCGACGCCGTGGTCGACGCACAGGCGCGCCCCGACAAGCTCGCCCCCGGCCACTTCCGGGCCATCGCCCTGCTGATGGCGAGCGCCTTCACCGTGATCCTCAACGAGACCACCATGTCGGTGGCCCTGCCGCCGATCATGGACGAGCTGGGCGTGACCCCGACGGTCGGGCAGTGGCTCACCACGGCGTTCCTGCTCACGATGGCCGTCGTGATCCCGGCGACCGGGTTCCTCATCAACCGGCTCGGCACGCGCGGCGCCTACCTGCTCGCGATGTCCCTGTTCACCGCCGGCACCGCGTTGGCGATGATCGCGCCGGGCTTCGGCGTCCTGGTGACGGGCCGCGTGGTGCAGGCGACCGGCACGGCCATCATGATGCCGCTGCTCATGACGACCATCATGACCATCGTGCCGGCGCACATGCGCGGCCGGGTCATGGGCAACGTCGGCCTGGTCATCGCGGCGGCACCCGCGCTCGGCCCGACGCTCTCGGGCGCGATCCTCGAGCCGCTCGGCTGGCGCGGTGTGTTCGGCGTGGTCCTGCCGATCTCGGTGCTGGCCCTGGTCGCCGGCCTGCTCTGGATCCGCGACGTGAACGACAAGGAGCACCACACCCTCGACCCGCTGTCCCTGCTGCTCACGCTGGTCGCGTTCGGCGGTCTCGTGTGGGGCCTGTCGGGGCTGGGCGAGGGCGCGCACGCGGGCGGCGGGCTCAACCCGTGGATCCCGCTCGGTGCGGGTCTGGTGTTCCTCGGCCTGTTCATCTGGCGGCAGATCGTGCGGCAGCGCACCGATTCCGCCCTGCTGGACCTGCGCACCTTCCTCGAGTCCAACTTCCGCGTGGCGATCGGCATCATGGCGGTCGCGATGCTGGCGATGCTCGGCACCCTGATCGTCCTGCCGCTGGTGCTGCAGGAGGCGATGGGCCTGTCGCCGCTCCAGTCCGGGCTGATCGTGCTGCCCGGCGCGCTCGCGATGGGTCTGCTGGGCCCGGTCGTCGGCCGCTGGTACGACCGGGTCGGGCCGCGTCCGATCCTCGTGCCCGGCA
Organism: Promicromonospora kroppenstedtii; assembly: GCF_044389675.1. Lineage (NCBI taxonomy): Bacteria > Bacillati > Actinomycetota > Actinomycetes > Micrococcales > Promicromonosporaceae > Promicromonospora > Promicromonospora kroppenstedtii. The sequence continues at coordinate 215,029 of NZ_JBIRYI010000005.1, read as the reverse complement.
CGGTGCTCGTGACCCTCGGCATCGGGATGCTCGCCTTCCTGCACCCCGGCATCTCGCCGCTCTACGTGCTCGGCGCGCACGTCCTGCTGAGCCTGGGCCTGGCCGCGGTGTTCACACCCCTGTTCAGCGCGGCGCTCGGTGTGCTCAAGCCGCACCAGTACTCGCACGGCTCGGCCACGATCAACACGGTGCAGCAGGTCGCGGGTGCGGCGGGTATCGCGCTGTTCATCGCGATCATGACGCTCCGGTCGGACACGCTGACCGCCGCCGGAGAGTCCGCCGCCGACGCCCTGACGTCCGGTGCCAGCCTGGCGTTCGCGATCGGCGCCGGTGTGATGGCGGTGACGATCGCACTGGCGGTCCTGATCAAGCGGCCCGAGACCGACGGCGAGTTCCACGGCGGGCACTGAGCCGATCGGTATGACGTCGCGGGCCTGACGCCGCGGGTATGACAAGGGCGGGGCCTCCTCCGGGAGGTCCCGCCCTCGTCATGCGCGGGTCTCGGTCGTCCTGACCTCGCGTGCGCGGGCGGCCGCGTCCTGGCCGGTCAGCGCCCGAACAGGCGGCCAAGCAGTCCCTTGCGTCGCGGCACCTCCGCGCCCGCCGAGGACACCGGACCCTTCGGACGAGATCCGGCGGGCCTGGTCAGCCGGGTGACCTCGATGATCGGCTGCCCGCGCAGCTTCAGCAGCCGGTTGGCCGCCGCGATCGCGTCGGTCAGCGCCGGCGGGTGCGCCCGGTCGGGTGCCAGCCCGGCGGCCTTGAGAGTGGTCGGCACCGTCCCGGCGTCGAGCCGTTCGGCCCAGGCCGCCGGGTCCAGGTTGAGGAATTCGCCGTCCGACGGCGGCCGCGGGCCGGCTCCGGCGGGCTGGTCGTCCGGTCGCCGCGGGGAACCCTCTCCGGAACCGGTCCCGCCCACCTCGACCCGCCGCCCCACCAGCAGCGCCGCCAGGCTCTCAGCCCGAAAGGTCGCCCCGGCCCGCTGCTCGTGGTCGAGCAGCACGATCTGCCCCAGGTGGCCGTTCGGTCCGGGCGCGAGGTCGGCGGCCCAGATGTTGCCGGCGCCGTCCGTCCCCACGGGGAACCAGAGCGGCGAGCCGACCGCGGACTGCACCCGGCCGGCGGGATCTGCCGGCGCGGACCTGTCGGCGTCGGCGCTCCAGGTGCTGAACCGGGCCGCCGGCAGGAACGCCTCGCGCAGAAAGCTCCCACGCAGCGGCACGATCTCGAACCCGCCGAACAGGTCCTCCCGCGGTTCGAACCGCAGGTTGCCCGAGCCGGCCGCCGCGTACAGGGCCCGCACCTCGGCGGGCAGCCGCGCGCCGTCGGGCAGCGCCGCTTCCGCCTCGTCGATCTCCTCGGGCGCCGCGCCGACGGCGGCGGGCATCCGCTCCGCGACCACCTGCGTCACCGCGTCCGCGTCCGCGGACGCCGCCGGGGTACCGTCAGGCGGCGGCGAGATCGTCTCCCGGTACGGCGCCGGGAGCGCACCGGGCTCCAGCACCACCTCGAGCACCGGCGTGACCGGCCCGGACACGACGCCGGGCGGCAGCGCGACCAGCTCGACCACGTCGTCGTCGGGGTCCTCCGCGGCCACGACCCGCACCGGTTGCCCGGCCTCGGGCGCCAGGTCCGCGATCGCGCGCAGGGCGTCGTCGAGCTCGGCCTTGGGCCCGCGCCCGCCGGTCCGGGCGGCCTCCCGCGCGGCCTCGCGGTAGTGCGCGCGGCGAGCGGTGGCGTCGCCGTCGTCGAGGTAGGTCCCGTCCCAGGTGCCCCCGCCGACCGTGCCGACGAACTCGCTGACGCCCGTCCCTGGCGGTGCCGACCGGCGCAGCGCGTCGACGAAGGGCTCCCAGAACTGCCACTCGGTGAGGCTCACGATCCACATGATGCCTGCTCCGGCCGGGCGTGTCGGCTCGACGTTCCGTAGACTCCAGCCATGGCCGAGGTGAGGGTCTTTGCCGGAACCGGGGGCCAGCGTTTCGCTCGGGAGATGTGTGCTGATCTCGACGTTCCGCTGAGCCCGATCAACATCCAGCGCTTCGCGAACGACTGCCTGCAGGTCCAGCTCCTGGAGAACTGCCGCGAGCGGGACGTCTATCTCGTGCAGCCCGTGGTGCGTCCCGCGCAGGAGAGCCTGATGGAGCTCCTGCTGATGGTCGACGCGGCCAAGGGGGCGTCGGCCGCCCGGATCACCGCCGTCATGCCGCACTTCGCGTACGCGCGCTCGGACAAGAAAGACGCCCCGCGCATCTCCGTCGGCGGCCGCCTCGTAGCGGACCTGCTGGAGACGGCGGGCGTGAACCGCATCCTCACGATGACTCTGCACGCGCCGCAGGTGCACGCGTTCTTCCGGGTGCCGACGGACCAGCTCAACGCACTGCGAGAACTGGCGGCGCACTTCCTGCCGAGCGACCTCTCGAAGGCCACGGTGGTCTCCCCGGACCTGGGCAACGCGAAGAGCGCGTCGGCGTTCGCGAAGATGCTCGGCATTCCGGTGGCTGCCGCCGCGAAGGAACGGTTCGACGGCGACCGGGTCGAGATCACCTCGCTGATCGGCGACGTGACCGGCCGCGACATCATCGTGCTCGACGACGAGATCGCCAACGGCTCGACGATCCTGGCGATCCTCGAACTGCTCCGGGAACACGGCGCACGCAGTGTCCGTATCGTCTGCACGCACGGCATCTTCGCCAACGACGCCGCGCACCGCATCGCGGCCGACCCCGACGTGGTCGAGATCGTCACCACCAACACGGTGCCGTCCACCGGACTGCTGGCGCACGACAAGCTGACGGTGATCAGCGTCGCCCCGGCGTTCGCCGAGGCGGTGCGCCGCATCCACAGCGGCGAGTCGGTCAGCGCCCTCTTCGACCCGACGCACGTCTAGGCCCGTGCGCCGGCCGAGCGGCGACACCTACCCCCGCTCGGCCCACCACTTCCTGAGCTCCTCCGTCGCCGCCTCCTCGCCCAGCGGGCCGCGCTCCATGCGCAGGCCCAGCAGGTACTTGTAGGCCTCGCCGACCTCACGCGACGGGGAGATGCCGAGGATCTCCATGATCTGCGTGCCGTCGAGGTCAGGCCTGATCGCGTCGATCTCCTCCTGCTCGCGCAGCGCGGAGATGCGCTCCTCCAGGTCGGTGTACGCGTCGGACAGCCGTTTGGCCTTGCGCTTGTTGCGCGTGGTCGAGTCGGCACGGGTCAGCCGGTGCAGCCGCTCCAGCAGCGGACCCGCGTCGGTCACGTAGCGCCGGACGGCGGAGTCGGTCCAGGCACCGTCGCCGTACCCGTGGAAGCGCAGGTGCAGCTCGACGAGGCGTGACACGTCCTTGACCACCTGCTTCTCGAACTTGAGCGCCCGCAGCCGCTTGGCGGTCAGCTTGGCGCCGACCACCTCGTGGTGGTGGAAGCTGACGCCGCCGCCGGACTCGAAGCGGCGCGTGGCGGGCTTGCCGATGTCGTGCAGCAGAGCAGCGAGGCGGAGCACCAGGTCGGGGGCGGGCACCGCGCCGTCGGCGCCGGTCTCCTGAGCGATCGCCTGGTCCAGGACCGTGAGCGAGTGCTGGTAGACGTCCTTGTGCCGGTGGTGCTCGTCGATCTCGAGCTGGAGCGCCGGCAGCTCCGGCAGCACCTGCTCGGCGAGGCCGGTGTCCACGAGCACCTCGAGCCCGGCCCGCGGGTTGTCGCTCAGGATCAGCTTGGTGATCTCCGCCTGCACGCGCTCGGCCGACACGATCTCGATCCGCTCGGCCATCGCGACCAGCGCGGCGAGGGTCCCCGGTTCCACGTGAAACGAGAGCTGGGCCGCGAACCGCGCGGCGCGCATCATGCGCAGCGGGTCGTCGTCGAACGAGCGCTCGGGCGCGATGGGGGTGCGCAGCACACCGGCCGCGAGGTCGGTGAGCCCGTTGAACGGGTCCACGAAGGTCAGGTCGGGCACGCGCACGGCCATGGCGTTCACGGTGAAGTCACGGCGCGACAGGTCGCCGTCGAGCGTGTCCCCGAACTCCACGAGCGGCTTGCGGGACGCCGGGTCGTACTTGTCCGTGCGGTACGTCGTCACCTCGACCACGACGTCGCCCCGGCGCGCGCCGATGGTGCCGAACTCCTTACCGATGTCCCAGTGGGCGTCGCCCCAGCGCGCGAGGAGCCGCTGCGTCTGGTCCGGCGAGGCAGACGTCGCGAAGTCGAGGTCGTTGCTCGCGCGGCCGAGGAACGCGTCGCGGACCGGGCCGCCGACGAGCGACAGCTCGTGACCGGCAGCCCGGAACTGCTCGCCCAGCTCGAGCGCGGCAGGCGCCATCTCGGTCAGCACGCCGAGGGCGCGACGCAGCAGATCCTGCTCAGGGGTAGACACAGCCCAAGATTCTCCCAGACCCGGCACGGCATCACTCACCGAGGTCCACCCGGCGGGCATGCGAGTGCGCACGCGTCGCCGTCGTGCGGACGAGATGCGGAGGTGCGGACGTGGTGCGGACGTGCCGGGGCGACCCGGTGCCCGAAACCGCCCGCACCCCCTCACCTGACCAGATCAAGGGTGGTCAGTCGGTAGTGTTGGGGCATGTCCACCCCTGTTCCGGCGAGCGACGGTCCAGACGGTCGCCCGGAGGTGCCTCCGCCGCCCGGCGGGGCCCCGTTGCGGGTGAACCCTGCCCGGCGTGCCGCCGCCGCGACCGCCCCCGTGCACCTGCCCATCGTGGACGAGACCTCGGCCGGCGGACTCGTCCTGCGGGCCGAGTCCGAGCGTCCCGAGGAGTTCAGCGCGGCAGTGCTGCTGCGCCGCAACCGCACCGGCCGGCTGGAGTGGTGCCTGCCCAAGGGCCACCTCGAGGGTCGTGAGACCCCGCAGGAGGCCGCGATCCGCGAGATCCGCGAGGAGACCGGCATCCGCGGCTCCATCCAGGCGGAGCTCGGCGTGATCGACTACTGGTTCACCGGTGAGGACCGGCGGGTGCACAAGGTGGTGCACCATTACCTCTTGCGCGCGGAGGGCGGTCACCTGACCGTGGAGAACGATCCGGACGGCGAAGCCGAGGACGCTCTCTGGGTCAGGGTCGACGAGCTCGCCGAGCGCCTGTCGTACCCGAACGAGCAGCGACTGGCCGCGGCCGCCCTGGATCTCCTCGTCTCCTCGAGGAACCTCCGGGACGCGTTGCGCGCCGACGCCTTCCCCACGGAGCGCCCCGACCTGCCATGAAGCAGCAGCCCGACCCCTCCCGCAGTCCCGCCCGCAACCGGGCGGCCCGCCGTACCGGCACGCTCGGCGCCGTGCTCCTGGCGGGCGTAGTGCTCGTCGGGTCCGCGCTGCCCCCGGCGGCCGCCACCGGTCCGACGACGGCGCACGCCACCGCGGACGCCACGGTCACCGAGCCGCTCGCCACGACCACCTCCGCCGAGGCCGGTGCGCTCGACGTCGCCGTCACCGACATCTCGCACCCCGTCGCACGTCCCGGGGACAAGGTGACCATCCGCGCGGAGGTCACCAACACGAGCGACGCAACGGTGTCCGACGCGGTGGCCCAGCTGACCATCGACTACGTCGCGATCACGTCGCGCATCCAGATCGACGAGTGGGCCACGGCCGGCCTGCTCGACCCGGTCCGGGGCACGCCGGTGCCGAAGTCGATCGGGGACCTCAAGCCGGGCGCGTCCAAGAGCGTCTCGTTCACCTACGACCCGGGTGCCCAGACCTTCGAGGGCTTCGGCGCGCGCAAGCTCGCCGTGGCCGCCGGCGACGCCTCGGGGCGCCTGGGCATCGCCCGCTCCTTCCTCGTGTACGACGCCGACGGCCTCGAGCGCGCACCGATGCAGCTCAGCGTCCTGGCCGCCGTCACGAGCCCCGCGATCGACCCGGCCGACCCGAGCACCGCCGAGATCGAGCTGGCCCAGCAGACGGCGTCCGGCCAGCGTCTCGACGGCGTGCTGCAGGTCGCGGAGAACTCGAAGGTGTCGCTGGCGATCGACCCCGACACCATCGGCGTGGCCGCGGCGTCGGACGACCCGGCACTCATCGACTGGTCCGAGCGCATGACCGCGGCCGCCGCGGACACCACCACGTACGCCCTCCCCAGCCACGACCCCGACCTCGCCGCGCTCGCCCACGCGAACGTGCGCACCACGGGCACGCGCAGCTTCCTCCAGGCGCCTCGCGAGGGGAACTGGGAGGTCCCGGAGGCGTGGCAGACCAATCTGGCCTGGCCTGCCGACGGCGTCGTGCCCGACATCGCGACCCTCAGCCTGGCCGTCAGGGCGGACCGCCGGCAGATCGTCGTCGGGAGCGGCGGACTCGCGTACGAGGGCGCCGGTACCGTGACAGGCCGGGCGGACCTCCGCGTCCCGGGCGGCACCGCACGCGCCGCGGTGGCCGACAACGCCCTCACGCAGGCCTTCCTCGCCGCCACCGACCTGTCCGGCGCGGACGACGGGACGTCCGCGGAGAGCTCCGCCTCGACGAAGGCCGCCACCAGCGCGGCCACCCCGGCCGAGGGCGCGCAGCGACTGCTCGCGGAGACCGCCGCCGTCGTGAGCCAGACGCCGGCCGCCCCGCCGTCGCTGCTGATCGTCGCACCACGCACCTGGACGCCCGACGCCGAGGGCGCGAGCAAGATCCTGAACGAGGTCGACGAGGCGGGCTGGGTCGACGTCACGACCGTCGACACGCTCTTCGCGCAGGACGCTCCGGACGTGGCCCGCGCCGCCCTGGCGAAGCGCAGCATGGCCAAGGCCGAGCTCGGCGTGACGAGCGTCAGGGCCCTGGAGCGGGCGCGCGACGCCGTCGTCACGTTCTCGTCGGTCGCCGGCGACCGGGCCCGCGAGATCTGGGAGCCCGGTGTCACCCACCTGATCGCCCCGCTCGCCGTCGCACACCGCGCCGATGCCGGGCTGCGGGAGACGCTGGTCAAGCAGACCCTCGAGGCGTCGAACGCGCTCACGAAGCACTCCGTCAGCGTGGTGCCGCGCCAGGACGTCAACTTCATCACGGACAAGGGCAATATCCCGGTCCGCGTGCGCAACACGCTCAACGTCGACGCGACGGTCACGGTGGTGCTGCGCCCCGACCACCCGCGCCTGACCGTCGACGACCGCATCACCGAGGTCATCCCGGCGGGCCGGGAGATGGACGTGCAGGTACCGGTGCGGGCCATCGGCTCGGGCGACGTGCGGGTGGAGGCCCAGGTGCTCACCCCGAACGGCGCCAAGATCAGCGACGACTCGTCGTTCCAGGTCCGCGTCCGCGCCGGCTGGGAGGAGCTCGGCACGTGGATCGCCGCGGGGCTCGTCGCCCTGCTGTTCCTGGCCGGTATCTGGCGCACGGTGCGCCGCGGTCGGTCGCCGTACCGCGCCACCAGCAAGGACGTAGAGGAGGCCACGGGAGCGGCCGCCGAGGCGTCGGGTCCCGCCCCGGCGGCGCCGGCGGCCTCCGTGGCCGTCCGGGCAGAGTAAGGTTTCGGCCGCACACGTCGGCCGAACAGCGCCGGGCAGGGCCCAGACCACGGGAGTAGTCGCTTGACCCAGGAGAACGCCGTGACCGCATCGACCGACCCAGCGTCGGACCCGAGCGCCGATGCCGCGAGCGGACCGGGCGCGCCCGAGACGCCTACGGCCGCGGCATCGTCGAGCAGCAGCCTGGGGCGCAACTCGATAGTGATGGCGGCCGGCACGGCCGCCTCCCGCCTCGGCGGGCTCGTTCGCAACCTGATGCTCGTGGCAGCCATCGGCGCCACGGGCACCGTCGCCGACGCGTTCGACGTCGCGAACAAGCTGCCCAACGTGCTGTTCGCGATCCTCGCGGGCGGCATGCTGAACGCCGTCCTCGTGCCGCAGATCGTCAAGGCGTTCCGCGCGCACAACGCGCAGGAACGCGTCGACAAGCTGCTCACGATCTCGGCCGTCGGCATCCTCGCGATCACCGCCGTGCTGACCGGCGGCGCCGCGTGGGTCGTCATGCTCTACACCGACGGCTGGTCGGCGGAGCAGCTCGCCCTGGGCACCGTCTTCGCGTACTGGTGCATCCCCCAGCTCTTCTTCTACGGCCTGTACACGCTGCTGGGTCAGGTGCTCAACGCCCGAGAGCAGTTCGGGCCGTTCATGTGGGCGCCCGTCGCCAACAACGTGGTCTCCGTGCTCGGGTTCGGGATCTTCCTGATCGTGTTCGGCGGCGCCGACGCCGGGATCAACGACCTCTCCGGGTGGAACACCCCGCGCACCATCCTGCTGGCCGGCACGGCCACGCTCGGCATCGTGGCGCAGGCGCTGGTCCTGCTCGTCCCGCTGCTGCGCTCCGGCTTCCGCTGGAACCTCCGCTTCGGCCTGCGGGGCATCGGCCTGCGCTCGGCGGGCGCCGTCGCGATGTGGACGTTCGCCGCCGTCGTCCTGGAGCAGGCGGGTGTCCTCTATCTGACCCGTGTCGCGTCCGAGGCCGGTGCCGCGAGCACGGCCACGGAGTCGTTCGCCGGCAACGCGTCCTACACGCAGGCGCTCCTGATCTACCTGCTCCCCCACTCCCTGGTCACGGTCTCCATCGCGACCGCGCTCTTCACGGGCATCAGCAAGGCCGCGCAGGAGGGTGACACCGACAAGGTCCGCGACGACCTGTCCCTGGGGCTGCGCACCATCGGCGTCTTCACCGTGTTCGCCACCGCCGCGCTCGTGGTCCTGGCCGGGCCGCTCACGGCCTTCATCGTCCCGACCGCGGGAGCCGAGGACACAGCGCTCATCGCGCCCGTCCTGGTGGCACTCTCGTTCGGTCTGGTCCCGCTCGGCGGCATGGCGCTCATGAAGTGGGTCTACTACGCCTACGAGGACGGGCGCTCCGTGTTCTGGATCACCGTGCCGTCCACGGTCGCACTGGTGGCCGGCCTGGTCGCAGCGCAGCTGTGGCTGGAGCCGCAGTACTGGGTCATCGCCGCCGGTGGCGCCTACGCGCTGTCGAACTGGATCACGGTGCTGCTGCGCACGGGCGGCCTCAAGCGCAAGCTCGACGGACGCCTGGACGGCGGCCGCATCTTCGCGCTGCACGCCAAGACGGTGCTCGCCGCCGCGGTCGCCGGTGGTGCCGGGTGGGGCGTGTACCAGCTGGTCGGCGGGTTCGACGCGCTCGTCTTCGGGAAGGGCTGGGTGCTCGCGATGCTCAGCGGCCTGTGGGTCACCGCGCTCTGCGGCCTGGTGATGCTCGCCGTCTACGTCCTGCTCCTGCGCCTGTTCCGGGTCCGGGAGCTCGACGGCCTGCTTCGCCCCGTTCTGGCTCGCTTCCGGCGCTGACGCGCGCCGTCGTCGTACGGGAGGCGCAGCTCACTCGTGTGGGCTGCGCTTTCGTACATACGGACGACGTTCCCGCGGGTCCGCAGCGGTTCCGCGTAGCATGGCGACGGTGCGTGATCCCGGCGGTCACGTACCTGCTACTGTCCCCCGACCGAGCGAGGAGGTCCGCGTGAGCACTGTCGAACCAGGCACCGTGCTGGTCGAGAGATACCGGCTGCGCCAGCAGGCGTCCACCGACCTTGCCGCGGCCACCGCATGGGAAGCGCACGACCTGATCCTGGACCGCGACGTCCGCGTAACGCTCGTGACCGGGCCCTATACGGGCGATGCCCTGGACGCCGCGCGGCGTGCGGCCCTGGTGACGGATCCCCGCCTCGTCCGGGTGCTCGACGCCGGCTCCGACCCCGAGGGCCGCAAGTACGTGGTCACGGAGCCGCACACCGGCACCACGCTGACCCAGGTCATCTCCAGCGGCCTGGTGGACGAGCAGCAGGCCCGGGCGATCGTCGGTGAGGCGGCGAGCGCGCTCGCCGTGGCCCACGCCCGCGGCGTGCACCATGCTGCTCTGCGCCCCGAGGCGCTACGGGTCGACGGCCACCAGGTGCGGATCACGGGCCTGGGGCTCGACGGAGGGCTCGCCTCGGGCGACACGCTCAACGTGAAGCCCGCGGAGCTCGACGCCCAGGGCCTGGTGGCCCTCCTCTACTACGCGATGACCGCGCGGTGGCCCGGCCAGGACCTCGAGGCGGAGTGGATCGCGAAGGACACCCTGATCCCTCTGCCCGCGCAGGTCGACGGCTCCGGCGCTGTGGCGCCCCTTTCCAGCTTGGTCCCGCACGTGGACCCCGAGATCGACGGCCTGGTGGCCCGGACGTTCGACGCGTCCGGCGGCACCGACGGACCGAAGAACCCCGACGACGTGACCACGGCCCTCGCGCCGTGGGGAGAGGTTTCCGTAGTGGCATCGCTGCCTGGATTCGTACAGCCCGAGCCGGAGGAGCCGCGGCGGCAGTCCATCGCCGAGGCCTTCGGAGGCGAAGGAGTCCCGCCCGTGCGGCGTCCCGCCACGGGCCGGATCGCACGAAACGACGAGACCATGGCGATGGGGGCGGGCAACGCGCCCGCCGGCTATCCCGAACAGCAGAACGACTACACCTACGAGCCGCAGGCGTACGGGCAGCAGCACGCCCCGGTGCCACCCCCGCCGCCCGAGGGGGCGCCGGCCGGCTACCCGCCGGCGGGGTACGACCAGTACGGCCAACCGGTCGCGCAGGGCCAGCCCGGTCACGACCAGGCCCAGTACGCCCCGCAGCAGCCGCAGCAGTACCCGCCGCAGTCCTTCGCCCCGGGTGGCTACCCGCCCGACAACGGCGGCTACTACGAGCAGGACGGCGGCTTCGCCACCCAGCCCGCGCCCAAGCGTGGCGGCGTGAACCCGACGCCCATCGTGCTCGGCCTGGTCGGTGTCGCCGTGGTGGCGGGACTCATCTGGGCCGTCAACGCGGTCCTCTCCCCCACGCCCGACGTGATCGCCGACGCTTCTCCCTCCCCGTCGGTCTCCACGTCGGCCGGAGCGGACGGCGAGGGCAGCACCGAGCCGTCGGCGCCCACGGAGACCGAGGCACGTCCGGTGATCGACTCCGGGACACTGCTCGGCGAGCTCGACTGGGAGGGCAGCACGCTCGACCACCCCGAAGCGGTCGAGCGGGCCTTCGACACGGACCCGGCCACGTTCTACTTCACGACGACGTACCAGCGTGCCGCGTTCGGCGGGTTCAAGGACTTCCTCGGCCTGGAGCTGCGGCTCCGCGAGCCGGCGTCCGTCACCAAGATCGAGCTGCTCACCAACACGCCCGGCGGCAAGGTGCAGATCCTCAAGGGTGGTGAGGGCGGCGAGGTCCTCGCGGAGGGCACCTTCTCGGAGACCACCACGTTCGAGCTGTCGGAGCCCGTCGTGAGCGACTCGTTCACGATCTGGGTCACCGAGCTGCCGCAGGTCTCGGACGGCTTCCGGCTGGAGCTGAACGAGGTAGTGCTGAGCTGACCGATCGCCGTCACCGACGGCACCGAGCAATACGGAACACCGGCGGGTCCGAACCATGTTCATGCAGATGGTTCGCTCCCGCCGGTGTTCTGCCGTGACAGGACTGGCGCCGTTACCCGATGGGTCGACGGATGTCGATACCGTGTGTCGAGACTCACGTCCACGGTCGAGCCGTGCGTGCCCAGGGCTGGAACACTGGGACCCGCCCGCGTGTTGTTGCGTGTGCCAATGGAACTCGAGGAGAACACCTTGACCGAACAGACCACCGCTCCGGCCGCCGGCACCGCCGACGCCCCTGTGCTCGACGTCGTCATCGTCGGGTCCGGACCCGCGGGCTACACCGCGGCCATCTATGCGGCTCGTGCCGGCTTCGCGCCCGTGGTCATCGCGGGTTCGGTCACCGCGGGCGGCGCCCTCATGAACACGACCGAGGTCGAGAACTTCCCCGGCTTCCCCGCCGGCATCCAGGGCCCTGACCTGATGGAGGCCATGCGGGAGCAGGCGGAGAAGTTCGGCGCCAAGGTCGTCTGGGACGACGCGGAGCAGGTCGAGCTGTCCGGCGACGTCAAGACGATCGTCACGGGTGGCGGCGACACCTACCGTGCCCGCTCCGTGATCCTGTCGACCGGCTCGGCCTACCGCGAGCTCGGGCTGCCCGACGAGAAGCGCCTCTCCGGGCGCGGCGTCTCGTGGTGCGCCACGTGTGACGGCTTCTTCTTCCGCGACCAGGAGATCGCCGTCGTCGGCGGTGGCGACTCGGCGATGGAGGAGGCCACGTTCCTCACGCGCTTCGCCTCGAAGGTGACCGTCGTGCACCGTCGCGACGACCTGCGCGCGTCGAAGATCATGGCGGAGCGCGCCACCGCGGACCCGAAGATCGAGTTCGCGTGGAACAGCGAGATCGCCGGCATCACGGGCGACGAGAAGGTCTCCGGGCTCAGCCTGCGGGACACCGTCACCGGCGAGGTGCGCGACCTGGACGCGACCGGCCTGTTCGTCGCGATCGGCCACGAGCCCCGCACGGATCTCGTCAAGGGTCAGGTGGACCTGGACGAGAACGGCTACATCCTCGTCGAGGGCCGCAGCACCCGTACCAACCTTCCCGGCGTCTTCGCCTGCGGCGATGCCGTCGACCACACCTACCGCCAGGCGATCACGGCCGCCGGCTCGGGCTGCTCGGCGGCGCTCGACGCCCAGGCGTTCCTGGACTCGCTGAACGACTGAGCCCTCCGGCCGGCACCCGCCGGCCCGCCCCGCTCGGCCCCGCACGGGGCCATCTACAAGGAGGATGCTGGATGAGCACCATCAAGGTCACCGACGACACCTTCAAGGCCGAGGTCCTAGACTCTGACATTCCTGTCTTCGTCGACTTCTGGGCCACCTGGTGCGGCCCGTGTCGCATGGTCGCGCCGATCCTCGAGGAGCTTTCCGACGAGTACGAGGGCAAGATCAAGATCGTCAAGATCGACACCGACGAGAACCGGCAGACCGCCATGGACTACGGCATCGTCTCGATCCCGACGCTCAACGTCTACAAGGGCGGTGAGGTCGTGAAGTCGATCATCGGCGCCCGTCCGAAGCGCGCGCTGACCGAGGAGATCGACGAGGTCCTCGCGGGCTGACCGTCCCCTCACCGCGTGCAAGGAGCGCGTGCCCGGCCCGCTGGTCCTCGTGACCGGACGTGGAGCCGGGCACGCGCTCTTCTGCTGTCCTGCTCGGGCCCGACCCGGAGCCGGTCTGCCTGGCAGTCTCACCGTTTCACTACGAACGACCACTGCCTCTCGCACACGGTGCGTGCGAGACTGACGTGCGTGAACGAGCTTCCCGAGACCGCCGGTACCCGCCTCGACCCGTGGTTCGGTTCGTACGCAGCGCGAGCGCACGGCATGCGCGCCTCGGAGATCCGAGCGCTCTTCTCGGTGGCGAACCGCCCCGAGGTCGTGTCGCTGGCGGGCGGGATGCCGTACCTCGAGGGCCTACCGCTCGATGTCATCGCCGACACGATGCAGCGGCTCATCGTCACCAAGGGCACCACGGCCCTGCAGTACGGCTCAGGGCAGGGCGAGGAGTCGCTGCGGGAGCACATCACGCAGGTCGTCGCGCTGGAGGGCGTGTCCGCCCACCCCGACGACGTCGTGGTGACCACCGGGTCGCAGTCCGCACTGGACCTCGTGACCCGCATCTTCGTGGACCCGGGCGACGTCGTCATCGCCGAGGCGCCCTCGTACGTCGGTGCGCTGGGCGTCTTCCGCTCCTACCAGGCCGACGTCGTCCAGGTGCCGCTCGATGCCGACGGCCTGGTCCCCGCGGAGCTCGACGCGACGCTCACCCGCCTCGCCGCCGCGGGCCGGCGCGTGAAGTTCCTGTACACCGTTCCGACCTTCCAGAACCCCGCCGGCGTCTCGCTGTCCACCGAACGGCGTCCGCAGATCCTGGAGATCTGCCGCCGGCACGGCGTGCTCGTGGTCGAGGACAACCCGTACGGGCTGCTCGGCTTCGACACCGAGCCGATGCCCGCGCTCCGCTCCTACGACACCGACGGCGTGCTGTACCTCGGATCCTTCTCCAAGACGTTCGCTCCCGGCTACCGCGTCGGCTTCGTCATCGCGCCGCACGCGGTGCGGGACAAGCTCGTCCTCGCCAGCGAGTCCGCGGTCCTGTCGCCCTCGAACGCGTCCCAGCTCGCGGTGGCGACATACCTGGAGACCTGCGACTGGAAGGCGCAGATCAAGGCCTACCGCGAGACGTACCGCGAACGGCGCGACGCGCTCGTGGGCGCGCTCGGCGAGCACCTGCCAGGCGCGTCGTGGAACGTACCGCAGGGCGGCTTCTTCGTCTGGGTTCGGCTCCCCGAGGGCCTCGACGCGAGGGCGATGCTGCCGCGGGCCGTCACCGCCCGCGTCGCGTACGTGCCCGGTACCGCCTTCTACTACGACGGCAGCGGCTCCGACCACATGCGCCTCTCGTTCTGCTTCCCCACTCCGGAGCGCATCCGCGAGGGAGTACGCCGGCTGGCCGGGGTCGTGCACGGCGAGTCCGAGCTGGTGCAGCTCTTCGGCACCGCAGGACAGCCCGACCCCGACACGGACGACGTCGAGGGCCCCGCACCCGACCTGGCCTGACGCACCGCGCCGGCGAGCGGCCGGTCACGCCCCTGACCTGCGCGTCTGACACGATGGCAGCTGTCTGTTCCAGTTCGTCCCGACCGAGTGAGTCCTCGATGACCAGTCCCGCATCCGTCCCGGCCGAGCCGGCCACCCCTGGCTTGCCCAGTATCTCCTCCAGGTCCGACGGCGCCCGGAGCGTTCCGCTCGTGGTCGTCCTGGCCGGCGGACTCTCGCACGAACGCGACGTCTCCCTGCGCTCCGGGCGTCGTGTCGCCGAGGCGCTCCGCACCACCGGCCTGGAGGTCCTGCTGCACGACGTCGACGCAGACCTCCTGCCCTTCCTGGAGAAGACCCGGCCGGACGTCGTCTGGCCGCTGCTGCACGGAGCGTCCGGTGAGGACGGCTCGGTCCGCGACGTGCTCGACATGGTCGGCCTTCCCTACGTGGGTACGGGTCCGCGGGCGAGCCGCGTGGTGTGGAACAAGCCGATCGCCAAGTCCGCGCTGCTCGGCGCCGGGATCGCCACCCCCGACTACGTGACGCTCCCCCAGAGCCTGTTCCGCGATCTCGGGGCACAGCCGGTGCTCGACACGATCCTTCGGCGCATCGGACTGCCGCTTGTCGTGAAGCCGACCGAGGGCGGTTCCGCGCTGGGCGTCACCGTCGTGACCCGCGCCGAGGAT
This sequence comes from Promicromonospora kroppenstedtii, assembly GCF_044389675.1. Classification (NCBI taxonomy): domain Bacteria; kingdom Bacillati; phylum Actinomycetota; class Actinomycetes; order Micrococcales; family Promicromonosporaceae; genus Promicromonospora; species Promicromonospora kroppenstedtii. The sequence goes on along the minus strand of NZ_JBIRYI010000005.1, from coordinate 199,934 downwards.
CTGCCGCGCGCCATGGTGGAGTGCTTCGCCTACGGTGAGACGGCGCTCATCGAGCGCGCGGTCGAGGGGATCGAGCTCGCGGTCAGTGTCATTGAGGGCGCGGACGGCCCGGAGGCCCTCCCCTCGGTCGAGATCGTGGCCGACGGCGGGTACGACTACGCCGCGCGCTACGTGGCCGGCGAGACGGAGTTCTTCGCACCGGCGCGACTGACCGCGGACCAGGCAGCCCTCGTGTCGGACGTCGCGGTGCGCGCGCACCGCGCGCTCCACCTGCGGCACCTCTCCCGCACCGACCTGATCCTCGACCCGGACGGCACCGCCCATGTGCTCGAGGTCAACGTCGCACCGGGCATGACCGAGATGTCGCTGCTGCCGCAGGCGGTCGCGGCCAGCGGGCACGATCTGGCGACGCTCTACCGTGCGGTCATCGACCGAGCGCTGACCGCGGTCCGCTAGTTCGGCGTCGTCGGTTTCACGTGAAACGGCTCAGGGCCGGCAACCCTTACGGGTGCCGGCCCTGAGCCGTGTGCCTGTCCGCGTGTGTCCGTCAGTCCTCGGACGGCGGACGGAGGAGTCCGCGCTCCTCGGGAGCCATGACATTGAGGATGCGGTTCAGGTCCTCGACCGAGGCGAACTCGACGGTCATGCGGCCCTTGTTCTTGCCGAGGGCCACCTTGACGCGCGTCTCGAACCGGTCGGAGAGCCGGGTCGCCAGCTCGTCCACGGCCTCGAAGCGCGTGCCGGCCCGCGGGGCCTTCCGAGCCTTGGAGCCGGTGCCGTCCGACTCCGTGAGCATCACGATCTCCTCGGTCGCGCGGACCGAGAGCCCCTCCGACACAATGCGCTGCGCGAGCCGCTCGATCTCGGCGCCATCGCTCAGCCCGAGCAGGGCCCGTGCGTGGCCGGCCGAGAGCACGCCGGCCGCCACCCGGCGCTGGACAAGCGGGGGGAGGCGCAGCAGGCGCAGGGTGTTCGAGATCTGCGGACGGCTGCGCGCGATTCGGTTCGCCAGCTCCTCATGGGTGCAGTCGAAGTCGTCGAGCAGCTGCCGGTAGGCAGCTGCCTCCTCGAGCGGGTTCAGGTTCGACCGGTGCAAGTTCTCGAGTAGCGCATCCCGAAGCATGTCCCCGTCGTCCGTGTCGCGGACGATCGCCGGGATGGTCTCCAGCTCAGCGGCCTGCGTCGCACGCCAGCGCCGCTCACCCATGATGAGCTCGTACTCGCCCGGGTGCTCTTTGTCCGGCCGGACGACGATCGGCTGGAGCACGCCGATCTCCTTGATCGACTCGACCAGCTCGTCGAGGTCGCCCTCGTCGAAGACCGTGCGCGGCTGCCACGTGTTCGGCCGGATCGCGGTGACAGGCAGTTCGGCGAAGCGAGCGCCCGGCACGGGGACGAGGTCTGGCGTTTCACGTGAAACAACTTCGGCCGCGCTCTCCTCCCGGCTGAAGAAGGCATCGTCCAGCGCGGAGGCGCCGTTGCCGTCCGCACTCTCGTTGGCCACCGACAGTCGGCCACTGGCGATCGCGGAGTCCCACTTCACCGTGCTCGGACGCGGTCCGGTGTTCTTGGAGACCTTCTTCTCGGTGGCCTGCTCGGGTGCGGACTCCGTGATGGTCCCGACCGAGACGCTGCTGACGGGCACCTCGTCCGCCGAAGCAAGCTCGTGCGACGGACGCTCCTCGACAACGGTCGCGACCGAGCCCGCCAAGGCGCCATCCACGCCGTCGGACTCCCCTCCGCCGGAAGCCTGCTCGTCGGGTTCCGGACCCGTCGGGATCAGGGCGCCCAGGCCCCGCCCGAGCCCGCGTCGCTTCGCACTCATCGTGTCTCCTCGTCGGTTCCGGTCCGACGCCGAGCGCGGACGGGCTTCGTCTCCATCATCACCGGGTGCAGCGCACCCCGTTCATCACTGCCGAGCATCAGTCCTGCGCTCCGACCGTTTCTGCCTTCATGCGGCGAGGACTCGACCCACCCTGCCCGCGCTCGGCGAGCTCCCGGGCGGACTGGAGATACGCGAGTGCGCCAGTGGACGTCGGATCGTAGGTCATCACGGTCTGGCCGTAGCTCGGCGCCTCGGAGATGCGGACCGAGCGTGGGATCGTCGTCTTGAACGTCTCCGCCGGAAAGTGCGACCGCACCTCGCCTGCGACCTGCTGTGCCAGGTTGGTCCGGCCGTCGTACATGGTCAGCAGGATCGACGAGACACGCAGCTCCGGGTTGAGGTGGGATCGAATGAGGTCGATCGTCTTGAGCAGCTGACTCAGCCCCTCGAGCGCGTAGTACTCGCACTGCACCGGGATGAAGACCTCACGACCCGCGACGAACGCGTTCACCGTCAGGAGGCCCAGGCTGGGCGGGCAGTCGATGAGCACGTAGTCGATGCGCTCCTCACCTGCGGCGACGCGATCGTCCAGGTACTTGTCGAGCGCCTTGCGGAGCCGCGTTTCACGTGAAACGAGCGAGATCAGCTCGATCTCGGAACCCGACAGATCAATCGTCGCGGGCACGCCCCAGAGATTGGGGATGTCCGGGCACTGCTGCACGGTGTTCGCCAGGGGCTCGCCCTCGACCAGGATCTCGTAGACGGACGGCGTACCCGCGCGGTGCTCGATACCGAGCGCCGTCGAGGCGTTGCCCTGCGGATCGTTGTCGATCACGAGCACGTTCAGGCCGGACTGCGCCAGCCCAGCGGCGATGTTCACCGTGGTCGTCGTCTTGCCGACGCCGCCCTTCTGGTTCGCCACCGTGATGATGCGGGTCTTCGGCGGACGCGGGAAGCGCCTGCCCTGTAGTTCTATACGTCGGCGAGCGTCCATTGCGAGCTCGGCGGCGACAGGAGTCGTATCGTCAACGGCCGGGACGGTTGCGATGAGGGCCGATCGCCGCTCGTCATCGCCACCGTGCGGGCCGCCCGTGGGCTGCTGAGTGCCATTGGGCGTCTGCGCGGACCCGGACGTTTCACGTGAAACACCAGGAGCGGAGAGGCTCTGCACAGGAATCGGATCCGTCACGCGGACACTGTAATCGCTGCCCCCGACATCTGGCTCGGACTCAGGCGCGGTTTCTCCGTCGAAATGTGTGAATTCGGAGTCCACGAACTCCACCGCCTCGTCGTCCTGCACCATCGTGCTGGAACCGATCACCGCCGGTGCGGCTTTCACGGCCGCGTCGAGCGCCTCGCTCGCCCGCTTGATCGCATCCTCCGGGATCCGCTGGTTGGGCAACTCCTCCATGAGGTCCGGGTCGACGGCGACGCCGTTCGTCGTCTCCGCGGTCGCCTCCCGTTCGCCAACTGCCGGCTCCAGGACTGCTTCCATCATCGTGTCGTTCTCCAGGACCTCTGCCACGTGGGTGCTCTCGTCGTCTTCCGTCGGCACCGCCTGGGTGACCGACTGGATCAGCTGGTTGAGTACGGCAACGTTCTTTCCCTCAGGGTCTGGTCGGTCCTGGCCCCAGATCTCGTGTCGCGGAAGACCGCTCACGATCTCCGCAGCCGGCGGTGCCATGTCGACCGACGAGGGAACTGCTTCTTGACCTCCGGGTTCAGTGCCAGTGAGGGCCGCGGGGAGCTCCGCACGCGCGGCGTCCCGGAGGTCCTCCGTCGCCGGGTCCCCCGCCAACGGCTCCACTTGCTCAGGAGGTTCAGGTGACAGCGCTTCTCCGAGCCCTGCGCCGGGCAATGCGGGCTCGACCGTTGGAGCATCCGCGTCCTGTTCCGCCAGGCTGCGCGGCTGGGCCTCCTGAGCGGTGGCCGGCCCGGAGTGGGCGACAGTCGACTCGAGTCCGGCCGGCTCGGCGGACGGCTCGGCGGACGGCGCGCCAGACGCTTCAGCCGGGGAGACACTGGTTGGCTCGGCGTCAGGCTCCTCCACCGGTCCAGTTCCGGGACTGGCCGTCTCGGCCTCGCTCCCCCGTTCGGAACCGGCAACCGACGCCCCAGCCCCAACGGCACTCGACACGGGAGTGTGCGGTGTTGGTACGCCCCGCTCGGAGCCGACCGCACCGGCATCACCGGTGCCGCCACCCCCCGCTCCGTTGTCATCCGCAACCGGGTTGGCGTCGCGCCTAGGCGCAAGACGCGCAGACGCGGACGACTCGGACGTATTTTCCGTCACTGCGCGCGCCGCTACAGCCGCAGCCGCCGCCGCTCGCTTGGACTTTCGTCTGAAGAAGCACACCCGTGTAACGCTACGGTCGCGCCCTTGTTCAAGCGTGCCGAAACGCCGTCACGCGAGGGATCAGATGTCGCCTGACGAGCATTCCTCGCCGAGCGCACGCTGCCCTCCCGGATCGGACGGTACGGCCCAGTCTGTTTCACGTGAAACGCACGCCCCGCGTCAGCGTGACATCTCGCCGGCCCGCATCGCACGGGACGCCCCCGAGCCAGTGCGATCGGCTCATGGGACCGCTCAAACTCCTGCTTCTCCCGCTCGCGCTGACCTCTCGGCCTGCCCGGAGCGGTGTGATCGAGAGGCCAGACATCGCATGCTGTTTCACGTGAAACGATGCCCTGACCGATGCTCAAGAGGCACCGCGAGCTGCCCTCCTGCGCCTACCTTGTTCTGCCTTCCCTTCCCGACCTGCGATCGGCAACTCTGGGATCGCCCGCCATCCCCCGGCGGCGCCACGCGACATGTGAATCTCGGCTGCCCGGTGCCGTGATCAGATTCCGCCACAGCGCCCCGCGCACTACTCGCTATGGCAGAAGTGGTATGCCCCATCGGGTCAGCGCTCCACATATCCTCGAAGCGCCCAGGTACGTCTGACTCCACGCAGGGAGGCGTCTTGTCCAGACTCGGCACCCGAGCCACTGCCCTCATCACCGCGTTCACAGCAGCACTCGTGCTCGGCTTCGCAGCCCCGGCCAGCGCGGCCACCTTCCTCACCCACGCACAAGCGACCAGTCAGCTGAGCGCTGCCGGCATCAGCTGGACGTCGAGCGGCGGGTGCAGCGATCGCAACGTCGCCACGTGCACCTCGTTCGAACAGGTACGGCAGACCACCATCGACGGGATCAAGACGCTGCGCTCCGCCAGCGGCTGTGCCATCACGATCACTGGCGGCACCGAGACCGGCCACTCGAGCGGCACCTACAGTCACTGGAACGGCTACAAGCTCGACATCCGGCCGACCACCTGCATCGACAACTACATCACCAGCAACTTCACGTATGTCGGGTACGTCTCCGGCTGGGGCTACCAGTACCGCTCCGGCGCCGGCAATCTGTACACCGACGAGGGCAACCACTGGGACATCCTCTACTACAACTGCGGCGGCTGCTAAGGCCTCAGGCAGCCACGCTCCACCCGGCACAACGCAGGACCAGCAGGTGCCACCACACAGAACGGGAGCGGTCGCCCCACCGGCGACCGCTCCCGTTCCACGTGAAACATCGCTACTTGCTGCGCCGCACCCGAAGAATCGTCGTCGCCTCGACGCCCTCGACCGTGGCCCCCTCAAGGATCTCCGGCTCGACGGCCGAGAACTTGCGCAGCACCTTGCGGGCAGGCTCGATCTCCTGCACCACGTTGCGCCCCTTGAGGATCACCAGCTCGCCGCCCATGCGCACCAAAGGCATGCTCATCCGGACCAGCTTCGACAGTGCGGCGACCGCCCGCGATGTGACCGCGTCGACCTCGAAGGCGTCGTGATACTCCTCGGCTCGCCCCCGCTTCACCTGGACGTTGGTGAGTCCTAGCTCGGCGACCACCTCGGCGAGCCAGGTCGTCCGCCGCTCCATCGGCTCCACCAGGATGACGTCGAGCTCAGGCCGCATCACCGCGATCACGATGCCGGGCAGACCAGCCCCGGACCCGATGTCCGCGACCGACCCGGTCGTCGGCAGGTACGGAACCACGGCGGCGGAGTTCAGGATGTGCCGCTCCCAGATGCGCGATACCTCGCGAGGCCCGATCAGCCCACGCAGCTCACCCTGGTCGCGGAGCAGCTCCGCGTAGCGAGCCACGCCGTCATACGCATCACCGAAGTACGCCTTGACCGTGTCGCTCGCACCAAGCGTCTCGCCGTCGAACACCTCATCGGCCGCGCCGGTCTCCCCTGCCACGTCGGAACCTTCCACGTCCCCGTCCTCCACTCGCTGTCGAAAGTAGCCAAACACACCGAGGGCCGGTGCACGTCCTGGGACGTGCACCGGCCCTCGGCCGAAGCCATCTGCTCAGTCGGTAACCACAGCCGACGTCTCGGCTGGCTGAACCACGACGTACCGCTCCGGCTCGACGCCACGCGAGTCGCTGACCAGGCCGGCAGCGGCGACGGCGTCGTGCACGACCTTGCGCTCGAAGGCGTTCAGCGGCTCGAGCTCGACCTCTTCGCCTGAGGCCTGCACCTGCTCGACGGCCTTCTCAGCGATGCGGGTGAGCTCCACCCGGCGAGCTGCCCGGTAACCCCCGATGTCGAGCATCAGCCGGCTCCGGTCCCCTGTCCGCGTCTGCACGGCCAGCCGGGTGAGCTCCTGCATCGCGTCGAGCACCTCGCCCTCGCGGCCGATCAGGTGGGACAGCGACGAGGGGTCGTCCGCGACCACCTCGACCGCAGCGCGGTCGTGCTTGATGTCGAGGTCGATGTCGCCGTCGAGGTCGGCGATGTCGAGGAACTCCTCGAGGTAGTCGGCCGCGATCTCGCCCTCCTCCTCGAGGCGCTTGGTGCGGTCCTCCGGATCGGCGACCGTGGCCGCGGGGTCGGGGGCGGCCGTACCTGTGCTCGCGTTCATCGAGTCTCCTCCTACTTCTTCTGCTTGCGCTTGCCCGACGACGACGAGGTCGCCCCCGGCGCGGTACCGGACTGCTTCGGCTTCGATCCCGGCTGCGTGCTGGACTGCTTGGCCGAGCCGGCCTGCTTCGGCGTGCCGGACTGCTTCGACTTGGCGACCTGCTGCTTCTCGGCCGGCGCATCGGTCGTCGTGTCGGCCGCGTCCTGCGGTGCCGCCTGAGCGATCGCCGGTCGCGTCGCTTCGGGCCGAGCCGCGCCCTTCTGCCGGTTCTTGCGCTTCGGCTGAACTCGCTGACCGCTCTTCGGCTCCTCGACCACCGGGACCTCGTCCTCGATGACCGTGCCGTTACGGGCTGCCTTGCGTGCGGCCTTCGCCGCCTGCCGCTCCTTCATCTGCTTCTCGGCGATGGAACCAGGCGTCGGCATCCGCTTGATCGTGTAGTACTGCTGGCCCATGGACCACAGGTTGGTGACGGTCCAGTAGATCAGCACACCGACCGGGAAGTTCACGCCGGAGATCGCGAAGACGATCGGCAGCATGTAGAGCATCAGCTTCTGCGTCTGCGCCATCGGACCCTCGAGGGCCGACGGCGGCATGTTCTTCATCGTGAGCTGGCGCTGCGTGGTGAAGGTCGTGACGCTCATCGCGACGATCAGGACGATCACCACGATGCGCGAGGTCATCGAGTCGGTCTGCAGGAAGACGTCGCTCAGCTGCGCGCCGAACAGCGTCGACGACTCGATGTCGCCGGCGACCTCACGGGTGATCGGGCCGATCGGGTCCTGGGCGCCGGTCGAGATCGGCTGCAGGCCGTTGAGCACCCGGAAGAGCGCGAAGAAGATCGGTGACTGCAGCAGGATCGGCATGCACGAGGCGAACGGGTTGGTGCCGTGCTTGCGGTACAGCTCCATGGTCTCGCGCGTCATGTTCTCGCGGGACGCCGGGTCCGTCTTGCCCTTGTACTTCTTCTGCACGGCCTGCAGCTCGGGCTGGATCATCTGCATCCCGCGCGAGGCCTTGATCTGCTTGAAGAACAGCGGGATGAGCAGCACGCGAATGACGATCACGAGGGCCACGATCGAGAGCACCCACGCGGTGCCGGGGCCGCTGGACATCCCCAGGGTCGTGAACAGCCAGTGTGACCCGTACATGATCCAGGCCACGACCCACTCGATGGGGTAGAGGAAGGCGAAGAAGTCCATCGGTCAAGAAGCTCCAGTGTTGGTGACGCGAAGTCTGCGGGAGGTGCGAGGGGGTCGTGTACGGCGGCACGGACCGGGGCAGGTCAGCCCTCGGCGTGAGTGTGCGTGCCGCGCGCCGGCGGCACGTCGTCGACGCCGCCGAGACTCCACGGGTTGCACCGCAGCAGGCGCCACAGCGCGAGACCGAGCCCACGCAGCGCACCATGGCGGCGGAGCGCGATCACGGTGTACTGCGAGCAGGACGGGTAGTACTTGCAGCTCGGAGGGCTCATCGGGCTGATGAACGCCTGGTAGAACCGGACCATCCCCACGAGGAGCGTCACCGGGAGCCGGCCGATGAGCGATGGCTCGCGCACCGGCGCCTCACCCTCGGGTACGGGGACGGTGGTCATCTCTTTCCGCCTCCGGAAGCGCGCGCGACGGCACGGCGCAAGCACGAGTCGAGGTCACGATCGAGGTCCGCGTAGGTCGCGCCCGCCGACGGCGGAAGCGCGCGCACGACGGCCCAAGCGGAGTCGGGCAGCACTGAGAGCTGGCCGATCGCCGCGGCACGGAGCCGGCGCTTCACCAGGTTGCGCTGCACGGAGTTACCCACAGCCTTGGAAACGACAAAACCGACCTGGGGAGTTCCCGATCCCGGATCCGAGACGCTTTCGTCCGGAACGAGAAGGTGAACCACCAAGGTCGATCGACCTGCGCGCGTGCCGCGGCGCACCGTCCGCTCGAAGTCGACGGAACGGCGCAGACGGTGCGCCGCGGGCAACATGGCTCAGGCTGAGAGCTCGGCGCGACCCTTGCGCCGGCGAGCTGCCAGGATGGCGCGGCCGGCACGGGTGCGCATGCGCAGCCGGAAGCCGTGGGTCTTCGCACGACGGCGGTTGTTCGGCTGGAAGGTCCGCTTGCTCACGAGGTACTCCAAGAACGTCGGGGTAGGCACACCGTCTGTCCTCGACGATGCAGTGAATGGTGGCCGTTCAGTACTTCGATCGACCGAGCCGACCCGGGGCCTGGCCCACTGGTCCTGGCCAACGTCGGAGGACGTGGCTCGGATCGGTGTATAGGCGCGCAGAAGTACCTGGAACGGCTGTCTGACGTTACGCCGACGGGACCCCCCGGGTCAAACCAGAACCGCGGGATCATGCGTGTCGGACGCGCCACACCGCGCGTCCCGGACGCCCTTGTCCCCACCCCGTCAACGCACGCTACGTACCACTTACCCAGCCATGATCCCCGCCATCCACAACCTGTGGACAACTGTGTGGACGGTGCCCCATCATGGCAGACTCCAACACACCCCCAGCATCGCGCACCACCCCACGCACGAGACGAAGGAAAGCCAGTGGCCAACCCGGACGAGAACATCGGCGACGTCTGGGCGCAGACCCTGACAGCGCTCGAGGCCCGGCCTGACATGAGCCCCCGGCAGCTCGCCTTCATCCGTCTCGCCAAGCCGATGGCCGTGCTGGACGACATGGTCTTCATCGCCGTTCCCCACGAGCAGACGCGTACCTACCTGGAGACGGCCGTTCGCGACGACCTGGTCTCCGCGATGTCCTCGGTGCTCGGACGGGACGTCCGCTTCGGCATCACCGTCGACCCCGAGCTGAGCAGCAGCACGCTCGCCGGCCCGTCGCAGATCTCCGGCCCAGCCGCGCTCTCCCTCGAGCAGGAACCACCGGAGCCGGAGCAGGCGCAGATGCCGATCGCGCCGCAGCCCGCGCCCAAGCCCTCCGCCGAGCCCACCCGGCTGAACCCGAAGTACATCTTCGAGACGTTCGTCATCGGCTCGTCCAACCGGTTCGCGCACGCTGCCGCGGTCGCCGTGGCCGAGGCGCCGGCCAAGGCGTACAACCCGCTCTTCATCTACGGCGACTCGGGGCTGGGCAAGACCCACCTGCTGCACGCCATCGGGCACTACGTCCACAACCTGTATCCACACATCCGGGTGCGGTACGTGAACTCCGAGGAGTTCACCAACGACTTCATCAACAGCATCGGCGAGGGCAAGGCGGGCGCGTTCCAGCGCCGGTACCGCGACGTCGACGTGCTCCTCATCGACGACATCCAGTTCCTGCAGGGCAAGGAACAGACGATGGAGGAGTTCTTCCACACCTTCAACGCGCTGCACAACGCCAACAAGCAGGTCGTCATCACGTCCGACGTCCCGCCCAAGCAGCTGAACGGGTTCGAGGACCGGCTGCGCTCCCGCTTCGAGTGGGGCCTCATCACCGACGTCCAGCCCCCTGACCTCGAGACCCGCATCGCCATCATGCGCAAGAAGGCGGCCAGCGAGCACCTCGACGTGCCGGCCGAGGTCCTCTCCTACATCGGCTCGCGGATCTCCACGAACATCCGTGAGCTGGAGGGCGCGCTGATCCGCGTGACCGCCTTCGCCAACCTCAACCGGCAGCAGGTCGACCTGGCGCTGGCGGAGATAGTCCTCAAGGACCTCATCACCGACGACGACGACACGGCGGAGATCACTCCCGCCGTCGTGATCGCGCAGACCGCCGCTTACTTCGGCCTCACCATCGACGACCTGTGCGGCTCGTCACGCTCCCGCGTGCTGGTCACCGCTCGGCAGATCGCCATGTATCTGTGCCGCGAGCTCACCGATCTGTCGCTGCCCAAGATCGGCCAGCAGTTCGGCGGCCGTGATCACACCACGGTCATGCACGCGAACAAGAAGATCGCCGGCCAGATGGCGGAACGTCGCTCGACCTACAACCAGGTCACCGAGCTCACCAGCCGGATCAAGCAGCAGCAGCGCGGCTGACGAGCCCTCCTGACCGTCCCCGGCAGACGCCGAGCCGTCTCCGAGCTCTGCGCCGGACCGACGTCCCCCCGAGCCGCCCACAGGCCCGAACCCGTCTGTGAAATCCGGCATAACCCGCAGTCCCACACTTATCCCCACCCCTGTGCACAGCCCTATCGGTGCACAGGGGTGTTGCGTATACGCACCTCCACAGGTCTGTCCACACACGGATCCCCGGATTCCGGCCACTCCGATCAGGTTGTCCCCAGCACTGTGGACCGAGTCTGTGCAGAACCTGGTCTGCCGCGCTGACCAGCCCGTTCACACCTGGGGACAAGCCTGTGGACAGGTGTGGATGAAGGCCTGTTTTCTGTGGGCGACGAGACCCGAATCGGTGGACAGCCTGTGTGTAAAAACTGGCCGTCCACAGTGGTCCCTAGTTCATGCACAGTTGGACCCACAGTTCCTCCACAGGCAGAAATGGCACCTGACCTGCGGAAAGGCACGATTTCCCCAGTTTCCACAACACCGACTACTACTACGACAGTTATCTATCAGGGGGAATCCACACGCCTTCATCAGGCGGTCGAGCGCTCAGACACCACTTCGAACACTAGTACGAGTGCCGTCGAGAAGTCCATCCACAGCCCCTGTCTATCGAGTGCCGCCCGGTCCTCAACTCGCGTAGGGTTTCCCTCGACAGTCCAGGAACAAGAGGAGATGCAACGGCATGAAGTTCAGGGTCGAGCGCGACGTCCTCGCCGATGCCGTGACATGGACCGCTCGCACGCTCCCCACGCGCCCACCGGCTCCGGTCCTCGCCGGCGTCCGGATCGAGGCAGACGCACAGGGCGTGATCAACCTCGCGAGCTTCGACTACGAGACGTCCGCGCGGTCGGAGATCCCCGCCGAGGTCGCAGAGCCGGGCACGGTGCTGGTCTCCGGGCGACTGCTCGCCGAGATCTCCCGCGCGCTGCCCAACAAGCCTGTCGACGTGGCGCTCGAGGGCAGCAAGGTGATCGTCACCTGCGGCGCCAGCCGGTTCACCCTCCTCACCATGCCTGTGGACGAGTACCCCGCGCTGCCGGGTCTCCCCGAGGTCAGCGGCACGGTCTCCGGCGACGCGTTCACCCACGCCGTCGCGCAGGTGACCGTCGCCGCCAGCCGGGACGACACGCTGCCTCTGCTCACCGGTGTGCGGGTCGAGATCGAGGGCGAGCGCATCACCCTCCTGTCCACCGACCGCTACCGGCTCGCCCTGCGTGAGCTGACGTGGACCCCGGCCACCCCGGGCTTCTCCGCCGTCGCGCTGGTGCGGGCGCGCACGCTCAACGACGTCGCCAAGTCGCTCGGCTCGGGCGGCGGTCTCGTCAACGTCGGTCTGTCCACAGGACAGGGCCTCGACCTCGTGGGTTTCGAGGCCGGCGGCCGGCAGACCACGTCCCAGCTGGTCGACGGCGACTACCCGGCCGTCCGCCGGCTGTTCCCGGACAGCACCCCCATCCACGCCGTCGTCGCCACCGCGCCGCTGATCGAGGCCGCCAAGCGCGTGAGCCTCGTCGCGGAGCGCAACACGCCGATCCGCCTCTCGTTCAGCGAGGGACAGGTCGTGCTGGACGCCGGTCAGGGTGACGACGCACAGGCTTCCGAGGCCCTGGAGGCCGTGCTCGTCGGCGAGGACATCGCCGTCGCGTTCAACCCGCAGTTCCTGCTCGACGGGCTGGGCGCACTGGGCACGGACTTCGTCCGGCTGTCCTTCACGCACCCGAACAAGCCGGTGGAGTTCACGGGCCAGGGCAGCCTGGACGGCCAGGACGACTCCGCTTACCGGTACCTGCTGGTGCCGATCCGCTTCACCGGCTGACGGTCCGCTGCTCCGCCCGTCGGGGCCGGAGCGGTCCAGTGCATCCACAGCACCGTCAGCAAGCACCAAGGCGGCCGCCACGAGCGACCCCGTCGAACGACCCTGGAGGATTTCACGCACATGGTTACCCACATCGGCCTGGTCGGCCTGGGGAAGATGGGCAACAACATGCGGGCCCGCCTTCGCAAGGGCGGCATCGAGGTCACCGGGTTCGACCCGCGCCCCGAGGTGTCCGACGTCGAGACGCTCGCCGACCTCGCCGCCGCGCTCCCCGAGGAGAAGCGCGTCGTCTGGGTGATGGTGCCGGCCGGCGAGCCCACGCGCGGGGTCCTCGACCAGCTCGGGCAGATCCTGTCCGAGGGCGACATCGTGATCGAGGGCGGTAACTCCCACTACGTCGAGGACCAGGAGCGAGCCGCGGAGCTCGCCAAGAACGGGATCGGCTACCTCGACGTCGGCGTGAGCGGCGGTGTCTGGGGCCTCGAGAACGGCTACGGCCTGATGGTCGGCGGCGCTGCCGCGGACGTGGAGAGCGTCATGCCGGTCTTCGACGCGCTGCGTCCCGAGGGGCCCCGCGAGGAGGGCTTCGTCCATGCGGGCGGGGTCGGGGCAGGCCACTACGCCAAGATGGTCCACAACGGCATCGAGTACGGCCTCATGCAGGCCTACGCCGAGGGCTACGAGCTCCTGGCTGCCAAGTCCGACCTGATCACCGACGTGCACGGCACGGTCCGTGCCTGGAGCCGCGGCACGGTCGTCCGTTCCTGGCTGCTCGACCTCATGGTCAAGGCGCTGGAGGAGGACCCGAAGCTCGCGCTGCTGGACGACTGGGTCGACGACTCGGGTGAGGGCCGTTGGACCGTGGACGAGGGCATCGACCTGGCCGTTCCGCTCCCCGTGATCTCTGCCGCACTGTTCGCGCGGTTCGCCTCCCGCCAGGAGCAGTCGCCGGCGATGAAGGCCGTGGCCGCGCTCCGCCAGCAGTTCGGCGGGCACGCGGTCAAGTCGGCGGAGTAGCGTCCGGGACGTACGATCTCCTACCGATGTACGTCTCCCACCTCTCCCTGCTGGACTTCCGGTCGTACGCGTCGGCCGACGTGGAGCTCGAGCCCGGGGTCAACGCCTTCGTAGGGCGCAACGGCCGGGGCAAGACCAACCTCGTCGAGGCCATCGGGTACGTCGCGACCCTGGGTTCGCACCGCGTCGCCACGGACGCACCGCTGGTGCGTTCGGGTGCGGAGCGCGCCGTCGTGCGGACCCGGATCGTGCGGGGCGACCGGGCAAGCACGGTCGAGCTGGAGATCACCCAGGGCAAGGCGAACCGCGCCCGGATCAATCGCGGCCAGCCGGTCCGGGCGCGAGACGTGCTGGGCGTCCTGCGGACGGTCCTGTTCGCCCCCGAGGATCTCGCCCTGGTGAAGGGTGACCCGGACGGCCGCAGGCGGTTCATGGACCAGTTGCTGGTCCTGATGATGCCGCGGATGTCCGCGGTGCTCTCGGACTACGAACGGGTGCTGCGGCAGCGCTCGGCACTGCTGAAGTCGGCCCGGTCGGCGAGGCGGTCGGGTGGGTCGTCCCGCTCCGAGAGCTCGGCGGCCGCCGAGCTCGCGACGCTCGACGTCTGGGACGCCCGGCTCGCCGAGCTCGGGGCGGAGATCCTGTCGCTGCGGGTCCAGCTGGTGCACGCGCTCCGTCCTGCGGTCGCCGCGGCGTACGAGCAGGTGAGCGACGCCGACGGCGATGCGGAGATCGTGTACCGGTCGTCCCTCCCGGCGCTGTCGGAGGACAATCCACCGGACTTGTCCACAGGCTCTGGGGATAACTTTTCGGACGTCGCGCGCCTCCGTGACCTCCTGCTGGAGGCCCTGGCCGCCGCCCGGCCGCAGGAGCTCGAACGGGGCGTGAGCCTGGTCGGGCCGCACCGGGACGACCTTGTCCTGACGCTCGGCGGGCTGCCTGCCAAGGGGTACGCGAGCCATGGCGAATCGTGGTCGTTCGCGCTCGCGCTACGGTTGGCGTCGTTCCGTCTACTCGGCGGAGATCCGCAGAATTCGGCGGATTCACCCGCATTCTGGGACCCGGATCTCGGTACCGATGCCGACCCGGTGCTCATACTTGACGACGTGTTCGCAGAGCTCGACGTCCGGCGCCGGCAGCGTCTCGCGGACCTGGTGCTCCCGGCCCGCCAGGTGCTCGTGACCGCCGCCGTGCCCGAGGACATCCCGGCGGCGCTCGACGGCGTACGGTTTCACGTGGAACCCGGGACGGTGACCCGTGACTGATGAATCTCCACAGGGGCCTGTGGATAACTCCGAGCCCGCGCTGACCCCGCCGTCGGAGGTCGCGCGCGCGGCCCTGAACCGCGCCAAGGCGGCGGCCCGTGCCCGTGGGCTGCGGCCCGGATCGCCCTCACGACGCTCTCCCCTGGCCGAGCCCCGGTCGAGCGGTTCGGGCCCCGGAGCGCGGGATCCACAGCTTCTCGGGGCTGTAGTCGGCCGGCTGCTACGGGAGAAGGGCTGGACCGAGGAGGTGTCGGTCGGCGGTGTCGTGGGCCGCTGGCGCGAGGTCGTGGGCTCGGAGATCGCCGACCACTGCACGCCCGAGACGTTCGAGGACAAGGTCCTCGTGGTGCGCGCGGACTCCACCGCCTGGGCGACCCAGCTACGGCTGCTGGTGCCGAACCTGATCCGCCGCATGGCCGAGGAGATCGGTGAGGGCGTCGTCGAGGAGGTCACGGTTCTCGGCCCCGCGGGTCCTGGCTTCCGGCGCGGTCCGCGCTCGGTGCGTGGACCGGGTCCCCGCGATACCTGGGGCTGACGCCGGCCGGATATCCACAGGCGCACGCTCACGCGTCCACAGACGCACGAAGGGCTCCCCGGCCGAAGCCGGGGAGCCCTTCTCTGCTCAGCTGCGCCGTGGCGTCAGCCAGGAGCGATCAGCTCACGCGTTGTGCTGCATGCGCTTGCGGGCCCAGACCAGGGCGACGCCACCGATGGCCAGCAGCGCGGCGAACGCGATGGCGCCACCGACGGTCGCACCGGTCGCGGCGAGCTCCTCGGGCTCCTCAGCCGCGGGGCTGGGCGATGCGGACGGCTCGTCCACGGGCGGCACGGAGGCCGCCTCGCTCGGCTCGACCGAAGGCTCGGACGGCGTCGGCGTCGGCTCGCACTCCTCCTCGAAGACGATGGCCTCGGTCGGCAGCAGGGCCGAACCGTCCTCCTGCGGGATGTAGGCACCGAGCTCCTCGGGGAAGATGAACTCCTCCGAGTTGAGGGTGGCGACGATGCCGGCCTCGGTCTTGGTGTAGGTGATCGCCTCGGTGCTCTCGGGGAGCACGATGTCGTCCAGGCTGGCGGCGCAGCCGGAAACGGCCTCCGGCACCACGGGGTTGACGACCTCGGCGGGCGGCGGCGTCTGGCAGACACCGATGGAGCCCGACTGCGACCAGTCGTACTGCGTGCCGTCCTTGCCGTCGTAGGCGTCGACGGTGACGGTCCACTCGTGCGCCTTGTCGAGGCCGAGGTTTTCCTCGTAGCGCTTCTGGAAACCACCGTTGAACTCGGTGTCCTCGACGGTCTGGCCGTCAATGACGACCGTGACCTTGGCGCCCTGGTAGTACTTGAGATCAACGTTCACGAAACCGCAGTCCGAGGAGACGCTCGGCGTGTGTGCGGATGCGGGTGCGGCCGAGGCGATCATGCCGCCGAAAGCCAGGACGGCGAGGGTTCCGCCGGCAAGAAGCTTCTTCACTCTGTAAGCCCTTCGAAGTGAGAGTGCGCGAGCGCGCGCATGTGACCGGTCGGTGCCATTAGAGCAGAAAAAGACAAATCAACGAAATGTCTCCTTCTGCGTACAAATTTTCTGACCTTCGTCAGGCAGTGACGTTGCGATTCAGTGGGCATCTGCATGCCTGGTGCCGTCGCGACATGCCCGTGACGCGTGCTCCGTGGAACGGCGGACGACGTCGTCCGGGCGTCGCGATCGCGGGCGGCCCCCGACGGTGATCAACGCCTGGGCCGCGAACCCGATCAACCACCGCGACGGCGGTCCGGGGGGCTGATCCGAACCCCTCCAGGGCCCCGGAAATCACCCTGTGGAGAAAGGTTGTGGAGGAGTGGCTACAAACACCCCAGGATCCCGGGTTTTCGCCGCTCAGAAGGTAGTATGAGGGGGTCAACCGCGCCGGGTTCCCAGGAACGTCCTGAGGACCCGGAACGCTGAGCACCGACGAGTCGTCGGACCGTGCATAGCACCCGAGCAGGCCGGGGCCCTACCGGGCCTGAGCCACTCGTGCCGTCGCTGGTACGTCCGTCGTCGTGCACATCGTGTGCCTGAAAGACGAGGAGCAACCCCGCCCGTGACAGAGCGAATCGACGGCGGCTACGACGCCGGGAACATCACAGTCCTGGAAGGTCTCGAGGCCGTTCGTAAGCGACCGGGCATGTATATCGGATCAACCGGTGAGCGTGGGCTCCACCACCTTGTGTACGAGATTGTGGATAACGCTGTGGACGAGGCTCTCGCGGGCCACGCCACCGAGATCGACGTACGCCTTCTGGCCGACGGCGGGGTGCGAGTCACCGACGACGGCCGCGGTATCCCGGTCGCCATGCACCCGACCGAGGGCAAGCCCACGCTTGAGGTCGTGATGACGATCCTGCATGCCGGCGGAAAGTTCGGCGGTGGCGGTTATGCCGTCTCCGGCGGCCTGCACGGCGTCGGCATGTCCGTGGTGAACGCCCTGAGTACCCGGTTCGTGTCCGAGGTGCGCCGCGACGGCTTCCACTGGCGCCAGGAGTACACCGACGGCGGTAACCCGATCACCGGCGTCGAGAAGCTTGAGCCGCTCGGTGCCGACGAGCACACCGGGACCACGCAGACCTTCTGGGCCGACGGCAGCATCTTCGAGACCACCGAGTACGACTTCGAGACCCTCCGGGCGCGGTTCCAGCAGTACGCGTTCCTGAACAAGGGCCTGAAGATCACGCTGACCGACGAGCGCGCGGGTCACTCCGCTGCGACCGACGAGGTCACGGGCGCGGAGCCCGAGGCGGCCGCCGACGGCGTCGAGCAGGTCGCCGACGGGCAGGGCGGCGCCGACGGGACCACCCCGGACGCGCAGGGTGCCGACGCCTGGCGCACCGTGACGTACAAGTACGACGACGGTCTGATGGACTACGTGCACCACCTGAACTCGGCGAAGCGCGTGGAGCTCATCCATCCCGACGTGATCTGGTTCGAGAGCGAGGACACCGAGCGCAAGATCTCCGTCGAGGTCGCACTCCAGTGGACCAGCGCCTACAGCGAGTCGGTGCACACCTTCGCCAACACGATCTCCACCACCGAGGGTGGCACGCACGAGGAGGGCTTCCGTGCGGCGATGACCACGCTGGTCAACAGCTACGCGCGGGACAAGGGGATCATCAAGGAGAAGGACGAGAACCTCACCGGTGACGACATCCGGGAGGGGCTGACCGCCGTCATCTCCGTCAAGCTCGGCGAGCCGCAGTTCGAGGGCCAGACCAAGACGAAGCTCGGCAACACGGAGGCCAAGACCTTCGTGCAGCGCGTCGTGCGCGAGCAGCTCGTCGACTGGTTCGACGCCCACCCGAACGAGGCGCGCGACGTCATCCGCAAGGCGATCCAGGCTTCCCAGGCCCGCATCGCGGCGCGCAAGGCGCGCGAGGCGACCCGGCGCAAGGGAATCCTGAGCAGCGGCGGCATGCCTGGCAAGCTGCGGGACTGCCAGTCGAACCACCCGGAAGAGTGCGAGATCTACGTCGTCGAGGGTGACTCGGCAGGTGGTTCGGCGGTCCGCGGTCGCAACCCGCGCACCCAGGCGATCCTCCCTCTGCGCGGCAAGATCCTGAACGTCGAGCGGGCACGGCTGGACAAGGCGCTCTCGAACGCCGAGGTCCAGGCGCTCATCACGGCGTTTGGCACCGGCATCGGCGAGGACTTCGACATCGCGAAGCTGAGGTACCACAAGATCGTGCTCATGGCGGACGCCGACGTCGACGGTCAGCACATCGCCACCCTGCTGCTCACACTGCTGTTCCGTTACATGCGTCCGCTCATCGAGCACGGCCACGTGTACCTCGCGCAGCCGCCGCTGTACCGGATCAAGTGGAGCAACGCACCGCACGACTACGTCTACTCGGACCGGGAGCGCGACGCGTTCCTCGAGGCCGGCGCCGCCCAGGGCAAGCGGATCCCGAAGGACAACGGCATCCAGCGCTACAAGGGCCTGGGCGAGATGGACTACTCCGAGCTCTGGGACACCACGATGGACCCGGACCACCGGACGCTGCTGCAGGTGACCATGGACGACGCGGCCGCGGCCGACGAGATCTTCTCCGTACTGATGGGCGAGGACGTCGAGTCCCGCCGCACCTTCATCCAGCGCAACGCCAAGGACGTGCGGTTCCTCGACATCTGAGGAGTGAGGCGCAGCCTCGCAGGACATCGACATGTGCAGAGTCGTCCGAGGAACGAGCGCACGAGCCAGGGGCTCGTGAGCCCCGGAGCCGCCGCCCGTCCGGGCGTGCGGCCCCGGGAACGGACAGGGCGGCCCAGGAGACGAAGTGACACGCCCACCGGCGTGGAAAGGAAGTACAGACGGTGACGGACGAGACCCCCGGCGTGGAGAACGCCGACGACGGCATTCCCGCGGAGGACGCACGAGTCGCGGTGCAGCACGGCCGCGTGGAGCAGGTGGACCTGCAGCTCGAGATGCAGCGGTCGTACCTCGACTACGCGATGAGCGTGATCGTGGGCCGTGCGCTGCCCGACGTGCGTGACGGCCTCAAGCCGGTGCACCGCCGCGTCATCTACGCGATGTACGACGGCGGTTACCGGCCGGACCGCGCGTTCTCCAAGTGCTCGCGCGTCGTCGGTGACGTCATGGGTAAGTACCACCCCCACGGCGACACCGCGATCTACGACACCTTGGTCCGCCTGGTCCAGGACTGGGTGCTGCGCTACCCGCTCGTGGCCGGGCAGGGCAACTTCGGCTCGCCGGGCAACGACCCGGCCGCGGCCCCGCGGTACACCGAGTGCAAGATGGCTCCGCTCGCCCTGGAGATGGTGCGAGACATCGAGAAGGGCACCGTCGACTTCCGGCCCAACTACGACGGTCGCACGCAGGAGCCCGTCGTCCTTCCGGCGCGCATCCCGAACCTGCTGGTCAACGGCTCGGCCGGCATCGCCGTCGGCATGGCGACGAACATCCCGCCGCACAACCTGCGCGAGGTGGCCGAGGGGGTCCGGTGGCACCTGGCCCACCCCGACGCCACGCGCGAGGAGCTGCTCGAGGCGCTCCTGCAGCGCATCAAGGGCCCCGACTTCCCGACGGGCGCACAGGTTCTCGGCCACAAGGGCATCGAGGACGCGTACCGCACCGGTCGTGGCTCCATCACGATGCGCGCGGTCGTGAACGTCGAGGAGATCCAGAACCGGATCTGCCTGGTCGTCACCGAGCTGCCCTACATGGTCAACCCGGACAACCTGGCCTCGAAGATCGCGGACCTCGTCAACGACGGCCGGATCAACGGCATCGCCGACATCCGCGACGAGACGTCGGGCCGTACCGGGCAGCGCCTGGTGATCGTGCTCAAGCGCGACGCCGTCGCCAAGGTGGTGCTGAACAACCTCTACAAGCACACCCCGCTGCAGGAGAACTTCAGCGCGAACATGCTTGCGCTCGTCGACGAGGTGCCCCGCACGCTCAGCATCGACGCCTTCGTGCGGCACTGGACCACGCACCAGATCGAGGTCATCCGCCGGCGTACCGAGTACCTCCTCAAGGAGGCACAGGACCAGATCCACATCTACGACGGTTACCTCAAGGCGCTCGACGCGCTCGACGAGGTCATCGCGCTGATCCGCCGCTCCCCCGACGTCGACGAGGCGCGCACGGGCCTGATGGACCTGCTCACGATCGACGAGCAGCAGGCCAACGCGATCCTGTCGATGCAGCTGCGCCGCCTGGCCGCCCTCGAGCGCCAGAAGATCCTCGACGAGCACGCCAAGCTGCGTGCCGAGATCGAGGACTACGAGGACATCCTCGCGAAGCCGGAGCGGCAGCGGGCCATCGTGGGCGAGGAGCTCGACGAGGTCACCGAGCGCTGGGGCGACGAGCGCCGCACCACGATCCTCCCCTACGACGGCGACATGTCCATGGAGGACCTGATCCCCGAGGAGGACGTGGTCGTCACGATCACGCGCGGCGGATACGCCAAGCGGACGCGGACGGACAACTACCGCTCGCAGAAGCGCGGCGGCAAGGGTGTGCGCGGCGCGCAGCTGCGCGAGGACGACATCGTGGACCACTTCTTCACGACGACGACCCACCACTGGATGCTGTTCTTCACCAACCTCGGCCGGGTCTACCGGGCCAAGGGCTACGAGCTCCCCGAGGGTGGCCGCGACGCGAAGGGTCAGCACGTCGCCAACCTGCTGGCCTTCCAGCCCGGCGAGAAGATCGCCCAGGTGCTCGACATCCCCGACTACGAGGCCGCCGACTACCTGGTGCTGGCCACGCGACGTGGGCTCGTGAAGAAGACCCGGCTGAGCGAGTACAACTCGCCGCGTTCCGGCGGCCTCATCGCGATCAACCTGCGGGAGGACGCCGACGGCGCCGCGGACGAGCTGGTCTCGGCCCGCCTCGTGAACGCCGACGACGACCTCATCCTCGTGTCGCGCAAGGGCCAGTCGATCCGCTTCCACGCGGACGACGAGTCGATCCGTCCGCTCGGCCGCGCGACGTCTGGCGTCACCGGCATGAAGTTCCGTGAGGAGGACGAGCTGCTGTCCGCCGACGTCGTCATCGACGGCGCCGACCTGTTCGTCGTCACCGAGGGCGGGTTCGCCAAGCGCACCCGGATCTCGGAGTACCGGATCCAGGGCCGCGGTGGCCTCGGCATCAAGGTCGCCAACCTCGTCGAGGCACGCGGCGACCTCGTGGGAGCCCTCGTCACCCACGCCGACGACGAGGTGCTGGTCATCATGGAGCGCGGGAAGATCGTGCGCTCGGCTGTCGCAGAAGTTAACCTCACCGGCCGGAACACCCAGGGGGTAACCTTCGCAAAGCCGGACAAGGGGGACAGGATCATCGCCGTCGCGCGCAACGCGGAGCGTGAGGACGCGGGCGATGCGGTGGGAGCCCTGGACGAGAACTCCGACGGCGAACCCACCGAGCGGGTTACCGTGGAAGAGAATCCGACCCCCGACGAGGTTCCGAGCACCCCTGAGCAGGACAGCACCGGACGCGAGGACAGCTGATGACGAGTGACAAGAACGGGCACGTGCGCATCGCGACGCCTTCGCTCGAAGAGGACCTGGAGATCACCCGGGACCGCAAGGACGTGCCTGCGGCATCGGCCGAGGCCGAGACCTCGGACACGGAGTCGGCAGGGGCCGACTCGGAGAAGGGGTCCGCGTCGGACGGCTCGACGAGCAGCGAGGCCGCCACGGGGCAGGGCAAGGACGGCGAGAAGGCGTCCGAGCCGATCGTGGTCGCCGCGCCGGCGAAGACGGCCCCGGCCAAGGCCGAGGGCAAGCCCCCGGCACCGCCTGCTCCCGGCGATTCCACCACCGACGTCCCGACGACGGGGGGCGTCTGGCGGTCGGCCTACGAGGCCGGGAAGTCGGGCAAGGACCAGAAGTCGGCAGAGCCCACGTCGGTGTCGAACGGCGAGGACAAGGACCCGGCGGGTCTGGTATCGGCCATCGGGCGGGCCTCGGCCAAGAACGACGCCTCGACGGCGCAGGGTTCCACCCCGACCGAGCCCGACGCCAAGTCGTGGAACCGGGTGCCGGCGCCCACTGCGTCGGTGAGCACCCCGGCCCCGGCCCCGGCAGGACCGGCCGACGGCGTGAAGGCCGGCGCGATGAAGGCGGCCCAGGCCGCCCTGGACGCCGCCCGCAGCGCGGCGAAGAAGGTGTCCTCGATCATGCCTGACGACGACGGGCAGGCGGCGTCCGCCCAGAACGAGCCCAAGCCGCGGCCCGAGATGCACTACACGGCCGCAGGCGTGCGCGGCACGGCCACTCCGGTCCCCGACGGGCCGCAGGCCCAGCAGGTGCCCGCGCAGCCCGCGTCGACCCCCACGCCGGAGGTGCCGCGTCCGGCGCCGGCCGGGCCTCGCCGGGTGCGGCTCGCCCTCTCCCGGGTGGACCCGTGGTCGGTCATGAAGCTCGCGTTCCTGCTGGCCGTCGCGGTCGCGATCATGACCGTGGTCGCCACCGCCGTCTTCTGGTCGGTGCTCAACAGC
This sequence comes from Promicromonospora kroppenstedtii, assembly GCF_044389675.1. Lineage (NCBI taxonomy): Bacteria > Bacillati > Actinomycetota > Actinomycetes > Micrococcales > Promicromonosporaceae > Promicromonospora > Promicromonospora kroppenstedtii. The sequence continues at coordinate 177,106 of NZ_JBIRYI010000005.1, read as the reverse complement.
CTCGGTGTGTTCACCACGGTGCAGACGTTCGTGGAGGACGCCGTCGGCCCGCAGAGCAACGTGAACCTCACGCAGTTCGTGGAGTTCCCCCGTGTCATCTCGCTCGCGACCCTGATCAGCATCTGCAACATCGTCCTGCTGACGGCGATCGCGACGATCATGGCGTTCCTGTACAACATCACGGCAGCACTGGTCGGCGGCGTGCACATGACGCTGACCGACGACTGATCCAGCAGTACCAGAGCGTTCCCGTGCGTCATCGCGCACGGCTCGGCGCACGTCACACCGCGAACCATCATTTCGGTTTGGGACATCGTCCCTACCTGGGGTAATCTCCAGTGTCGCCAAGAGCGTGCGCAACGCTCTCGGGGCTATAGCTCAGACGGTTAGAGCGCTTCCCTGATAAGGAAGAGGTCGGAGGTTCAAGTCCTCCTAGCCCCACTCCAGGACCTGCAGAGGCTCCCCAGGAGGAACTCGTGAAGAAGCTGCTCGTACTGCTGCTGGCGGCCGGAGCCGGCTACATCCTCTGGCGCAAGCTGAGCGAGGATGCCGCAGGCCGCGATCTCTGGTCCGAGGTCACCGACTCGATCGACTGAGCGGTCCTCCACCGGGGCCATGGCGCAATTGGTAGCGCACCTGCTTTGCAAGCAGGGGGTTGGGGGTTCGAGTCCCCCTGGCTCCACCCCAAATGACCGAAGCCCGGATTCGTCCGGGCTTCGGTCATTTTTTGCGTTCTCGCCACCCTCGGCTCTCATGGTCGGCGGACACCTGTCGGGGGAACCACGTACGCCCTACTCGTGGAATACCCGCAGGTTCGGGCCGTTCGCACGATTTTTCACCCTCAATCCGCTTCCGCCTACTGACAAGGCAGGACTCCTTCCATATCGTCGAGTCGCGAGGGGCAGCACCACCACACTGTTCGGCCCCTCGTGAACCGAGGAGGACAGCGTGTCCCTGACCAGGAAGCTCATCGGCACCGCCGCCGCAGTGACCGCCGCCCTGGCGGCTGCCGTGGTCGCCACGCCGACAGCCACCGCAGTACCCGACACCATCCCGCTCACGATCACCAACGACTCCGGCCGGAGCGACCAGGTGTTCATCTATGTGCTGGGCGAGACGGGTGGCCAGCTCGGCTACTCCGACGCCGAGGGGACGTTCCACGCCTGGCCCGACGTCGGTGGCGTGCCCGAGGCGGCACCCGACGCGTCCATCGCGGGACCCGCGGACGGCCAGGACGTCACCATCCAGATGCCGAAGCTGTCCGGACGGGTCTACTTCTCCTACGGCAGCAAGCTCGACTTCAAGATCGTCAACGACGGCCAGCTCGTGCAGCCGGCCGTGCAGAACCCGAGCGACCCGAACCGGGACATCCTGTTCAACTGGACGGAGTACACGCTCAACGACTCGGGGCTGTGGATCAACAGCACCCAGGTCGACTTCTTCTCGGCCCCTTACCAGACGGGCCTGCGCTCCTCGAGCGGCGAGCTAATGCACACCGGGATGCTCAAGCCAGACGGCTGGGACAACGTGGTCTCCTCGCTCGCGCAGCAGGACGGCTGGGACGGCCTCGCGCAGACCGGCCCCGACGGGTCCGTGCTGCGGGTGCTCTCCCCGGGCCACGGTGTCGGCACGGGCCAGGTCGATGCGAACGTCCTGTCCGACTATGTCGACCGGGTCTGGAGCAAGTACTCGAGCGAGACCCTGACGGTCGTGCCTTACGGCGACCAGCCCGAGAAGAAGTTCCTCGGCACCGTCTCGGGCGACACGATGACGTTCACCGACACCTCGGGCGCCGTCGTCACGACGTTCCCGAAGCCGTCGGGCGAGTCGATCTTCGGCTGCGCGGGCGACCTCGCGGCGCCGAACAACGACATCGGCGCCATCGCCCGCACGCTCTGTGCCGGGTTCAACCGGTCCTCGCTGCTCGACAGCAGCACGCAGCCGACCCAGGATCCCGCCGGTTTCTACCAGGACTCGGTGACGAACTACTACGCGAAGTTCATCCACGAGCAGATGGCGGACGGGAAGGCGTACGCGTTCGCGTTCGACGACGTCGTGGCGCAGGAGTCGCTCGTGCACGACGGTGACCCGACCGAGGCTTTCATCCAGCTCGACCCGTTCGCGGGTGCCGCTACGCCGATCGGCGGCTGACGCCGGGCACGACAGGTCCGCGCACGACACGAGGGCCCGGCCGAATCGGCCGGGCCCTCCTGGAGTTCGGACAGCGACCCGGAGGTCAGCTCCCCTGCTTGCTCTCCCCCGGCGGGACCTTGTCCACGACCGGCTCGTCCACGACCGGTGGGGTCGGCGCGGCGTCCTCCGGCTCCGGGGTCGCGGACGGTGCGTCAGAGGCGCTGTCGGAGCCGCTGATACCGGCCTTGTGCGCGGCGTCGGACACCGCGCTGCTGGCCTTCTGCGCCGTCGACCGCGCCGCGTCGATCACGGGTGCGGCCTTCTCCTTGGCGGCGTCGATCACCGGTGCGGCCTTCTCGAGCACCGGGCCGGCCTTCTCCTTCGCCGCCTCGAACGCGGGGCTCGCGGCCGAGTAGGCCCGGGCACCGAGGTCCTTGGCCGTCTGTGCGGCCTTGGCCCCGGCCTCGCGGCCCTTGGCCACGGCGGAACCGGCGCCGGAGGAGTGCTTGGCGGCGCCGTCGGAGTAGTCCGCTCCCGAGCTCTGCTCCCAGGGCTCGGCCCACGGGTCGGTCTGCGGCTGTGCGCGCTTCCAGAACACGTAGCCCGCGACGGCCGCACCGCCGGCGGCCAGCGCGATGAGCCAGCCCTTCCGGGACTTCTTGCTCGCCTTGTCCGCCGCGTCCGTGACGGTCGCGGCGAGCGAGGCCTTGCCCTGTGCCGCCGCGGCGTTGTCCGCTGCGGCGTTGAACGCGGAGACCATCTTCGGGAGCAGGTCGTCCACGAGCTTGTCGTGTGCGGAGTCGATGAGCGGCGCGGCCTTGCCGGCCGCCTTCTCGACCTGGGGCGCTGCGGCCTGGACGCTGTCCTGCCACGCCTTCTCCGCGCGCGGTGTCAGCCACGCGATGAAATCGTGCACGCGGGGCTGGGCCCAGTCCTTCGCGTTCGAGGCCCGGTCCTTGGCCTGGGCCGCGAGCGAGCCGGCCTGTGTCGCGGCCTTGGAGCTGACGTCGGAAAGCAGAGCTGTGGCCTCCGCGGCCTTCTCCTTGACCTTCTCGGTGTCGATCTTGGTCGTGTCCACGTAGTCGGTCACCTTCTTGCGGGTCATGTAACTCCCCCCGAACTGTTCAATACTCCTCAAGGTGCCACTCTGCCATCGCCTGACGTTACTGGCGAGGGCGGGCGGCGCCGCTGCAGCACCTGCGGGCCGCTCCGTGGGAGGATTGATACATGTTCGCAATCCTGCACACCACCTCCGGTGACATCCGCATCGAGCTCTTCCCGAACCACGCGCCCAAGACTGTCGAGAACTTCGTCGGCCTCGCGACGGGTGAGAAGGCCTGGACGGACCCGCGGACGGGCGAGGAGCGCAAGGACCCGTTCTACGACGGCCTGATCTTCCACCGCGTCATCGACGACTTCATGATCCAGGGCGGCTGCCCGCTCGGGACGGGAACCGGCGGCCCGGGGTACACGTTCAACGACGAGATCCACCCGGAGCTCCAGTTCAACGAGAAGTACATCCTCGCGATGGCCAACGCCGGCAAGCGCCGGAACCCGGTCACCGGCGAGATCGAGGGCACCAACGGCTCCCAGTTCTTCCTCACCACCGCGGAGACCCCGTGGCTGAACGGCAAGCACACGATCTTCGGCAAGGTCGCGGACGACGAGTCGCGGGCCGTCGTCGACCAGGTCGGCAAGACGCGCACGCGTCCCGGCGACCGTCCCGTTGAGGACATCGTCATCGAGTCCGTCACGATCGAGCCCTGAGCTTCGGGGGCGCGCCAGCGCCGTCGGACCGGACGCGTACGACCTGAGCACGAGGACCGAGGGGACTGAGGACGTATCACGATGAACGACCCGGCCGCCGAGGAGCCGACCGAGGCCGAGGCTCCCGTCTGCCCGCGACACCCGGACCGGGTGGCCTACGTGCGCTGTCAGCGCTGCGGTCGGCCGGCGTGCCCGGAATGCCAACGGCCGGCCGCGGTCGGCATCCAGTGCGTCGACTGCGTCCGTGAGTCGAGCCGCGCCGCGCCGCGTGTCCGGACGGTCTTCGGTGGTACGGCCACCGCCACGGCCAACGGCCGGCCGGTCGTGACGCTCACGATCATCGGCATCTGCGTGGTGAGCTGGGTGCTGCAGCTGGCGACGGGAGGTGAGTGGACGCATGCCCTGTGGTTCTGGCCCTGGGGCGGCGCGGTGGAGCCGTGGCGCTTCCTGACGGCATCCTTCCTGCACTCCACGTCGCCGCTGCACATCCTGTTCAACATGTACGCGCTGTGGATAACGGGCCAGTTCCTCGAGCCGCTGCTCGGCCGGGCGCGGTTCGCGGTCCTGTGCCTGCTCTCCGCGGTGGGCGGATCCGTCGGCGTGCTGCTCCTGGCGGGCGACCCGTTCACGTCGGATGCCTGGGTCACGCCGGTGGTCGGGGCGTCCGGCATGGTGTTCGGGCTGTTCGGGGCCATGCTCCCGGTCATGCGCAGGCTCGGCCGGAGCATGGGCCAGGTGCTCGTGCTGCTCGCGATCAACGGCGCCATCGGATTCTGGGTGCCGAACATCTCGTGGCAGGCGCACCTCGGCGGCCTGGTCACCGGTGCGCTGGTGGCGACGGCCTACGCCTACGCGCCGAAGGAGCGTCGCGAGCTGGTCGCCTGGCTGGTCCCGGTGGCCGGGATCGCGGTTCTCGTCGGCCTCGCCGTGTGGCGCTACAGCTCCGTCGGCGTCCTGTGAACAGGCGGACGGAGCGGCTGGCGGTGTATCGCCGCTCTCTTTTCCCCAGCTTTACCCACAGCTGTGGATAAATGGGTACACGACTCCGCGGCCGCCTCTGTGCGGCCGCGGAGCCGCCGTGTTCAGCGCCAGCGCGTGGTGAGTCCGAAACCCACGATGATCAGGCCGAAGCCGACCGCAAGGTTCCACTGGCCGATCGGCGGGATCGGCAGCGCGAGGTCGGCGCTCGTCAGGTAGTACGTCACGATCCACGCGAGACCGAGGACCATGAGGCCGACCATGACGGGGGCGAGCCAACGCGGGTTGACCGCCTCACCGGGCAGCGCGACCTTGGCCTCGGCCTTGGCGGCCTTGGGCGTGGCCTTCTTCTTGTTGCGGGACTTCGACTCGGGCACGAGGCGGGCTCCTGTCCTGGGGGGTCTGCCCGACGGGTGTGCCGAGCCGACGTCTGCTTGCTCGTGGACTAGCGTAGTGGTCGACAGCCCGAGTCGTGACCAGACGCGTCCGCGGGTTTGTCGAATGTTGCAGGAGGGACGCGTGTGACCGGACCTGAGCCGACCTCGGCACCGGCGCCCAAGGGCGGTGCGGGAGGCTTCCTTGGTGCACTCACCCACGCGCGTTGGCGTTCCTGGCTGAGCGTGGGCGCCGTTGCCGTGCTGGCCGGCCTCATGTTCAGCGCCAGCGCCCGCCTGGCCGCCGGCGGCGGCGCGGGCAACCGCGACCCGCAGGACCTGGCGCAGCTCGTGGACACCGAGACGAACCGGGTCCAGGACCTCACCGACCGCAGTGCCGTGCTGGACCGCGAGATCGAGACGCTGAGCGCCCGCGCCGGCACGATCGTGCCTACGCTGGACGACGACCTGAGGCGGCGGGAGGGCGTTGTCTCCGGGACGGTGCCGGTGCAGGGCGCCGGCCTGACCGTGACCCTCGACGACGCCCCGTCCACCGCGGTCGGCGCGGGCCCCGGGGGCGTGGAGCCGCAGCCGGACGACCTCGTCGTGCACCAGCAGGACCTCCAGCACGTGATCAACGCGCTGTGGAGCGGCGGCGCCGAGGCGATGACCCTCCAGGGCGAGCGAGTGACGTCGACGTCGGCGTTCCGGTGCTCGGGAAACATCCTGCTGCTGCACGGAAAGGTCTTCTCACCACCGTACAAGGTGACGGCTGTGGGAGACCCGGCGAAGATGGAGGCGTCGCTCGACCGATCCGAGGGTGTCCAGACGTACCTCGAGTACGTGGACTGGGTACACCTGGGGTGGGACGTGCGGCGTAGCGACCACCTGGACCTCCCCGCGTACGACGGCGGCGGTCTGCAGTACGCGACGGTTCCCGATGGTACGGAGGTCTTTGGATGACCCACGCGCAGGCCGGTCACAACGTGCCCCTGCCCCAGGAGGTGTTCCCCATCGCGTACCAGCGCGGTCCGTCCGGGATGGGCCCCCGCAACGCGCGGCGCCCGCAGTCGTCGGGCGGCCCCATGCGGCCCGTCGCCTGGCTCATCGGCGTGATGGGCGAGCTCCTCGTGACGGCGGGACTGGTGCTTGGGCTGTTCGTGGTGTGGCAGCTCTGGTGGACCGACGTCGAGGGCGCACGTGCCCAGAGCGAGATCATCGCCGGCATGGACTGGGAGGCCGCTCCGACCGGCCCCGAGACCGCCGTCGAGAACCACGGGCCGCCGCCGGTGATGGAGGAGCCGCCGGAGGCCGGCACGCTGTTCGCGCAGATGTACATCCCGCGGTTCGGTGACGACTACGTCAAGCCCGTCGCGGAGGGCACGGACAAGGCCACGGTGCTCGACACCATCGGCATCGGGCACTACGTGGACACCGCGATGCCGGGCGACCTCGGCAACTTCGCCCTCGCCGCGCACCGCACCACGTACGGCAAGCCGTTCAACCAGATCGCGGAGCTCAAGAACGGCGACGCCCTGGTGGTCCGCACCGAGGACACCTGGTACGTGTACAAGGTCACCGAGTCGAAGATCGTCTACCCGCAGAACGTCGAGGTCATCGCGCCGGTCCCGGGTGTCACCAAGGACGAGCCGATGCCCGAGCTCACCAAGCGGTTCATCACGCTGACCTCGTGCCACCCGATGTTCTCCGCGACCGAGCGGTACATCGTCCACGGTGAGCTCGAGTACTGGTCCCCCGTGGGCGAGGGCAAGCCGAAGGAGCTGATCAGCTGATGTACGGGCTGCTGTGGCGGGCCATCCCGGGCCCCGGTTGGTTCAAGTTCCTGGTCTGCCTCGTGCTCGCGTTCGGCGTGATCGCGGTGTGCTTCACCCAGTTCTTCCCATGGCTGAGCGACTACATGCCGTTCAACGACACGACCGTGGGCGAGTAACCGTCCGGGCCGTAGCATGTGGCCATGACGCGCATCCTCGTCGTCGACAACTACGACTCGTTCGTCTACACGATCGTCGGCTACCTCGACCAGATCGGCGCCCGGACCGTGGTGGTCCGGAACGACGCCGTACCCACACCCGACGCCGACGGCCGCTACTGGTACGACGGTGACGACGGCGCGCCCGTGCCCTATGACGGCGTGCTCGTCTCACCGGGGCCGGGGACGCCGGCGGAGGCCGGGGCCTCCGAGGACGTGATCCGCGCGTGCGCCCGGTCCCGCACCCCGATGCTGGGCGTGTGCCTCGGCCACCAGGCGCTGGCCGAGGTGTTCGGCGGCAAGGTCACGCACGCGCCCGAGCTCATGCACGGCAAGACGAGCCAGGTGTTCGCGGCGGACGGCGACCTGGCGCAGCCGAGCGTGCTCGCCGGCCTGCCCACGCCGTTCACCGCCACGCGCTACCACTCGCTGGCGGTGACGCCGGACAGCGTTCCCGCCGAGCTGGAGGTCACCGGCACCACGGAGTCGGGCATCGTCATGGGTCTGCAGCACCGCGGGCTACCGCTGCACGGCGTCCAGTTCCACCCCGAGTCCGTGCTCACCGAGGGCGGGCACCGGTTGCTGGCGAACTGGCTCGAGATGTGCGGGCTCGACGGCGCCGTCGAGCGGGCAAAGGGAATGGCGCCGCTGGTCACCTCGTGACCTGCGACGCCGAGTAGTGCAGCGGCCCTGACCGGGAGTCCGGTCAGGGCCGCGCGCCTTACGGGATGATGTCCTCGCCGTCGCCCTCGGGGGGACCGCCGCCCTCCGGGCCGGTCGAGATCACGAGGCCGATGTAGGCGCCGATGTCCACGGTGGAACCGGGCGCCGGGTCGGAGCGGATGACCTGGCCCGCGGGGAAGATGTCCGATGGTTCCTCGGCCGTCTGGTCACAGGTGATCTGCTGGCCGGTGCATGCGACCTGAGCTTCCTCAAGCGTCTTGCCCCTGAGATCCGCAGGGACCGTGGTCTCCTTGGGCTCCGGAGCGCTGGCGAGGAAGACGGTGACGAAGGACCTCTGGTCGACGTCACCCTTGGGGTCGGTACGCACCACCAGTCCCTCGGAGACGTCCTCGCTCGGCTCCTCCTTGAACTCGTAGCTCAGGCCGATGGCCTTGAGCTGCTGCTCGGCGGCCTCGCGCGACTGGCCGGTGAGGTCGGGAACGGTGACCTGGCCGGTCGAGAGGTACAGGACGACGTCCGACCCCTCCTGCACGGTCTGACCCGCGCTCGGCTCGCTCTTGGTGACCTGGCCCTTGCCGACGTCCGCGCTGTTCTCCGTCTCGGTGCCGCTGACCGAGAGGTTCAGCTCCTCGAGCTTGGCCCTGGCGTCGGCCTCTGACAGGTTCTTCAGCGCGGGCATGTTGACCTCCCCCGGGGCGCCCGCGACGTACACGGTGACGGTCGAGTCCGGCTCGACTTCTGTGCCCACGCCCGGGTCGGTCTTGCCGGTGGTCAGGCCCTGGTCGAGGTCCGACTCCTTGTCGATGGCCTGCTGGAACGTCAGGCCCGCGGCCTCGATCTGCGCCTTCGCCTCGTCCCCGGTGATGCCCTCCGCGATGCTGGGCACCGCGACCGTCGTCGGCTCCTCCTCGCCACCGCCGTTGATGACCATGGCGATCACGATGGCCGCGACCGCTGCCAGGGCGATCCCGAGCAGCCACCACATCAGCGCCTTGCTCTTCTTCTCGGGCTCGCGCTGGCCGCTGCGGGTCTGCGGGCCCGGGTACCCGTTGCCGGGCGTGACGGGGCTCTGCTGCGCCGTCGTCTGACCCCAGTTGCCCTGGCCCGGCGTCATGACCTGCGTGGCCCCGTAGGCGGGCTGGCCGCCCACCTGGGTGGCGCCCATCATCGCGGCGCCGACCATGGGTGCGGTGACCTGGCCCCCGCGCATCGCGGCCTCCAGGTCGCGGCGGAACTCCGCCGCCGTGCTGTACCGGTGGTCGCGGTCCTTGGTGAGGGCCTTGAGGGTGATGCGGTCGAGCACCTCGGGGACGTCGGTGGCGACCTCCGACGGGCGCTGCGGCTCCTGGCCCACGTGCTGGTAGGCGACGGCGACCGGCGAGTCGCCCTGGAACGGCGGGCGCCCCGTGAGCAGCTCGAACAGCATGCAGCCAGTGGAGTACAGGTCGGACCGGGTGTCCACCTGCTCGCCGCGGGCCTGCTCGGGCGAGAGGTACTGGGCGGTGCCGATCACGGCGTGCGTCTGCGTCATGGTCGCGGCGGAGTCGGCCATGGCCCGGGCGATGCCGAAGTCCATCACCTTGACCGCGCCCGTGGGCGTGATCATCACGTTCGCGGGCTTGATGTCGCGGTGCACGATGCCCGCGTGGTGCGAGTACTCCAGCGCGCTCAGCACGCCGACCGTGATCTCGACGGCCTCCTCGATCGGCACCGCGGCGCCGTCCGTCAGGATGTCGCGGACGGTGTGCCCCTCGACGTACTCCATGACGATGAACGGCACGTGCACGTCCTCGCCGGCGGCGTTCTGGTGGATGTCCTCGCCGGTGTCGTACACGGCGACGACGGCGGGGTGGTTCAGCGCGGCAGCCGACTGCGCCTCGCGCCGGAAGCGCGTGAGGAACGACGGGTCGCGTGCCAGGTCGGAACGGAGCACCTTGATCGCGACGGTACGACCGAGGCGGGTGTCGTGGCCGATGTGCACCTCGGCCATGCCGCCACGGCCGACGAGCTCGCCGACCTCATAACGGCCGGCGAGTACGCGGGGCGTGTTCTCCACCACTCATAGGTCCTTTGATGTCATGGCCGTCGGCCTCAAGGCATACGACTCGTTGAGGAGCATCATCCCAGAAGCGGCCAGTCCGGCCGCTGCCGGGGGATTCAGCGTTTCAGCGTAGATTTCGGAGGAACCCCACGGCTCCCCCAGAGCGCCGTCGTTGCCGCCCCCGGTGACAAGCGTGATGACGAGGACGATGAGCAGCAGCGCGACGAGCGCGACCAGTGGCCAGGACACGCGCACCCCCAGACGATCCTCGATCCCGTTGAGAAAGCCCTGGATGTCGGACGACAGGCTGCGCCGTCCCTTACCAGGGTGCCCTCCCGAGCGTCCCTGCTGGGGGACCCTTCGTCCGTCCTGGCGTGTCGAGTGCAGGTCACGCCGCGACGGATAGGAGCGCGCGGCCCCGTTCGCGGCTGCTGGCGGTGGTACGTAGCCGGGCGTGGTCGGGCGGCCGTAGGCGTCCGACCCGTAGGAGCCCGACGTGGTGCCGTAGCCCGCGGAGTCCGAGCCCCACCCGGCGGAGTCCGTGCCGTACGCCCCCGAACCGGGACCGCCGGTGGCAGCGCCGTCCTGACCTGGCGCGTAGGGGCGGCCGTAGGCGTCGGTCCCGTAGGCACCGGACGTCGTGCCGTACCCGGCCGAGTCCGAGCCGTAGGAGCCCGAGCCGAACGGGCCGGAGCCGTGGCTGCCCGCAGGGGTACTCGTGCCGTAGCCGCCCGACTGCGTGCCCGACCCGTAGCCACCGGCCGGCGTGCCCGGGCTGTAGGTGCTGGGTGGCGCTGCCGGACGAGGAGCCGGCTGGGGAGGTGCGGACTGGGCGTTGGCCACGGTGGTGTGCCGCCCGCCGCTGGTCGGGCCGAAGGGAGTCTGACGGCCGCGGACGTGCGAGGGGCCGGGCTGCGGAGCGGAGGACCGGCCGTTGCCGGAGCGCTGCCCGCCGGAGCTCTGGCTGTCCCTGCGCGTCCGGCGCGCGTAGCGCGAGCTGCCGAACGGGTCCTCGGCGATCTCCGCGGCGAGGACGTCGAGGTGCCGCGCGAGCTGGTCGGCCGAGGCGATGCGCTGGGCCGGGTCCTTCTCCAGCATCTGCGTGATGGTCTCGGCGAGCCCGGGATGTACCGAGGTCGGCAGCAGCGGCATCGGCGCGTTGACGTGCGCGATCGCGATGTCGACGGGCGTCCGGCCGGTGAAGGGGCGGCGGCCGGCCGTCGCCTCGTACGCGACCACGCCGAGCGCGTAGATGTCCGAGGCGCCCGTGGCCGACTGGCCCACGGCCTGCTCCGGTGACAGGTACTGCGCCGTGCCCATGACCATGCCCGTGGCCGTCATGGGCACCTGGTTCTGCGCCACCGAGACGCCGAAGTCGGTGATCTTCACCGTGCCGGAGTGCTCCAGCAGGATGTTGCCCGGCTTGACGTCGCGGTGCACGACGCCGGCGAGGTGCGCGGCGTGCAGCCCACGTGCCGTCTGCGCCAGGATCGGCAGCAGCCGGGCGGGCTGGAGCACCGGCTCCCGCTCGAGGAGGTCGGCGAGGGGCTCGCCGAGGACCAGCTCCATGACGAGGTAGCCGGCGCCGTTCTCCTCGCCGTAGTCGAACATCTGCGCGATGTTCGGGTGGACGAGGGTCGACGAGTTCCGGGCCTCCGTGCGCAGGCGACGGAGGAAGTCCTCGTTGCCCGTGTACTCCTCGCGGAGCACCTTCACGGCGATCTCGCGCGCGAGCTTCTCGTCGCGCGCCACCCAGACCTCGCCCATGCCGCCCATGGCGATGCGCCGCACCAGCTTGTAGCGATCGCCCAGCGACAGACCCTCGACCGGTCTCATTTCGAGATCGCCGCCTGCATGATCTGCTTGGCGATCGGGCTGGCGAGGGCGCCACCCGTGGACTCGTTGGTGGACTGGCCCTCGTTCTCCAGGACCACGGCCACGGCGACCTGGGGGTCGTCGGCCGGGGCGAACGAGGTGAACCACAGCGTGGGCGACCGGGGGTCGTCCTCGGCAGTTCCGGTCTTACCGGCCACCGCGACACCGGGGATCTGCGCCCCCTTGCCCGAGCCGTTGCTGACAACGGCCTCCATCATCTTGGTCAGTGCGTCGGCCGTCGACGACGAGAACGGGCTCTTGTAGCGGCTCGGCTTGGTCTGGCTCACGAGCTCGAGGTCGCTGTCCCGCACGCTCTGGATCAGGTACGGCTCCATGAGGTCGCCGTCGTTCGCGATGGCCGCCGAGATCATGGCGACCTGGAGCGGCGTCATGCGGACGCTGCCCTGGCCGATGCCGGACAGCGCGATGCGCGCGTCCGAGTCGTCGTCGTTCTCGCCGCCGATCAGACCGGGGTAGGCGCCGACCGAGGTGGTCATCGGGACCTCGATCGAGTCGGTGAAGCCGAAGTCCTGGAACATCCGCTGCATACCGTCCTTGCCGACCTCGTCGGCCAGGTTCAGGAACGCGGTGTTGCAGGAGATCTCGAGCGCCTCCAGGAGCGTCATCTGCTGCGAGGCCGCGCACGGGATGCCACCGAAGTTCGCCACGTCGGTGGAGGTACCCGGCAGGGTGTAGGTGTTCGGCGCCGGGATCTCGGTGTCCGGGGTCTTCCCGTCGTACTCGATGGCCGCGGCCGAGGTGAGCAGCTTGAAGGTCGACCCGGGCGGGAAGGTGGCGTTGATCGTGCGGTTGATGGTGGGCCCGTAGGGGCTGAACCGCTCCTCGCCGCCGACCGAGTTGACCTGTGGCTTGTCGTTGATGACCTTCTCGGCGGCGACCCGGGCCGCCTCCGAGTCGTGCGACGCGAGCGGATTCGGGTCGTACGACGGCTTGGAGACCATCGCGAGGATGGCGCCCGTCTTCGGGTCCATCGCGACCGCCGCACCGGTGTAGTCGCCGAGAGCGTCCCAGGCGGCCTTCTGCACCTTGGGGTCGATGGTCAGCTCGACCGAGGACCCCTGCGCCTCCTCACCGGTGATGAGGTTCTGCAGGCGGTCGAGCCACAGCGAGTCGTCCTCGCCCGCGAGGTAGCTGTTCGCGTACCGCTCCATGCCACTGATCGTGCCGACCACGGAGTAGTAGCCCGTGAGCGGTGCGTAGACCGCCGCGGCACCGGCGTCCCCGTCGGAGTACGTGCGCTGGTACTTGTAGTTGTCTTCCACGGGCACCGAGGTGGCGATCGCCTCGCCGCCCTTGACCACGATGGGGCCGCGGTCCCGCGAGAGCGCGCTGTAGGTGCCGCGCACGTTGCGGGGGTTCTCGTTCAGGCTCCCCGCCGAGACGAACTGGATCCAGGTGGTCGACACCATCAGGGCCAGGAACATCACCATGACGACGGTCGACAGCCGGCGCAGGGTCGCGTTCACAGGTCTACCCCCCGGACGATCTGGGTCGCGTCGTCAGGCGTCGCGTTACGGCCCGCGCCGGCCTCGGTCCCGGCCTGTACCGGGCCCACGCCGGGGCCACCGACCTCGATGGCACCGCCGTTCGCGACGGCGGCGGGCACCGGCTCGGCCAGCGCGCCGCGGGTGGGCAGGGCCGAGGGGCGACGGGCGGCGTCGGAGATACGCAGCATGAGGGCGATGACAATCCAGTTCGCGAGCAGGGAGGAACCACCCTGCGCCATGAACGGCAGGGTCAGACCGGTGAGCGGGATGAGGCGGGTGATACCGCCCACCACGACGAAGAGCTGGAGCGCCATCACGAAGGCGAGGCCACCCGCGAGCAGCTTGCCGAAGCCGTCCCGTACGCCCACGGCGTGGCGCAGGCCGCGCTGCACGATCACCAGGTAGATCAGCAGGATCGCGAGCAGGCCGGTGAGGCCGAGCTCCTCGCCCAGCGCGGCGTAGATGAAGTCGGAGAACGCGAACGGCACGTACTCGGGGTACCCGCCGCCCCAGCCGGCGCCGAACATGCCGCCGTAGGCCATGGCGAACAGGCCCTGGACGAGCTGGAACGACGGCCCGGCGATGAGCTCGGGGTTGAGCGCGTCCAGCCAGATGTTCACGCGGAGCTGCACGTGGCTGAAGATCGACCAGGCCACGACGGCGCCGCCGGCGAACATCGCCAGGCCGATGACGATCCAGCCCACCCGGTCCGTGGCGAGGTAGAGCATGCCGACGAACAGGCCGAAGAACAGAAGCGAGGTACCGAGGTCCTTCTCGCCGATGAGGACCGCCAGCGACACCGCCCAGACGATGAGGATCGGACCGAGGTCGCGCAGACGCGGGAGCTGCAGGCCCAGGAACTTCTTGCCGGCCAGGGCCAGCGTGTCGCGGTTCGCGACCAGGTAGCCCGCGAAGAACACGGCGAACGCGATCTTGGCGAACTCGGCCGGCTGCAGCGAGAAGCTGCCGACGTAGATCCAGATCCGCGCGCCGTTGATCTCGCGGCCCAGACCCGGGATCAGGGGCAGGACGACGAGCACGATGCCGACGACCATCGCCGTGTAGGTCAGGCGGCGCAGGCTGCGGTGATCGCGGATCACGAAGAGTGCGACGGCCGCCACGACGATGCCCAGCGCCGTCCACATCAGGTGCCGGGACGCGTTCGCGCCGTTGATGCCGTCCAGGTCCTGCCGCAGGATCATCGCCATGCTGACGCTGTTCAGCAGCACCACCGCCGGCAGGATCACCTGGTCGGCGTACGGTGCGCGCAGACGCAGCACGATGTGCATGGTGAAGGCCAGCGCGGCCAGCACGATCGAGTAGGTCCAGAAGCCCTCGGGCAGACCGTCCTCGAGCGAGTAGCCCACCATCCACATGCCGCCCATGCCGAGCGCGAGCGCGACGAGGAGCAGCACCGCCTCCGCGACACGGGCCGGGGCCTTCTCCTCGGGCTGGAGGATGCTCATCCGTTGCCCCCGCTGCTCTTGGTCGAGGCGTCCGGGGTGGGCGTCGGCGACGAGCTCGTGGTCGCCGACGGCGACGGCGTGGAGGACGGCGTCGGCGAGGCCGACGGCTCCGTCTCCGCGGTGGCCTCGGAGATCAGCCGCTCGGCGCGGCCGCGGGCGTCCTCGAGGGAGTTGGCGCGGATCGTCTCGTTCACACGGTCGCCGACGAACGCGGGCAGCTCGTCGACACGGGTGCCCGTGAGCTCGACCGCCGTGGAGAAGGTCAGCGGACCCGCCGTGGCAGGGATGCCGCGGAACACCGCGACCTGGCCGTCGGACTCACCTACGTAGTACTGGGTCTGGGTCCAGCGGTACCCGCCCCAGCCCGCCAGACCCAGGCCGACAACCAGCAGCAGCGCACCGAGCACGGTCAGCCAGGCGCGCTTCTTGCGCACCGGCGTCTCCTCGCCGGACTCCTCGGTCTCGTCGTCGTCCGGCCGGATGTCGGGCTGGTACTGCTCCTCGTCGGAGCCGCCCGCGATCATGGCCTGCTCGAGCGTGTCGGCGAGGTCTTCCGGGGCCGTGGGGTCGGTCAGCACGCCCACCGCCACGGGCGTCGAAGCCGGCTGTCCGCCGGGCGCAGCGGTGCCCCGGCTGAACCCGGTGACGGTGTCGCCGTCGATGTCGGAGTGCGGGGCGGCGCTCGCGGACGGTGTACCGCCGCCCGCGGCGGTCACTCCGGCGAGGGCGGCCGAGCCGACGATCTCCGGGGTGACCGTGGCGGCGGTGCCGGCCGAGGCGGCGTCGTCCAGCACGTCCGCGACCACCACGGTGATGTTGTCGGTGCTGCCCGCGCGCATGGCCATCGAGACCAGACGCTCGACGGCGTCGTAGGGCTCGGGAACGGTGTTGAGGACCTCGGCGACCTCCTCGTCCGGCACGAAGCCGGACAGGCCGTCGGAGCACAGCATCCAGCGGTCGCCGGGCACTGCCTCGCGGATGGAGAGGTCGGGCGTGAGGTCCAGGTCGAAGTCGCCGAGGACCCGCATGACGACGTTGCGCTGCGGGTGGCTCTCGGCCTCGTCCGGGGTGATGCGGCCGGTGTCGACCAGGTGCTGCACGAAGGTGTGGTCCACCGTGACCTGCGCCAGGGCGCCGTCGCGCAGCAGGTACGCGCGCGAGTCACCCAGGTGGGCCATCGCGAGCGTGTTGCCGGACTTGAGCAGCGCCGTCACCGTGGTGCCCATGCCGGCCAGGTCGGGGTCGGCCGTCGTGGCGTCGACGAGGTCCTGCCGGGCGCGGTCGATCGTGCGCTCGAGCTCGGACATCGACTGCTCGGAGCTGTGGTCGGGCCGGTCCAGGCCCACAAGGGCCGCGATGGTCAGCGCGGACGCGACGTCGCCGCCGGCGTGCCCGCCCATGCCGTCGGCCACGACGAGGAGGTTGGGCCCCGCGTACGCGGAGTCCTGGTTGTTGGAGCGGACGAGGCCGACGTCGGAGCGCGCGGCATACCGCAAGGTCACGGTCACGTGGTGGTCATCCCTGGAGCTCGACTACGGACTGTCCGATCTGCACGCCCACACCTGGACCGAGGGGGATGACGCCCTGCACCCGCTCCTCGCCGATGTAGGTGCCGTTCGTGGAACCGAGGTCCTCCACGAACCACTGGCCGCCCTGGGGGAAGATCCGCGCGTGACGCGACGACGAGTAGTCGTCGTCGAGCACGAGGGTGCAGCTCGGCGCGCGACCGATCAGCACTCCGGACGAGGTCAGCGGGATGGTCGTCCCGGTGAGGGGACCGGCCACCACGACGAGCCGCGACGGGCCACCGCGCTGGGGCGCACGGGACGCGCCGCCACCGGGAGCCGGCGTCGGGGCCGGTCCCGCCTGCTCAGGCC
This sequence comes from Promicromonospora kroppenstedtii, assembly GCF_044389675.1. Classification (NCBI taxonomy): domain Bacteria; kingdom Bacillati; phylum Actinomycetota; class Actinomycetes; order Micrococcales; family Promicromonosporaceae; genus Promicromonospora; species Promicromonospora kroppenstedtii. The sequence continues at coordinate 160,413 of NZ_JBIRYI010000005.1, read as the reverse complement.
GGCGACGCCGGCTGCTGGAGGCGCGTGGTCCTGCCAGGTCGCGCCGGAGCACGGCGACGGCGGAGAGCACGAACACCCACAGCAGCACGAGGTAGCCCAGCCGGAGCAGGGTGAACGTCAGCTCGCTCATCTCGGAATCTTCACCAGTCCTCGTTGTCCGCACCGGACGCGCTGCCGGTCCAGAACATGATGCGGGTACGGCCGATGGTCATCGTGTTGCCATCGAGCAGAGTCGCGGCAGGTACCTGGTGGCCCTCGACGTACAGGCCGTTGGTCGAGCCCATGTCGGTCGCGACGACGCCGTCCGGCGTCACGCGGATCTCGAGGTGCCGTCGGGAGACGCCCGGGTCGTCCACCACGATGTCGGCCTCGGCGTCCCGCCCGATGACGGTCACCGGCCCGGTGAGCAGGTATCGCTGCCCGTCGATGTCGATGAGCGGGTGCCGTCCGGTCGGCGCGCCGGAGGTCGCCGGGGCGACGCTCCCCTGCACGCTGCGCGAGCGCACGGTGAATCGGCCGGGTACCAGCTCGTACTGCTCGTCGAACGTCACGCTCACGGGGCCGACGAACGCGTAGTGCTGCGTCGCGGCGTACGCCGTGATGTTGGACGCGAGCTCGTCGGCGAGGGTCTGTGCGCCCCACGCCTCGATCTGGGCGAAGTCGTCGGGAGCGAGCTCGATCGTGAACTCGTTCGGTGCGACGGTACGGTCGCGTCCGACGACCGCGGCACGGTCGTCCAGCTCGCGCCGCAGCCTGCTCGCCAGTTCGACGGGTTTCACTTCGCCACGTCCCACCTTGGCGAACGCGTTGTTCATCATGCGCTCCACGCTCTTCTCGAAGCGGTCCAGGGCGCCCATGCCACCTCCTTCCAGGGTCTGCGCCGGGCAGACTACCTAGATCGTATAGACCGGTAGGTCCCCGCAGACTCCAATACTGTGGATGTCCTGCGGATCTTCTCCGATCTTCCCTCAGGTGGCGCGGCGAGGAGAGGCGTGGGCGGATCCGCACGCTACTAGACCTGCGACGGGACGTGAACCACTTCACCGTTATTCGATTCGGGATCTGCCTCTGAGCCGTGCTAACGTCTTCCTCGCAGCGCGCGAGTGGCGGAATAGGCAGACGCGCACGGTTCAGGTCCGTGTGCCCGAAAGGGCGTGGGGGTTCAACTCCCCCCTCGCGCACGTTGTACGCAAGGCCCCGGCTCATCGAGTCGGGGCCTTCGTCATGTCCGGGCTCCGTGGCCGCCCAGAGCTGCCGGCATGGGTACTTCTCCCCGCGAGATCGGGTGGAGATGGTCGTTCCGTTCTCCTTCCACACGGGCTTCACCGAGGGCACGGGTACACAGGTCAGACCGGCGGCGAGACCTCCAGCCGCCCCGGACGCGCCACACCCGCACTCCGACCCGGCGGATACCGCCCGTCCGCTCCCGGCGTCACCGACCCCAGCACGCGGGGATGCCGCGCCCCGGTGGCTCGCGGCAGCACTCCGGGCAGCCCGTACCAGGTGTGCCAGCCCAGCACCGCGAACGCCAGTGCTTCCTTGGCCTGGCTCGGCACGCCCAGCTCGTCCGACGTCCGGACGACGACGCCGGGCAGCTCCGCACGCAGCGCGGTCATGAGCGCCGGGTTGCGCGTGCCGCCGCCCGAGGCGACCACCTCGGTCGCGGTGTCGCGGACGGCGTCGGCCACCGTGCGGGCGGTGAGCGCCACGAGCGTGGCGAGCAGGTCCTCCGCCGTCGGCGGTGTGGGGCCGACACGGTCCAGCAGATAGGAGAGGTGGAACAGCTCCTTGCCCGTGGTCTTCGGCGCGGGCCGCCTGTAATAGGGCTCGTCGAGCAGCCGCGCCAGGAGGTCCGGGACCACCAGGCCGCGCGCGGCGAGCGCGCCGTCGGCGTCGAAGGCGAGGTGGTCGTTCGTGACGTACCGGGTCGCGGCGTCGAGCAGCGCGCAGGCGGGGCCGGTGTCGAAGGTGACCGGGGCGCCGTCCGTCGTCGGCAGCAGCGTCACGTTCGCGATGCCACCCAGGTTCAGCGCGACGGCGGTGCCCGGGCGGCCCGCGAGCCAGAGCGTGTCGAACAGGCCGACCAGTGGCGCGCCCTGCCCGCCCGCGGCGACGTCGCGCGTGCGCAGGCCGGAGACGACCGGCAGTCCGGTCGCCTCGGCGATCCAGGCGGGTTCGCCGATCTGCAGGGTGCCGCGCACCCGCCCTGCAGCACCCGCGTCGTCCTCCGACACCCAGTGGAAGAGCGTCTGACCGTGCGAGACGACCAGATCGGCGTGCCCGGCGCAGAGCTCGTCGACGGCACGCGCCGCGACGTCGGCGAAGGCCTGCCCGATACCGGTGTCGAGGCGGCACAGCGCCTCCGCCGAGGTGGTGGACGGCGGCAGGGCGGCCACCAGCTCGCACCGCAGCGCCGTCGAAAAGGGCACCGAGAGGTGTCCGAGAGGAGTGAGGACCAGCGTGTCGCCGGAGAGCCGCAGATCGCACGCGGCGGCGTCGACCCCGTCATGGGATGTCCCGGACATCAAGCCGACCACTCGCAATGGAAATCGTGTCTTTGCTGGTGGCAGCGTTGTCCCCGGTATTGGATCTGCCATCACGACGACTCCTCCGGTCGTGTTTGCACCAGTGTTAGCCCTTACTCCCCGTTTGCGCCACAATCTCCCACATGCTTGACGTCTCGATCGCCCCAGCCCCGGCGCCGGACGCGCCCTTCGAGGACCACATCGAATGGGCCCGCAACGCCCCGGCTACCCCCGCGACGCCCGCGGCGCTGTTCACCGGTGGTCTCGACGCCACCCCCGTCGACGACCGTCTCACGACCGACACGCCGGAGTGGGACTACCCCGCCCTGGCGCAGAAGATCGTGCGCGCATCACGGGGTGCCGTGCTCGACATCGGCACCGGTGACGGCAACTTCTTCGCGGGCCTCGGCCCGCTGCCGACGGCGTCGGCCGCCACGGAGGTCGGCCCGGCGTTCCTCACGGCTCGACGCCGCCTGGAGCCGCTCGGTGTGGACGTGCGCCGGGTGGAGCCGTCCTGGACCGGTGACGTGCTGCTGCCCTTCTTCGACGGCCAGTTCAGCGTGGTGCTCAGCCGGTTCAGCACCATCGACGCCGACGAGGTGGGCCGGGTGGTCGAGCCGGGCGGCACATTCATCACCGAGCAGGTGGACACGCGCGACGGCATCGCGCTGAACCAGGCGCTCCGGGTGCCGCTCGGCTGGGACCCGGACGGCGTGACCATCGACGTGATCTGCGACGGGCTCGTCGCCTCCGGGCTCGAGATCGTCGAGGCCAAGGAATACCCGGGCACGCGCACCTTCAAGGACCTGTCGTCCGTGCTCTGGTACCTGCGGGTCGCGGCCTGGCAGGTGCCCGACCTCGCCGACCTGACGCCGGCCGCCGTCGCCCGGCACGAGGCGGCCCTGCGCGGGCTGCACATGCACTTCGCGACGGGGAACGAGCTGGTGGACGAGGCGCCGCGCATCCTGGTCACGGCGCGCCGGCCCTTCTGAGCTCGGCGTGCCGGGGCCACGTCCCCGGCACGCTCCCGCAGCGCCGGGCGGAGGCTGCGCAGCGGGTGAAGTACAGGGTGAAGTCATTCGAAATCCTGCCAATTCGCAGCAAATGCGCTTCTGGTGGGGGCCGGCGCGCGTTAGGTTCGCGGCGCCCGGGACCGACGTCGGTCCTGGTGCCCGTCCCGTCACGGATCACGAAGGACCCCCATGAATCCTGCAGTCCTTGGCGACGCCTCCTCCGCGTCCGCTGTACCCATCAGAACTGCGGCCCGCCGCTGGCGCGGCACCGCATCGCTCGCCACCCTGGCCCTGGTCGCGACGCCGTTCGCCGCGGCCCCCGCGTCCGCGGCCGAGTCCGACGGCCCGGTCTTCGAAGGCACCCTGGCGGTCGACGGCGACGCCGCCGTCGGCTCCGTGCTCACCATCGACCAGACCGGCGGCACCTGGACGCCCCAGCCCGAGAGCCTCGGCTACGCCTGGCTCCTGAGCGACGACGCCGTGCTCGACGCCGCCGACGTCCCCGTCGCCGACGCCGCCACGGAGTCCCTCACCCTCCTGCCCGAGCACCTCGGCAAGTACGTGATCGGCACCGTCACCGGCACGGCCGCAGGCCTCACGAGCGACCCCGTCGCGGCCGCCGCCGTCGGACCCGTGGTGGAGGGCGACCTTGCCGCGGGCACCGCATCCGTCGCGGGCACGGTCCGGGTCGGATCCAGGCTGCTCGCCCGGGCGGCCGGCTGGCCCGAGGGCACCACGTTCGCCTACCGGTGGGTGGTGGGCGGCGCGACCGTCGGCACCGCCTCCACGTTCACGCCCCTGACGACCCAGGCGGGCAAGAGCCTGCGGCTCGACGTGACGGGCACCCAGGCGGGCTACGGCTCGAAGACGGTGTCCAGCGCCACCACGACCGTCGCGAAGGCGTCCTTCAGCGCCACGACGGTCAAGATCATCGGCACCGTCAAGGTCGGCGCCAAGGTCAGCGGCAGCACCGGCAACTTCTCCCCCAAGCCCAGCAAGGTGACCTACCGCTGGAGGGCGAACGGCGAGCCGATCTACGGCGCGAACAGCCGCATCCTCACGATCCCCTCGCGGCTGCACGGGGACCGGCTCACCGTCACCGCGACGGCGTACCGGGACGGGTACACGACCCGGAGCACCACGTCGGCGTCGTCCCTCGTGGTGAAGCCGTTCGCGAGGACGTCCGCCCCGGCGATCAAGGGCACGCTCCGTGTCGGCCAGACGCTGACCGCCTACCGCGGCACCTGGTCGCCGGCGCCGACCTCGGTCAGCTACCGCTGGCTCGCCAACGGCAAGACGATCTCGGGCGCGACGAGCCGAACCTTCAAGCTCACCAGCGCGCAGTACGGCAAGCGGATCTCGGTACAGATCACGGGTCGCAAGCACGCCTACATCACGGCCACCCGCACCAGCGCCAGCACGGCTCTCGTGAAGTGGCCCGTCGGCATCAGCGTGCCGACCGTGACGAAGAACCCGACGCGCTCCGTCGAGACCGTCGCCGGCCGGACCATCACGCTCAAGGTCTCCGCGACCGGCGGCAGCCTGCGCTACCAGTGGCAGAGGTGGACGCCGGCGAACCCGAAGTGGACCAACATGTCGGGCAAGACCAGTTCGACGCTCACGTTCACCGCGTCGACGTCCTACGAGCTCAACCGGATCCGCGTGGTCGTGACCAACATGGCCGGCAGGGACACCAGCGCGGGCACCTACGTGTGGATCCAGTCCTCGCTGTCGCGCCCGCTCGCGACGAACCAGTGGTTCAGCCTGTGGAACTACAACGCGTTGGTCAGCGACTCCGTCGACGACCTCGACGGCCATCTGGCCGCCGGCGTCTTCGTCTGCGCGGCACCGGGCTATGACCCGAGCAGCGACCTCAGCGTCCGGTTCGTCGGCAACAACGGGCGGGTCTACGGTGACGCGGGCTACGAGATGAGCGACCACCTCTCGCGGGGCGTCCCGCTCGACGCGGACGGCTGCGGCTGGTTCGGGGCCTACTCCGACGCCCCGCAGTCGGTGCGCGAGGGCGGCCGGTGGCGCATCACCGACCGCTCGGACGGGCAGACCTACACCCAGTACGTCACCTACCGGCGGGACAGCTCCGTCAGCGTGAGCGCCAACGCCCGGACCAGCCTCGGCGCCACGGCCATCGGGCTCGGAGTCGCCGGGCCGGCGGACGTCGCCCCGCTGGCCGGGTTCCGGCCCATGGTCACGGACTGATCCCGAGGAGGCCGGCCACGGCCTCCGCCATCGCTTCCGGCGGCACGTCCGCCCCGTGACCGGGCAGCGTCACCCGACGCGCCGCCGGAAGTACCGCCGCCAGGGACCGCGCGGCCGTCGCGGTCCCGGCGGCGCTCGCGGCGCCGTGGGCCACCACCACCTGCTGCTCGATGCGGTGCCAGCGCCCCATCAGGGCCCGCCGGCCCAGGGCGATCTCGGCGAGCACCCGGCCGTCGTACGCGATGGTCGGTGCGATCGACTCCAGGTCCGCCCACGACGGCGACGCCCGCATGCGCGGCACGAGCCGGCACGGCATGCCCACCAGGTCGAGGAACAGCTCGACGGCGCTGCCCGGGTCGCCCGCCTCGACGCAGGCCTCCACCCCCGCGATCATCCGGGGGTCGGTGGGCGGCTCGCCGCCGGCGACGTCGTACGCCGGTTCGTAGCACAGGACGCCGGTGACGCGGGAGCCCAGGTCGGCCGCCGCGCGTAGTGCGAGGAACGCGCCCGTCGAGATGCCCAGCAACGCCGCCGGGCCCGTGACCTCCAACAACGCGGCGATGTCGTCCACCTCGCGGTCCACGCCGTACGGCGGTGTGTCGCTGCTGCCACCCCGGCCGCGCCGGTCGTACCGGAGGGTCGTCACCCGGTCGCCCAGCAGCGACGCCACGGCGAGCGTGACGGGCACCCGGTGCGCGAGCACGCCGTCGACCACCACGACCGCCGGGGCCAGGCCGCGTGCCGGCCCGGTGAGGTCGAACGCGATCCGTGTGCCGTCTGCGGACGTCGTGGAGGCGTCCACGGTGGTGATGGTCATGCAGGGCAGACGGGGCGCTCGGCCGAAACTCGTCGCTCGGCCGTGCGCCCGCGCCGCGGATTTCGCCGCGAGGAAAAAACCTGTGCATACGGAACGAGGCGGCGTAGGTTCGTTGGCACATGAGAAGGGAGGTGATCCGAGAAGTGATTTCACATCGGACCCATGAGGTGGTCGCGCGCTAGTCGCGTGACGCTGTAGGCGTTTCGCGCCGGCGGCGGTCGGAGGGCTCAGCACGGGGCCTTCCGGACGCTCAGGCGCACGGGACACTGGTGGCGATTTCCTCGCGACCACCGGAGCCCGCGGGTGCCGTGCCCTCGTCCAGCACGGCTGACATTCGTCGCCCCGCGGGCTTTCCCCTGCCGCCGGGGAGAATGAGCGCGTGACTGCATACCGCGTGATGACCGTCTGCACGGGGAACATCTGCCGCTCCCCCATGGCCGAGATCGTCCTCCGGGACCGCTTCGAGGCCGCGGGCCTGGGCGACACCGTGGTCGTCGACTCGACCGGCGTGAGCGACGAGGAGCACGGCAACCCGGTGGATCGGCGCGCCCGCTCCGTACTCGCCGAGCACGGCTACGCCACGGGCGACGGCCACCGGGCTCGTCAGGTGACGCGGGACGACGTCGGCTCGCGGGACCTGGTGCTCGCCATGACGACGCGACACGCGCAGGCGCTGCGGAACCTCGCCGGCCGCGCCCAGGCCGACCCGGACATCCGGATGTACCGGTCGTTCGATCCCGCCGCCGACGGCCTTCCGGAGCACCGGTTGGACATCGCCGACCCCTGGTACGGCGGGCCCGAGGACTTCGAGGAGTGCCTCGCCGAGATCGAGGCGGCGGCGGACGGCGTGGTCGAGTTCGTCCGGACGGAGCTCGGCGTCTCCTCGGACGCCTGAGGCACGTTTCACCCACCCCCACCCGGCCCGTCGACGATCCGGCGTCTACGGTGTGGGAATGACGCCCGCCTCGCCGGACCGGCTGGTCGTGCTCACCGGGGCCGACGGCCGCCTGGGTTCCAGGCTCGCCTTCCGTGTCGCCGCGGCAGGCGGCCGGCAGCGCCTGCTGATCTCCGGCAGGGGCGCCGCCCCGCGGCTGCCCGACGGCACTCCGCTGCCCGAGTCCGAGGTCGTCGTGATCCCGGCCGAGGCCGATGCCAGGGCCATGAGCAGCGCGTTCGCGCGAGCTGACGCCGTCTTTCTCGTGCCGGGCCGGGACCGGCCCGGCCGGCTCGCCCGGCACCGTGCGGCGATCGACGCCGCCGTCCTGGCCGGGGTGCGGCACGTCGTCTACGTCTCGTCGATCGGGGCGGCACCGGATGCCATCGCGTCGGGCGCGCGCGACGACTGGCTCACCGAGGAGTACCTGCGGGGCACCGATCTGGCCTGGACCATGCTGCGCACCAGCATGTTCCACCGCACGCCGACCCTGGCGGTGCACGACGAGTCGTCCGGTGCCGGGCAGCAGGCGCTGCTCCGCGCGCCCGCAGGGCAGGGCGCGGTCGCCACCGTGTCCCACGACGACGTGGCGGACGTCGCCACCGCCGTCCTGCTCGACGAGGACCCGCGCCGGCACGCGGGCCGGACCTACTTCCTGACCGGCCCCGAGGCCCTGACGTTCGACGACATCGCGGCCACGCTGTCCGCCGCCATCGGCCGTACGATCCGGTACGTGCCGCAGACGGTCGAGCAGGCGCGTGCCCAGTTCTCCCGGTCGACCGCCACCGAGGTGGAGGACTGGATCACGCTGTGCCAGGCGATCGAGGCGGGCGTGCTCGCACAGGTGAGCCCCGACGTCGGGCACCTGGCCGGGCGGAGGGCCCGCTCGCTCGAGGTCTGGCTCGACGACTATCCGGCGGAGTGGGCCCACCTCCGGTTACCGTCGGTCAGATGACGAGCCTCTCCCCCGGTCTGGACGACGAACCGGCGCAGGAGCCGGCCTGGGAGCCCGACGTGCTGCCGGGCTTCGAGCGCCTGACGCTGCCGCTCGAGCCCGACGAGGAGGAGGCCGAGGTGGTGGCGACGCTCGTGCGCCGGGCCCGTGTCGACCCCGCCGAGGACGGCGGCGCCGACACGCCCGGCGGGACCCGGCGCAACGGGGCGGAGAACCCGCAGCTCGCGCGCCTCTGGGAGGAGCTCTCGGAGCTCGGCCGGCGGCTGCGTCTGCCGGGCGCGGCGCACCGGCCCACCGACGGCGAGCCCGCGGGCCCGCCGGACGCCGGCGTCGACGTGCTCTACGTGCACGGCTGGCTCGACTACTTCTTCCAGACGCACCTCGCCGACTTCTGGGAGTCGCTCGGCGTGCGGTTCCACGCGCTCGACCTGCGGCGGTACGGACGCAGCCTGCGCGAGGGCCAGACCCCGGGCTACGTCCGCAACCTGACCACCTACGACGAGGAGATCGAGGCCGCGCTCGAGGTCATGGGCCACGGGCGTGAGGCCGGGTCCGACCGCAGGCTCGTGCTCATGGGCCACTCGACGGGCGGCCTCATCCTCAGCCTGTGGACGGCGCGCAACCAGGAGCGGGTCGCGGGGCTGGTGCTGAACGGCCCGTGGCTGGAGTTCCAGACGCGCGAGGCGGGGCGCAAGCTCATGGAGCCCGGCATCCGGGTGCAGTCCGTGCTCGTGCCGCGCAGCCAGCTCGTCAACCTCGACCGCGGTCTCTACGCGCGCTCCATCTCGTCCCGCTTCGACGGCGAGTGGGACTACGACGTCGCCTGGCGGCCCGACGCCGGATGGCGCGCCACGCCCGCCTGGCTCGCCGCGATCTTCCGTGGGCAGGACCAGGTCGCCCGCGGTCTCGGTATCGACGTGCCGGTGCTGGTGCTGCTCAGCGCCCGCAGCAGTATCCCGACGCGCTGGACCGAGGACATGAAGGTCACCGACTCGGTGCTCGACGTGGTCGGGATCGCCCGGCGCGTGCCCGATCTCGGCTCCCTCACCACCCTCGTGCGCATCGCCGGCGGGCTCCACGACGCGACGCTCTCGGCGAAGCCTGCGCGCGACCAGGTGTGGCGCGAGACCGGGCGGTGGTTCCGCGGTTATGTGCTCGCCCAGGAGGCCGCGGAGCGGCCCGGCGCCTGAGCCGGCGGGCCCTGGCGAAGACAGGGTCATGGTGCGATGCTGGAAAAGAGGTGCCCACTCCGACGTGGGGCACGAGGGGCGATGCGCCATGACAACGCACCAGGAGACTCACCCGCGGGCTCGCCGAGGCGGGCCGTTCCTCGCCCGCAACGAGGCTGTCGTCGGGCTGGTCGCGCTCATCCTCGGGATGCTGATATCCCAGGGAGCCGCCGAGGGAGTGACGATCATCGGCTGTATCACGATGGCCGTCGGGGCCGTGTCCAGCCGGTTCGGGGCGCACCGGGGCCGCATGGCGATCGCCGCGGGCCTGGGGTTCGCGCTCGGGTCCGTTCCCTACTGGCTGATGACGGCCGTGGTCATCGTGACGGCATACGGGTTCTGACCCGGGTCACCAGAACTTCCACCAGGGTCTGCCGGCAGAGGTTCCCGGTCCGCGTCGCGGCGCCGGGACAGAGGTGGCGGCCCTTCGCGCTGCCCGGCGCTCCTGCCACCTGCGCACCTGCTCGTCGACGTCGCGGGTGGGCGTGACGATGGGTGGGCCACCCTGGAGCTGTCGCCTGGCGTCGACGACACGGGCGTTGAACTCCGCGACGATCTCCCGGACGCGCTCCTCCATCGCCTCGAGGTCGAGCCGGGCGTCGAGCTCGGCGTCGTCCTTCCGGAGCTGGGCCGACGGCAGGACGCCGGTGATGTTCTCGCGCTCGATCAGGCCCTTGACCCACCAGTCGGGGTCGTGCTTGCCGCCGATGCCCGGGATCGGCTTGCCGTGCAGGGGCAGGTTGTCGAACTCCCCGCGGCGCATCGCCTGGTCGATCACCACGTCCACGTAGCGCGAGCGCTCCTCGACACTCATCGCCCCCGGACGCCTGCCCTCGTCGGCGCCGTCCTCGGCCGGCTCGGCGTCGGCGTCGCCGGCGTCGCCGGGGGTGGCGGGCTGCTCGGCGCGCTCCGCCTCGGCCTCCCGGTCCACGCGGTACTGCGCGGCCCGGCGGAGGGGGTCGTTGTCTGCGTCGTCGCGCGATCCCGGCGCCATGGCGGTCATGTTACAACTTTCACAAACGGCCGGAAAGGGCGACCAGAGCCGACAGCTCTCACCTCAGATGGGTGTCGAGCGCGTCGATCAGCGCGCGGGAGCTTCTGATCATGGTCAGGGTCTCCGCTCCGCTCAGGTAGGTGGTCCCGTAGTGCGCGTTTGATTTCTCCGCCAGAACGCGCGAGAGCTTCTTTGCGAGCTCCCGTCCGTCGGGATTGACGGTGGCGAGCAGGTTTTCGGCTTGCCCATGATCCTGCCCGATGGCGCAACGTCCGAGTCGGGCACCGCAGATCGCGTCCGAGGCCGCGATGGCAGCCAGTGCCGCGAGCCCGCCTGCTACCTGGCGTTCGTCCGGCGCCTCACCGAGGACCATCTCGCCGACCTCTTGGTACTTGCGTGCCGTCGCTGCGCGCACTCGGACGTCGCCACTGGTCATTGTTCGGGTTCGGGGCTGCTGGCGTGGGGTCATCAATGCTCCTGGAGGTACGTGCGGATGTCCGGTCCGGAGACATTGCGAGCATCCGAACGGAAGGAATCGACGATCGGGTCCCCTTGGCGTACGGCGTCATGGAGTCGTGCCGGCGTAGTCAGGTAGATCTGTACGGCCTGACCTGTGGCCGCAGCGAGCTCTTTGCGGAGCTCATCAGCGAGGTTCTGGGCGCGCTCATCCACGTCGGTGACGACCACGGCAAGGTCCACGTCCGAGTCCAACCGGGCCTCGTCACGCGCTACAGAGCCGAAAACCGCCACCGTGACAGATAGAGGATCGTCGGGACCATGCTCCGCCATCACCTCGGTGACACGCGACCGGAACTGCGTCCACGGATCAAGGGCGGAGAAGGCTGCGTCGATCGCGGGAAATCCGAGGTGCTCCCGGTTCAGGGTGTGTGTTGCCGCCATGCCGACGCGGGAAGACAGGACGATCCCCTGCAGGGCGAGTCGTGAGAGCGCGAGCCGGATGCCTCCGACGGAGCCCTTTCCCGCCACGCGATGCACCTCGGCGCCCGTCATCGGCGCTCCTGCGCGCCACAGGACGCGGAGAACGACGGGCTCCAAACCCGATCCGAAGACGTGTTCCGGGTGAGTCCAGTCCATGGTTGTCCTTCCGGGTGCGGCGGCACTGGCCGAGCGACTCACAATTGTATCGCTAGCGACATAATTATGTTGCGTGCCATACAATTGTGAGCATGAGCCCATGGTCCGATGCTCGGCCATGTGGGGACCAGGCAACCTCCTCGTGGTCTCGGCCGTGGTGGGTGGTATGAACGCCGAGACAGCCGAGCAGCCCGTCGTCGACCCGGCACGCGCCAGCGTGCTGGTCGCGCGCGACACCGACGCGGAGTTCGTCGACTTCGTGACGTCGGCCGGCCCGTACCTCTACCGGACGGCGTACCTGCTGTCGGGCGACGCGCACCAGGCCGAGGAGCTGGTCCAGGCCACGTTCGAGCGGACGTACCGGGCGTGGGCGAAGGCCCGGGTAGGGGAGCCGCGGGCCTACGCGCGGCGCATCCTGATGAACCTCCGCATCGACGGCTGGCGCAAGGACCGGCGGTCCGCCGTGACGGACGACGGCGTGGTGCCGCTCTCGCCCCTGCCGGACCACGCGGACGACGTCGCGGTCCGGGACGAGCTCGGCAGGGCGCTGCGCTCGCTGCCCCTGGGGCAGCGCCGGGTCGTGGTCCTGCGGCACCTGCTCGACCTGTCCGAGGCGCAGGTCGCCGACGAGCTCGGCATCTCGGCGGGCACGGTGAAGTCCACCAACTCCCGCGGGCTCGCGCGGCTGCGCTCGCTGCTCAGCGCGTCGGCGATCGGCGCCGCGCCGGAGTTCCGGGCCGACGGCGGCCAGGTGCTGCGGCAGGCGCGGGCAGCGGCCCGACGACGGCGCGTGATCCAGGCCGTGGTGACCGTCGCGGGGGTGTTCGTGCTGGTCCTCGGCCTCCTGCTGGCCGGTCCGGTCCGCATGCCCGGCCTGGGTCCCGTGGTGCTGCCCGGCAGCGAGTGGTTGCGCACGGTGCTCGGGCTCGACGGCGGGGGGATCTCCGCCCTGCCCTTGGACCACACGGACACCGCGGCGTGCACTCGGCCTGATGACGAGGCGCCCACGACCTCGGTCGACACCCGATCCGTCCACTGGGGCGACCTCGCCGTCACCGGGACGATCGACGCCGCGGACGCGCACGAAGTCGAGCGGTGCGTCGACGTCATCATCGACCATCAGTGGCCCAGGGCCGGGGTCGAGGCGACGACCCTTGGCGAGGGCGAGAGCGTGCTCAACTGGTCCGACCCGTACGAGACGCTCGACGGCGACCTCATCCGTGGCCCGTTCACCCTGGAGGCTCTGGCCCCGGACGGCAAGGGGGGGCGGGACGTGATGCCGCTGGCGGAGACCGAGCAGGTCGACGGGCGCTGGCCGCAGATCCGGAGCCTGGTCCGTCAGGACGACCGGGCCGCCTGGTTCGAGACGCCGAACACCCAGATCGTGGGGACGCTGCCGTGGACCCTGCGGCTCCTCGACGAGGGCGGGAGCGTGGCGACGGTCAGCGATTCCTCGGTGCTGAAGGACGCGGAGGCCGGGACGGCGGCGCTCGCGGACACGCTGCTCGGGTGGACCACCACGCCGAACGTCGCACGGACCCGCTGTAACCAGACGCTCCACACGGCGGCGCTCGACGGATCCGTGCCGGTCCGCACTGGTGTCCGGGAGCGCGTCTGTGCCCTGGGATCGACGCCGGACGGCCTGCTGGTCGCGTACGAGGAGGGGTCGGGCGGCCCGGGCATCGGAGCCGGATCCGGTAGGACGACCGTCTTCGAGCTGGTCCCCGGCCAGGGCGAGGCGGAGTCGCAGACGCTCGTGTCGGTCCGGAACGAGGATCTCGGGTACGAGCCGGTGTCCGCGCTCGGCTACGACACCGGACAGCTCGTCTTCGCCACCGGTGACCTGCTCTACCTGGTCGACGTGTCCACGTCCACGACCCTCCGTGTACGAGGATCCTCGCCCGTCAACGCCCTGGACGTGTCCGCCGGGACCGTCGCGTGGTCGACCGAGGATGGTGCTGCCTACGCGATGGTGGACAGGAACGGCGCGCCGAGCGTCGTCCGGCTCTCTCGCGACCGGGCCGCGGTCGGGATCCACGGAGACCACATCGCCTGGAGCAGCCTCGGCGACGACGGCGTCGCGTCGTTGACATTCGGCCGGGTGCGCTGGTGAACCTTGCCCGGCGGGCCGCCGTCGGACTGCACCGTGGGCCATGATGGCGACATGAAGGTCTCTCGCCGGTCCCACGTGCCCCCGTTCGCCGTCATGGAGGTGCTCGCCGCCGCGAACGCGCGCCGCGCCACCGGTGCGGACGTGCTCAACCTCTGCGCGGGGGAGCCGTCGACCGGTGCGTCCGACGTGGTGCGGGAGCGCGCCATCGCCCTGCTCCGCGACGGCAACCTCGGGTATACCGAGGCGATGGGCGTGCCGGCGCTGCGCGCCGAGATCGCGGGCCACTACCAGCGCTGGTACGGCGTAGACGTCGACCCCGCGCGGATCGCCGTGACCACGGGGTCGAGCGGTGGGTTCGTGCTCGCGTTCCTCGCGTCGTTCGACGTCGGCGACCGGGTGGCGCTCGCGCGGCCCGGCTACCCGGCCTACAAGAACATCCTGTCGGCGCTGGGCTGCGAGGTGGTGGAGCTGGACTGTGGTCCCGAGACCCGCTACCAGCCCACGGTGTCGCAGCTCAACGAGGCCTACTACGGCGGCGGGCTCGACGGCGTCATGGTCGCCTCGCCCGCGAACCCGACCGGCACGATGATCACGCCGGTAGAGCTGGCGGCCGTCGCGGAATGGTGCGCCGACCACGACGTGCGGCTGATCAGCGACGAGATCTACCACGGCATCGCCTACTCGGACGAGGTGGCGCAGGCGACGGCGGCGACGTTCGTCGGCCGGGGCGCCGTCGTCGTGAACTCGTTCTCGAAGTACTGGGCGATGACCGGCTGGCGCCTCGGCTGGCTGGTGCTGCCCGACGAGCTGGTCGCGCCCGTCGACGCGCTCGCGAGCAACGTGGCGCTCTCGCCGCCGGCGCTCGCGCAGCACGCGGGTATCGCCGCCTTCTCGCCCGAGGGGTACGAGGCGGCCGCGCAGAACGTGGCGCGGTACGCGTCGTCGCGCAGGCTGCTGCTGGAGCGGCTCGGCGGGCTCGGCTGGCGGCCCGTCGCCCCGGCCGACGGCGCGTTCTACCTGTACGGGAACATCGCCTCGTTCGGGCTCGACTCGGTGACCTACTGCGCCCGCCTGCTCGCGGAGGCCGACGTCGCCATCACGCCCGGCACCGACTTCGACGGTGTGCACGGCAAGGACTGGGTGCGGCTGTCGTTCGCGTCGTCGCTCGACACGGTGTCGCGGGCGGTGGACCGGATCGAGGCCTGGCACAAGACGCTCTGACGTCGGCGGCAGGTTCACCCTGTGGACGCCCTCAATACTGCGGTCCAGGGGCGCCCACGTCTGGCACGATGCGGTGTGCTCCCGGTTTCCGGGCCCGTCTCCCGCGAGGTCAGTCCATGATCATCGGTGCACGAAAGATACTCGTCTCCGCGCTGGGCGTCGCGCTGGGCGGCAGCCTCCTGACTGGTCTGCCCGCGGCCGCCGCGGGCACCGACGCGGATGGCCCGTCGCCCACGGCGTACGCGCGGACCTGGTATAACCTCGCGATCGCTCCGGCGACGGCCCCTGCGGGAACACCGGTCCAGGTCCACGGCTACATAGGGATTCAGCCGGACACCATCTGGGAGCGATCCCAGCCTGGGCGGGGACTGCCGGTCGACATCTACTTCGATCCGTCCGGTACGGCTCCTCGCGAGCGCGTGGCCACGGCCGTCACCAATGACGATGCGTGGTTCGCCAAGACCTTCAGTCCGACGACCTCAGGTACCTACGACGTCGTCGTCGCGAACCAGGGCTCAGATGTCATGGGCACCAGGACTGCCAAGTTCACGAGACGCTCTGCAAGTCAACCGGTCCGGTCGGTGGTGGTATCGGGATCCAAGGGTGGTCACACCGCACGAGTCCGGGTGGCGGTGCAGGACGTCGTCACAAAGGTCGAGCCGCAGACCGTCTATCTCGACGCGGGAATCCTGACGCCGGGGTATTCAGCCAACGCCGTTGCCGGGCCCTCGATGACCAACCGCCGCGCGGAGGGCCGCTACCGGAAGGGCGGCGTGCTCACCGCCGATCAAGATCTGTGGGACACGCCCTACAGCGGGTCGCGCACCTATCGACTGTCGGCCCTGCACCCTGCCGGGCTCTACGACGTCTACTACGAGGGGCCGATCCGCGTGGAGGCGGATCACTGGGACATCGACGGCGATGGCTCGCGGCAGTCCGTAGATGTCCCGATCCCATGGAAGTCGGTCACGACCGTGCGGGTCCGACGCGCCAGCAGCACCAAGATCTCGGCGTCGGCGACGTCGCTCACGGGGGCGAAGACGATCACGCTCCGTGGCGCGGTGCGCAAGGTGCAGCTCGTCAGCAAGAACAAGGCGGCGGTCCGGCTCTCGCCGAACACGCCCGTCAAGCTCTACTTCGACCCGGCCGGCGCGCCCGGCCCGGAGTACAAGAAGACTGTGCGGACCAACTCGAAGGGCTACTACGCCACGACGTACCGCACGACCCGGTCGGGCACCTGGATCGCGAAGTATCCGGGTACGGATCTCCAGGCGCCTTCGAAGGGGGCCGTCACCGTCGCCGTGAGGTAACGCGTGCGGCTGCGCCGACTCACCCGCGCCGGCGCAGCACCTCGGGGAGCAGCACCCACAGGAGCACCATCACGACGAGCGCGGCGGAACCGGCGACGATGCCCGCCGTCCGCCCGACCACGACGTCGAAGACGAGTACCGCCACGCCCGTGATCACGAGGGCGAGCACGGCGAGCGCGATCCGGGTGATGCGGTCGGTCAGCGTGACGATGTTGCCCTTCATGCGCTTGCGGAAGAGCGCACGGTGGACACTCACCGGCGCGACGATCAGCGCGGTCGCGACCACCGCAGCGATGACGAGCGCCAGGTAGACGTTCACCTGGTACCGGTCGAGGTCGGCGAACCGGGACTGGAACGGCAGCGTGAGCAGGAACCCGGTCAGGATCTGCACGCCGGTCTGCATGACGCGCAGCTCCTGGAGCAGCTCGTTCCAGTTCCGGTCCGCGCGCTCGTTGGGCGTCTCCTGGCGTCCGTCGGTCTGCATAGTCCCCATTCTTACCTGGCGTCCGATTTACCGAGCTGGGCGAGGGAAATTCACCCGCTCGCATCACCGCCTCCCGTGGCCCGCCACTGCCCGCCGGGAGAACATCTGGCTGGGCGGGACGCGTCCGCGTCCCTCTGACGAGGGGGCTGCTTTGAACAGATCGAGGATGCGTGCGCCGATGGGCCTGGCGCTCGGGGCCGCACTGCTGATGACCGGCGTCGCCGCGACACCGAGCGTCGCGGCCGAGGTGAGCACGGCGCCGCCGCCGGGCATCACCGCGGACCGCGTGACCAACAAGGTGGATGACGTCGTCGTCTCCGCGAAGATCTCCCTGCCACCCGGCGGGGACGTGGTCGGTTCCGTCACCGGAACCCTGGCCATCACGCACAACGGGTCCTCGGCGGCCATGCGCTCCGGGCGCATGACCATGATCGACCCTGAGGGCCGCAGCCTGACCGGTGCGCAGTTCGTGGCCTCCGGGACGGCGAACACGTGGACCTCGACCGTCCAGCTCCCCGCCGACGTCGAGTCCGGCACCTTCGAGGTCTCGGTGAACGCCGAGATCGACGTGACCACCGCCGACGGCGTGGTCAAGGTGCCGATCCGCACGGCGGACCCGGTCCTGGTGCCGTTCCGGGCCAAGCGCAACATCCCGCTGATCTGGACCTCGACGTCGAGCGCGCCCGCGGGCTCGACCATCTCGGTCCACGGCGCCGCGAACATCCGGAGCCTCGGCACCGGTGACTACTCGCCGGCCACGGGCCAGGAGGTCAAGCTGTACTTCGATCCCTCGGGCGACGCGCCGGAGCGCTTCATCGACACGCTTACGACCGACGACCGCGGCTACTTCACGACCCGGCAGAAGCCGGGCGCGTCGGGCAAGTGGCGTGCCGAGATGCCGATGACCGACACGGGCGCGAAGGCGGTGTGGACCCTGACCTCGGCGGAGCGGGCCCGCGACACCACGCTGCGCGAGGGCACGGTTACCGCCACCGCGGGTGGCTTCACGGCGGGCGACCACCTCATGACGCACGACGTCGTGCTGGGCCTGGCCCCGGTGCAGCGTCGCGTCGACGTGGGCAGCCTCGACTTCACCGTGGGCGGCACGTCCGGCTGGCTGAGCGCCGAGAGCCGGCGCGGCGAGGGCAACTTCCCCGACGGCTACCGGGTGCAGCGGGACCTGACACACTCCGGGCTCGGTACGAGCCACGCGACGTTCACCTTCAACCCGACGCTCCCCGCCGGCATCTACGACATCGGCATCCGCGACGAGATGAAGGCATGCTCCGCACCGGACTGGGACGGGCTCGAGGGCGGCACCAGCAACTGCACGCACAACGTGCTGGTCGAGGACCCGACGGTCACGACGATCGTGGTCAAGCGGGCGAGCACCACGACCGTGGCCGCCTCGCGGACGTCGGTGCCCACGGCGCGGACCATCACGCTGAGCGGCGACGTCGAGCGGGTCCAGCTGGTGACCGGCGGCGGCGCGGCGATCCGGCCGGCGCCGAACGTCGCGGTGAAGGTGTACTTCGACCCCGCGGGCTCGGCGGCGCCGGTCCTCAAGAAGGAGGTCACCACGGGCGCTGACGGCACGTTCACGACGTCGGTCCGTGCCACCACGTCGGGCAAGTGGATCGCCAAGTACGCCGGGACGAGCCTGGTGGCGCCGTCGAAGGCGGGCGTGAACGTGTCCGTCGGCTAGCTCCATCTCGGCCGACGGCGGACAGGGGTCCGCCTCCGCCAGGCGATCAGGCATGGGTTCTCACGCGGATCCATGCCTGATCGGCTGGTGGGGGCGGACCTTTGTGCTGGGCGGAAGTTCACCCGGAAAAGGACCCGCTGGGAATCGCTTGGACTGGCAGGATCTGTGCTTGCTCCCGGTTCCCGGGCCCCCTTCTCCCCCTCGAGGTGTCCCTTGGTTGTCGGTGCCCGAAAGCTGTTCACTTCTGCGCTTGGGCTGGCGCTCGCCGGGAGTTTGCTGGGCGTGCCGGCGGCAGTCGCGGCGAGCCCCGTCGACGCAGGCTCGAGCTCTGTCGGCCCACAGAACTCGTACACCAACTACAACGTGTACTTGGCGCCGAATACTTCGACAGTGGGTGCGCCGGTCCAGCTCCACGGGTACCTCTGGGACTCAGAGGCCCGGCCCTCCATCGGGGCGGAACTGCTGATCTACTTCGACCCGGTCGGGACGGCGCCGCGTGAGGTCGTGGACACGGTCATCACCGATGAATACGGTGCCTTCGCTCGGATGTTCACACCCCGTACCTCCGGGACATACGAAGTCGTTGCCCAGATTGCGGGTTACGTCCGTGGTACGAACAAGGCGAACTTCACCGTACGGCCGGCCGACCAGACCGTCCGATCCGGAGTCATCTCTGCATCGAAGAACGGCTACACCGCCAAGATGCGAGTGACGACCCAGGACGTCGTGACCCGGGTAGAGGCACAGACGGTCTACCTCGATATGGGGATTCAGACGCTGGGCGCTTCCGCGCCCAGCGACCGTTTCCCGTATCTGAGCAATCGCCGCGCTGAGGGGCGGTACTGGGTGGGTGAGTTCGCTGCCCCCGGGTCGGCGAAGCTCACTTCCAATTACAGCGGGGTGCGTACCTATCGCATGTCCGCCTTGCATCCTGCAGGTCTGTACGACGTCCATTACGACGACTCCGTCCGTGTCTACAACGAGTACTGGGACATGGACCGTGACGGCATCACCCACCTCACAGAGGTCCAGATGCCGCACAAGCCCATCACCACCATCCGGGTCCGCCGCGCCAGCACGACCACCATCGCCGCGTCGTCGACGTCGTTCACGGGCCCCCGCAACATCGATCTGCGCGGCTCGCTGCGCCGCGTGCAGCTGGTCAGCGACACCAAGGCGGAGAATCGCCTGGCGCCGAACACGGCGCTCAAGCTGTACTTCGACCCTGCCGGTCAGGCCGGGCCTTCCTACGTCAAGACCGTCCGCACGGGGCCGACGGGCGCCTACCGGACGACCGTCAGGACCAGCAGGTCCGGCACGTGGATCGCGAAGTACGAGGGCACCAGCCTCCAGGCACCGTCGAAGCGCTCGGTGACGGTCACGGTCCGCTAGCCGTTGGTAACACGAAGCTTCGCCTCGAGAATGCCATCAGGCATGGGCTTCCACGCGATTTCCTGTCTGATCGCATTCTGGTGGCGGACCGGCTGTGCCGCACAGAAGTTCACCCGCCCGAAGTGCGTATAGCGGCCTTTCGAAGTGTCCTGGGCTGGCAGGATTTGGGTTTGCTCCCGGTTCCCGGGCCCCATTCTCCCCGCGAGGTATCCCATGGTTGTCGGTGTCCGAAAACTGTTCACTTCTGCGCTCAGCCTAGTGTTCGCCGGGACGCTTTTGGGCGGGTCGCCGGCGACTGCCGCGAGCACAGATGACATGGCCCCGAACTCGGTCGGGTCGTCGGCTGCGGCCACGAGCTATGACCTTGTTCTCGCGCCGAACGCCGGGCCGGCTGGTGCACCGGTCCAGGTGCAGGGGTATGTCGGGGACGAAGGCATGTTCAACCCGCAGGTCGGAGTGACAGTGACGATCTACGTCGATCCCGCCGGGACCTTGGCGCGCCGAGCCGTCGCGACTGCTGTCACCGACGACGAAGGCTGGTTCGCGACGACGCTCCAGCCTCGCACATCGGGTACCTACGAGGTGCTTGTCGTAGGTGGAGGCGAGGTCCGGGGGGTCAACACCAGGGAGTTCACGGTTCGGCCGACCAGTCAGACCATTCGATCCGCTGTCACCTCGGCCTCGAAGAACGGTTACACCGCGAAGATGCGAGTGGTCACTCAGGATGTCGTGACCGGGGTTGAGCCGCAGACCGTTTACCTCGACTTCGGCATTATGGTGCCGGGCACTCACCACAACCTGTATGACATCCCGTACCTGAACAATCGGAGGGCCGAGGGGCGGTACGGCGTCGGCGAATTCCATGCAGGTGGGACGGCAAAGTGGTCTACGGCCTACAACGGCGTGCGGACTCTTAGGATGTCCGCGGTTCATCCCGCAGGTCTCTACGACGTTTACTACGACGGTTGGATAGGCGTCTACCAGGACCAGTGGGACAGTGACGGCGACGGCGTGAGAGCTACGCAGGAGATCATCCGGATGTCGCGCAAGCCCATCACCACCATCCGGGTCCGGCGCGCCAGCACCACCACTGTCGCCGCGTCATCGACGTCGTTCACCGGGTCCCGGAACATCGAGCTGCGGGGATCGGTGCGCAAGGTGCAACTCATCAACTTCCGCGAGGCGGCGAACCGTTTGGCGCCGAACACCGCGGTGAAGCTGTACTTCGACCCGGCCGGTTCGGCCGGTCCTGTCTACAACAAGACCGTCCACACGAACTCGAAGGGCGCCTACCGGACGACCGTCAGGACCAGCAGGTCCGGCACGTGGATCGCCAAGTACGAGGGCACCAGCCTCCAGGCGCCGTCGAAGCGCTCGGTGACCATCACGGTCCGCTAGCCGCCTCGGCCGCGCGAAGGTCCGCCTCCAGGAGGCCATCAGGCATGGGTTCTTGTGCAGAACCGGGCCGGATCGCCTTCCGGAGGCGGACCTTTCGCGTGCCGGTTCCACTGCAGTATCTGTCCGCCCCGCACCATCCGATGAGCTTTTGACCAGGGCAGAGACCAGGTCTAGCCTCCAAGTATGACCAGATCAACGAATCTGGTCATACTTTCACGAAGCGGAGGCGGGTATGAGTGCGGCAGCACCGACGCGGCGGCGCGGCACGGCGCAGCGACGGGTCGAGCGGGCGGAGCGGATCCTCGACGCCGGCACCGAGCTCGTCCTGCGCTGGGGCTACGACAAGACCACCATCGACGACGTCGCCAGACTCGCCGGGGTCGCGAAGGGCACGATCTACCTCCACTGGGGCAGTCGTGAGGACCTGTTCGCCGCGCTCATGCGCCGGGACCGGGCCGAGATGATCGGCGCGGTGCGTCGGCGACTCGGGGAGGACCCGGCGTCCGCGACCCTGCCCGGGCTGTTCGGCCATCTCGCGCACGAGATCCACCGGCGTCCGCTGCTGCAGGCCGCGATGGTGCAGGACTCCGCGGTGCTGGGCAAGCTCGTGGCCCGCAAGCAGACGAGCACCACGACGCCCGAGATCGTGGTCCCCTTCGGTGAGTACCTGGCCACGCTCCGGGAGCACGGGGCGGTGCGTGGCGACCTGAGCGTCGAGGACCACCTCACCGTGATCGCCGCGGTGCTGCACGGCTCGCTGGTCTCGCTCCGGATGATGCCCGAGTCCCTGCGGGTCTCCGACGAGCGCGCCGGTGAGCTGATCGGCGACACGCTCGCGCGCGCCTTCGCCGCGGACCACCCGCCGTCCGACGCCGCCCGTGCCGCCTGTGCGGACGCCACCCGTGAGTTCGTCGACCAGGCCTACGCGGTCGCGCGGGCCAAGCTGCGGGAATCGCTCGGCGACGACCTCCCGCCAGAAGAAGGGGAACCGTCGTGAGCACCGAGGTCACTAGCTCGTTCACGCTGCCGCTCGCGGATCCCGCGGCGGTCGACCTGGCCATAACCGGCGGCAAGGGGGCGTCCCTCGCGCGTCTGGCTGCGGCCGGGCTGCCGGTGCCCGGCGGCTTCCACGTCACCACCGACGCCTACCGGGCGGCCGTGGCGGGCGCCCCGCAGCAGGCCATCGTGGCCGCCGCGCGGGACGTCGTCCCCGACCGCCCCGAGACGCACGAGGCCGCGGCGGTCCGGATCGCCGAGGTGTTCGCCGCCCTGGAGATCCCGCGGACCGTGGCCGACGCCGTCCGGGCCGGGTACGCCGGTCTGCTCGCCCCGGGCGGTTCGCCCGACGCCGCGCCCGACCGCGACCCCGCCGTCGCCGTCCGCTCCTCCGCGACGGCTGAGGACCTGCCCGGCATGTCGTTCGCCGGTCAGCAGGACTCGTTCCTGGACATCCGGGGCGCGGACGCCGTGCTCGACGCGGTCCGGAACTGCTGGGCCTCCCTGTGGACGGCGCGCGCGATCGGCTACCGGGCGCGGCACGGCATCCCTGCCGACGAGGCGGCGCTCGCGGTAGTGGTGCAGCGGCTGGTCGACGCCGACGTGGCCGGCATCCTGTTCACGGTCGACCCGATGACGGGCTCGCGGGACCGGGTGCTGATCAACGCGGCCTGGGGGCTGGGCGAAGCTGTCGTCGGCGGGCAGGTCACGCCCGACACCTACCTGGTGGCCCGGGTGGGCGGCGCTGTGGAGGGCACGGTGAGCACCAAGGAGGTCCGCACCGTGCGGACCGCCGCCGGTACCCGTAACGAGCCTGTCCCCGCCGAGCTCCGGGACCGCCCCGCGCTCACCGACGCGCAGGCGGCGCGGCTCGCCGCGCTCGGGGTCCGCATCGAGGAGCTGTACGGCGTCGCGATGGACGTGGAGTGGGCGCTGCACGGCGGCGAGCCAGCGGTGCTCCAGGCGCGCCCTGTCACGGGCGCGGCGGGCGAGGTCGCGGTCACCGAGGTGTGGAACGACAGCCTGCTGGGCGACTTCCTGTGGACGAACGCGAACCTCGGCGAGGCGCTGCCCAGCGTGATGACGCCGCTGACCTGGTCGCTCGTGCAGATCTTCATGGCCAACGCGATGGCCGACACCGACATCGGCGTGCCCGCGTACGGCACCATCGGCGGCCGGTTCTACATGAACCTCAGCACCACCGAGACCGTTGCCCGGACGCTCGGCCTGCAGAAGACCGTCGACGCGGCGTACCGGGAGGTGTTCGGGCGGCTGCCCGGTCAGCCCGACATCCCGGTGGTCCCGATCGGCCGCGCGGAGCTGATCCGGCGGCTCCTGCCCATGGTGGGCCGCAACCTCACGACGCTCGTCCGGGACGTGCGGGCCGTGCCGGGCTTTCTGCGCACCGCCGAGCGGCGCGGCACGGAGCTGCGGGAGCGCGCGGCCGCCGTCGTCGGCCCGGCCGAGCTCGCGGACTTCTGGGACGCCGAGCTCGGCCCGTACCTGGAGGCTGCGTCGCGCGTGCTGCGGGGTGCCGCCCGGCAGGACGGCACCAGGCTGCTCACCCTGCGCCGGGACCTGCGCGCATTGCTCGGCGACGCGGACACGGAGACCCTGACCTCGGGCCTGTCGTCCGGCGGGCACGCGCTGGCCAGCATGGAGACCCTGATCGGTCTGCGCGAGGTCGCTCTCGGCCGGCTCGACCGCGCGACGTACGTGACGCGGTTCGGGCACCGCTGCGTCGACGAGTTCGAGGTCTCGCGGCCCCGGCCGGCGGAGGACCCCGCCTGGCTCGACCGGCAGATCGCCGCGGCGGCCGGGACCGACGTCGACGCGCTGCTCGAACGGCAGGAACGTGCCCGGGCCGCCGTCTGGCAGCGGCTGGAGGGCCTGTCCCCGCGCCGGGCCGCGACGCTGCGCAGGCAGCTCGACCGGTGGGCCCGCAACGCGCGCGGCCGGGAGAGCGCGCGGTCCGAGGTGATCCGCGCGTTCTGGGCCCTGCGCGCCTTCGCGGTGCGGGCGGGCGAGCTCACCGGCCTGGGTGACGACGTCTTCTACCTGCACGTCGACGAGCTGCTGGCGGTGCTTCGCGCGCCGTCCGGCCCCAGCCGACGTGCGGGGGAGCGGGGCCCCGACGTCGTCCCCGTGCGCCGCGCGACCTACGACCTCTACCGGAGCCTGCCGCCGTATCCCACGGTGATCCGCGGCCGGTTCGACCCGGTGCGGTGGGCCGCGGATCCGGAGCGGCGGTCCGACGTCTTCGACGAGCACGGCCAGGAGGCCGAGCGGTCCGACCACGTCCGCGGCTTCCCCGGGGCGTCCGGCGTGGCCGAGGGCGTCGCCCGCGTGGTGCTCTCGGCAGACGACGGCGAGGCGCTGCTGCCCGGCGAGGTGCTGGTGACCGTGGTGACCAACGTCGGCTGGACCCCGCTCTTCCCGCGCGCGGCCGCCGTCGTGACCGACGTCGGCGCGCCCCTGTCGCACGCCGCGATCGTCGCGCGGGAACTGGGCATCCCGGCTGTCGTCGGCTGCGGCAACGCGACCATGCGGCTGCGCACGGGCGACCGGGTGCGGGTCGACGGCGAGCACGGCACGGTCGAGGTGCTCGCGCCAGGTGAGGGCGGCTAGAAGACCGGCTTGCCGCCGGTCACGCCGAGCACCGTCCCGGAGACGTACGAGGCCGTGACCGGCGACGCGAGGAAGACGAACGCGGGTGCCACCTCGGCGGGCTGCCCGGCCCGGCCCAGCGGGGTATCGGTGCCGAACGACGTGATCTTCTCCTCCGGCTGGGTCGCGGGCTGGAGCGGGGTCCAGATCGGCCCCGGAGCCACCGCGTTCACCCGGATGCCGCGGGGTCCCAGCTCGGCCGCGAGGTTCACGGTGATGTTGTTGATCGCTGCCTTGGTGGCCGCGTAGTCGAGCAGCGACGTGGACGGCTGGAACGCCTGGATCGACGAGTTGTTGATGATCGAGCTGCCCGAACCCATGTGCCCGAGCGCGGCCTGCGTCACCCAGAACAGGGCGTACAGGTTGGTCTTGAGCACCCGGTCCAGCTCCTCGGTGGTCACGTCCGCGACCGACCGCCGCCGCGCCATCTGGTACCCCGCGTTGTTGACCAGCACGTCGATGCCGCCCAGCTCGCCCGCGGCCCGGTGCGCCACGCCCCTCGCCGTGGCCTCGTCCCGCAGGTCGCCCGGCAGCAGGGAGCACTGGCGTCCCGCGTCGCGCACCAGCTCCGCCGTCGCCCGGGCATCGTGCTCCTCCTCGGGCAGGTAGGACAGGGCGACGTCCGCCCCCTCCCGCGCGAACGCGATGGCGACCGCGCGCCCGATCCCGGAGTCTCCGCCGGTGACCAGCGCCTTGCGGCCGACGAGCTTCTCACTGCCGACGTAGCTCGTCTCGCCGTGGTCCGGCTGGGGGTCCATCCGGTCGGTGGTTCCCGGCGGATTCTGCTGCTGCGGTGGGAACGCCTGGTCCTCGCTCATGTCGTCCTCCATCGTCGTGCGACGTCTCGACGGCTCCTCGTTGAACCCACTTCACGCTAGCCCGAGGGTTGACCCGCCGCACATCCCGCACGCTCGGAGCCGTCCGGCCGGTGTGTCAGCCCTGCACCGGGCGGACGCCGATCCGGACCGCGGACCCACGTCGTTCCGCGCCGCGGCGTGTTGGTCATCCGCGCGCCAGTGTCGGGGCGACGGCGCCCTCGATGATCCAGGCTCGGCCGAGAGCGTCTCGTCGGAAGCCTTCGCCCCAGGCGAGGCGGTCGCCGGCCAGGCTCGCCCTCTCGGAGCCGCTCGGGAACCGTGCGACGTCCGGGCCGTCGTACCCGGAAGCTGTACGCGTGGCGCGGTACAGGTAGGCCGGCCCTTCCGGGTCGTCGTCGTCCGCGCTGTTCCACAGGAGCAGGCCGCCCGAGGCGCGCAGCCCGTTGACGCTCTCGTCGTCAGCCCGCACGATGCTGTGCGTTCCGTCGCGCCGGTCGAAGACGAAGAGAGTGGTTCCCTTTTCTTCGGACACGGTCGTCCATGCGACGAGGTCGTCCGAGACGGCGACCTCCGTGATCTGGTCCGTCACCCCGTGGTCGATCGAGAACAGCGCCGTGGAGCCGGACAGGTTCCCGCCGGCCGGGCTGTCCAGCAGCCAGATCGTCGTCGTTCGGGTGTCGCCGGACCCCGGTTCCAGCACGGCTGCGACGACCTCGTTGTCGTCGGCCGCGAAAGCCGTGACGGGGTCCGCCAGCACCACTGGCGTCCCAGGGTCGTCGATGGTCGTGCTGAGCAGTCGCGGCTCGTCCTCCGTCGCCCCGTCCGTCCACAGTGCGTGGTCGCGGGTGAGAGCGACTTCCCACACGTACCCTTCGTACGTGGCGAGCGTCCTCGGCACCGCCCCGGCCCGGGTGGTGCGGATCTGACTGGTGCGTGTGGCGCCCTCCCCACCGGTCGTCTCGCCCCACACCACCCGCGCGCCCCGTGCGGCGACGTCGTACGGCACCAGCATCACGTCGTCGATCGTGTCGGTCGGGATCGACTCGGTCGGTCCGTCGCTCCGGTGGGCATTGGCACGGACGAAGGCGCCTTCGATCGTGTTGTTGCCGGGCCTCAGCTCGCTGGCGGCGGCCCAGATGTCCCCGCTCTCGGCGAGCCCGTCGAGCAGCGGCATCTGCTCGCCCCCGTCGTCAGTGACGGGCCTTCCCGTCCGCTCGTCGAACCGCCCGGGTGTGACCCTCTCGGTGCGGACGTCGTAGCAGGTCACCGGGCGTGCGTCGGTCAGATCGACCACCACGGATCCTTCGAACGGGCCGATGTCGCCCGGCTCGGCGGCCCGCACCGGCGACGGCGCGGGCAGCTCCTCCGGGCACGGGAGCGGGGTGCTGCCTGCCAGGTCCACCACCGCGGACGGCCGGGGCTCCGTCCGCGGGACAGGTCCGAAACCGTCGGTGGGTCCGTCGTCGAGCAGGCGGGCGATCAGGTCCCCGCCCGGCAGCACCACCGGCCCGATCCCGGGCAGCGGCACCGGCCCGCGGGTCAGCACCCCGAGCACCACCAGGAGCACCACGCACGCCGCCCCGACCACCTGACCCGTCCGGCGTCGCCGCAGCGCGGCGCGGCTCCGGTCGAGCACGGCCTGCTCGTCGACGACCACGGGCTCGACCACCTCGGCCTGCGCCACCAACAGGTCCCGCAACCGGGCCAGCCCGCGCGAGTTCGCCGCCTTGACCGTCCCGACGGCGATCCCGAGCTCCCGGGCGACCTCCGCCTCCGGCAGGTCCAGCAGGTGCCGCAGCACCACGACCCGCCTCTGGTTGACCGGCAGCAGCGCCAGCCCCCGGACCAGCTCGTCACGCAGCACCACCTGCCCGGCATGGTCCGACGCCGGAGCGACCGGGATCTTCTCGTCACCGGGGAACAACTCCCGGCGCCCGTGCCGCCACCCGTCGATCCGCAGGTTCACCAGGACCCGGCGGGCGTAGGCGCGCGCCGTGCCGGGCCGGACCTTGGCCCACGTGCGGTAGACCCGTTCGAACGTCGACTGGACCAGTTCCTCCGCCCGATGCCGGTCCCCGCACAGCAGGTACGCGGTGCGGTGCAGGTACGCGCTGGACTCCCGGACGAACGCGGTGAACTCCGCGTCGCGGGAACGCGCGACGGACACCCGCACGCCACCCGCCAGGTCCTCGCCCGATGGCTCGTTCGTCCACAGGTCGCTCACGTTCGTCCTGCCCTCATGCGTCATGCCACCCACTACGGGGAGTCCGGGTCAAAGGTTGCACGGTTCGCCCGGGGCGGCGGACCTGGCGCCCTCCTGCCGGGTCGCGCTCCCCGCTTGCCGGGCCCAGGATCGTCCACGTGCGCATCGCCACGTTCAACGTCCAGCACGGCCTCGGTCCCGACGGCCGCGTCGACAACGACCGGCTGGCTCAGGCCGTCGCCGCGCTCGACGCCGACGTCGTCGGGCTGCAAGAGGTGGACCGCGGGCAGGCGCGGTCCGGGGGAGCGGACCAGGCGGCGCTGTGCGCGGCG
The DNA here is from genome assembly GCF_044389675.1 of Promicromonospora kroppenstedtii. Taxonomy (NCBI): domain Bacteria; kingdom Bacillati; phylum Actinomycetota; class Actinomycetes; order Micrococcales; family Promicromonosporaceae; genus Promicromonospora; species Promicromonospora kroppenstedtii. The sequence goes on along the minus strand of NZ_JBIRYI010000005.1, from coordinate 131,995 downwards.
GCGATGGGCGCCGTCGACCACCGGTTCCGGCCTGCGCTCGCGGGCCCGTTCCGCTACCCCGGTGTCCGACGCCGCGCCCGACGCGCGGACCGGCCAGGCGCCCCCGGCTACGGTGTCGCGCTGTTGTCGCGGTTCCCGGTGCTGAGCTGGCACAGCGTGCTGCTCCCACCCGCGACGCCCTGGGTCTGGGGCCGGGTGCAGCTCGGCACCGACGAGCCGCGGGTGGCGCTCGCGGCCCGGGTCGACGCCCCGTCCGGCCCGGTCACCGTGGTGTGCACCCACCTGAGCGTGTACCGGTTCTCCGCTGTCGGCCGGGCGGCCGGGATGGTGCGCCGCGCCGTCGGCTACCGCCTGGGTGCCCCCGGCGAGCGGCAGGCGGAGCACCAGGTGGACTACCTGCGCCGGCGGCTCGTGGGGCTGCCGCGTCCTCTGGTGCTGCTGGGCGACTTCAACCTGCGCGGATCCGTCCCGGCCGACCGCACGGGCTGGCGCCCGCTCGGGATCGGCGACACGTTCCCGCGCCACGACCCGCGGTTCCAGATCGACCACGTGCTGCTGGACGACGACGCGGGCGCCCGGGCCGACGCCGCGGCCGGCGCCCCTGTTCCCGCCGCCGTCGGGCGGGTCGTGGACACCGGCGTCTCGGACCACCGCGCACTGGTCGTGGACGTGGCCTTCTAGACGTGCCCGCCGTCGGCCTCCCCGCCGTCAGCCCACGAAGACGCAGAACGGGTGACCCATCGGGTCGCCGAACACGTACAGCGGCTCCTCCGGGTCGTCGGACCGGTCATGGAGCAGCGTCGCGCCGAGCGCGAGGGCGTGGTCGCGGGCCGCGACCAGCGCGTCGACGTCCGGAACCGTGGTGTCGAGGTGGAGCTGCTGCGGGATGCCGGACTCGGGCCAGGTGGACCTCGGCAGGTCGTCGACCTGTTGGAACGCGAGCTGTACGCCGTCGTCGTTGCGCAGCACCAGCCAGTCGCCGCCGTTGTGGTCGGGTTCGCCCTCCGGCGGAGGCTCGTCGCCGGGGCGGTACGTGAGCCCGAACAGCTCCCGGTAGAACTCGGCGAGAGCGCGGGCGTCCGTGGTGTCGAGCACCACCTGTCGGATGTGCGGGGTCATGGTGCCAGCGCACCACAAATCCGGCGCCGCCGCCGTCGAACGTAGAGGCTGCCGCCCTCGAACGTAGGGTTCGTCGGCGTCCGAGCGCGCAGAGAGCGACGAAGCCTACGTTCGACGGAAACAGACGTGCCCCGCGGGATCCGGGGGGAGACACCGGATCCCGCGGGGCGGGCTGACGCGGTGCGTCAGGCGGCCTCGGCGTACGCGCGGTAGCTGACCGCGGGCCGCGGCGCGGGCGCGTGGTCGACGAGGTGGTCCGGGACGTGGTCGGGGGCCACGTCGGAAACGGTGTCCTCGACGGCCCGCAGCGCGGCCGCCTCCCTGGCGACACGCTCCTTGGCGGAGCGCTTCTTGCCGCGCACCACGGTGAACACCGCGTTCACGCCGATCAGGAGGGCGGCCATGTTCGATGCGGCGGACGGCCAGATGCCGTTGGCGGCGGCCACGCTGAGCAGGGTCACAGCGGCCAGCATGTTGGTCCCCTGGAACGCGAGGGAGTCGGCGCTCCAGCGCCCGCGGCTGACCATGGCATAGGCCACGAGGCCGGCGATAGCGCCAACCCAGCCGAGGACGGTGACGACCAGCATGAGGGACATGATGAAACTCCTGGGGCAACTGCTCGAAACGATTCGAGGAAGTGGCGGAGGCCGAGATGTGGCGTCCAAGGGGGAAGGGGTGGCCGGCGGTCCGGGAGGAGCTGGGTCCGGCCGCTGCCAGGGTCAATCATGAGTCACTCGCGCCTTCAGCACAATCGAATGTTTGTGACTCCGGGATGTAGCATCGCTACATGGCCACTGACCCGCGAAGACTCGCTTTCCTCCTTGCCGTGCACCGTGCCGGCGGGGTGCTCGCGGCGGCCGACCTGCTGCACGTGACGCCGTCGGCGGTGTCGCAGCAGATCGCCCGGCTGGAGGCCGAGGAGGGCATCGACGTGCTGGACCGCGGGCCCCGCGGCGTGACCCTCACGCCCGCCGGCCGGGTGCTCGCCGAGGCGGCCGAGCGCATCGAGGCAGAGCTGGTCCAGGCCCGGCAGGCCGTGGCCGCCCTGGAGGGCGAGCTCACGGGCCGGATCTCGATCGGGTCCATCCAGACGGCGATCCGTACCGTCATCGCGCCCATGCTCGTCTCGCTCGTCGAGCGGCACCCGCACATCGAGGTCGACGTGCAGGAGTACGACCCGATCGAGTCCGTGCGCCGGCTGCGGGCCGGTGACCTGGACGCCGTCGTGCTGGAGCGCGACGTGGCCGTCGACGCCCCGGCGCCGCGCGGCGCGCACGACGTGCCGTTGCTCGACGAGCCGTGGCGCATCGTGGTGCCCACCAGCCTGCCCGAGCCCGAACGGCTCGACGACCTCGCCACGCTCGCCTGGGTGGGCCCGCAGGCGGAGTCGGCGGCCGAGCGTGCGCTGAGCCGGCTGGCCGCCCAGCTCGGCACCACGTTCGAGACCCGTCACGCGTACAACGACTTCGACACCGCCATCTCGCTGGTCGCCGCGGGTCAGGGCGTCGCGATGCTGCCCGCGCTGGCCCTCCAGCGCGAGGTGCCGGACAACGTCGTCGTCGTGTCGCTCGCCGGGCTCGGCTCGCGCCGGCTGGTGGTGCGGCACCGCCAGAACCGGCACGAGCCCGGCCCGATCGTCCGTGCGGTGGTGGACGAGATGGTCCTCGCGGCCCGCGAGATCGACCTGGGGTAGCGGCGGCTACGATGTCCGCATAACTGAACATCTTCAACGGCTCTGGCTCGCTCAGCCGACCAGGACCGTGCCGCCAGAACCGCGGCGGGAGAGTCCGGCCCCGCGCCGTCGTCGTCCAGACGCCGCGCGAACCGGCGCCGAAGGAGCAAGTTCCTCCCCGGGAATCTCTCAGGCCCCCGTACCGCCGCGGTGAGGCAACTCTGGAAAGCGAGCTTCCGACGTCGGGCAACCGGCGCGGGGCTCCACCGACGGTGCAAGCCGGCGCGTCCCGCCCTCCTCCCCGACGTCCGGGAGGGAACACGACGGACCGGCAAAACTCTCAGGTCGACGCGTGCCCGCGAGCGGGCAGGAGTCCGATGACAGAGCGGGGAGGGACCGCAGTCGTCCCCACGCCCTCGGACAGCCAGGAGCCCGCCGTGAGCACGCCCCACCATTCCGACGTCTTCGACCCCGACGTCTTCGCCGACCGGCATCTCGGCCCGCGCGGCCGCGAGGTTCGCACCATGCTGGACCAGCTCGGCATCGACACGATGGACACCCTCGTCGACCGGGCCGTCCCCAAGGCGATCCGCACCCAGGCGCCGCTGGACCTGCCCGCCGCCCGCACCGAGGCCGAGGTGCTCGCCCACCTGCGCGAGCTCGCGGGCAAGAACCAGGTCAAGACCCAGATGATCGGGCAGGGCTTCTACGGCACGCACACACCCGCCGTCATCCGCCGCAACGTGCTCGAGTCGCCCGCCTGGTACACGGCCTACACGCCGTACCAGCCGGAGATCAGCCAGGGCCGCCTGGAGGCCCTGCTCAACTTCCAGACCGCGGTCGAGGACCTCACGGGCCTCGAGATCGCGAACGCCTCCCTGCTCGACGAGGCCAGCGCCGTGGCCGAGGCCGTCGCGCTGATGTGGCGCGCCTCGCGCGCCAAGGAGGGCTACGTCGTCCTCGACGCCGACCTGTTCGGTCAGTCGCTCGCCGTGGCGCGAGGCCGAGCCGAGGCGATCGGCCTCCCGGTCGTCGTCGCGGACCTCTCGAACGGCCTCCGGGCAGGCCTGCCCGCCGAGCTGCCGGCCGGCCAGCTGGTCGGCGTCGTGCTGCAGCAGGCCGGGGCGTCCGGCCGGGTGCTCGACGCCCGCGCCGTCGTCGCCGAGGCCAAGGAGGCCGGCGCGCTCGTCACCGTCGCCACCGACCTGCTCGCCCTGACGCTCCTGGTCAGCCCCGGTGAGCTCGGCGCCGACATCTCCGTGGGCTCCGCACAGCGCTTCGGCGTCCCGCTGTTCTACGGCGGCCCGCACGCCGCGTACATGGCCGTGAAGAAGGGCCTGGAGCGGCAGCTCCCGGGTCGCCTGGTCGGCGTCTCGATCGACGTCGACGGCGCCGCCGGCTACCGCCTCGCGCTGGCCACCCGCGAGCAGCACATCCGCCGCGAGAAGGCCACGAGCAACATCTGCACCGCCCAGGCGCTGCTGGCCATCGTCGCCAGCATGTACGCGGTCTACCACGGCCCCGAGGGGCTCCGGGCGATCGCGACTCGCGTGCACGGGTACGCGCTGTCTCTCGCCGAGGGCCTTCACGCCTCAGGCGTCGAGGTCGAGCACGACGTCTTCTTCGACACGGTCCGCGCCGTGGTCCCGGGCAGGGCCCGCGAGATCGCCCGCGCCGCGGCCGACGCCGGGTACAACCTGTTCGTGCCGGACGCCGACCACGTGCAGATCAGCACCGACGAGACCACCACGGCACGGGACGTCGCGGCAGTGCTCGCCGTGTTCTCGGACGAGCCCTTCGAGGTGTCCGGCCCGGTCCTCGACCCAGCCCTGCCGGCGCAGATGGTCCGCACGACCTCGTACCTCCAGCACCCGATCTTCCACAGCCACCGCTCCGAGACCAGCATGCTGCGCTACCTGCGCAAGCTCTCGGACAAGGACCTGGCGCTCGACCGCACCATGATCCCGCTGGGCTCCTGCACCATGAAGCTCAACGCGACCGCCGAGATGGAGGCCATCTCCTGGCCGGGCTTCGCGGACATCCACCCGTACGCCCCCGCCGACCAGACGCAGGGCTACACCGAGCTCGTCACCGCGCTGGAGGCCCAGCTCGCTGAGATCACCGGCTACGCCGCCGTCTCCGTGCAGCCCAACGCCGGCAGCCAGGGCGAGTTCGCCGGCCTGCTCGCGATCAAGGGCTACCACGCCTCGCGCGGCGAGGAGAGCCGCGACATCGTGCTGATCCCGGCCTCCGCGCACGGCACCAACGCGGCGTCGGCGGCGCTCGCGGGCCTGCGTGTCGTGGTCGTGGCCACGGCCGACGACGGCGAGATCCTGCTCGACGACCTGCGCGCCAAGCTCGACCAGCACGGCCCCCAGGTCGCCGGGATCATGATCACCTACCCGTCCACGCACGGCGTGTACGAGGAGCACGTGCGTGAGGTCTGCGACCTGGTGCACGAGGCCGGCGGCCAGGTGTACATCGACGGTGCCAACCTGAACGCGCTGGTGGGCCTCGCCAAGCCGGGCGAGTTCGGCGGCGACGTCTCGCACCTGAACCTGCACAAGACGTTCTGCATCCCGCACGGCGGCGGCGGCCCGGGCGTGGGCCCGGTCGCGGTGGCCGAGCACCTCGTGCCCTTCCTCCCGGGCGACCCGACGCCGGGTCTCGGGCAGGGCGACGCCGGCGCGGCGGGCATCCCCGTGGCCTCGACGCGCTACGGCTCCGCCGGCATCCTGCCGATCTCGTACGCCTACGTGGCCCTGATGGGCCCGGACGGGCTGACCGAGGCGACCAAGGCCGCCGTCCTCACCGCCAACTACGTGGCGAGCCGGCTCGACCCGCACTTCCCCGTGCTCTACACCGGCCCGAACGGCCTGGTGGCGCACGAGTGCATCCTCGACCTGCGCAAGATCACCGCCGAGACCGGCGTGACCGCGGAGGACGTCTCCAAGCGCCTCATGGACTACGGCTTCCACGCTCCGACGCTCGCGTTCCCGGTGCCGGGCACACTCATGGTGGAGCCCACGGAGTCGGAGGACCTGGCGGAGCTCGACCGGTTCGTCGACGCGATGATCGCCATCCGCGGCGAGATCGACGCCGTCGCGGCCGGCCGCTGGACCGCCGAGACCTCGCCGCTGCGCGGTGCGCCGCACACGGCGGCGTCGGTCATGACGGACGAGTGGGACAAGCCCTACTCGCGCGAGCTGGCCGCGTTCCCCGTGGCGTCGCTCCGCGGGAACAAGTACTGGCCCCCGGTGCGCCGCATCGACGGTGCCAAGGGCGACCGCAACCTGGTGTGCTCGTGCCCGCCGGTCGAGGCCTTCGCCGAGTGACCTGTCAGAACACGCCGCCCGTGTCAGACGTACGGGCCACTCGGGTGGCCTGTACGTCTGACGCGTCGCCGACGAGAGGATTGATCCATGGGTGAGGACCGCAAGACCCCGCTCCACGACGAGCACGTGGCGCTCGGAGCGTCGATGACGCCGTTCGGTGGCTGGCTCATGCCGCTGCGCTACACCTCCGACCTGGCCGAGCACCGCGCGGTGCGTGAGGCCGCGGGCCTGTTCGACCTGTCGCACATGGGCGACATCAGCGTGACCGGGCCGGACGCCGCGGCGTTCCTCGACCACGCACTGGTCGGGTACATCTCGAAGGTCCGCGAGATGGGCGCGCGCTACTCGATGATCTGCGCCGAGGACGGCAGCGTGCTGGACGACCTGATCGTCTACCACAACGCGCCCGGCGAGTACTCGGTCATCGCCAACGCGTCCAACGCCGAGCTGGTGCTGGCAAAGCTCCAGGAGCGCACCGCCGGGTTCGACGTGGTGCTCAAGGACGTCCAGCCCGGCCAGGCGCTGATCGCCGTGCAGGGTCCGCGGGCCGAGGAGATCATGCTCGCCACCGCGGGCCTGGTGGAGGACGCCGAGATCTCGGGCGGCACCGCGTTCGCCGACCTCAAGTACTACGCGTGCATGGGCATGCGGTTCGAGGGCGAGCCCGTGCTCGTGGGCCGCACCGGGTACACGGGCGAGGACGGGTTCGAGATCTGGGTCTCCGCCGACAAGGCGGTCGCGCTGTGGCGCGCGTTCCTCGCCGCCGGCGAGCCCCTCGGGCTGGTCCCGGCCGGGCTCTCGGCCCGCGACTCGCTGCGCCTCGAGGCCGGCATGCCGCTCTACGGTCACGAGCTCGACACCACCACGACGCCGTTCGAGGCGGGGATGGGCCGCGTGGTGCGGCTCGACAAGGCGACCGAGGACGGCACGCCGATCCCGTTCGTGGGCCGGGAGGCCCTGGCCGCCCGCAAGGAGTCGGCGCCCGCGCGCGTGCTCGTCGGGCTGCGCGGCGAGGGGCGGCGCCCCGCCCGCGCCGACTACGAGGTGGTGCAGCGCGGCGTCGGCACCGAGGTGGGCGCCGTCGTGGGCCGCGTGACGTCCGGCGCGCCGTCGCCCACGCTCGGCTACCCGATCGCGATGGCATACGTGACGCCCGAGGTGTCGGCCGAGGGCACCGAGCTCGCCGTCGACGTGCGCGGCCGGGCCGAACCGTTCGTGGTCGTGCCCATGCCGTTCTACCGTCGTCCCCAGAACTGACCTACACGCAAGGAGCTTTCATGGCTGACTTCCCCGAGAACCTGAAGTACACCACCGAGCACGAGTGGCTGGACCAGTCCACCCCCGCAGTCATCGGCGTGACCGACGTCGCGGCCGAGGCGCTCGGCGACGTCGTCTATCTGGAGCTGCCCGAGGTGGGCGCCACGATCGAGGCGGGCTCCGTGGTGGGCGAGATCGAGTCCACCAAGTCCGTGTCCGAGCTCTACTCCCCGGTGAGCGGCACCGTCACCGAGGTGAACTCGGAGGCCGTGGACAACCCGGAGATCGTCAACCAGGACCCGTACGGCAAGGGCTGGCTCTTCAAGGTCGAGGTGACGGGCGCGGGCGAGCTGCTCTCCGCGGCCCAGTACGCGGAGCACACCGGGAGCTGACCGATCCCGGGCCGGCTGGTCCTTCGGGCGAAACCGCCCTCCGACGTGCACTTTCATGCGCTTGGGGGGCGGTTTTGGTCTCGGAAGGATAACGGTCAAGAAGTTCTTGCAGAACCGCGTCATGAATCTGCGTCGGCGAAGTCCTTCTCATAGCAGCAACCGTAGGCCGGAACCCCAGAACCGGCCGCTGTGTGGAGGAAAACGATCATGACCGCGATGACCCTTGACCACCGTCTCCCCAGCCTCACTCGTCGTGAGCGGGTGATCCTGGCGAACCTCACCGAGGACGCCACTCTCGAGCAGATCGCTCGACGCCTGTACGTCACCCGCAACACGGTGAAGACGCAGGTCCGCAGCGTGTATCGCAAGCTCGGCGTGTCCTCGCGCGCGGAGGCGATCGCCAAGGCGAACGAGTTCGAGATCGTCGCCTGACACACGCAGCTCACCGACGACGGCGCCATTCCCCAGAGGCGCCGTCGTCGTGCTGTGTCCGGGTGGTGGTGAGCCGCAGGGCCGCCACCATCCGGCCGGTGGGAGACTGCTCCGCATGCAGGAGACCCTCATCGACGTGGTGGCCGCCGCGATCGTGGACCACCTGGACCGCCCGACCCGGCTGCTCGCCGCCCGTCGGTCCGCGCCGGAGTCCCTCGCCGGCCGATGGGAGCTCCCCGGCGGCAAGGTGGAGCCGGGCGAGACGCCGCTCGACGCGCTGCGCCGGGAGCTCGCCGAGGAGCTCGGCGTACGGGTCGCTGTGGGCACCGAGGTGCCCGGACCCGCCGACGGCGCGTGGCCCATCACGGCCCGGCACCGGATGCGGGTGTGGTTCGCGCTGTCGGAGCGTGGCACCCCGGAACCGCTCCAGGATCACGACGAGCTGCGCTGGCTGACGGCGGCCGAGCTCGACGACGTGCCCTGGTTGCCCGGCGACGTGCAGATCGTGCGCGCCCTGGCGCCCTACCTCGCGCCGAGGTAGCGGGCCCCGAGGAGAGCGGACGCTCAGCGCGCGCCCGCGCCCACGTTCCTGCGCCCGCGGGCCGCAGCGACGCGGTGCCCCAGCGGCACGAACGCGCCGTCCATCAGCACCGGCACGACGTCGGTGGCATCCACCTCGGTGGCGATCGTGACGTCGTCGGCGAACCCGGAGTCGAGCAGCTCGCGGCCGCTCGCCGTGCCGCCCACGGAGTCGGCGATGTCCTTGGTGCCCTTCCACAGCGTGACCGTGGCCTCGGTCTCGGGGGAGATGCTCACGTCGGGCAGCATCGAGGTGAGCCGCGAGGCGATGGAGCCCACGGCCAGGTAGTCCTCGAGCGCGGGGCGCAGCGTGTCGTCGGGCCAGCGCTCGCCCACCGGCACGAGCACCACGTCGTGCCGCTCGGACGCGTCCAGGTGCGCGGCCGCGAGGCCGGCGACGGCCTTCGCGTTGCGCAGGCTGCCCGCGACGATCAGGGCGCCGCGGTTCGCGATGGTGTGGCAGATCTGGGCGGCGCTCGGGGACGGGATGACGAGACGCTCGGCGTCCAGGTCCTGCAGCGACGCGGGCGAGATGCTGATGCCGTCCTCCCACCGCGGGCCGGCGAGGGCGGCGCGCATGGTGCGCGCAAGCCGTGCCGCCCCGGCGGGGTCGTGGTACGGGAACGGGTACACGCCGGCGCCCTGTTCGCAGGCGACGGTGACCGTGGTCGAGAAGGAGAGCACGTCCACGACGACCACGAGCGACGAGCGCGCATCGGTGGCGGTGAGGGCGAGAGCACCTGAGATGCCCCAGTCCGTGCGCACACGGGCAGGACGCTGGTCGAAGGCCGGGGACGTGTTTGCCACGAAGGCATCGTAGTGTCACCCGAACTCGCCCATGTTTCGCGTTCAGTGAACAACGTTGCGATTCGGGTGATATTCACACATTGGTCGTTGGGTCATAACCTCGCCGCGCAAGCCTGCCGCAGTCCGCTCCCCCCCGATTCCCCAGAAGGAACGAGCATGCGACCAGACATGTCATCGGTGCGCCCGAAAAAGCCGCGAGGAATTGTCACCAAAGCGCTGACCTGCACAGTTACCGCGGCATTTCTTGTCGCGCCGAGCGGCGCCGCGTTCGCGGCGCCGCTCCTGGCCCCCGAGGACGTGCCGCGCGACGCCTCCGCGCTGAGCGCTCCGGTGCCCTTCGCGAACGCTCCGCTCGTCTCCGGCGCGTCAGCCGAGAAGTCCGGAGAAGTCACCCCGCTGGACCTCGACGACAACGGCACGGCGATCGTCACGCGCCGCGAGGAGCGCCGGATCGCGCCCGGTCTGGAGCTCACCCGGTTCGCCCGGCTGGGGGAGAACGGCTGGCTCAGCGGCGAGGTGCTCGTCGCGGACCTCGGCGCCCCGGGCGCCGACGGCGTCGTCCCGAAGGGCAAGGTGCAGGTGGGCTACGTGGGCCCGGAGCACGTGGCCGGGAACGCGACGGTCTCGCAGATGGCGGCCGCGCGCGGCGCCATCGCCGCGATCAACGGCGACTACTTCGACATCAACAACTCGGGCGCCGCCCTCGGAGCGAGCGTCGACGACGGCAGGCTCCTCAAGTCGGCGTCCCCGGGCCGCGAACGTTCGGTCGTGATCGGGTCCGACCCTTCAGGCTCAGGGCAGCGCGCCGTCGGGCGGTTGGCGCAGATCTTCCTGGAGGGCTCGGTGAGCTGGGCCCCGGCTGACGACGGCGCGCGCACCGAGGTGCCGGTCAGCGGCCTGAACGTCACCGCCGTGCCGCCCGGCGGCGTCGCCGTGTTCGACGCCGGATGGGGCACCTTCACCCGCACGCGGCCCCTGGCCGCGGGTGAGCAGGGCATCGAGGTGACGGTCTCGGCGGACGGGACCGTGACCACCGTCGGGCAGCCGGCAGGCGGGCAGCTGCCGGACGGGACACGCGCCGTCGTCGCGCGGCCCGGGGCCGCGGCCGACGCGCTCGCGACCCTGCGCCCGGGCGACCGGATCGACCTGGCGTACGGCCTGCGGGAGGACGCGGGCGACGTCGCGGTCGCCATCGGCGGCGGCGTCGAGGACCCGCTGCTGGAGGACGGCGAGGTCACCTCCGCGACCGGCGACCACGTGGAGCTGCGCCACCCGCGCACCGCGGTGGGCTTCGACGAGTCCGGCACCCGCGCGTACTTCGTGGTGGTCGACGGCCGCCAGACCCACAGCATCGGCATGAACCTGTACGAGCTCGGAGGTCTCATGGCCCAGCTCGGCGCCGACGACGCGATCAACCTCGACGGCGGCGGCTCCTCCGAGATGGTCGCCCGGCTGCCGGGGGACGCCGCCAACACCATCCTGAACAGCCCGTCCGACGGGTTCGAGCGGGCCGACGCGAACGGCCTCGGCCTGTACGTCCCGGCCGGCTCGGGCCGCGTCGCCGCGTACGACGTGCGCACCACGGTCCCGGCCGACGACGCGGACCGCGTCTTCCCCGGCCTGCACCGCACGCTGGTCGGCAAGGGATACGACGACACGATGGGCCCCGTCGCGACCGAGCCGTCCTCGTGGCGCGCCCGCGACGGCGCAGTCGCCTCGGTGCGCGACGGCGTGGTGACCGGCCGCAGGGCGGGCAGCACCACCGTGACCGCGGCGTCCCTGAGCCGCTGGGGCCTGGCCACCGGCACCACCGAGGTCGAGGTGCTGGGTGACCTCGTCCGCACGGGCGTGGACACCCCGGTCGTCGGGCTGGAGGACGCGGACGCGACCGCGCCGCTCGTCCTGACCGGTTACGACGCGCAGGGCTTCACCGCGCCGATCGAGGCGCGGGACGTCACGGTGACGGCCGTCGAGCCGGGCGAGCCCCGGATCGCCGGGGTGCGCGCGACCCGCGAACCGGTCGCCGAGCTCGTCCCGGCCGCCGACGGCTCCTTCGAGGTCCGCGCGCTCGCCGAGGTGGGCGGCACCACCTTCGAGCTGTCGGTGCCCGGACCCGACGGGACGCCGCTGACGACCCGTGTGGCGGTGACGGTCAGCCTGGAGGAGGACGTCGTCGCCGACTTCGCCGACGCGGCCTCCTGGACCTCGGCGAACGACCGCGCGCCGGGCGGCACCCTCGCCCCCGCGGCCGGGCACGACGGTGCGGCCGGACTGCGCATGACCTACGACTTCACGCGGTCCACGGCCACGCGCGGCCAGTACGCGGTGCTGCCCGAGTCCGCGGCGGGCGGCCGCGAGCTACCCGGCGCACCGCGCGCGGTGACCATGTGGGTCGACGGCGACGGCCACGGCGCCTGGCTGCGGCTCCAGGTGCGGCAGGGCGACGGCGTCGTCACGCAGCTCGACGGGCCGGAGGTCACCTGGACCGGCTGGCGGCAGGTCACCTTCCCGGTGCCCGACGGCGTCGCGTTCCCTCTGAAGCTGCAGCGTGTGCGCGCGCTGGAGACCACGGCGGGCGAGCAGTACACGGGCGCGCTCACGCTGTCCTCGATCGCCGCCCAGGTGCCGCCCGCGGTGGACGCGCCCGAGGCACCCCGGGTCGAGGACGCGGTCGTGGCCGCCGACGGCGGCACCGACGACGCGCCCCTGCGGGTCGCCGTGCTGTCCGACGCCCAGTTCGTCGCGCGCGACCCGGAGTCGGGTGCGGTGGCCGGGGCCCGGTCCGCGCTCCGCGAGATCGTCGCCGACGGCCCCGACCTGCTGGTCATCAACGGCGACCTGGTGGACGAGGCCGCGCCCGAGGACTTCGACCTCGCACGGCGCGTCCTGACGGAGGAGCTCGCCGACGCGGACTTCCCCTGGTACTACCTGCCGGGCAACCACGAGGTGATGGGCGGCTCGATCGCGAACTTCGAGGAGGAGTTCGGCGAGCGCACCCGCGTGCTCGACGTCCCGACGCCGGGCCGGGCCGGCGGAACCACGCGCCTGGTCATGCTCGACTCGTCGGCCGGCCGCCTGGGCGCCGACTTCGCCCAGGTCCGGATGCTGCGCGAGGCGCTCGACGACGCCGCGACCGACCGCGCCGTCACCGGCGTCGTGGTGTTCGCGCACCACCCGCTCGACGACCCGCTGCCGACCAAGGCCAGTCAGCTCACCGACCGGCTGGAGGCCGACACGCTGCGCGGCTGGTTCGAGGACTTCGAGGAGAGGTCCGGCAAGTCGGTCGCGTCGGTGGGCTCCCACGTGGGCGTCTTCCACGCGAGCACGCAGGACGGCGTGCCGTACCTGGTCAACGGCAACTCCGGGAAGAGCCCGGCGAGCACCCCGGCCGACGGCGGGTTCACGGGGTGGTCGATGCTGGGCGTGCGTCCGGCGGCGGGCAAGTCGTCGAGCGGCGGCCGCCGGCCCGCCGACCCGTGGCTCACCTGGGAGGTCAACACGCGCGCCGAGCAGGTCACGCTCTCCGGGCCGGAGTCGCTGCGGGTGGGCGGCTCCGCGCCGGTGAGCGCCGTCGTCGTGCAGGACGGGTCCCGCGAGGTGCCCGTGGCGTGGCCGGTCTCCGCGAGCTGGGGTGGCCCCGGCGTGTGCGTGACCGATGAGCAGGGCCGTGCCGCCCTGCGGGAGTGCTCCCGCCGCGCGGCGCTCGCGCTCGACCCCGCAACCCACGAGCTGACCGCCCTGCGCCCGGGGCGCGCCACCGTGACCGTCACGGTCAACGGGACGCGCGGCGAGCTCATGGTCACGACGAGCCGGTAGATTTACCTCATGAGCAACTTCGAGGTGGCCCGCAGGCAGAAGCAGGAGCCCACGGCGGCGCTGGTGGTTCGCTTCATCGTGTGCTTCGCCCTGTTCCTGGGCGGGTTCGCGCTGATGGCCGTCGGCTCGATCGGTGACGCTGCGTCGTCGCCCTACCTGTTCGTCGGCGGCATCCTCGCCGTCGGCCTGTCGTTCGGCCTGCCGATGATCGGCGCCACCGAACGATAGAAGCACGCGCAGCGCCCGCCCGGTCCCTGACCGGGCGGGCGCTGCCGCATCTCCGTACCCACGACGGCGGCCCCGAGGCCTGCCGGAACAGGGCCGCAGCCGCGCGCTGCGGCCCTTTCTGCCGCCGCCGCGCCGAGCAGCCGAACCCTCGCGACACGCCGCGTCACCCGTTTGTCACAGGTTTGTTAGAACCATTGACAGATTATGACCCAAGTGAAAACGTGACCTGCACCACCACGAAGGAGAGGGACGGCAATGGCGCAGTACAAGAGGCTCGGCGGGATCATGGCGATCACGCTCGCCGCGACGACCGGACTGACGGCCTGCGGGTTCGGCGGGTCCACCGGGGAGGCGACCGGTGACGGCACGACTCTCGACCTGCTCGTCCCCAGCTACTCCGACGCCACCCAGGGGAACTGGGACGACGTGATCGCCGGGTTCGAGGAGGAGAACCCCGACATCGACGTGAACCTCCAGGTCGAGTCATGGGACAACCTCGAGTCCGTCATCGCCACCAAGATCCAGGGCGGCGACGCACCCGACATCTACAACGGCGGCCCCTTCGCCGGCTTCGCCGAGGACGAGCTGCTGTACCCGGTCGAGGACGTCACCTCCGACGAGACCTACGCCGACTTCCAGCCGACGTTCCTGGAGAACGCCCAGGTGGGCGGCACCACCTACGGCCTGCCGTTCATCGCGTCGGCCCGTGCCCTGTTCGTCAACGACGCGCTCCTGGAGGAGGCCGGCGCCGAGGTGCCCGCCACCTGGGACGAGCTGCTCGAGTCGGCCAAGAAGGTCTCCGACCTCGGCGGCGGCGTGGCCGGCTACGGCATGCCGCTCGGTTCGGAGGAGGCGCAGGCCGAGGCGGCGGTGTGGCTGTGGGGCGGCGGCGGCAGCTTCGGCGACGCCGAGTCCATCACGATCGACACCCCGGAGAACCTCGCGGGTGCCGAGTTCGTCAAGAAGATGATCGACGAGGGCGCCACGCAGGCCGACGCCGGCGCGACGGACCGCAGCCCGCTCTTCGACATCTTCGTGCAGGGCAAGGTCGGCATGCAGATCGGCCTGCCGCCGAGCGTCGGGCAGATCGAGTCCGACAACCCCGACCTGGAGTACTCCATCCACCCGATCCCCACCAAGGACGGCTCGCCGTTCACCCTGGGCGTCGCGGACCACCTGATGGCGTTCCAGAACGACGGCGACAAGCAGGAGGCCATCACCGCCTTCTTCGACTACTTCTACTCCGCCGACGTGTACGTGCCGTGGGTCCAGGCCGAGGGCTTCCTGCCTACCACCCTGTCGGGCTCGGAGCAGCTCGCCGGCGAGGAGGCCCTGGCGCCGTTCCTCGAGGTGCTGCCGGACGCGCAGTTCTACCCGAGCACCAACCCGGACTGGCAGGCCGCCGACTCCGCGTTCAAGGCGCTCTTCGGCCAGCTGGACGGCAAGAAGTCCGCCCAGGACGTCCTGACGGAGATCCAGGAGCAGGTCGACGCGGGCTGATGCCCGCACCGACCGCCGTGCCCGGCACGGCCTGCCACGAACGACGCCGAACGGAAAGCAACAGGGGAAACCGGTGAAGGACCTTGCCAAGGCCCTGCCGTGGATCGGGCCCGCGGTCGCACTCATTGCGGCCGTGGTCCTGTTCCCGGTAGGCCTGATGTTCTGGAACTCGACGCGCGACATCAGCCAGAGCGGCGTGGACGACGGGGGAGTGGGCCTCGCGAACTTCGCGACGGTCATCGGCTTCCAGTACTTCTGGCCGATCCTCGGGCGCACCGTCGTGTGGGTCGTGGTGGTCGTCGGCTGCACCCTCGTCGGGTCGCTGGCCCTGGCAGCGCTGCTGAAAAAGGCGTTCCCGGGCCGGCGCCTGGTGCGGATGGCCGTCATCGTGCCGTGGGCCTCGAGCGTGGTCATGACCACGCTGGTGGTGCACTACGGGCTGGAGCCGTACTTCGGCATCATCAACTCGTTCCTCGTGGACGTGGGCCTGATCGGCACGCCGGAGGGCTACGGCTGGACGCGGCACCCGGGTACCGCGTTCGCGTGGGCGATGGCGGTGGCCGTCTTCGTGTCGCTGCCCTTCACCACGTACACGATCCTGGCCGGCCTGCAGACGGTTCCCGGCGAGACCGTCGAGGCCGCACGCATCGACGGCGCGAGCGGCCCGCGCACCTACTTCAGCGTGGTGCTGCCGCAGCTGCGGGGCGCCATCTCGGTGGCGGTGCTGATCAACATCATCAACGTGTTCAACTCGCTGCCGATCCTGCGCGTCATGACGGGGTCCATCCCGGGGTACGACGCCGACACCGTCATGACGATGATCTTCAAGTACATGCAGAACCAGCGGCAGATCGACCTGGCCAGTGCGCTGTCCGTCATCGCGTTCCTGGTGGTCGTCGTGATCGTCGCCGTCTACGTGCGGGTCGTCCGCCCCCTGGAGGAGGTCTGATGACCGCGATCACCGATTCGGGGACCACCCCGCGCAAGGCGACCCGGCCGCCGTCGGACAGCCGGCAGAGGGTACGGAAGTACACGAGCGACCAGGTGCCGCTCGGGTCCCTGCTGCTGCGGCTGCTGGCCGGGCTCGTGGTGCTGGTGGTGTTCCTGCTGCCGTACCTGATCATGTTCTTCGGCTCGGTGAAGACCAAGGCCGAGATCAGGTCGGTCGACCCCACCTACTTCCCCACCGAGTGGCACTGGGACAACTACGTCACCATGTGGTCCACGCCCGAGACACCGCTGGCGCAGAACCTGATCTCCACCCTGGTGATCTCGCTGTGCGCCACGCTGCTCGTGCTCGCCGTGGCGCTGCCGGCGTCCTATTACACGGCACGGTTCCGGTTCCCGGGGCGGCTGTTCTTCCTGTTCCTCGTGATCGTGACCCAGATGGTGCAGCCCGCGGTGCTCACCTCGGGCCTGTTCCGCCAGTTCATCGCCCTCGGGATCCTCGACACGTGGGCCGCGATGATCCTGGTCAACGCGGCGTTCAACCTGTCGTTCGCGGTCTGGATCATGCACAGCTTCTTCGCCGGCATCCCCAAGGAGGTCGACGAGGCGGCGCAGCTCGACGGCGCCGGAACCTTCGCCGTGCTGACCAAGATCAACCTGCCGCTGGTCTGGCCGGGCATCGTCACGGCGGTCGTGTTCACGTTCGTCGCCTCCTGGAACGAGTTCGCGGCGTCGCTCGTGCTGCTGACGACGGCGGGCAACCAGCCGCTGTCCGTGGCGCTCACCAAGTTCGTGGGCCAGTACGAGACGTCTTGGCACTACGTGTTCGGGGTGTCCGTGGTGGCGATCGTGCCCGTGGTCATCCTGTTCATGATCATCGAGAAGCGCCTGGTGGGCGGCCTGGTGGCCGGTTCCGTGAAGTAGTGGGACGGCCCGGTCCACGCTCCGTGGACCGGGCCGTCTCGACCGCCGGACGAATTCTGTCCCAGTGCTGGACGGTCGCTTAGCATGGTGGCGAACCCCATCCAGAGCGGTCGAGAGTCCTGGCTCCCTGACACCGCAGCAACCTGCCGACCTGGTGCCGCGTCGCCGCGGAGCCGAGGACGCAAGGTGCTCACGCCAGGTTCGATGGAGCAGCCATGGTCGCCGAGCCGCACCCACACCGTCCCACCGTGTCGTTCGAGCTGATGCCTCCGCGTCGGCCGAACGCCGCGCCCAACTTCTGGGAGACGGCGCAGCGGCTCGTGGCGGCCCGTCCGGACTTCGTGTCCGTGACCTACGGCGCGGCAGGCGGCGACCGGGCCACCGCGCGCGAGGTGCTCGCGACGCTGCTGCGGGGCACGCCCGTGCTCCCGGTGGCCCACCTGACCTGCGTGGGCGCGTCCCGGGAGGACGTGTCCGAGGTGATCGAGGAGTTTCTCGAGGCCGGCGTCCGGTCCTTCCTGGCACTGCGCGGCGACCCGCCGCGCGACGAGCCGGACTGGAGCCCGCCGGCCGACGGCGTGCGGTCCAGCGTGGACCTCGTGCGGCTCCTGCGGCAGGTGGACGAGCGGCGGTGTGCCGCCGACGTCAGCACGGCGCTGCGCTCGGCCGCCCGGCCCCTGGCGATCGCCGTCGCCACGTTCCCGGACGGGAACCCCGGGGCCGGCACCACGCGTGAGCAGGAGGTGCGCCGGCTGCTGGAGAAGCAGGAGGCGGGCGCGAGCTTCGCGATCACCCAGTTCTTCTACCGCGCGGACTCGTACACCGGGTTCGTCGAGGCGGCCCGGGCGGAGGGCGTGACCATCCCGATCCTCGCCGGGATCCTGCCCACCACCGAGGCCCGCCGTCTGCGCCGCGTCCAGGAGCTCACCGGTGTGGCGGCGCCCGCCGAGCTCCTGCGGGACCTCGACCGGCTCACCGCGCCCGACGGCGCCGTCGATCCGGAGGCCCAGCACGCGCACGGTATCGAGTACTCCGCGGCGCTCGCGCGCGAGGTGCTCGACGCCGGCACGCCCGGCCTGCACGTGTACACCTTCAACAAGCACCGGCCCGCCCTGGACCTGCTCGAGCGGGTGGGCCTCACGGGCCGCGCGGCAGCCTGACGGATCGCGGACGAAGGGTTGGCACTCTCGGGTGTCGAGTGCCAGAATTGGAGCGTAGCCAGGCGGCGGCCGAGGTCGTCGCCGATCGCTGCGGCCCTGGAGGGGCCAGGGCCGCATCGTCATAGGAGGTGGTGCGCGATGGCTACCTACTGGGACCCGTTCCAGGAGATGGACCGGATGTTCAACACGTTCGCCGGCAGCACGCGACAGTCCGGTGCCATGCCGATGGATCTGTTCCGCACCGGGGACCACTACGTCCTCTCGATGGACCTGCCCGGTGTCGACCCCGGCACCATCGACGTCTCGGTCGAGGACCGGACGCTCACGGTCCGTGCGGAGCGTACGCAGCGCTCGGACGACGGCGCGCAGTGGCTCGTGCGCGAGCGGCCGACGGGCACGTTCGCCCGGCAGCTCACCGTCGGCCGCGGTCTCGCCCTCGACAGGATCGAGGCGTCGTACGCCGACGGCGTGCTTGCGCTGACGATCCCGGTCAGCGAGGAGGCGAAGCCGCGCAAGATCGACGTGGCCCACTCGGCCGGGTCGACGCCGATCGGCCAGGGCTCGTCCGAGGGGCGCCAGACCATCGAGCAGTAGCCCTCGCTCGCGGCGTCGGACGCCCGGGTCACCCCGGTGACCCGGGCGTCCGACATGTGCGGGGCGGCAGGGGCGCACCGGCATCGTGCGCAGGGTATGGCCCGGATGTGATGTACCCCGGGGTCGTCAGGTCGGCCGATACTACGGATGAAAAATCGGCACGTACCAGCGCGACCGACCCGTGGAGGCCCCACCGTGCACGAACACGACCACAGCTCCACCGACTGCAGTCCTGACAGCCGCACCTCGCTCGGGCGGCGCGAGCTGCTGCGCGGCGCCGTCGTCCTCGGCATCGGCGCCGCGGGCGCGACGATCGCCGCCCCGGCCGCGGCGGCGGCCGCTGTGGCTCCCGCGGCCCAGGGCAAGGCGGCCGCCGACGCCCCGCCGTCCCTGGCCCCGGACCCGGAGGCACCCGCCGACGCGCCGCCGGGCGCGCTGGCGGGCGTGGAGGTGGCCGCACCGACCATCGCGAGCTGCGCCACCTGGGGTGCCGCCGCTGCCCGCGGGACCATCGACACCGTCACCACCAACCCGAACAAGATCCTGATCCACCACACGGCGTCGGCCAACGTGACCGACTACTCGCAGGCCGCCGGGTACCAGATCGCCCGCGACATCCAGCAGTGGCACTTCGCCAACGGCTGGGTGGACACCGGCCAGCACCTCACGGTGAGCCGCGGCGGGTACGTCATGGAGGGGCGGCACGGCTCGCTGTCGCGGCTGCAGAGCGGCAGCGGCACGGTCGTGGGTGCGCACGCTCCCGGCCAGAACAGCCAGGCGATCGGCATCGAGAACCAGGGCACCTACACGAGCGCCACGCCGCCCGCGCAGCTCTGGAGCCGGCTGGTCGAGCTGTGTGCCTACATCTGCGACCGGTACGGCATCGCGCCCACGCAGATCTACGGGCACCGGGACTACACGGCGACAGCCTGCCCGGGCGATGTCCTGTACTCGATGCTGCCGCAGCTGCGCTCCGAGGTGGCGGCGGCCCTGGCGGGCACGAGCTGGTCGGTGATCGTCGACAACACCTCGGCGGGCTTCTCCGCGGGCTCCGCGTGGCTGGCGTCGTCGTTCTCGGGCGAGCGGTACGGCGCCGACTACCGGTACGCGACGCCCGCAGAGGTCAGCGACCTGGCGACGTACTCGGCCACGATCCCGTCCAGCGGCTCCTACCGTGTCGAGGCGTGGTTCCCGGGGGTCGCGGGCTACAACACGTCGACGCCGTTCATCGTCTACACGGGCACCGGGTCGTCCACGATCCGGGTGGACCAGTCCGCGGGCGGCGGGGCCTGGGTCTCGCTCGGCACCTACGCGATGACGGCGGGGACGCGGACCGTCGTCGCCGTCAGCCGCTGGACGCAGGGCACGGCGTACGTGGTGGCGGACGCGATCCGCGTCACGCGCCTCTGACCCACCACGTGTCAGGCGTACAGGTCACCCGGGCGGTCTGTACGTCTGACACGTGTGCACCGGCCTCAGTCGGCGCGCTCCTGGCCGCTCATCGCCTGGATGGACTGCATGACCTGCTCGGTCAGCTCCCGCCGCGCCTGGGCGGGCTTCGTACCGGCCGCGATCTGCCGCGAGGGGTCGATCGGGGTGCCGAAGTGCAGCTCGACCCGCGCGAACCGCGGCATCTTGCCGATGGGCTTGACCTTGTCCGTGCCCAGCAGCGCGACCGGGACCACGGGGGCCTTGCCGGTCAGGGCGAGCCACGCGACGCCCGTGTGTCCCTTGTGCAGCTTGCCGTCCCGGGAGCGGGTCCCCTCGGGGTAGATGCCGAACGCGCCGCCCCGCTGGAGCACGGCCAGTGCGTCCTCCAGGGACCGCTGGCCGGCGCGCGGGTCGTCGCGCTGCACCGGGATGTCGCCCATCTTGGTGAAGAACCAGCGCGACAGGCGGCCCTTGATGCCCTTGCCGGTCCAGTACTCGGCCTTGGCCAGGAACGCGACGTGCCGCGGAGCCATGATCGGGATCAGCAGCGAGTCGATGAACGACAGGTGGTTGCTCGCGAGGATCACGGCGCCACGCTTCGGGATGTTCTGCAGCCCAGTCACGCGCGGGCGCAGGAGCACGAGCACGAGGATCGAGAGGATGAGCTTGAGGAACCGGTACGTCACCGGCCTATTGTGCACCCCCCAAGCGCCGCTGTGGACGGGGTGTTATGTGGTGAAAAATACTAAAGAGACCTACAAGGTGCACAGTCCGGTAGACGAGTCAGACGTACAGGTCACCCGGGTGACCTGTACGTCTGACACGTCGGCTCGCGAGGTCAGGAGGCCTCGTCGCCGCCCTTCTCGAAGGCGGCCGGACGCACCTGCACGGCGCGTACGCGGTCGACGTCGAGCTTGACGCTCCGGTCGAACCGGTAGATGCCGTTCTCCTCCTGGAACACGTCCGTGAGCTGCGTGTAGCAGTAGCCGAACATCCGCGGGTCGTCGAGCAGCGGGTCCGTCAGCCCGGCGAACCGGGTGTGGAACTCCTCCTCGTCCACGACGCGCTGGCCGTAGCCCCACGAGTCAGGCGAGCTGCCCGACGCGCTGGCCGCGGTCTCCGGGTTCCACCAGATGCCGCCGTACTCGCTGACGAAGTAGGGCTGACCGTTGTACGGCTGCGAGATCGGCGTGCCGTTGTCCCGCTCGTTCCCGTACGGCTTGCCCTCGGCCAGGCCGCCCACCAGCTCGGTGAACTTGGCCGGGTCCTGCTCGTACAGGTGCGAGTCCCAGACGTCGGTCTCGGGCACGCGGTGCGAGTAGCCGCTGGCGTCCAGCACCGGCCGCGACGGGTCCGCCACCTTGGTGGCCAGCCACATGCTGCGGGTCACGTCGTCGAGCTGCGTGATGCGGTCGTGCAGGTCCTGGTGCGTCTCGTTGAGCGGGCACCAGCCGATGATCGACGGGTGGTTGTGGTCCCGCTGGAGCGCCTCCAGCCACTCGGCCACGTACGACGTCGTCGGCCGCTGGCCGTCCTGCGGGGTGCCGTAGCCGCTGACGCCCCAGTCGCCGAACTCGCCCCACACGAGGTAGCCGAGCCGGTCCGCGTGGAACAGGTAGCGCTCCTCGAAGACCTTCTGGTGCAGGCGGGCGCCGTTGAACCCGGCCTCCAGGCCGAGCTCGATGTCGCGCACCAGCGCGGCGTCGGACGGCGCCGTCATGAGCGACTCCGGCCAGTAACCCTGGTCCAGCACGAGCCGCTGGAACACGTGCTCGCCGTTGATCTTGATCGCCTGACCGTCGATCGAGACGGACCGCAGGCCCGCGTACGAGCGCACCGAGTCCACCACGGCGCCGTCGACGTCGCGCAGCTCGATGTCCACCCCGTACAGGTGCGGGTCCGTCGTGCCCCAGGTGCGCACGCGGTCCGCCGGGACGACGACGCGCAGCGCGGGCGCCAGGTCGAGGTCGGCGCGCGCGGTGGCGCTCGCGACCTCGCCGTCGGCGTCGGTCACGGTGACGGAGACCGTGTGGCCCCGACGGTTCGCCGAGAGCGGCACGACGACGTCGAACGCGGAGCTCGACAGGTCGGGCGTGATCCGCGGGCGGCGCACGTGCACGGCCGGCACGGGCTCCAGCCAGACCGTCTGCCAGATCCCCGTGGTGCGCGTGTAGTTGCACTCGAAGTTGGCGTAGCGGTTGGACTGCTTGCCACGGGCCTGCGGCCCGTGGCGCGTGTCCCGGGCCCGGACGACGACGGTCACGGTGTCGCCGGGGGCGGCGATACCGTGCAGGTCGGCCACGAACGGCGTGAAGCCACCGCGGTGCCGCACCACCTCGGTGCCGTCGACCCACACGGTCGCGTCGTGGTCCACGGCCCCGAAGTGCAGCAGCACGTGCGGGTCGTCGCCGACGGCGGACCAGTCCGCGGGCACGGTGATCTCGCGGCGGTACCAGACTGCCTCGAGGAAGTCGGTGTTCTCGATGCCGGACAGCTCCGACTCCGGGGCGAACGGCACGGTGATCTCGGCCTGGAGCGGCCGCTCGACCAGGCCGCGCTCCAGACCGGAGTCGCCCGCGTCGATCTCGAACTGCCAGGTTCCGTTGAGGTTGAGCCAGCGGTCCCGGACCATCTGGGGCCGCGGGTACTCGGGGCGCGGGACGGGGGTGGCCGTCGGCGCCCCGTCCGGCGAGAAGCGGTCGAGGAAAGTCATCAGCTGCTCCATTGCGTCTACGACAGGTGCGCGGTGATTCAACACGTCTTCCGCCAAGAATGCAACGTTGTATCAACCGGACGCCCCGGCGATGCCTCCGACCAGGGGCGTCATCAGGTCACGCGCGGCTGCTCTCGCGGACCAGCAGGCGGTACGGGACCACCTCGTCGACCGGCTCGACCGAGCGGTTCTCGAGCTGCGCGATGATCCGGTCCACCGCAGTCTCCGCGATCGCGCGCAGGTCGGGCGCCACCGTGGTCAGCGTGGGGTTCGAGAACCGGCCGTCCTCGGTGTTGTCCCAGCCGGTGACGGCGACGTCGTCGGGCACCCGCACCCCGTTCCGGCGCAGCGCGTACAGCGCGCCGAGGGCGAGCTCGTCGTTGGCGCACACGATCCCGTCGACCTGGTCGATCCGGGGCAGCACCGACTCCACGGTGGCGGCGCCGGCCGGGCGGGAGAACTGCGGGCACTGGAGCACCCAGCGCTCGTCCGCCTCCAGGCCGGCCGCGGTGTGGGCGTCCAGGAAACCCTGCACGCGCTGCGCGCCGGTCCGGCCCGCGCCGGGCGGCTCCGCCCCCAGGAAGGCCAGCCGACGCCGTCCGGTCTCCAGCAGATGCCTGGTGACCTGCGCGGCGGCATCCACGTTGTCGATGCTCACGTGGTCCGTGCGGCGCTCGCGCGTGGGGTCCGGGTCGGCCCGCTCGCCCAGCAGCACCAGGGGCACGGTGCCGCGCACCTCGTCGATCTCGGCCGGGTTCAGCTCCAGCGGGGAGAAGATGATCCCGTCGATCGCCTGCACGTCGAACCCGCGCGCCACCTCCAGCTCGGTCTCGCGCGAGGACCGCGTCTCCTCGATGAGCACCCGGTAGCCCCGGTCGCCCCCGACGTCGATCATCTCGTGGGCCAGCACCGAGAAGTACGGGGCGTGCACCCACGGCACCGCCAGGGCGAGCGTGTTGGTGCGGCCCCGCCGCAGCTGGCGGCCGGCGAGGTTGGGCCGGTAGCCGAGCTCCGCGATCACCGCCTCCACGCGGGACCGCGTGGCGTCCCCCACCCGGCCCGTGTCGTTGACGACGTTGGACACGGTCTTCCACGAGACCCCCGCCGCCGCCGCGACCTCTTTGATCCCTACCCGTCGGCCACCTTGCTCGGACAAGCCTTCACTTCCTTCCGCACCGCGCCTCTTGACTGGACGCCCGTCCTAGTCCATCGTGATCCAACGTTGGAGCGCAACGTTGCACCATTGGAGGTCGATGATGACCGTAGTACGAGGACGTGGCATTCCGGGCCAAGGAAGCCCCGAGGCCGCGTCGAGAGCCCGCAGCCTCTTGGGCAGTTCCGGAGGGCTGAGCAGGCGAGACGTGCTCCGCGCGGCCCTCGTCGGGGCGGGCGGGATAGCACTCGGCGGCGCGCTCGCCGGCTGCGCCACCCCCAGTGCCGCCGGCGCGGGGAAGACCTCCGTCATGGTCTGGGACCTGTTCTCGGGCGGTGACGGCGCGCTCATGCAGGAGATGGCGGGCGCGGTCGCCGCGGCCAACCCGGACATCGCCGTCGAGACGACGACGCTGGCGTGGGGGCCGCCGTACTACACCAAGCTGGCGATGGCCTCGTCCGGCGGACGGCCGCCGGAGGCCGCCGTCATGCACATGTCCCGGCTCGCGGGCTACGCGCCGGGCGGGCTGCTGGAGCCGTTCGACCTCGACGCGCTGGCCGAGCTCGGGATCACCGAGGCCGACTTCGCGCCCGCGGTCTGGCAGAAGGCCCAGTTCGAGGGCCAGCTCTACGCGCTGCCGCTGGACACCCACCCGTACATCGCGTTCCACAACCCCGACATCGTGCAGCAGGCCGGCCTCGCGGGGCCGGACGGCAAGCTCGACCTGTCCGCCGTCGCCGGGGCCGACCGGTTCCTCGATGCCGGGCGCGCCATGGCCGAGGTCACGGGCGAGACCGGCGTGAGCTGGGGCTACCAGCGCGACCCCGCCGGCTGCTGGCGCATGTTCTGGGGCCTCTACTCCCAGAACGGCGGCGGCTACGAGCTGACGCCGGGCCGCCCCGCCCAGCTCGACGAGGAGGCCGCGACCGAGGTCTTCGAGTTCCTGCAGGCCATGGTGGACGGCAAGGTCGCTGCCAGGAACCAGGACGGCAACGCGGCGTCCGGCCGGTTCATGTCGAACCGGACCGGCCTGATGTTCGCCGGCGAGTGGGACCTGCCGATGTTCCGCGACGCGAACCCCGACGTCGGCGCCACGCCGTTCCCGGCGGTCTTCGACACGCCGGCCAACTACGCCGACTCGCACGCGTTCGTGCTGCCCAAGCAGGGCACGCCGGACCCCGCCAGGCGCGAGGCGACCTACCGGGTGCTCGCCGGCCTCCTCAAGGAGGGCCTGACCTGGGCCTCGGCCGGGCACATCCCGGCCTACCAGCCCATCGTCAAGGAGCCCGCCTACCAGGAGCTCACCCCGCAGCGCGACTACGCGCCCGCGGCCGAGATCGCCGTCTTCGACCCCGACGCCTGGTTCACCGGCGGCGGCAGCGACTTCCAGACGCGCATGGCCGACGCCATGACCGACACCCTGGCCGGCAAGGCCCCGGCGCGCACCGCCGTGACCCGCATGCTGAGCGAGATGGACCGGTTCCTCTCCCAGCCCAACCCCGCCTGATCGAGAGGACGACGATGACTGTCTCGAACGCCGGCGTCACGGCGCCCCCCGGAAAGGCGCCGTCCGACCCGAAGAGATCTCCCGGCCGGTCCGGTACCCGCACCGCCGCGACCGGCAAGTCCCTGCGTGAGCGGGACAGGTCCGGATACCTGTTCGTCGCACCGTTCGCGGTCGCGACCGGGCTGTTCCTGCTGCTGCCCACGCTCTACGGCCTGTGGATGAGCTTCACGAACCAGAGCCTGACGGGCACCGGCAGCGAGTTCATCGGCTTCGCGAACTATGCCGAGGCCTTCAGCGACCCGCAGGTCTGGCAGACCCTGTGGCACACCGTGTGGTTCACGGTGCTCAGCACGATCCCCCTGGTGGTCGTGGCCCTGGTGATGGCGCTGCTCGTGCACACCGGCCTGCCGGGCCAGTGGGTGTGGCGCATGTCGTTCTTCGCCCCGTACCTGCTGACCAGCGCCGTCGTCTCCGCGCTGAGCAGCTGGCTGTTCCAGCCCGACATCGGCCTGCTCGACACGTGGTTCGCGGCCCTCGGCCTGCAGCCCGTGGGCTGGCTCACCGACGAGAACGTCGCGATGTTCTCCATCGCCGCCGTCACGGTGTGGTGGACCGTCGGCTTCAACTTCCTGCTCTACCTGGCGGCCCTGCAGGGCATCCCGCAGCAGCAGTACGAGGCGGCGACCATCGACGGCGCGGGCGGCTGGCGGCGCCTGTTCTCCATCACGCTGCCGCAGCTGCGCACGATCACGGGCGTGATCGTGGTGCTGCAGCTCCTCGCCTCGCTCAAGGTGTTCGACCAGATCTACCTGCTGACCGCGGGCGGACCGAACGGGAGCACCCGGCCGATCCTGGAGTACGTCTACGACACCGGCTTCACCAACTACCGGCTCGGGTACGCCTCCGCGATCTCGTACGTCTTCTTCGCCCTGATTCTCGTGTTCGCACTGGTGCGGCTGCTGCCGTCCAGGAAGGAGGCCTGACGTGTCCGTCGCCGAACTGGTCGCAGACCGCCGGACGAGGGCGCAGCAGGAACGCGCCGAGAACCGGGCCCTCACCAAGCTGACGATCGGGCCCTCGCCCTGGGTGCGCGTCGCCTCCCTGGCCGCCCTCGTCGTCCTCGCCGCCCTGTGGCTGCTCCCCGTGGCCTGGGGCGCGGTCACCAGCTTCAAGCACGAGGCCGAGGCCGCGCTCCCGGCGTCGTGGTGGCCCACCATGGGGTGGACGCTCGACGCCTACCAGCAGGTGCTCAGCAACAGCGACCTGCTGATCTGGATGTGGAACAGCCTGGTCGTGGCCGGGCTGGTCACGCTCCTGACCGTCCTGATCTCCGCGATGGCCGCCTTCGCGTTCTCGCAGACGGTGTTCAAGGGCCGGAGCCTGCTCCAGTGGCTCACCATCGCGTCGATCATGATGCCCGGCCAGATCCTGATCGTGCCGCTGTTCCGGCAGATGCAGGTCATGGGCCTGGTCGACACGTTCGCGGGCATCGTGCTGCCGCAGATCGTCGCGCCCGTGATGGTGTTCATCCTCAAGCGGTTCTTCGACGCCATCCCCAGCGAGCTGCTCGACGCCGCCCGCATCGACGGGGCCGGCACGTGGCGGCTGTTCTGGACCATCGTGCTGCCGCTGTCGCGCTCGATCCTCGTGGCCGTCGCGATCTTCGTGTTCATCGGCGCGTGGAACAACTTCCTGTGGCCGTTCATCGTCACCACCGACCCGCAGTTCATGACCCTGCCGGTCGGCCTGTCCACCGTGAAGAACGCCTACGGCGTGCAGTACGCGCAGAACATGGCGTCCGCGATGATCGCGGCGCTGCCGCTGCTCGTGGTGTTCATGCTCTTCCAGCGCCGCATCGTCCAGGGTGTCGCGACCACGGGCATGGGCGGGCAGTAGTACGCGACAATCGGGTGTGGCCACTCCGACCCCGCACCCTTCGCAGCGCCCGCACCTCGCCGCGGTCGTGGAGGACCACCTCTACGCCGCGGCGGGGTGGGTGCTCGCCCGCGCCGGCTGGCAGCCCCGGCTGGAGCCGTACGCCGGGTACGGCACGCCGGACAAGGTGCGGGTGCTCGCCCGCGTGGTGCTCTCGCCTCGGCGTCCCGGCACGCCGAACCGGGATGCCGTCCGGGCCGGACGGCGCGGGTTCCGGCACTTCCTCACCGTGCCCGCGCCCCACCGCCGGGTGCGGATCGACGTGGGCGGCAGCACCTCCGAGGTGGCCAGCGACCGGGCCGGCTACGTCGACGTCGAGCTCCCCGCCGGTGCCCCGCTCTCCGACGGCTGGCACACCGCGCTGCTGACCTGCCTCGACGTCCCCGAACCGACCGAGGCCGAGGCCCCGATCCGGGTGCTCGACGAGCGCACGCGGTTCGGCGTGGTCAGCGACATCGACGACACGACCATGGTCACCGCCGTGCCCCGGCCGCTGCTCGCGGCCTGGAACACCTTCGTGCGGCACTCCAGCGCGCGACGGGCCGTGCCCGGCATGCCCGAGCTCTACCGCTCGCTCCAGCGGGCTCATCCCGACGCCGCCTTCTTCTACCTGTCGACCGGCGCCTGGAACACCGCGGGCACGCTGCGCGCGTTCCTCTCGCGCCACGCGTACCCGCCCGGCCCGCTGCTGCTGACCGACTGGGGTCCCACGCTCACCGGGTGGTTCCGCAGCGGCCAGGCGCACAAGCGAGCGAGCCTCGAGCTGCTCATGACGTGGTTCCCGCACGTGCGGTGGGTGCTCATCGGCGACGACGGCCAGCACGACGTCGTGATCTACCAGGAGACCGCGCGCCGTCGGCCCGACCGGGTGCGGGTCGTGGCGATCCGGCAGCTCACCGGCGGGCAGCAGGTGCTGGCCGGGAACGCGCCGCACGTCGGGAACGGGTCGCATGCCGGTAGCGGTGCGCTCGCCGGGAGCGGGTCGCGGGGCGGCGAGGCGGGGTCCGGCATCGGCGAGTCGCCCGTGCCGACGGTGGCCGGCCGGGACGGGGACGAGCTCGCCCGCCGCCTGGCCGTCGTGCCCGGTGTGCTCGCCGACCCGGAACGGGACCCGGACCCCGGCCCGGACCCGGCCTCGGGCCGGGACCAGGCAGGCCCGGCGGGTCAGACCTGGTTCGCCCCGCCGTCGACATAGAGGTTCGCGCCGACGACGTAGCTGCTCTGCCCCGAGGCGAGGAACGCCACGGCCGCGGCGACCTCGTCGGCCTCCCCCATCCGACCTCTCGGCACCGTCCCGGCGGCGTACTCCCGGATGGCGCCCATGGCCTCCTCGCCGCCGTTGATGGCGGTGCCGCCGGGCGTCTCGATCCAGCCCGGGGAGACCACGTTCACCCGGATGCCGCGGTCCTTGAGCTCGGTGGACCACGTCCGCGCGAAGGATCGCACGGCGGCCTTGGAGGCCGCGTAGGCGCCGAACGCCGCCATGCCGTGGTCGGCGGCCGTCGAGCCGGTCAGGATCACGGAGGCGCCGTCGTTGAGCAGCGGCAACGCCTTCTGCACGGTGAACAGGACACCTCGCGTGTTGACCCCGAAGGTCTGGTCGAAGTGCTCCTCGGTGGTCTGCTCCAGCGTCACGAACGCGCCGACCGCGGCGTTCGCCACGAGCACGTCCAGCCCCTTGCGCCGTGCCCGGACCGCTGCGTAGAGCCGGTCCAGGTCCGCCAGGACGCCGACGTCGCCGGCCACGCCCGTCGCCCGGTCCGCGCCGATGGTCTTGACGGCGGCCTCCAGCTCCGCCTCGCGCCGGCCGGTGACGAACACGTGCGCGCCCTCGTCCGCCAGCCGCACCGCGGTCGCCAGTCCGATGCCGGTGCTGCCCCCGGTGACGACCGCCGTCCTGCCTTCCAGCTGTCCCATGTGGATGTCTCCGTCGCTCTCTCGTGTCGATTGGTGCGACATCGATCCTGCGCGCGTCGCGGCGTACGATCCATCGCGTACAGTCCGGGATTCCTTACACATCGTCCAGGGGGCTACCGTGCTCGGTTTTCAGGACCCGATGGCGGACGCGATCGGCCTGCTGCGGCCCCGCACGGTGATCGGGCCCAGCCTGCGCGCCACGGGGGAGTGGGCGCTGCGCTTCGAGCCGTTCCCGCACGTGCGGGTGGGCGGCCTCGTGCGTGGAAGGTGCTGGCTGATTCTCGACGGGCACGAGCCGGTGCTCCTGCGCGAGGGCGACACCTTCATGCTGGGCAACCCACCGCCCTACGTGCTGGCCAGTACGCCCGACGCGCGGCCGCGTCCCGGGGACCCGGTCTGGGCGGCGGCCGCGGACGGGCTGGTGCGGATCGGCGCCGAGTCCAACGACGACCTCTACCTCTGCGGCGGGCACATCGGGTTCGACGACGACAACGCGGCCCTGCTGACGGACCTCCTGCCGCCGCTCGTGATCGTCCGCGCCGACGACCCGCGCGGCGGCGACCTGGGCCAGCTGATCACGCTCCTGGCCGCCGAGGTCGAGGCCACCGCCCCCGGCGGCCCGCTGGTGCAGAACCACCTCGCGCAGGTGCTGCTCGTGCACATGCTGCGGGCGCACGCCTGCCGGACCGACCGGCCCACCGGCTGGCTGGGCGCCCTGAACCAGGACGGTATCGGCGCCGCGCTGCGGGCACTGCACGCGGACGTGGCGCACTCCTGGACGCTCAACGAGCTCGCCGGGATCAGCCACATGTCGCGGTCCGCGTTCGCCGAGGCCTTCCGGAACCACGTCGGGGTCCCGCCGCTGGAGTACCTGATCCAGTGGCGCATGAGCCTCGCGCGCGACGCCCTCGCCCGTGACACCCTGTCGATCTCGGAGCTCGCGAAGGCGACGGGCTACCAGTCCGAGAGCGCGTTCAGCACCGCGTTCCGCCGCGTCGTCGGGTCGTCGCCCGCGACGTTCCGGGGCGAGGCGCGACGGGCTCAGGCGGCATCCGTCTCCGCCTGAGCGTCAAGCGGTGACCAGGTAGTCGTCCGCGTCGTCGTCCCAGGCCAGCGACACCGTGCCTGCGGCCTCCGCCGCCTTGGCGAACTGGAGGAAACCGCGGAAGCCGAGCGCCTTCTCGGAGAAGTCCGGGCGGCGCTTGCGCACCGCGTTCTTCAGCCCGGACAGCGCGGCGGAACCGCTGGACTCCTGCACCACGTCCCGCAGCAGCGCGAACGCCGCGTCGGTGTCACCCTGCTCCGGCAACGACACCTCGGGGTCGCCCGCGGACGGGCCCGGCGCGAGCTCCACGAACCCGCGGTCCGCGAGGAACCGCAGGAACTCACCGAAGGTACGGAACCCGTAGTCCGACTCGCTGAACGTGGCGTCCTTGCGCAGCAGCGTCCGCTTGAGGGCGGACGCCGTGACCGGGCCGCTCGTGGACGACTGCAGGTCGCCGAGCGTCTGCGCCACCCGCACCTCCATGGGCGCGTCGTTCGACGCCGGCGCCTCGTCCTGCTCGCTCACGTCCAGGTCGGGCTCGGCCTCGGTCGCCACCTCGACGGGCGCCGGGGCGGGCTCGGGCTTCTTGCGCCGCCGGGTCGCGGGCTTGGCCCCGGCCTCGGCCTCGGGCTCGGTCGGGGTCTCGGGCGCGTTCGCCTCGGCGACGGCCTCCGCGACCGCCTCGGCGGCCTTGGTGCGGCGCGAGGCGGCCGGTGCCTTCTGCGCGGTGGCACGCTCCGCCGTCGCGCCGGCCTTGCGGGTGCGGGAGCCGCGCTTGTGGGCCGGGGCGCCCTGGTCCTCGTCGGGCACCTCGACGCCCTCGAGGCGGTCGTAGAAGAGGAACTCGTCGCAGGCGGCGGGCAGCAGGCGCGACGTCGACTTCTCGACGCCGACGCCGATCACGCGCTTGTTCAGCTCACGGAGCTTGTGGACGAGCGGCGAGAAGTCGCTGTCGCCGGTGCACATGACGAACGTGGAGATGTAGTCCCGCTCGAAGGCCATCTCGATGGCGTCGACCACCATCTTGATGTCGGCGGCGTTCTTGCGGGAGGCGCCCATCCGCTGGGTCATCTCGATGAGCTCGACCTGGTGCCGGGTCAGCATGCGCCGGTCCTCGTCGAAGTACGACCAGTCCGCGTAGGCGCGGCGCGCCACCACCCGCCCGCGCACGGCGAGCGCGTCGGCGATGGGTCCGAAGTCGAACTGCATCCCGCCCAGGTGCTCCCGGGCGCCGAGCGCCAGGTTCTCGTAGTCGATGAAGACTGCCAGGCGTTCCTCGAGATCCATGCCCGCCACTCTAGGGGGTCTGCCGGAGGACGGGGTCCGGAGCCGCGCCGGACGGGCGATCCGCAGGGCGAAATGGCGAGGGGGTGAAATGGTCGGCCCACACCCTTCCTGAAGGGCCCAGAAGTTCACCCGTTGCCTAGGATTTGGCCATGGCCGAGGCGACTGCCGGACACGACGACGACCCGATCTCCAACCGGAACCGGATCATTGCTGCTGCCGCGCGCCTGACCTGCGCCCACGGCTGGTCCAAGGTGACGATGGGCCGCCTCGCGGCCGAGGCCGGCGTGAGCCGGCAGACCGTCTACAACGCGGTCGGCAGCCGTGACGACCTGGCCGAGGCCATGGTGCTCACGGAGTCGGCGCAGTTCATCTTCCACATCGCCGAGGCCTTCGACCGGCACCCCGACGACCTGCTGGCGGCGATCCACGACGCGGTGGAGAACACGCTGACGTTCGCCGAGGGCAATGCGCTGCTCCGCGCCGTGGTGTCCGCGACGCACGGCGCCGACACCGAGCTGTTGCCGCTGCTCACCACGCACTCGGAGTCGCTGCTGGGCACCGTGAAGGTGGTCGTCCAGGACCGGGTGGACCAGTACGAGGTGATGTTGCCGCCCGAGCGGATCGCGGCGGTCATCGACATCATGGTGCGCTCGGCGCTGAGCCACGTGATGCAGCCGACGGCCGCCCCGCGCGAGACGGCCGGATCGATCACGTGGCTGGTGGCGTCCGTGCTCGGGCGCACGGAGGAGCTGGTCGGCACGGGCGTCTGACCGCTCGCCGCCGGGCTCGCCCGGGGCCGCACCCGATCCATGGCTTGACGCGCCGCGTCGGCGGAGGAGGATCGAGGCATGCGAATCGGCACCCACTTCATGCGTTTCGACTCGATGGAGCCCGCCCGGATGCGTACCGAGCTGGCGGACGCCGCCCGGTACGCCGACGAGGGCGGCGTCTCGTGGATCTCCGTGATGGACCACTACTTCCAGATGGAGCACCAGGGCTTCCCGGCATCGGACCCGATGCTGGAGGCGTACACGACCCTGGGCTACCTGGCCGGGGTGACCGAGCGGGTGCAGCTCGGTGCGCTGGTCACGGGGGTGACGTACCGCTACCCGGGCCTGCTGGCCAAGATCGTGGCGTCCCTCGACGTGGTCTCCGGCGGCCGGGCGACGTACGGCATCGGTGCCGCCTGGTACGACAAGGAGCACGCGGGGCTGGGGGTGCCGTTCCCGCCGGTCAAGGAGCGGTTCGAGATGCTGGAGGAGACCGTCCGGATCGCGCGGCAGATGTACGACCCGGAGCAGGACGGGCCGTTCGAGGGCAAGCACTTCCAGCTCGCCGAGACCCTCTGCTACCCGCCGCCGCTGTCGGGCCCGGAGATCATGATCGGCGGGTCGGGCGAGCGGAAGACCCTGCGGCTCGTGGCGCAGTACGCCGACGCGTGCAACCTGTTCGCCGAGACGCCGGAGCGTCTGCGCCACCTGCTCGACGTGCTGCACGCCCACTGTGCCGACGTGGGCCGGGACCCCGCCGAGATCCGCATCACCATGCTGCACCGCGGCACGCCGATCCGGCCGGGCGACACCGCGGCCTTCGTCGAGGAGATGCGGGGCTTCGCCGTGCACGGCGTGGACACCGTGATCCTGCGGCCGCCGGGCACCTCTCTCGCGGAGTGGGTGCGCGACGCGGTGCTGCCGGTCGTGGAGCCGTGCGCCGACCTGTGACCCTCAGCCGGCCGGGGCGGCTGCTCCGGCCGTCCCGGTAGGCACCGCGCCGGCCCGGCGCACCGCGCCGGCCCGGCGCAGCACCACCGGGCAGGTGGCCAAGTGGTCGTCCACCAGGCCGCACGCCTGCATGGCCGCGTACGCCGTCGTCGGCCCGATGAACCGGAAGCCCTCCTTCTTGAGCGCCTTGCTCAGGGCCTTGGACTCGGCGGTCGTCGCCGGCACGTCGCCGAACGTGGCGTGCCGTACGCGCCCGGCCGGGTCTGGTGCGAACGACCAGAAGAGCTCGTCGAGCGTGCGCCCGGAGTCGTGCAGCGCGACCACGGCGCGCGCGTTGTCGATGGTCGCCTCGATCTTCATGCGGTTCCGGATGATGCGGGCGTCGAGGAGCAGTCGCTCGACGTCGTCAGGGCCGAAGGCGGCCACCCGCTCCGGGTCGAAGCCCTCGAACACCTCGCGGAACGCCGGCCGCTTGCGCAGCACGGTGATCCACGAGAGCCCGGACTGGAAGCCCTCCAGGGCGATGCGCTCCAGCAGCGCCTGCTCGCCGTGCACGGGCACGCCCCACTCCTCGTCGTGGTACGCCGAGTAGAGCGCGTCGCCGTCGCCGAAGCAGCGCCCTGCCGAGCCGGCGACGTCCGCCGTCGTGCTGATGTCTGTCCCGTGTTCGGTGGTCACGGGACCACTCTGACTCACGTCACCGACACTCCGCGCCGGTCGGCAGCCTGCCTGTGCACGACGTCCGAAAACCGCTGCCTGTGGTCGCGCCGGAACCGTTGCGGCGCCGTGCCGAGGGACTCAGGAGCTCTCGGGCGTGATCGCACCACGGCGCCGCAGGTACGCCTCGAGGCCGTCGAGCACCACCGAGATCCCGAAGGCGATGTCGTCGTCGCCGGGTCCGTCGACGGCAGGCCCTGACCACGACGCGAACGAGGCGAAGATGTGCGGATACGTGTCCGGGCCGGCGTAGCGGCCGAGCACCACCTCGAAGTCGGCGTAGGGGTCGGCCGCATGGATCGCGGCGGGGTCGAGCTCGGCCTCGGGGGTGTCGTCGGGCAGCCCGGCGTCCCGCCGTACCTTCTGCACCGCTGCGCGGTGGGTCTCCACGTGCACCCGGGCCTCGCCCAGCACGTGCTGGGCGAGCAGGCCGACGACCGCGAGCTTCTCGTCCGCGGGCAGGTCCACCTCCCGCATCACGCCGAACGCCTGGTCCATCCAGCGCACCCGGTTCGGCCCGGGCGGCGTGGCCGACAGCGGCAGATCGAGCATCCACGGCCTGGTCAGCGCCATGTCGATCTGCGCCCGTGTCCAGGCCTCCAGCCCCGCCCGCCAGTCGGAGCCGGCCGGGATCTCGGGCAGGTCGGCGGCCACGGCGTCCGACATGAGGATCAGCAGCTCGTCCTTGCCGGACACGTGCCGGTACAGCGCCATCGGTGTGTAGCCGACGGCCTCGGCGACCCGCGCCATCGAGACGGCGGCGAGGCCCTCGGCGTCGGCCAGCTCCATGGCGGCCTGCACGATCCGCGCGGCGGACAGCGCGGGCTTGGGCCCGCGCCGGCGCGGCGCGGTGTCCCCCCACAGGCGCTGCACGACGGCGGGCAGCTCGTGCTCCTGGCCGGTGCTCGGCGGCTGCTCGGCCGGCCCGGACGTGTCGTCTGTGCGCATCGGTTCCATCCTGCCCTGCCCAGCCGGGGTGATCCGACCCGAAACCCTCTTGACCACATACTGTTTACGCCCCACACTAAAACGCGTAGGACGTAAACAGTAACTGGATCCGAGAGGAAACGACCATGGCTGCGATCGTCACGGCCGAAGGACTGGGCAAGTCCTTCGCCAGGCGGGGCTCGACGAGCCCGCCCGTGCTGGACGGGCTCCACCTGGAGCTCGAGGAGGGAACGGTGCTGGCCTTGCTGGGGCCCAACGGGGCCGGCAAGACCACCACGGTCCGCATCCTGTCCACGCTGCTGCGGCCCGACGCGGGTCGTGCGACCGTCGGCGGGCTCGACGTGGTGCGGGACGCGCGCCGCGTCCGCGAGATCATCAGCCTCACGGGGCAGCAGGTCGCCGTCGACGACAAGCTGTCCGGCGCCGAGAACCTGACGATGATGGGGCACCTCGCCCACCTGCCCCGCCGCGTGGTGCGGGACCGCGTGACCGAGCTGCTCACCGCCTTCGACCTGGCCGACGCCGCGAGCCGGCACGTGGGCACCTGGTCGGGCGGCATGCGACGTCGGCTCGACCTCGCCGCCGGCCTGCTCACCCGGCCCCGCGTCATGTTTCTCGACGAACCCACCACGGGCCTCGACCCGAGGTCGAGGCAGGCCCTGTGGGACGTCGTGCGGGGCGTCGTGGCCGACGGCACCAGCGTGCTCCTGACCACCCAGTACCTGGAGGAGGCCGACCGGCTCGCCCAGCGCGTCGCGCTGGTGGACGGCGGCCGCGTCGTCGCCGAGGGCACCCCCGCCCAGCTCAAGCGCGAGGTCGGCGAGGCCGGCGTCGAGCTCGCCTTCGCCACGCCGTCCGACGCCGCCCGGGTCGCCCCGGCGCTCGCGGCCGCCACGGTCGACGGCGCGCGGGTGCGCGTGGCCACGGACGGCTCGGTCGGGCACGTGCGGTCGGTGTTGTCGGCGGTCGAGGCCGCCGGAATCGCGCCCGAGCACTGGGAGGTGCGCGCGCCGAGCCTCGACGACGTCTTCCTGACGCTGACCGGACAGGCCGGGACGGCGGGCCGGGCCGGCCAGGACCGCCGGGCCACCACGACAGGGGTGGCGGCATGACCCACGTGCTGAGCGACGTCTCGACCATGACCACCCGCGGCCTGCGCCTCGTCGCGCGCGACACGGACGCGATGATCACCGCGGTGGTACTGCCCGTGATCATCCTCCTGATGTTCGTGCTCGTGTTCGGCGGGGCGCTGGACACCGGCACGGAGTACATCGACTACGTGACACCGGGAGTGATCCTGCTGGCCGCCGGGTTCGGCGCCGCGAACACCGCCATGGCGGTGGAGCGCGACATGTCGGGCGGCATGGTCGACCGGCTCCGCTCGATGCCCGTCAACGCCTGGACCGTGCTGTCCGGGCACGTCGTGGCGAGCCTCGTGAAGAACCTCGCCACCACCGCGATCGTCTTCGGCGTCTCCATCCTGCTCGGGTTCCGGCCCCAGGCCACCGCGCTGGAGTGGCTCGCCGCGGTCGGCATGATCCTGCTCTTCGTCGGCTGGATCACCTGGCTCGCCACCCTCGTCGGCGTGCTGGTCCGCTCACCCGACGCTGCGGGCGGCTTCTCGTTCTTCGTGATGTTCCTGCCCTACGTGTCGAGCGCGTTCGTGCCCGTCGACACCCTCCCGGCCTGGCTACGGGGGTTCGCCGAGCACCAGCCCGTCACACCCGTGATCGAGACGGTCCGCGGGCTGCTCACGGGCGACGTCGCCGGGAATCCCGGCCTGGCCGACCCGGGCGGGACCGCGGCGCTCGCGATCACCTGGTGCGTGAGCCTCGGCCTGGTCTTCGCCGTCGCAGCAGGGCTGGCGTTCCGTGCCCGGCGCTGAGCGGGGGCGGGCGGCGACCCGCTGGTGGCGCCGTCCCTGGATCGCGCCCCTCGCCGTGGTCACCGGGGTGTTCCTGGCGACCGCCCTGCCCCGCTACGTGGGCCTCGACCCGACCCTGTCCCTGGTGCCGACGGACCGCGGGCCGGCGTTCTACCCGGCCCTGGTCACGCACATCCTCGCCGGCTCGGTGATGCTCACCGCGGGTGTGCTGCAGCTCTGGCCGTGGCTGCGGGCCAACCACCCGCGCGTGCACCGGTGGAGCGGCCGCGTCTACGTGGTCTCCGCGCTCGTCTCCGGCGTCGGGGCGCTCGTCACCTCGCAGTTCCCGAGCGCGGGCGTGGGGCAGCAGGTGGGCAACACGATGCTCGCCGTGCTGCTCCTGACGTTCACGCTGCTCGGCTACCGCGCCGTGCGGCAGCACCGGTTCGCGGACCACCGCGAGTGGATGGTCCGCAGCACCGCACTGGCGTTCTCCATCGTGGCCAACCGGTTCTGGGCACCCGTGCTCATCGCGATCTACGTCCCCGGGGCACTCGCGAACCCGGACATCGGGTTCGGCGCCCCGGAGATCGAGGGCGCGGCCGTGGCCTCGGCGTGGATGTCCTGGATCGTGAACCTCCTGTTCGCCGAGTGGTGGCTGCACCGCAGGCCGAAGGGGCGGGCCCGGGTGCAAAAGCCTCGGTGAGTGTCGGTGGCTCGGGACACACTGTCCTCATGTCACAGACGACCAGCAATGCCGCGAGCGACGCGACCGAGCTCGAGCAGAAGCAGATCCTGAAGAAGTACCTCCAGGAGACCCGTGAGGCCCTCGTGTGGAAGCTCGAGGGCCTCACGGAGAAGCAGGCACGATGGCCCCTGGTGCCCTCGGGCAACAACCTCCTGGGCATCGTGAAGCACTGCGCCAACACCGAGATCGGCTATCTCGGGCCGGTCTTCGGGCGGCAGTGGCCCAACCCGGGAGAGCTCGTCCCCGACGACATCTTCGAGACCGACCCGCAGGCCGACTGGTACGCGACCGCGGACGAGACCGTCGCCTCCGTCGTGGACCTCTACAAGCGGGGCTGGGCGTTCTGCGACGAGACCATAGACACCCTCCCGCTCAGCACCGTCGGCAGGGTGCCGTGGTGGAAGAACCGCGAGGTCACGCTGTTCCGGATCATCGTCCACGTCACCGACGAGACCGCCCGGCACGCCGGTCACGCGGACATCCTGCGCGAGCTCACCGACAGCTCGGTGGGGCTCTACGCGGGCAACACCAACATCCCCGACTGGCAGGGCGACCAGATGGCCGTGTACGTCGACAAGCTCAAGAAGCTCGCCGAGGGGGCGGGCAACTAGCGCCCGCGTCCGAGATTCGCCAAACTGCGGGCCATGCCCCTCAACGTGGAGCCGTCCACATCCTCCGGGCCCGCGCCCGAACCCGCCCTCGCCGAAGCACCGAAGCCCGCACGCCCCGCACCGAGAGCCGAGGTGGCGGCCGGTAGGTCCGACATCCCGCCGAGCGGGCCGGGCGGGCGGCGCGACAGCGGCTCCATGCGACCGCTGTTCGTCTTCCTGATCGTCGCCGCGGTGGCGCTGATCGGCAGCATCGTGTTCGCGCTCGTGCACGTCACGAACGACCGCGGGCTGGACCAGCTCGCCGACGCGCGGGCCGACGTCGTGCAGGCCGTCGACGAGGGGCGCGCCGCACAGGAGGGGCTGGCCGCGCAGATCGAGACCGCCGAGAGCACGCTCGTCGCCTCGAAGGGCAAGGTGGTCGACGGCGCGCTCCGCGCCGAGCTCGCCGCGCGCGTCGCCGCCGCCAAGAAGCTCGGCGACCAGCAGCCCCCGTCGATCCCCGAGGCCGGGGCCGCCGGCCTCGAGGCCCCCGCGGACCTGGACGCCCTGGAGGCGCAGGCCACCGAGTGGGCCATGACCATGCGCACCGCCTCGACCACTCTCACCTCCGCCACCGAGGACGTGCAGGAGTCCTACCGGCAGTGGCAGCAGGACCGCAAGGACGCCCAGGCC
Organism: Promicromonospora kroppenstedtii; assembly: GCF_044389675.1. Lineage (NCBI taxonomy): Bacteria > Bacillati > Actinomycetota > Actinomycetes > Micrococcales > Promicromonosporaceae > Promicromonospora > Promicromonospora kroppenstedtii. The sequence goes on along the minus strand of NZ_JBIRYI010000005.1, from coordinate 92,963 downwards.
GAGGCAGACGCGGCCGCCGACGAGGCGGCGCAGGCCGCCGAGCAGCTTGACAAGGCCCTGAAGTCCCTGTCGACCACGACCGACCAGCTCAAGATCTCGGTGCGGGACTCGCAGTACACCCTCGACTGGGCCGCCGGTCTGGACGGCCCCACCGGCCCCCGCAAAACCCTCCTGGCGCACCGCAAGGAGGGTGCGGCGGCGCTCGCGGCGCGGGCCGACGCCAAGGACCTCGCTGCCGTGCAGGACCTCCTGGACCGCCGCGAGACCGCGCGGGTGGCGATCGAGGACGGTGCCTGGGCGGTGCGGGCCACGCTGGCGGACGGCAGCAACGGGCGGATCGCCCAGAAGGACCTGTGCAAGATGGGGCTCGGTCCCGAGGGCCAGGACCAGTACCTGCGGTGCGACGCCGCCGAGGACTGGACGAAGCTGGCAGCGGCGTTCGAGGCGGAGCTCGGCAAGCCGCTGCGCGTCGAGTACGGCTACCGCCCCTACGACTGGCAGCTCCAGGCGCTCGCCGAGTTCGGCGCCGGCCAGGTCGCCGAGCCCGGCACCTCCAACCACGGCTGGGCCGCTGCTGTGGACGTGCCTGTGGACGACGGCTTCCGCTTCGGCGAGCCCGAGTTCGAGTGGCTCGCGGCCAACGGGCCCAAGTTCGGCTGGGAGCACCCGGACTGGGCACGGGCCGGCGGTGGTCGCGAGGAGCCCTGGCACTTCGAGTACCAGGGCTGACGCCGCCCGTCCGGTGCCCGCGCGCCGCCGTCGACCACGGTGGTGCGCGGGCACTGGATAATGGGGGGCGTGCAGTGCCCTCACTATGACGCCGGCCGCTGCCACTCCTGCACCCTCCTGGAGATCGACTACCCCACCCAGGTGCTCGACAAGGAGCGGCAGGTCGCCACGCTCCTCGACCCGGTCTCCGACGGCCTGACCTGGCTCCCGGCGGTCCGCAGCGTCGAGTCCGCCTTCCGGAACAAGGCGAAGATGGTCGTCAGCGGCACTGTCGCCGAGCCTGTGCTGGGCATCCTCGACCGGGCCGGCCACGGGGTCGACCTGACCGACTGCGGCCTCTACCCCGACGAGCTCCAGGCGTCCTTCGGACCGCTGGCGGCGTTCGTGACGCGCGCGAACCTGGAGCCGTACCAGGTCTCGGGCACGGGCAAGCGCGCGCAGCAGCGCGGCGAGCTCAAGTACCTCCTGGTCACGCTGTCGCCCGACGGCGAGCTGATGGTCCGGTTCGTGCTGCGCTCCCAGGAGTCGATCGCGCGGATCCGCAAGCACCTGCCCGCGCTGCTGGCCGACCTCCCGACCCTCGCGGTCGCTTCGGCGAACATCCAGCCCGCGCACGCCGCGGTGCTGGAGGGCGACCTCGAGATCCCGCTGACCGAGCGCACCACGCTCCCGATGCGCATCGACGACATCACGCTCGACCTGCGACCGCAGAGCTTCTTCCAGACCAACACGGCGGTCGCCACCGAGCTGTACCGGCAGGCCCGCACCTGGGTCGACGAGGTGGACCCGCACAGCCTCTGGGACCTCTACTGCGGGGTCGGCGGTTTCGCGCTGCACTGCTCCGCGCCCGGCCGGTCCGTCACGGGTATCGAGATCAGCGCCGAGGCGGTCGTCGCGGCGTCGGGCACGGTGGAGCGCCTGCGCGACGGCGACGGGGCCGGCCGGTTCCGGGACGTCTCGTTCGCCGCGGGCGACGCGACGGCGTTCGCCGTCGGGCCGCAGGCGCCCGGGCTGCCCGAGATGGTGATCGTGAACCCGCCCCGGCGCGGTATCGGCACCGACCTCGCGCAGTGGCTGGAGGGTTCCGGGATCGACCACGTCCTGTACTCGAGCTGCAACGCGACCACGCTCGCCAAGGACCTCGCCGCCATGCCGTCGCTCCGGCCGGTCCGGGCGCGGCTGCTCGACATGTTCCCGCAGACCTCCCACTACGAGGTGCTGGTACTCCTCGAACGGGCCTGACCCGGCGGCGTCTGCCCCTTGCCCTCCCCGTCCTTCTTCGCCTGACCGGGCGGAACATCCTTCTTGGCCTGACCGGGCGGGGCGTTGTTCTTTCTCGCCTGACCGGGCGGGGCGCCGTCCTTCTTCGCCTGCCCCGGCGGGACGCCGTCCGACTTCGCGAGACCCGGCGGGACGCCGTCCGATGTGGTCAGGCCCGGCGGGACGCCGTCCGACGTGGACAGGCCCGGCGGGACGCCGTCCGACTTCGTGAGACCCGGCGGGACGCCGTCCTTCTTCGCCTGGCCGGGCGGCCTGTGCTCCGTCGACGTCGTGCCGGTCAGGTCGGGAACGTGGGTCGGATCCTCCTGGACCGACCGGGTGGCATGACGGGCGGCGGCCGGTGGCCGGTCCTGTGCCGAGGCCGACACCGAGACCGTACTGGTCTCGTGGAACGAAGGCGCCGTGGCCTCGACGCTGCCCACCATGCCCGTCGTGACCGCGGTCGTCACGAACAGGCCGCCGGCGACGGTAGCGGTCAGGCTCACCGGGTCGGTCAGCAACGTCCGGGCGGTCACGGCCGCGCGGACCCCGACGGTGGCGAGCCAGCCTCCGGCCCCGGCCGCAGCCCCTCCGGCCGCCGCCGCACCCGCCGCGCCGGCCCCGCTCGCCAGCCCTGACTCCGCCGTCACGGTCCCGAGCAACAGCACGGGCGCACCGGCGCGCAGCATCCAGTAGGACTCGCGGACGTCGACGAACGCCCGGGTGCAGCCCGAGCACCCGACCATGTGGTCCTCGACCTGCTGGCGTCGGCGCGGCAGCAGGCGGTTCCGGACGAAGTCGTGGAGGGCGGCCCGGGTGGACCGGCACTCCAGGTCGGCGGTGGTTCCGGCGTGGGCCGTGGCGAACGTGCTCGCGAGCCGGTTCTCTGCCCGGCGCAGCCGGCGCTTGGCGGCGTAGGGCAGCACGCCGATCTCGTCGGCGATCGCCGACACGGGCCGGGACGCCACGTGGTGGTCCCAGAGGAGCTGCTGCTCACTGGCGGGGAGCCGCTCCATGGCCAGGTTGAGCACCTCGAAGTCGAGCGCGTGCCGCACCGGCGCCAGGGCGGCGGGCTCGCCCGCGGGACCGCCGACGGCCGGTTCCCCCTCCTGGGTCATCCGCATCGCCACCTCGACGGCCGCGGTGCTCCAGAACGCGAGCGGGTCGGCGAGGTCGCCCTGCTTGAGGAGCTCCACGCACAGCAGCTCGAGGCCGCAGCTCGCGGCCAGCTCCGGGTCGACGCCCGGAACCCGCCGGGACACCGTGAAGACCACGGCGCGGCGGTGAGCCGCCCACAGGCTGAGGTCGGCACTCGTGACGGTCACGCTGCCCCCCTCCCGCACGCGACGTGACACCCCGTGACACCACGTCGCGCGTGCCCCCGGGCGTGCATGTTCGCAAAGAATGCATGCGCATGGAAGGCGCCTCTGTGATCACGGGACGATCTTGGGCTCGCGCCCAGAAGGCCTGTGCGTCCGCACAGCATCGAGGAGATGCGGGCCTGGTAGGAGGCCCGCACACCCATCAGTCCCCGGCCGCAGACTCTGCGTCGTCGGCGGCGTCCGAGAACGTGCCGAAGAGCAGGTTCCAGATCTCGTCCAGCGTGGTGGTCGCGAGATCGATGCCCGGGAGGTCCGAGAGGCCGAGGCTGGCGAGCAGCTCGTCCAGCGCGCTGCCGAGGCCCGGTGTCGCGGGAGCCTCGGGCTCCTCCGGTACCTCCGGCGGTTCCGCCGGGTTCTCCGGCTCGGTCGGCGGCTCGGCTGGTTCCTCGGGCTCCTCGGGCGGGTCGGGCGCGTCCGTGCCGCCACCCGGGTTCGACCCGGAGTCGGAGCCGGAGGACGGGGGCTTCGTGGTGTCGTCCGGCGCGTCGTCGGACTCCGGCGCCGGAGCCGGCTCGGCCACCACCGGGGGCGGGTCGACCGGCGCGGCCGCCGCGTCCTCCTTCGGGGTGGTCGCGGGGCGCGGCCGGGGGTCCTCGGGCGGGATGGACGGGGGCTTCTCGTCCGAGGACGGCTTGTCCGAGGTGGACGACGAGTCGTCTCCGTCGCCGCCACCGCCACCCGAGCCGCCGCCGGCCCCGCCGGCGCCGGAACCGCCGCCCGCGGCCCCGGCCTCCTCGACCGCCTGGACGGGCGGGTCGTCGAGCTGGTTCAGGATCATCGCGGCGGCGCCGGAGCCGATGGCCAGCGCGGCGAGCACGCCCGCCGCCACCGCGGTCTCCTTCTTGCCGAAGCGCGGCTTGGTCGTGCCCGCGGCGCCCGCGCCCGCGGCGCCGGCGGCGCTGGTGAGCAGTCCGCCGGCGATGAGGTGTTGTCCGAGGTCGCGGAGCATCCAGGAGACCTCGCGTACGTCGATGAACGCGCGGGTGCATTCGCCGCAGCCGTCCATGTGGACCTCCAGGCGTCGCTGCCGGCGGGGCAGGAGGCGTCCTTTGAGGTAGTCGTGCATGGCGGCGCGGGTGGTGCGGCACTCGGGTTCGTTGACGTTCTGGGCGTGGGCGGCGGCGAACGCGCCGGCGAGGCGTTCCTCGGCGCGGCGTAGTCGCATGGTCACGGCGTGGGGGCGCACGCCGAGGCCGGTGGCGATGTCGGTCACGGCCATGTCGTGCACGTGCCGGTCCAGGAGGATCTTGCGGTCGTCGTCGGCGAGGTCGGACAGGGCGGTGCGGAGCATGGAGACGTCGGCTTGTCGTTCGGCGTCGAGCTCTGCTCCGGCCATGGGTGGGGTCAGGCCGTCGAGGGTGTCGTCCTCGACGGCGTAGGTGCGGCCGGCTTCGCGGGTCATGGAGATGGCTTCGTTGACCGCGGCGCGTCGCCAGTAGGGGGCGGGGTCGTCGATGGTGCCGCCGGTGGAGACGATGCGGACCATCTTCTCCAGGGCGCGGCTGGTGGCTTCCTCGGCGTCGATGCCGGGTACGCGTGCCGCGACGGAGCGTACGACGTTGGGGCGGTGCACCACCCAGTCGTCGATACGCAGGTCACCTGTGGTCGTCACGCGAACCCGTTCCCCTCTGCGCATAGTGTCCGGTTTCGACTCGCTCGGCAATGATCGCACCACAGATCCACGTTTGTGCAACTTTCCGGGGTGATCGGTTGTCGTGGCGGCGCCGCTGGGGTGCGCGGCCGGCACGGGCTCGGAGGGCGGCCCGAGCGGCGGCTCGGGCTCGGATCTGGTCAAGTCCATCAGGGGTTCACCTCCGGGTGGTCGTGAACGTGGTCGACACGACGTCCAGACCCTGCGGTCCGGACGTCGCGTGGATGATCGCGAGGGCGACCTCACAGGTCGCGGCGATCAGGTCGCTGGCTCCCCACGCGTCGGCGAGGCGGTAGAGGTTGACCGCGTCACCCTCCGCGTACGCGCGCAGGTATTGGGCGCCCAGACGAACAAGTTCGGGGTGCTCGGTGTGTTCCATACAGCCCAGACGCGCGAGCCGGCCGGATGTCACAGCACTTCTGGAAATTTCTTCGGATTGTTCCGTGGCGTCCGTTTCCGGCGCGGAGAGAGGTCCGAAACGGGTGCCCAGGGCACCGTTCGACGCGCGCGATCAAATTTCATCCGGTAGGCCTGTGATCCAGGCCACATGTGAATGCATCGAAAAGTGCTGTGACATCCGGGACGTGCCCGCGTCTTCTCTGTGACGCGGACGAAGTTCGGACCTCGCTGGGGGCGGGCCGAGCTCCGTCGCGTCGGGCGGGAACCGTGGTTCGGAGTGCGCTGGGGGCACGCCGAGCCACGGCTTCCCGTTCTTCGGCGCGAGCGCCGGCTCGGACCTCGCTGGCGGCGGACCGATCCGGCGCTCGTGCCCTCGGACACGGCGTTTCCGCCGTCCCGCTTCCCTTTACCGGCCAGGCAGGTCCACGTACGGTGGGGCCATGCGCACGACACGCTCGCTGCTTACCTAGCCGCACCGGTTCCGCCCTCGAGCGGGCACACCCGGTGCGGCCGCCCCTCCTTGCGAGGGGCTTTTTCGTGCCCGGAACCCGATCGACGCACCGGAGAGCGAGAGCGATGAGCGAGCAGCGCACCACCCCTGGACCCACCGGCGGCGGCCCGGCCGAGGCCGCCGGGTTCGCGGCGTCCGACGACGGCGTCCGGCCCCGCCGGTACCTGCTGACGATGTTCCCGTACCCCTCGGGGGACCTGCACATGGGGCACGCCGAGGTGTTCGCGATCACCGACGTCCAGGCCCGATATTGGCGCGCCAAGGGCTTCGACGTGCTCAACCCGGTGGGCTGGGACTCGTTCGGGCTGCCGGCCGAGAACGCGGCCATCCGCCGCGGCGAGCACCCGGCGGTGTTCACGGAGGCGAACATCGCGACGCAGGCGGCGTCGATCCGGCGCTACGGCGTCTCGTTCGACTGGACGCGGCGCCTGCACACCCACGAGCCCGGGTACTACCGCTGGACGCAGTGGCTGTTCGCCCGCCTGCACGAGCGTGGCCTGGCCTACCGGGCGGCGGCGGAGGTGAACTGGTGCCCCGAGGACCGCACCGTCCTGGCCAACGAGCAGGTGGTCGACGGCGCGTGCGAACGCTGCGGCGCCACCGTCGTGGCGCGCAGCCTGACGCAGTGGTTCTTCCGCACGACGGCCTACGCGGACCGGCTGCTGGACGACATGTCCCTGCTGGAGCCCGGCTGGCCCGCGCACGTGCTGACCATGCAGCGCAACTGGATCGGCCGGTCCGAGGGGCCGAACGGCCGCACGTACCGCCTGCACGACTGGCTGGTCTCCCGGCAGCGGTACTGGGGCGCCCCGATCCCGGTGGTCCACTGCCCGGCGTGCGGGGAGGTGCTGGTGCCCGATGACCAGCTGCCCGTCGAGCTGCCGTACCTGGCGGGCGACCGGCTGGCCCCCGGCGACGTCTCGCCCCTGGCCGCGGCCCGCGACTGGGTGGAGACCACCTGCCCGCGCTGCGGTGGACCCGCCGAGCGCGACACCGACACCATGGACACGTTCGTGGACTCGTCCTGGTACTTCCTGCGCTACCTGTCGCCCGGGTACGACGGCGGCCCGTTCCGCCCGGAGGACGCCGCGCGCTGGATGCCCGCCGCGCTGTACGTGGGCGGCGTCGAGCACGCGACCATGCACCTGCTGTACGCGCGGTTCGTCACCAAGGTCCTGTTCGACATGGGCCTGGTGCCGTCGCCCGAGCCGTACGCCCGCCTGATGAACCAGGGTCAGGTGGTCAACCAGGGCCGCGCGATGAGCAAGTCGCTGGGCAACGGCGTGGACCTGGCCGCCGAGCTGGACCGGCACGGGGTGGACGCCGTCCGGCTGGCGATGCTGTTCGCGGGGCCGCCGGAGGACGACGTCGACTGGGCAGACGTGTCGCCGGAGGCCATGGGGAAGTTCCTGGCGCGTGCGCTGCGGCTGGGGTCTCGACAACCTCGACCGGCGGGCGGGCATGCCCTGCGCCGGGCGGTGCACCGGACCGTGCACGACGTCGACGGGCTGGTCGAGGCCGGCCGCTTCAACGTCGCGATCGCCCGGCTGATGGAGCTGGTGGGCGAGGTGCGGCGGGCGGCGTCGGACACCGACGACGAGACGTACCGCGAGGCCGTCGCCGCCGTCGCGGTGCTGCTGGGCATGTTCGCCCCGTTCACCGCCCAGGAGCTGTGGGAACGGCTGGGCCGCACGACGGCGGTCGCGGCGCAGCCGTGGCCCGACGTGGACCCGGCGTACCTGGTGACCGCCGAGGTCGAGGCCGTGGTCCAGGTGGACGGCCGTGTGCGGGACCGGCTGCCGGTCCCCGCGGACGTCGCGGCGGCCGACCTGGAGCGAGCGGCCCTGGCGCGGCCGGCAGTGGCCCGCGCGGTGGGCGACCGGGCGGTGCGGCGGGTCGTCGTGCGCCCGCCGCACCTGGTCAACGTGGTGCTGGCACCGGCCTGACGGTCAGGCGGCCGCGCCGTCGTCGTCCTCGCCGTCCTCCTCGTCGAGCTTCGCCCGCAGGGCGCGGAGCTCGACGAGGATCTCGCGGTTCTGCGCGGCCAGGGCGTCGAGCCGCTCGTCCTTCTGCTCGTCGTCATGACGCTCCTCCTCCGCGATCTCCTCCATGCCGTTGACGATGACGGCGATGAACAGGTTCAGCACGGCGAAGCTGACGACCAGGATGTAGAGCACGAAGAAGATCCACGCGGCCGGATGGGTCTCCATCACCGAGCGGGCGATGTCGGGCCAGGCCTCGCCCGTCATGGCCTGGAAGAGCGTGAACAGGGAGATCCACAGGCTGCCGAAGTACTCGGGGGACGACGCTCCGAACAGGCCGGTCGCGATGACCGCCGACACGTACATGACCAGGATCAGCAGGGCCCCCACGGCGCCCATCCCCGGCACGGCCCGCAGCAGGCCGTCGACGACGCGACGCAGCGACGGCACCACGGTGATCACGCGCAGCACCCTCAGCACCCGCAGGGCACGCAGCGCGGACAGGGACTCGCTCGCGGGGAGCACCGCGACACCGACGACGAGCAGGTCGAAGATGTTCCACGGGTCGCGGAAGAACTTCCGGCCGTAGGCGACGATCCGCAGCACGAGCTCGAGCACGAAGAAGCCGAGCATGGTGTGGTCGATCTTGACCAGGACGTCGAGGGCTGCGCCGGTCACCATCGTCTCCGCGCCCAGGATCAGCGCGTTCGCCAGGATCACCCCGAGCACCAGGTTGGTGACCCACTTCTGGTCGAGAAAGGCCCGCAGCCGCTCCCGTCCGGTCCGCGGTACCGCCTGCGTGCCGATCTCCTGGTCCATCCGGTCTCTCCTCAACGTTCCCGTGCCCGGAGCCCGTGCTCCGGCAGTGCCTCGGGCCCCATGCCCGGGCGAACTTTAGCGTGGTGGTGTGCCCCGCTCCGCCCGGGCGCAATGTCCCGATATGGACCTAATCGGCGGGTCCGGTGGCAACTGAACTAAATCAGTGCTTGAGTAGAGCACAAGCAAGCAACAAGACTGGAGGAAAATGCCATGGGCTTCTGGGCCTTTCTCATCCTCGGACTGATCGCCGGTGTCATCGCTCGCATCGTCATCCCGGGCAAGCAGCCGGGCGGTTTCTGGGTCACCTTGCTTCTCGGTGTGCTCGGCGCCATGCTCGGCGGCTGGCTGGGCGGACTGATCTTCAACATCGGCTTCGACGAGTTCTGGTCGTGGTCGACCTGGCTCTTCGCGGTGATCGGCGCGGTCATCGTCATCCTGATCGCCCAGGCGATCTTCGGTCGGCGCAAGACCGCCTGACCGCTGTGGCCCGCGGCCGCACCGCCGGCGTCGTCGTCCTGACGATGCTGGTCGGTGCGGCCGCGGTCGCATGTTCGGGCGGCCCGCCGGAGCCCACGTCGACGCTGGGTCCCGTGCCCGGCGCCGTGGCCGACCACCTCACCGTCCAGGTGGACCAGGGGCGCACGCAGTACGCCGCCCGGGAGATCGTCCTCGCGGTCACCAACGACTCGGACGAGACGATGACGCTCCTGTCGGGCGCCCTGGACGCCGACGGCTTCGGGCCGTCGCGTCCCACGAAGGAGAACCACACCCCGGCACTCCGACCGGGGACCACGCGTGACGTTTATCTGCAGCTGGGCGAGGCGGAGTGTGCGGGCGCCCCGGCCGGCCCTGCGGAGCCCAGGCCGGACGCTGCGCCGTCGGCCACGATCAGGCTCGCCCTCGGCGAGCACGACGACCTCGGGCCGGCCACCGACGTCGTCGTCGAGCAGGTCGAGGACCCCGGCGGTCACCTCGGCCGCAACCACGCCGTGGACTGTGCCGGTGCCGCCGTCGCCGCGGGAGCCAAGCTCACCGTCGAGCCCGACATTCCGGTCGAGACGCGCGACGGTGAGCTGACGGCACTGGTGACGCTACGGGTCGAGGCAGTGGACGGTGGGCCTGAGGTCACGATCGACCGGATCGCCGGGACCACGATCATGAACAACGCCGACCCTGGCGGCGACGGCTCCGGCTGGACCGGGCGTGCGCTGGACGGCCAGCGGGCCGGCGCGATCACGCTGCCGGTGGTCCCCGCCCGCTGCGACGCCCACGCCGTGGGCGAGGACAAGCGCGGCACGTTCCTGCCGGTCTCGGCGAGTGTCGACGGCGAGGCGCAGCACGTCATCTACGTGCCCATGCCCGACTCGGCGCGTGCCGACCTGTTCGCGTTCATCGCGGACAGCTGCGACTGGCCGGAGTAGTCCGGTGTCCCGGAGACGCGCGGAAGGCGCCCCCTCCGGCATCGGGTCGGGACCCGGCGCGGAGGCGGCGCCTCGCGAAGTGCTGATACTACGGTGAGCGTCCGGCTCGAGCTCAGACTCTGCCTCTTGTCGTCTGAGCCTGCGGCTCCGCTCCGGGCGAGTGCCTCGTACCTCGGCCCTCACCCTGCGCTGCGCCTCCGGCTCAGACTCGGGCTTCTTGTCGCCTGAGCCTGCGGCTCCGCTCCGGGCGAGTGCCTCGTACCTCGGCTCTCACCCTGCGCTGCGCCTCCGGCTCAGACGACGCGGATGAAGGTCGGGCTGTTCTGCCACATCTCGGTGTAGCGCACCGGCATGCCGGCGGCCCAGGCCTCGATGATCATGCCGTTGCCGGCGTAGAGGGCCACGTGGCCGGGCGTCCAGACGATGTCGCCCGGCTCGGGGTACGTGACCTGGTAGCCGGAGCCGAGCATCGCGCTCGAGGAGTGCGGCAGAGAGACGCCGAGCTGCGCGTACACGTACTGGATCAGGCCCGAGCAGTCCATGCCCTCCGCCGGCGAGTTTCCGCCCAGCACGTAGGTGATGCCCAGGTAGTTGAAGGCGATGTTGACGGCCTGCTGGCCGACCGGGACCGGGTCCGGCGCGTCGACCGAGACGACGGCGGGGGCCTGGCCCTTCTCGCCGTCGGCGCCCTTCGTGGTGCCCAGGGTCTCCATCTCGATCGGCATCTTCGCGTCGGCCGGGACGGTCACGGTGGGCGCGGCGGCGACGGACTGCTTGGCCACCGCGGTGAGGGAGTTGAGGTCGACCGAGTTCAGCTTCGCGGTCTTGACCTCGGTCTTGAGGTCCATCGCCGGGGCCGCGTGGGCCGTCGTCGCGATGGTCGAGATGAGGACGCCGCCTGCGGCTGCGGCGATGGCGCCACGGCGGGCGACGGTGCCGGCGTTCTCGGTGGCGGTACGAGCGAGGATAGTCAGTGGTGTCTGGGCCGGGCGGCTGTCACGATGCCGTCCGCGGATGGAGTTCGTCACCTAATGTCTCCTGTACCGCCTGCGAGGTGAGCTGTCGGGTTCGGGTAGGAGTACAACCCGGCCGCACGGCTACTGGGGGGTTTCCGTCCGGCTTCACCCCGAGGGCGACGATCCTGCTGTCGCCCGGGAATGGGTCCCCCGCTCCTGTCTTGAACGTCTGAGTCATGAGCCGGTGACAGGACTCGGCGTCCGGCTCACGACTCCACCGTCGCGGTGGAGCAGAAGTCAAAGTACACACGTTCACGGGAAAAGTCACGATCGGGTTACGCATTACGGTCTGACCCAACGAAGAAGCAGATTTACGCCGTTCCGGTCTTCACGGTTATGACCGACATCACACATCGGCTAGCGTTCGGCGTCATGGCCGAAACGCAGCACCGCATCTCCGCGTGGTGGGTGCTTCCAATCAGTGCGATCGTCTGGTGGGCCTGCGGTTTTCTGCCCTGGATCGCGCAGCTGTCGTACCAGGTCACGGGCCTTGCCCGTGCGTCCGACGCCGCGGCGGCCGGGATCCGGCCGCTCCCCTTCACGGCCGACGGCGCCGTGGTCGGCCTGGTCGTCATGGCCCTGATGGGCGGACTGCTCGCCGGCGTCACGGCCCGCCTCCCCGCCTCGGCCGGTGCGGGTGCGGGCGCCGCGATCGCGGGCACCCTGCTCGGCATGGCGGGCGCGGCCGGCAGTTCCTGGTGGCTCGCTGCCGGCGCCACCGTGCCCGGCGACGCCATGCCGTTCGGGATGCTCGTCGTCACGGTCGGCTCGGGGCTCGTGGGCCTTGCCGCGGGGCTCCTGGCCGGCATCGGCCCGGCCGCGCTGCGCGGCGTCGCGCTCGCCCTCCCGGTGGTGCTCCTGGACGGTTGGCTCTGGGGCCTCCTGCCCGGCAACGACGTCTCCCCGATCGGCTCGTGGTGGGTGCTCGCGACGGCGCTCGGCGTGGCGTTCGGGCTCTGCGTGGACGGCAAGCCCCTCGACCTGCTCGGCTGGCTGCCGGCCGCGGGCACCGTGTGGGTGCTGCAGTCCGCCGGCCCCGCCCTGCTGACCGTGCAGGAGAACATCTGGCCGGGCTCGGCGCTCACCGAGAACCCGCTGTCGGCCGCCGGTATCGCGGGCCGCGAGATCGCCTCCGCCGCTCTGACGACCGACGGGCACCAGCTCGGTGCCTGGGTGGTGGCGCTGCTGCTCGGCGCGGCCATCGCGGCGCTGCGGCTGTCCCGGGAGGCCGGGGACGAGAGCGAGCTGTCCGAGGCCTGGGCCTGACCCGCAGCACCCTGCTGATTTCGATTCGGTAAATTTCACCCACAACCGGACATTGGCCCTGTTCGGCATCGGTCGCCTCACCCTAGGTTTGCCCCAGTTCAGGGGTAATCAGCCCCTGTGCGAGCAATGGGGGCATACATGAAAAGGAAGTCCTTCGTCGGCGCCGCCACCTCCGCGGCGCTCGTCGTGGTGGCCCTGACGGCCGTGGCGCCGGGCGCGCACGCCGCGACGAGCGATCCTCTCCGGGACAGGCAGTGGGGCCTGGACCAGATCAACGCCGAGACGGCCTGGCGGGCCAGCACCGGCGAGGGCGTGGTGGTGGCCGTGGTCGACACCGGTGTCGACCTCGACCAGCCCGACCTGGCCGGCCAGCTTCTGCCGGGCGCCACCTTCACCGGCTGCGTGGACGTCCGCCCGTGCGGTGACGGGGACTTCCGTGGCCCCGACGGCGCCAACGACGGCGACGAGCACGGCACGCACGTGGCAGGCATCGTGGCCGCCGCGACGGACAACGGCATCGGCGTCGCCGGCGTCGCTCCGGACGCCGAGATCCTCCCGGTCAAGGTGCTCGAGGCGGGCACGGGGTCGTCGCGGGACATCGCGGACGGCATCCGCTGGGCGGCCGACCACGGCGCCGACGTCATCAACCTCTCCCTGGGCTCCGGCCTGGGCGGGCAGCTGCTGACGATCATCGGCGTCGACACCCTGATGCGCGACGCCATCGCGTACGCCCGCGAGCAGGGCGCGCTGACGGTGGCGGCGGCCGGCAACTCGTCGACCCCGCTCTGCAGCGACCCGGCGTTCACCAGCGCCGCGATCTGCGTCGGGGCCACCGACTCGGCAGGCCTGCACTCCTACTACTCGGAGCTGCCGGTCAAGCTCGACCTGAAGAGCGTCTCGGCGCCCGGCGGGTCGGGTGGGCTGACCGGATGCGACGGCGACGTCTGGTCCACGGTGCCCGAGGGCACCGGTTCCGACACCTGCGCGGGCGGCAGCTACGACGCCTACGCGGGCACATCCATGGCGACGCCGCACGTGGCCGGGGTCGCGGCGCTGCTGTTCGCGCAGGGGCGGTCCCTCGCGGACGTCGAGGCGGCCGTCCTGTACACGGCCCGCGACCCGCTCCTGGGCCTGCGGGGCCTGTGGACGCCGCTGTACGGGTACGGCATCCTCGACGCGGCAGCCGCGGTCGCGTACTGATCCCGGGCGCCGGTGGCGCCGAGCGCACAGGAGCACCGCGGCCCGCGCCGCGGTGCTCCTGTGCTCTGGTTACTAGTACGGCCGGATGTAGACCGCGTAGTCCTGCCACTGCTCGGTGTAGCGCACAGGACTGCCGTAGTTGGCGGCCTCGACCACCATGCCGTCGCCGGCGTAGAGGGAGACGTGGCCCTGGGTCCAGACGATGTCGCCGGGGATCGGCGAGGAGACCTGGTACCCGGTCGCCACCATGGACGACGACGAGTGCGGCAGCTCGACGCCGAGCTGCGCGTACACGTACTTGATCAGGCCTGAGCAGTCGAAGCCCGTGGCGGGCGAGCTGCCGCCGTACGCGTAGGCGATGCCGATGTACTGCATCGCGATCGAGATGGCCTGGGCCCCGATGGACCCGTCGGACTTGTAGTCCGGTGTGGCCCCGTCGGCGGTGCTCGTCGCGGTCACCGAGGCTGTGGTCTCCACGGCTGGCTCCGGTTCCGGCTCGGGCTCGGGAGCGGGGGTGACCTTGACGGCCTTGCTCTCGATCTTGAGCCGTGCGTCGTTCGCGACCTGCACCGCCGGTGCTGTCGCGACCTCTTTTGCCAGCCGGTTCGAACCTTCTCCCACGACCGCGTGTGCGCCGGGGGCGAACGCTGTTGCGAGAAGTCCGGATGATGCCGCGATCACAGCGCCCGAACGGGCTGCGCTGCGGGTCACGGACATGAAGTGAGTGCTAGGAGCGTGATCGGCGCGGTGTCGACCGCGTCGGACGGTGGTACTCACCGAAGTTCTCCAAGTCGCCGGTTGCGCGGTCCCGTACCGGTCTGGGGAATGGGGCCCGCGGCTGTGCCTCCGGTGGCGCAGCGAAACCGACGCTACATACGGGTACCCACCTTGTCTCGATCAGATAACAGTTGTCGTGAAGTAACGGGCTGTCCGAATCGCGCGTAACTTTTCGACTAGATGCTTTTTCCCAGCGTAAGGACTATTTTTAGCGCCGAAATGCAGTCCTGACGGCTATGAAAAGACAGCGGACGAAATGTTGCGACACGCGGCTCTCCGCCGGTGTGTCACGGCTTGTTCCGTGCTCGGAGCTCCGCCTCCGACTTCAGGTCGGCCAGCAGGGCGTCGGCGAGCTCGCGACCTCTCGGCCCCGCCGACAGGTCGGTCAGCCCGGCGAGCATCCCGCTCCGGGCCACGACTGTCGTCACGTCGCACGCGGCACTGCCGTCCGGCCCCGCGCCGGGCAAAGGGGTGATCCGGTGGGCGGCCCCGGTCCGCACGCCGGGGGTGCCGCTGCTCGACCACGAGAAGCCCTGCCCCTCGGTGAGGCCGTCCACCTCCCAGGTCGCCGCCGGCAGCCCGGGCTGCTCGATCTCGACGCGCGAGCCCACGACGATCGCCCGCTCGGGGCCCAGGAGCGTCACGCGGCTCATGGCGCCGGTCCAGGCGGGCATGCGTTCGACGTCGGACAGAACCTGCCAGACGACGTCGGCGGGTGCCTCGACCCGGACGCTGGTGCTATAGGTATGAGCCACGGGCCCCAGGCTACGCCGGGCCGGGAGGCATCCGGTGCAGTCCGGGGCCCGTGGCGGGCCTTCGGGTGAGGGGCCTGGTCAGGGACCCGCGGAGAGCACGATCGTGACCGGGGCGCCCCAGGTGACGAGCGCACCCTCGGCCGGGTCGGACGAGATGACGGTCCCCTCCGGCGCAGTCTCCGACTCCTCCTCCGTGAACGTGCAGGCCAGGTGCTCCTGCAGGCAGACGACCTCGACGTCCTCGCGGGTCATCGCGGTGAGGTCGGGTACCTCGATGGCGCTGTCGGCGACCTCCTCGGGGAGTGGTACGAACTCGGTCGTGAGGAAGACCGTGCGGGAGTGCATCTTGCCGATCGAGTCCTCGAGCTGGAGCGGGACGTTCCGCTCCACGTCGTAGATCACCGTGACGGTCCGGTCGAACACCTCGAACGTGGCGCTGCTGCCCGTGCGGCCCTCCGCGTCCTGGACGTCCTGCTCCACCTCGACGGGGGTCAGGCTCGTGAGCAGCTCCCATCCCGCGGCGCGCACCGCCGGCGGGGCCGGGGCATCGGTGATCAGGTGGGCCGCGTTGAACAGCGCCGCGTCCTCTGCCACGCCCGTGGGCTCGAACTTCTCGAGCAGCGCGTCGTGCAGCGCACCCGGCTCGGTGGGCAACGCCGCGATGTCCGCCCACGTGAAGCTGATGGGTTCGTTGCCTTCCATGACGAGGTAACCGACGGTGTCTCTCATGGCCGGGCCGAAGCTGAGCAGCTCGAAGCTCACACCCTCGCCGTACCAGCGTTCGATGCCCATCGGCGAGTCGTCCTCGGGCTCCTCCCCCTTCTTCGAGCCGTCGACCCGGGTCACGACGTGGAAGTACGTCGCGTCCCGCCAGCCCTCCGGCGGTATGACGGGTCCATACGGCAGGTTGTCCGTGCTGTCGCCCAGCCGGTCGCCCTCACTCGATGTGACGGGCGGCCCGCTGGGCGCTGGCGACGGCTCCACCTCCATCGTCATGGAGCCGCCGGGAACGGTCGTTCCCGGGGGCTCCAGCGTGGTGGCCGCCCAGGCCCCGCCCCCGAGGGCCAGCGCCAGGGTCAGGGTGACGCCGCCCGCCCGGGCCGCCCGTCGCCGTCGGGCGGCCGGGACCACGCGCGTCACGTCGACGTCGATCCTCGGTGCGACGCGTGTGACCTGCGTACGCAGGCTCTCGGCGAACTGCTCCTCGTCGTTCATGACCCGCTCCTCTCGTGGTTCGTGTGTTGTGCCGCGCCGCCGGCTGACTCCGCGCCGCCGGCTGCCGCCGCGTCGCTCGTGCCGTCGGCCTGCAGGATCTCCCGCAGGCGGGCGATGCCACGGGACGCCGTGGACTTGACCGTGCCGACCGAGACGCCGACGGCGTCGGCGACCTCGCGCTCCGGCAGGCCCTCCAGGTGCCGGAGCACCACGATCCGGCGCTGCTTGGTGGGCAGCAGCCGCAGCGCGCGGACCAGGCGGTCGCGCTCGGCGTGCACGTCGGCGGCGCTCCGGCCGTCCTGCGGCCGTTCGGGCAGCGCGTCGGAGGACATGAGGACCTCCCGGCGCCGCCTGCGCCACCCGTCGACCCGCAGGTTCGCCAGGACGCGCCGTGCGTAGGCGAGCGGCTCCCCCTTGCGGGCCTTGGGCCAGGCCAGGTACGTCTTCATCAGGGCCTGCTGCACCAGCTCCTCGGCCTGGTGCGTGTCGCCGCACAGCAACCAGGCGGTGCGGGCCAGCGCCGGTGTGGACCGGGACATGAAGGCGGCGAACTCGGCCTCGGTGTCGCCCGCGACCACGACCTCGACCGCTTCGGTCCCGTGGGCCGCGCCGGGGGCGTGGACCGGGTCGGGGCTCGAGCGCCCCGCGACCATTGGCATGCTCATGCCTCCTTCACGGTCGAGGGCAGCGAAAGGTTGAGCGGTAGGTCCGACGGCGTGTCGGTGGCCTTCCGTATCCTCGCTGGCATGGCCACCCACCGGCTCACCGTGCAGCAGGCGCGCCGCATCGCGCTCCGCGCCCAGCTCCTCGACGCCCGCCGGCCGGTCGACCTGGTGCACCTCGTCGAGGACCTCACCTACCTCGCCGTCGACCCGACGTCGGCCGTGGCCCCGGCGGTGGACCTCGTGGCCTGGTCGCGGCTCGGGAACGAGTACTGGATCGGCGCGGTGGACGACGCGATCACCGACCGCATGCTCTTCCAGCTCCGCGGCACCGTGCGCTCGATGGGTGACCTGCCGCTGTACCTGGAGCAGATGGCCCAGTGGCCGCAGAACGAGACCATGCGGCAGTGGCTCACGGACAACGCGGAGTTCGAGCGCGAGGTGCTGGCGCTGGTCGAGGCAGAGGGGCCGGTGCTCGCCAAGGACGTGCCGGACACGGCCCGGGTGCCCTACACGTGGGGCGCCGAGGGCTGGAGCAGCCGGCGCAGCGTGGCCGAGATGCTCGAGGCGCTGAACATGCAGGGCAAGCTGGCGATGGTGGGGCGCAAGGGTCGCCAGCGCCTCTGGGACCTCGCCGAGCGGGTGTATCCCCAGGTCGAGGCGGTCCCGTTGGAGGAGGCGTTGCGCGAGCGGGTCGACCGGCGGCTGGCCGCGGAGGGTATCGCCCGCAAGCGGGCGCAGGGCCGCTCGGGCGACGGCGCCTGGTGGGTCGACCTCCCGGGCGAGGTCGTCCAGGTCGAGGGGTGCGACGGCGAGTGGCACGTCGACCCGGAGCTGCTGGACCACGCGGACGACGACTTCGAACCGCGCACCGCCCTGCTGTCGCCGTTCGACGCGCTCGTGGCCGACCGGCCACGGCTGCTCGACCTGTTCGACTACGAGTACACGCTCGAGATGTACAAGCCGAAGGGGAAGCGGCGCTGGGGCTACTTCGCGCTGCCGATCCTGCACGGGGAGCGGTTCGTGGGGAAGCTCGACGCCAAGGCGGACCGCAAGGAGGGCGTGCTGTGCGTCTTCGCGGTGCACGAGGACCTGCCGTTCGACGGTGCGACGACGGACGCGGTGCACGCCGAGGTCGAGCAGCTCGCGGCGTGGCTGGGGCTGGGCCGCGTCGACTACGCCCGAAGTGGTTGAATCTTTCAGTAATCTAGAGGGTCGTGAAATCGGGCTATCATCCGCGACGTGACATCGCAGATGATGGTTGACCTCGTACCGGTGGGCGAGGACGTGCTCGAGGACCTGCTCGCCCTGGCCGTGGCCGAGGCCCAGCCCGGCGAGGTGATGCCGCCCGCACCCGGCGAGCCGGCCGGCGAGGCGCGCACCACGTGGACCGAGCTCCGCGAGGCAGCCTTCCGCGAGTACCACCGCCGCTGCCGGCTCAGCGTGACCGCACCTGTCCCCGAGGTGACCTGGGCGGTCATGGCCGGGGGCCGCATCGTGGGCGCGGCCCGCCTCGCCCTGGTCGACGGCGACCCGGACGCGCGCGAGGTCGGTCTCTGGCTCGGCGAGACGTACCGCGGGCACGGCATCGCCGGCGAGGTCGCCTACTGGGCGGTGGCCGCCGCCCAGACCATGGAGGCCCGGCGGCTGGTGGCCCGCACGGTGGCGAGCCCCGCCGCGCGCCGGTCGCTGGAGCGCATCGGCTTCGAGGTGGTCGAGCACGACGACGGCCTGCTCGGCAGCATCACGCTGCCCTGACCCCGGCCGGGCGTTCCGGGCCGGCCGAGGTCAGGGCAGGGTCAGCGCCGTCAGCTCCGCGCGCGTGCCCGCGAAGACGTTGAGGTCGATGTACGGCTCCACGCCGTCGTACCCGGGCAGCCGGTCGCGGTTCGAGTACTGCCAGATCGTCCAGTCCCGGCCGTCGGAGAGCCTGGGCGTCCAGGCGACCGACCGGATCCAGATCGGCAGGTCGGGGTAGCGGTCCGCGAGGTACAGGTCGTACGCGTCCCCGGTCGCGTACACGATCGGCGGCACGCCGTAGTGCTCCTCGACGCCCGCGACCAGAGGGTCGAGGATCGCCCGCACCTGATCGGGCGCCGGCGGGTCCTGGAAGTAGCGCCCGTAGAACTCCAGGTCGATCACGGGTGGCAGCGTGCCCGGGGTCGCGGGCACCTCGCGCGCGAGCCGCGCGGCCTGCTCGGCGCCCGGGCTCTCGAAGCTCATGAAGTGGTACGCCCCCACGAGCAGGTCCGTGCGGTTCGCGGCCGCCCAGTTCTCGGCGAACCGGGGGTCGGTGTGCGACGCGCCCTCGGTTGCCTTGATCCACGCGAAGTCGAGGTCCTGTGCCGCGAGCACGTCCCAGTCGATCTCGCCCTGGTAGTGCGAGACGTCGACGCCGCGCACGTCGTGGGCCGCGGCCGGCAGCCGGCTCGGCCAGACGGTCCCGGTCGCCACGAGCACGCCGAGGACCACGACGACGGCGACCCCGGCCGCCGTCGTCCACAGGGCCGTGCGCACGCCTGTGCGTGGTGCCGACCGGGGCGGACGACGCTCGAAGGGGGTTCGCATGACCGGAGGCTAGCGGCGGGATCCGCGCGCCAGGGCCGACACACGTGCAGGTCGTGTGCGGACGGCTACTCGCCCGTCGCGCCGCCCGTGATCTCGGCGGCGATGTCCAGATGGCCCGCGTGCCGCGCGTACTCCTGCAGCACGTGGAAGCAGATCCAGGCGAGCGTGGGCGGGTCCTCGGTGAACCGGCCGCCGAGCGCGCCGTGCTCCGCCGGGTCGTGCGCGGCGAGCACCTCGCGCGTCGTCTCGCCCCCGGCGTGCAGACGGTCGAGGAGCTCGGCGAGGTCCACGCCGTCGGGCACGGCCCACGGCCCGTGCGGGTCCTGCTCCGCGTGGTCGCCCCACGGGTCGTCGACCTGCTCGCCCAGGAACCCCCAGCGGAACCAGCGCCGCTCCATGTGCACCAGGTGGATCAGGAGCTCCAGCGGCGACCAGCCGGACGGCAGCCGGGAGGTGCGCAGCTCGGCGTCGGACAGGGTGCGCAGCTTCCGGTCCACGGCCTGCCGGTAGTAGTCCAGGTAGGCGGTGAAGAGCACCGGGGTCTCGGCGGAGTCGAGCCGCGGCTCGCGGTCGGAGAGGGGCATGCCGAGAGGTTACGTCGTGCTCCCGGAAAAACTGACCCGGATCAGCTTCGCGAAGTGCTGTGACATCGGCGGGGTCGCCGCGTCTGTAGTGCATGACCGCGACGAAGAGCAGGACCTACGGGCTGGCATCGAACCCCTCGGAGTGGGCCGCGCACCGGCGCGCCGTCGTCTTCTCCGTGCACCGGATGTTCCCGGGGGTGGACGCCGAGCGCGCCGCGACCGAGGGCCTGGGCGAGCTGTGCCGCCAGATCGTGATGCGCGGCGCCGTCGACCGCCCCGCCGTCGTGTGGTGCGAGGCCGCGATAGCGGCGGCCGCGCGTCTGCGGGTCGAGAGCGGCGCCGCGGCGTGAGGCGGAGGTGGTGCACCCAGGCGCAGACACCCCGGCCCCACCCGCGGATGTCGGACGCGCAGGCCCAGGGGACCTGTGCGCCCGACGCCAGGATCAGCGCGTACTGCCGACCTCTGCCACGAACCGAGCGGCGCGTTCGCGCAGACCGGCGATGCGGCGGTCGGTGATCAGCTCACGCATGGCCGGGTCGTTGCCGGCCTCGGTGAACGTGGGCGTGCGCCGCACGTTGCGCGAGCAGGCGAACTCGGTGCAGATCAGCGTGCCGATCGTGTTGCCGTTGCGCCCGGACGCGCCGCCCCGCTTGGCGACGTACATGGAGACGTCCTCGGTGACGACGACGTCCTCGCACCAGGCGCAGACGCCCTTGGTGCGCTTGCCGCCGGCCTTGGCGTCGGTGGAGCGCAACAGAACCCCGGTCGGTTCACCGTCGAGCTCGAGCACCACGTACGCGGACAGCGGCGCCTTGCGGTCGCGCCATCCGAGGTAGTCGAGGCGCTCCCAGTCGAGGCCGTCGAGGTCGGGCAGGGTCGCCTGCGCGGCCTCCCGCTTGCTCGCGTTCAGGAAGGACGCGCGGATCTGCTTCTCGGTCATGGGGTTCATCAGGTTTCTCGGCTTCCGGTCGTGCGGAGGCCACCGGCCGGCGTTCGTGGTCGCGCGAGTGCACGACGGCGCCACGGTCACCGAAACGGATCGGTCACCGGGCCGGCTGGCGGCAGGGCAGGGGACGATGCCGCGCCCGCCCTCCGACAGCGCGCACCACCCTGTGGAAGGCCTTGTGGAAAAGGCCGTGCAGGGGGCGGTGCTGCCGGGATCAGAGAGCTGTGACGCGGGTCCGGGCGCTGCCCGAGCAGGCCGCTGCGGCCGCCCCGCATCCCGCGGTGTGTACCCGCATCTCTCGCTCCTCATGCCGCTGTCGCATCTGATGGCCGGTCCGCCGCGGCTGCGCCGCACGGCCGACCTCTCGATGCTACACACGGGCCACGCGCGGCACACGTGCTTTGTGGTGCGTCCCGCCTCACACCCAGACGGCGGTCTCCGGGTCGACGCCGCGCCCGCGGGCGTTCGCGTCGATGATGTCGCGGAGCCAGGTGGCCAGACCGGGTTCGAGGTCGTCGTAGAACGACCGGAAGCCGGGGTCGGTCACGTACGTGCGACCCAGGCAGACATGCATGGAGACGGTGCAGTCGAAGTAGGCGCCGACCGACGCCCGGTGCCGTTCGGCCAGGTCGTTCGCCGTCGCGCTGCCCGGCGGCACGCCCGCACGGAGGGCCACGGCGAGGTCGTGGTGGAGAGCCTCGACGTCCGCCGTGATCCGGCGCCAGTCCTCGGGCCCCCGGTCCGCCGCGCGCTCGGCGTACTGCGCCCACTGCTCGCCGTCGCCCCACCGCTCCCGCGCCTCGGCCGTCCACTCCGGCCGCCACTGCTCTCCGAAGATGCGCACCTGTTCCTCGGGGGAGAGCAGCACCCCGGACCGGCGCGCCTCGATCATGCGGTCCAGCGCGTCCGCCGACCGCTGCAGGCGCGCGAGGTGCTCGCGCACCTCGTCCCGCTGCCGGCGCAGGGACTCCTCGGCGTCGTCGGCGGGCGCGTCCAGGAGCGCCGCGATCTCAGCAAGTGGCAGGCCCAGCTCGCGGTAGAGGCGCACCCGGTGCAGCCGGGCGACGTCGGCGGCGTCGTACAGCCGGTGCCCGCCGGCCGTGCGCTGCGACGGGCAGGCCAGGCCCAGACCGTCCCAGTGGTGCAGCGTCCGCACCGTGACGCCCACGACGGACGCGGCACCGCCGACGGTCAGCCCGTCCGGCGGCACCGCGTCGGTGGCGCTCGCGTACGTCATCCGGCCCAGTCTCGCAGGCGCGTCACTCCCCGGGTCCCTCGATCCCCATGTCCCGCAGGTTCTGGGCCTCGGGGCTGTCGGGGTCGTACGGTCGGGCGGCGGTCATGACCACCCGCGCGTTCTCCGGTGTGACCACCTCGAGCTCGACCGAGCCCCAGGGCATCGTCCGCGGCCCCGTGGTGCTGCCGGGCCGTGCCTCCTCGCAGGCAGCGGCGATGCCCGCGACCTGGTCGAGCACGCAGGAGAAGCTCACGGTCAGCGCGGGCGCCTCGGCGGGCCGCCCCGTCGGGACCAGGAGGACGTCCTGGAACGTCCAGCGGCGCAGGTGGACCACCTGGCCGGGTACGGAGAAGAGCTCGAAGAAGCCCAGCCCCCGTACCCAGAAGTCGGTGGACGCCGCCAGGTCGGCGGTGGGCACCGAGACGAACATCGGCATGCCGTAGATGCCGTGGAAGGGCTCGGGTGCCCGGGCGTCCGGGCCGGGAACGGGGACGGGGCTGACATCGAAAGCGGGGTAGGTGTCGATCATGACCCCAGGCTGGGCCCTCACGCGGCGTGAGGTTCAAGTGGCGTCAGCGCGTGGGCTGGAGCTCCGTGTCCGGCGACGGCGCGGCCTCCCGCTCGGCCGGCTGCGCGAGGTGGCCCGTCCGCTTGAGCCACCACTCGGCGAGCAGCGTGGTCAGCGGTGGGACCGCCGAGGCCAGCGCGACGAGCGTGCGGAACCAGCCCCACCTCAGCCGCACGGCCGCGATCAGCGTGACCACGACGAACAGCACGAACGCGCCACCGTGCAGGCGGCCGAACAGCCACACACCTGCCTCGGTGGTCTCGGTGACGTACTTGAGGAACATCCCGACCAGGAGTCCGGCCCAGGTGAACGCCTCGATCCAGGCGACGACGGCGAACAGGCGGCCCAGACGGGACATCGGGGGCATGCGGGGTTCCTTCCGGAGGCGGGGCGGGACGTACGCCCAGTCTGCCCGACGCCGGACGGTGGGCCTCAGCCCGGCTGCCGCAGCCGAGACCGCACGGCGACACCAGCGCAGAGGATCACGGCCGCCCCACCGAGCACCGTGGACCAGCCGACCTGCTCGTGCAGCAGCAGCGCGGCCCAGCAGATGCCCAGCACGGGCTGGATCAGCTGCACCTGGCTGACCTGCGCCATCGGGCCGATCGCCAGGCCGCGGTACCAGGCGACGAAGCCCAGGAACATGCTCACCGTGCCCAGGTAGCCGAACACTGCCCAGTCGAGCGGGCTGCCCGACGGCGGCTGCCGCACCACCGAGACCGCTGTGAGCAGTGCCATGGGCGCGGCGGCGAGGACGAGCGCCCAGGAGATCGTCTGCCACGCGCCGAGCTCGCGGGCGAGCAGCCCGCCCTCCGCGTAGCCGAGCCCGCAGGCGACCACGGCGGCGAGCAGCAGCAGGTCCGACCCGGTCAGTCCGCCGAGCCTGCCGCCCTGTACCGAGGCGAAGGTGATCGCCGCGACCGCGCCCAGCGCCGCCATGACCCAGAACGACGCGCGGGGCCGCTCGTGCCCGCGCAGCACGACCAGTACCGCGGTCACCGCGGGCAGCAGTGCGACCACCACTGCGGCGTGGCCGGCCGGCGCCGTGGTGAGCGCGAACGACGTCAGCACCGGGAAGCCGACCACCACCCCGGCGGCCACCACCGCGAGTCGCGCCCACTGCACGCCGCGCGGTCGGCGCTGCCGGGTGATGGCGAGAGCGGCGGAGGCCAGCACCGCCGCGACCACGGCGCGTCCGCAGGACACGAACAGCGGCGACATGGCACCGCCGCCGACCACCACCCGGGTGAACGGGAGGGTTAACGAGAACGCCAGGACCCCCAGGAGCCCCCACCCGGGGCCGGCGCGAGAGGTCGATAGCGGAGTGCGCACAGGAACGATAGCGCTACTGTTGGCTGTCATGTATGACGATAGCAGTGGTCGAATCGTCGCCGGGCTGCGCGACTGGATCGCGGGCGCGGCACCGGGCGCGCGCCTGCCCTCCAGCCGAGAGCTGGTGACGCGGTACGGCGCGAGCCCGGTCACCGTGCAGAAGGCGCTGCGCACCCTGGTGGCGCAGGGCCTCGTGGAGACCCGGCCGGGCGTCGGTGCGTTCGTCCGGGCCGTCCGGGTGGCGCGCCCCAACGACCACGGCTGGCAGACGGCGGCGCTCGGTCCCCGGCCGCAGCCCGCCCAGCAGCTCTCCCGCGCGCAGCACACCGCGCCGAACGACGTCGTCGCGCTGCACTCGGGCTACCCGGACCGCGAGCTGCTCCCCGAGCGCCTGGTCCGTGCCGCCTTCACCCGGGCGGCGCGCACCGACGCCGCGGTGACCCGGTCGCCGGCCGCCGGGATGCCCGAGCTGCAGGCCTGGTTCGCGGCCGAGGTCGGCGGCGCCGCACCCGTCGGCGTCGCGCCGCCCGCACCGAGCGACGTCGTCGTCTTCCCCGGCAGCCAGAGCAGCCTCAGCATCACGTTCCGCGCGCTGGTGGGCGCGGGCCGGCCCCTGTTGGTGGAGTCACCCACGTACTGGGGTGCCCTGCTCGCCGCCGAGCAGGTGGGCGTGCAGGTGGTGCCGGTACCCAGCGGTCCCGGCGGCCCGGATCCGGAGGCGCTCGCGCGAGCATTCGAGCAGACCGGGGCACGCGCCTTCTACGCGCAGCCACACTTCGCCAACCCGACCGGAGGCCGCTGGTCCCCCGACCTGTGCGACGAGGTGCTCCGGCTGGCCCGGCAGCACGGCGCGTACGTGATCGAGGACGACTGGGCGCACGACTTCGGCATCACCGAGGACGTGGTGCCGCTCGCCTCCCGCGACGACGCCGGGCACGTGGTCTACCTGCGCTCGCTGACCAAGAGCGTGTCCCCGGCGGTCCGCGTGGCCGGACTCGTCGCACGAGGCCCGGCCCGCGACCGCATCCTCGCCGGCGCCCAGGCCGAGTCCATGTACGTGAGCGGCTTGCTCCAGGCCGTAGCGCTCGACGTCGTGACCCAGCCCGCCTGGCGCGCCCACCTGCGCGGCCTGCGCCAGCAGCTCGCCGGACGCCGCGACCTGCTGCTCGGAGCGCTCCGCGAGCGCGTCCCGGAGGCGCGCGTCGAGGCGGTGCCGCGGGGCGGCCTCAACCTCTGGGTGCGGCTGCCCGACACGACCGACCTCGAACGGCTGGTCCGCGACTGCGAGGCGGCGGGCGTGATCATCGCGGCGGGCGACGAGTGGTTCCCGGCCGAGCCGACGGGGGCCTACCTGCGGCTCAACTACGCCGGTCCGAACCCGGGGGCGTTCCCTGAGGGGGCGCGCGTGCTGGGCGAGATGCTGGGGCGGCAGCGGGGCTGACGCGCTACCTGGCCGCCAGCGTCCGCGCCCAGGCCACCCCGCGTCGCACCCACGCGGTGAGCTCGGCCTCGGAGCCGAGCGCGTCGGCCGGGACGTCCAGCCAGCCCGCCATGGTCCGGGCACCCATCACCGCGCGCGACGCGGCCGTGGTCCGGGCCAGCTCGTCGGCGGCGTCGGCACCCACCCGGACCAGCAGTCCGTCGCCGCGTACCGCCACGGCGAGGTTGCCGCCCACCAGGAACGACAGCCCGCCGAACATGCGCTTCTCGGACAGGCCGTCCTCGCCGGCCAGCGCGTGCCGGATCTCGTCGGCCAGGACCAGGTCGTATGCCATGCCGCCGACGCTACGCCTGCTCCCGCCGCTCCAGCCGGAAGAGGCGCACCACCCGGCCGGACGTCCGCTCGTACTGGCGGTAGCCCGGCCACTGCCGCTCGATCCGGGCCCACACGGCGTCGCGCTCGTCGTCCTCGATCAGCGTGGCGCGGACCGGGATGCGGCGGCCGTGCACGCTGATGCTCGCGTCCGGGTGGGCCAGCAGGTTGTAGGTCCACGCGGGATGCCGGCTCTGCGCGAACGACGAGCCCGCGACGATCCCCCGGCCGCGCCCCTCAGGCGTGTACATGAGGTAGGTGTCGTGCTGCCGGCCCGACCGCGCCCCGACCGTGTGCAGCACGAGCGACGGCACCAGCAGGGCGCTGATCTGCAGCCGCCCGCCGGAGCACCAGGCGAGCGCCCGCTCGGCGGACGGCAGCACCACCGGACCGACGGCGCGGAACACCCGCGTGCGCGTCAGCGGTGCGACAAGGGAGCGGGCGGCGTGCAGCAGGCTGGCCATCTGTCCATGATCTGACGGGCCGGCGTAGTCGGCACCACGATGCGGGGTAGCGTCGCGACCGGCGCTCTCGATCGTGCGCTTCCCCGACCGACGCCGCCTGGAGGAGTCATGACCATCACCCACGAGACCGTTGCCGTGCCGGACGGCGTCGTCGCACCGCGGTTCCGTCCGCCGGCGGGCGCGTCGAGCGCCGCGGCCGTGTCGCTCGACGGCGAGTGGCGGTTCCGGCTGTTCCCGCACCCGGACACAGGTGTGGACCGGGCGGAGCCCGGCGAGGACTGGGACCGCCTGTCGGTGCCCGGCCACTGGCAGCTCGCCCAGGCCCCGCACGCCTGGCCGTACGGCGTGCCCGAGTACAACAACGTGACCTTCCCGTTCCCGATCGAGCCGCCGCACGTGCCCGACGACAACCCGACCGGTGAGTACCGCACCACGCTGCGGCTGCCGGCCGACTGGCCCGAGGGCGGCCGCACACTGCTGCGCTTCGAGGGCGTGGACTCCTGGTTCCAGGTGGCGCTCGACGGCGAGCTGCTCGCCACGTCGCACGGCTCGCGCCTGCCCACCGAGGTGGACCTCACCGACCGCCTGACCCGGGGCGGCGAGCACCTGCTCGCGGTACGCGTCACCAAGTGGTCGGCCATGTCGTACGCCGAGGACCAGGACCAGTGGTGGCTCTCGGGCATCTTCCGCAGCGTGTCGCTGGAGCACCGCCCCGACGGCGCGCTCGACGACGTCCGCGTGCACGCCGCCTACGACCACACGACCGGGACGGGCACGCTGCGCGTGGACGCCACGTCCGTGGGCACCGGCCGGGACGCCGTCGCCGCCCGCGTGACGGTTCCGGAGCTCGGCGTCGACGCGGCGTCGGGCGAGGAGGTCCAGGTGGCCGTCGAGCCGTGGAGCGCCGAGCGCCCGCGCCTCTACGACGTCGTCGTCACGACGGACACCGAGACGGTGACGCTCGCCGTCGGCTTCCGTACCGTCTCGATCGAGGACGGCGTGTTCCTGGTCAACGGCCGGGCGGTCAAGCTGCGCGGGGTGAACCGGCACGAGTTCGACCCGCTGCGCGGGCGCTCGGTGACCCCGGAGCGGATGCTCGAGGACGTGCTGCTCATGAAGCGGCACCACATCAACGCGGTCCGCACGAGCCACTACCCGCCGCACCCGCACTTCCTGGACCTGTGCGACCGGTACGGCCTCTACGTCATCGACGAGAACGACCTGGAGACGCACGGTTTCGAGGACGAGCGCGGCTGGGAGGGCAACCCGGTCGACGATCCGGACTGGACCGAGGTGCTCGTCGACCGTGTCACCCGGATGGTGCGCCGCGACGGCCACCACGCGAGCATCATCCTGTGGTCGCTCGGCAACGAGGCGGGCGGCGGCATCAACGTCCCCGCGATGGCCGACGCCGTGCGCGCGCTCGACCCGAGCCGGCCGATCCACTACGAGGGCGACTGGTCCAGCGAGCACGTGGACGTGTACTCGCGGATGTACGCCGAGACCGAGCACGTGAACCTGATCGGGCAGGGTATCGAGCCGGCGCTGGAGCGCGCGGATGCGGACGCCCGCCGCCGGGGCATGCCGTTCCTGCAGTGCGAGTACGCGCACGCCATGGGTAACGGCCCGGGCGGGCTGTCCGACTACGACGCGCTGTTCGACCGGTACCCGCGCCTGATGGGCGGGTTCATCTGGGAGTGGATCGACCACGGCCTGACTCGTACGGACGCCGACGGCAACCTGTTCTCGGCGTACGGCGGCGACTTCGGCGAGCGGTTCCACGACGGCACGTTCATCGCCGACGGCCTGCTGCTGCCCGACCGCACGCCGTCGCCGGGCCTGCTGGAGACGGCGGCCGTGTTCGCGCCGGTCCGGATCGACGCGCAGCCGGACGGCACACTGCTGGTGCGTAACCGTTACGCGTTCCGGGACACGAGCCACGCCGAGCTGCGCTGGACGCTGCACCGCGGCGAGGAGGAGCTCGCCACGGGCACGCTCGACCTGGTCCTGGAGGCCGGGACCGAGGCCGTCGTCAGCCCGCCGGCCCACCTGACCCTGCCGGAGCCGGGCGAGGCGCCGGTCTGGTGGACGCTGCGGGCCGTGCAGGAGAAGGCGGACGCGCTGGAGGAGCCCTGGCTGGAGACCGGGTTCGTGCTCGGCGCGGGGCAGCTCATGCTCGTCGAGCCGGCGCCCCTGGCGGCGCCGTCGGGCCGCGTGACCGTGGAGACCGACGGCGGGTACTCCGCCGGTCCGGCCCGGTTCGACCGCCGGGGTGACCTGCGCTCGCTCGCGGGCCGCGACGTGCACGCCTTCCGGGTGGACGGCTGGCGGGCGCCGACCGACAACGACCGCCGTGCGGGGATGTGGCGCGGGCTGTCCGACGCCGAGGTGTGGCGCAGCACGAGCATGCACCTGCTGGCCGAGCGCAAGGCCGGGGTCGCGGTGAGCGAGGCCGGCGCGCTGGAGATCGACGCGCGCATCGCGGGCCCGACGACACGCGCGGGCTTCGCGACGCGCTACACGTGGCAGCCGGCCACCGACGCGCCGGACGCCGTCGACCTGCTCGTCGACATCCAGCCGGAGGGCCGGTGGCCGGAGAGCGTCGCGCGCCTCGGTCTGCTGCTCGCGCTCGACGAGCCGCGTGCGGCCGACGCCGGCGTGCGCTGGTCCGGCCTCGGCCCGGACGAGTCGTACGCGGACTCAAGGGCGGCCGCGCTCGGCGGGGCGTGGCAGCACTCGGTCGCCGACTGGCAGACCCGGTACACCCACCCGCAGGAGAACGGCGCTCGCCGCGGCGTCACGAGCGCTGTCCTGTCCTTCGCGGACGGCTCGGGCCTGCGGATCGACTCGGGCGAGGTGACGGTCGGCGGCCGGCGTCAGGTCGGCTTCGAGCTGTCGCTGCGCCCGTGGTCCGACGAGGCACTCGACCGTGCGGCGCACCCGCACGAGCTCGTGCCGGACGGCCGGCTGTGGCTGCACCTCGACGCCGCCCAGCACGGCGTCGGCAGCGCTGCCTGCGGTCCGGGCGTGCTGCCGAACGCCCAGCTGCACGTCGCGCCCGTCCGGATGCGGCTGCGCTTCACGGCCCTCTGAGCCGCACCTCACGAACCACTGGGTGAGCATCGTGCCCGCCCCGCTCGCCGGGGCGGGCATGATGTATACAAGAGCGGCTGGACAACGACGACGAGGAGAACCGCTGTGAAGATGGGCTTCCGCTGGTACGGCGAGGGCAACGACACCGTGACGCTGGATCACGTGCGCCAGATCCCTGGCGTGGAGACCATCGTGTGGAGCCTGCACCACAAGCAGGCCGGCGAGGTGTGGGAGCAGGCGGAGATCGACGCCGAGATCGCCAAGATCACCGGCATGTCCGACGAGGCACGTGCCAAGGGCGTCACGAAGACCTTCGACGCGGAGGTGGTCGAGTCCGTCAACGTGCACGAGTCCATCAAGCTGGGCCGCACCGTGCTCGGGCTGAGCCGCGACGAGGCGATCGAGAACTACATCACGACGATCCGCCGCCTCGGGCAGTCCGGCGTGAAGGTGGTCTGCTACAACTTCATGCCCGTCTTCGACTGGCTGCGGACCGACCTGTGGCACCCGCTGCCCGACGGCTCGACCGCGCTGTTCTATGAGAAGGCCGTGGTGGACAAGATGTCGCCCGAGAGCCTGATCGCCGACATGGAGGCCAACACCCACGGCCTGACCCTCCCGGGCTGGGAGCCCGAGCGGCTGGCGAGCTTCCACGAGCTCAACGCCGCCTACGAGGGCGTGACGCACGACGACATGTACGCCAACTACAAGTACTTCCTCGACGCGGTGATCCCCACCTGCGAGGAGGTCGACGTGAAGCTCGGCGTGCACCCGGACGACCCGCCCTTCGACGTGTTCGGCTGGCCGCGGGTGGTCTCCACCAAGGAGGGCATCGCGCGGGTGCTCGAGCTCAACCCGAGCCCGTACAACGGACTCACGCTGTGCCTGGGCAGCTTCTCGGCCAACCCGGAGCAGGACCCCGTCGACGCCGTGCGGACGTTCATGGACCGCATCCACTTCTCGCACGTGCGCAACATCAAGCACTTCGCAGGCGGTGACTTCACCGAGGTGGCGCACCGCGCGTGCGAGGGCAGCGTCGACACCACCGGGATCATGAAGGCGTACGCCGAGGCGGACTACCAGGGTTACATCCGGCCCGACCACGGCCGGCACCTCTGGGACGAGAACACCACCAACAAGCCTCGCCCCGGCTACGGCCTCTACGACCGGGCACTGGGCATCCAGTACCTGCTCGGCGCGTGGGACGCGTACCGCTACCAGGGCTGATTGCTGGCGGGGCCCGGCCCGCGCTGTCATGCTCCACCGATGGTGCGCAGCGTGGGGTCCGGGGCCGACGAGGGAACGACGTCCGGCGTGGTGGTCGCGCCGGACGTCGACGGTCCGGGGGCGGGAGCCGTCGTCGGGCCCGACTACGCCTCGTGGGGGCAGCGGGTGTTCGCGGCGTTGCTGGACAACGCGATCCTGGCCGGGGTGACCTGGCTGGCGCTCGGCGCGGGGGTCACCGTGCCGAGCCTCACCCCGGGGTGGGGCACGTCGGCCGAGGCCGCCCGGGCCGGCGGCCCGCTGGTCCTGGTGCCGATCGCGGCCCTCGTGGTCCTGCTGGTGCTGCAGGGCCTGACCGGGTGGACGCCGGGCAAGCTGGTGACCGGCATCCGTGTGGTCCGCGAGGACCAGCACCACACGGCCGGGCTCGGACGGACGCTGGCACGCTGGGTGCTGCACCTGCTCGACGCCATCCTGCTCATCGGCTACCTGCGCCCGATCTGGCACCGGAAGCGCCAGACGTTCGCCGACTCGATCGTGCGGACCGTCGTGCTGCGCGAGGTGCTCGACCTCCCGCGGCGGCCGCGCATCGTCGCGTACTCCGCCGCGATCGTGGTCTGCGTGCTCGGGCTCGGCTACGGGTACGTGCCGATCAGCAGCGGGAGCGCGGCCGACGTGGCCGACGACTCGCCCCTGTGCGCGGTGGAGACACCCGAGCCCACGCTCGTCGCCGGGGAGATCAGGCCTGCCGGGTCCGTGTCGATCAACCGGGACCGTCGGCTGTGGACGGTCCGGGAGACGCGCACGACGCACCCGGGTGCGGTCCTCACGTGGACCAGCGAGCCGTCGGTCCGGGACACCGACTACCGCGTCGAGCTCGACGCCCGGCCGGGGAGCGGCGAGGACGTGGCGATCTCCCGGTCCTGGGACATCGGCTCGGGCGACCTCGACTCCTGGTCGGACAACGAGGGGTACACGCACGACCGGACCATCGCGGCGGACGAGGACACGCACGACGTCCAGGTGAACATCACCGACGCCGACGCCGACGCCGCGCTCGCCGCGCTCGACGACCAGCCGTGGATCGACGTCCGGCTGCTCGCTGACGGCCAGGTCCTGGCGGAGTGCGGTGGATCGGTGACCTACATCGAGGCTCCCCGGGGCTGACGACGCGGAATTCCCGTGGCTCATAAGCCGAGGCCGGGTCCACCCTGGACGCATGGAACCCCACGAACAGGCCGAAGAGCCCGAGACGACCCGCTGGACCAGCGCCACCGTCTTCCCCGACATGTGGACCGACCCCGACGACGACCCGCGCGAGAACGACACCCCGGTCACCGACGAGCGCAGCATGCTGCTCGAATACCTGCGCTACTACCGGCTCACGCTGGAGATGAAGTGCGCGGGGCTCGACGCCGAACAGCTCGCCCGCCGCTCCGCCCCGCCGTCCACCATGTCCCTGCTCGGGCTGCTGCGACACCTGGCATCCGGCGAACGGCACCTGCGCCGCGTCATGACCGGTGAGGACGCACCCGAGCTGTACCGCACCGAGGACGACCGCGAGGCCGACTGGACCGGCGCCGTCGCCGATCCGGCGGTCGTCGACGACGCCTGGCACCACTGGCGCACCGAGACGGAGGCGACGGACCGCTACCTCGACAGCGTCACCGACCTCGGCACCGGGAACGCCGGTGTCTCCGACTTCGGACCCGAGGGCGCGGACCTCCAGCTCCGCGAGGCTGTCCTGGGACAGATCGTCGAGTACGCGCGGCACTGCGGCCACGCCGACATCCTGCGCGAGCGCGTCGACGGGCGCGTGGGCCAGTAGGCGGCGTCCCCCCAACGTGCCGAAGGGGCCGAGGGTGATGTCCACGCCGAAAGTCCTCGGGCCCTTGCGCCCGCGCCTGGCGGTGGCAACCTGGAAGTGACCGGCGCTCCCGACGGGCCCCGCCGCGCAGTGGCCGGTGATCACGAAGGAGTGAGACAGCGATGGTCAACGTACGAAATGTGCTGCCGACGTTCGCGGCGAGCGACATCGACGCGGTGCGCGCGTTCTACGCGGACACACTCGGGATGAGCGTGTCCACCCTGGACGAGGGGGCCGGCCTCGTGCTCGACCTCGGCGACGGCGCCGCCGTGTTCATCTACCAGAAGGACGACCACGTCCCGGCACCGTTCACGGTCATGCACCTCACGGTCGACGACGTCGACGAGGTGGTCGACGAGCTCGCGGCCAAGGGCGTGTCGTTCCAGCACTACGAAGGGTTCGACCAGGACGAGAAGGGCATCGTCCGCGGCTTCATGGAGGGCGGCGACGGCGCCTGGTTCACCGACCCCGCGGGCAACATCATCGGCCTCGCGGACGGCGGCGGGCTGGAGTCGTTCCTCGAAAATCCGGGTGGCTGAGGCACCCGGCTCGACTAGCATCGGGCGCCATGTCACCAACGTTCGTGCTGGTCCATGGCGCCTTCGCCAACTCGTTCTCGTTCGCGCCGCTGCAGGCCGAGCTCGCCCTGCTCGGGCACCGTTCGGCGGCGGTCGACCTGCCCGGCCACGGGTTCGAGGCGACCTACCCGGCTGCTTACCAGGCGCCGCAGGACCCGGCGGGTCTCGCGACGACGCCCGGCAGCATCAAGGGCGTGACGCTCGCCGACAACGTGGCGCGCGTCGTAGCGGTCCTCGAACGGGCCAAGGAGCACGGCCCGGTGATCCTGGTCGGCCACAGCCGGGGCGGCATCACGCTGACCGCCGTCGGCAACGCGCGCCCCGACCTGGTCGACCGGATCGTCTACGTCTCCGCGTGGGCGCCCGTCGACCTGGACGCCGGTGAGTACAACGCCGAGCCCGAGATGGCCTCGGCGGACATGGCGGCGCTCATGGCCGTGCTCGCGGGCGACCCGGCCGCGCTCGGTCTGCTGCGCTGCAACTTCCGCACGGCGGACCCGGCGGTGCTGGCCGGTCTCAAGGCGGCGTTCCACGCGGACGGCACCGACGACGAGTTCCGCACGTTTCTCAACACGTTCCAGCCGGACGAGAACCTTGACGCCGGTACGCCGGACGACCGGGTCCAGGCGGCTACCTGGGGCACGATCCCCCGGTCCTACGTGCGGCTCAGCGAGGACACGAGCATCCCGCCCGCCATGCAGGACCGGATGATCCGGGAGGCGGACGCGCTCACGCCCGACAACCCGTACGACGTGCACACGCTCGAGTCCAGCCACCTGTCGTGGCTGGCCCGGCCGCGTGCAGCGGCCGAGGTGCTGGCCGGCCTGGCGGCGGGCCCGGCGGTCGGGTCCTCCGTCAGCGAGGCGCCCGCAGCGGGCTGAGCCGGAGGTCGACGCCGCGGCGTCATGCCGGCGTGATGCGCAGCGTCGCCAGACGCGAAGGTGTGCTGACCGCGAATGACGCGAGCTCGCCGTACTTGATCCGGTACGCGGCGTCGACCGCGGCGCGGACCTCCGGCCCGGCGGGTTCGAAGCGGACCGCGACGGCCTCGCCGGCCACGCGGACGTGCCCGATGCCATGGCTGACGGCGGCGCGGTACCACTGCGACGTCGTGCCCCGCTGCGGACGCACGTACAGGTCGCCGTCGGCGAGCACCATCCCGACCTCGACCTCCGGTGTGTCCGGGCCGGCGGGCCCGGCGGCGAGGTACAGCGAGAACGTGTCCCGGAGCGCTGCCAGCGTGGACGGGGTCCAGGGGGTCATCGGGTCGCCTCCGTGGCGGTGTCTGGTGCGGTCGCGGTCCAGGAGGCGAGGATGCGCAGCGCCTCGTCGGACGGCGAGCCGGCCTCCGCGGTCAGGACCATGAGGCGCTGGCCGCTGCCGTCGGGGCTGGACCAGGTGTCGCAGTCGAGCGTGAGGTCGCCGACCACACGGTGCCGGTACTGCTTGGTGCCGTACGTCGCGCTGTTCACGCGGTGCTCGGCCCACCACCGCCGGAAGTCTTCGTCGAGCACCGCGAGCTCGCCCACGAGGCGGGCCAGCTCGGGGTCGTCGGGATCAGCCGCGGCCTCCATGCGCAGGGCGGCGACGGCGTCGCGCGCGTCGTGCTCCCACCGCACGTTGAGCGCCCGCATGGTCGGATCGGCGAAGAGCAGGTGGACGTAGTTGCGACGCGCTGCGGGGACCGCGCCGAAGTCGACGAAGAGCGCGGCCGCCGCCGAGTTCCAGGCGAGCACGTCCATGCGCTTGCCGAGGACGATCGCCGGGGTGTCGGTGAGCCGGTCGAGCAGCCGCCGCATGGCGGGGCGCACGGTCTGCCGGGCGCGCCGTCGCCGGGGCCGGGCGTCGGCCTTGCCGGCGATCTCGTAGAGGTAGCGCTGCTGGTCCTCGTCGAGTCGCAGCGCGGCCGAGAGCGTGGCGAGCACCGACGCGGAGGCGGCGACCCGGCCCTGCTCGAGGCGCGTGTAGTAGTCGACGCTGATCGCGGCGACCTGGGCCACCTCCTCGCGACGCAGGCCGGGCACCTTGCGGTGCCTGGTGGACTCGGGGAGCCCGACGGCGGATGGGCTGAGCTCGGCCCGGCGCGCCCTGAGGAACGCGCCGAGCTCGTCGGGGTCGACATGCGGGGTCATGACGACCATTCTGCGAGCGTCCGACCGCGTGCGGGAGGGAAGGATCCTTCCCGGGGAAGAACCCGCCGCTGTTGCGCCGCGGGCCGCCGCCAGAACCTGGTCGCATGAACCGAACGGACGTCACCTTCGACAGCGCCGGCATCCTCCTCGCCGGCCACCTCTACCTTCCCGCTCCCGAGACCGCCGCGCCGCTGCCGGCGATCGTCGTCGGCCACCCCGGCACCGGGGTCAAGGAGCAGACTGCCGGGACCTACGCGGCCCGCCTCGCCGAGCGGGGCTTCGTGACCCTCGCCTTCGACGCCGCCTACCAGGGTGAGAGCGGCGGCCTGCCGCGCGGGCTGGAGGACCCGGCGCACCGCGTCGAGGACCTCAAGGCGGCCGTCTCCTTCCTCACCACGCACCCCGAGGTGGACCCCGAGCGGATCGGGATGCTCGGCATCTGCGCCTCGGGCGGTTACGGCATCGCGGCGACGGCGGGCGACCACCGCGTGCGGGCGCTGGCCACCGTCAGCGGCGTCGACGTCGGACGCCAGTTCCGGGAGGGAGCCGACGGTTCCCAGGACCCGGCCGTGGTCCAGGGGATGCTCGACGCCGCGGCGGCGGCCCGCACCGCCGAGGCGCACGGCGAGCCCGTGGGCATGTTCCCCGTCTTCCCGGAGACCGTGGAGGAGGCCCGGGCGCTCGGCGGCCGGCACGGTTTCGAGGGCTTCGAGTACTACCGCACCGGGCGCGGGGCGCACCCGCGTTCCGCGAAGGAGTTCACCTGGTCGAGCGTCGACCGCATCGCGACGTCCGACCAGTTCCGGTTCGTGAGCCTGATCGCGCCACGGCCGCTGCTCCTCATCCAGGGCACCGAGGCCGTCACCAGGCACATGGGCACACTGGCCTTCGCCGATGCACGCGAGCCCAAGGAGCTTCACTGGATCGACGGCGCGAGCCATGTCGACCTCTACGACCGGCCCGAGTACGTGGGTCCGGCGGTGGAGCGGCTCACCGAGTTCTTCGGCAAGGAGCTCGGCGGGGCGTAGCGCTCCCTCGCGGCTGGATCTCCGATATGGGCGTCACCAGCTGGTTCGTGATCCGCATGCCGCAGAGTGCTTGACCGTCGTTCCTGAGGTTCTGTTCAAGCCGCGAGCTACTGCCCGTAGGAATGGGCTTGAAACGTCGCAACATCGTGGCTCGAACAGAACCTCGGGAGTCGGCCAGCGTGGTGGCGCGACTCCGGTCAGGGTGAGGTGGTCAGACCGTCTCGGCCCGCTTCTGGCGGGCGAACCGGGCCGGCAGGTCCGGGCCGTCCCACACCTGGATCGCACGCCAGATCGACGCGGCGACGGGTACCGCGAGCACCGCGCCGGTGATGCCCGCGAGCACCGTGCCCGCCGTCAGGGCGAACAGGATGACGAGCGGGTGCAGCCGCAGGGTCCGGCCCATGACGATCGGCTGGAGGAAGTCGCCCTCGAGCTGGTTCACGGCGACGACGATCGCGACCACGATCAGCGCCTCGATCGGCCCGACCGCCACCAGCGTCACCAGGGCCGCGAGGATGCCGGCCACGGTGGCGCCCACCAGGGGGATGAAGGCCAGCAGGAAGACCAGCACCGACAGCGGGATGACGAGCGGCACGCCCACGATCGCCAGGCCGACGCCGATGCCGACGGCATCGACCAGCGCCACGATCGCTGTCCCGCGCACGTAGCCGCCCAACGTGCTGACGGTCGCCGCGCCCACACGCTGCCCCCGCTCGTACCGGTGGCCCTCGAAGGGCCGCAGCAGGAACTCCCACATTGCCGGGCCGTCCTTCAGGAAGAAGAACAGGACGACGATCATGATGAAGAAGCCCGCGATGAAGTCGGCCGTCTGGGAGACGCCCGCGATGG
This sequence comes from Promicromonospora kroppenstedtii, assembly GCF_044389675.1. Taxonomy (NCBI): domain Bacteria; kingdom Bacillati; phylum Actinomycetota; class Actinomycetes; order Micrococcales; family Promicromonosporaceae; genus Promicromonospora; species Promicromonospora kroppenstedtii. The sequence goes on along the minus strand of NZ_JBIRYI010000005.1, from coordinate 55,634 downwards.
CGCCGGATCCCACGGCGTCGGACTGCAGGAAGCTCACGGCGGCATCGCGCACCGACGCGATCTGCTCGTCGCCGATGTCGAAGGGCAGGTCCTGGACGTAGGTCTGGAGGGAGTCGAACCCGTCGAGCGCCTGCGCCTGCAGCTCGCCCCACTGGTCGACGACGGCGCGCACCACGAGCCAGACGATCCCCGAGAGCAGCGCGACCAGCGCCAGGAGTGAGGTCCACGTCGCGAGCAGCGACGGCCAGCCGTGGCGGCGGAGGAACGACACCAGCGGAAAGATCGCGGCCGCCAGCACCAGCGCGATGAGCACGGGGATCACCACGAGGGTCAGGCGCGTGCCCACGTACCCGACCACGGCGATCACCGCGAGGATCGCGAGGACCTGCAGCGACCGGGTGCCGACCCGGCCGAAGCCGTCCGACCACAGCCGGGACGACCTGCTCTCGGCGGGCACGGCCGGCGCGGCGGGCGCCTGCTGGACACCCGGGCGGGCGGGTGGCGGTGTGCGGCGGCCGAAGAGACCCATCGTCTGTCCTCCTTGTGCGGCTGGTACCAGCCGTGCCGACGCTAGTGCGGTCACGCCCAGGTCGCGACGGGACCGATGACTCTCCTTGCCGAGACGGGTCTACGGGTGGTCCCATTCCCATGCGACCCAGGAGGCGCCATGCGGCTGCTGCTCACCTCAGCGGGCATCAAGAACCCGAGCATCTACGAGGCTCTGCTCGGGCTTCTGGATCGTCCGGTCTCCGAGTGTCATGCCCTCTGCATACCCACGGCGATGTACGGGCACCCCCAGGCTGGACCGGGAGCCGGGGCGTGGAGGTTCATCGCCGGCCGGTCGGACGAGCCCATGACCGAGCTGGGCTGGAAGTCCGTGGGAGTGCTTGAGCTCACCGCGCTGCCCTCGATCGACGAGCAGTACTGGGTGCCGCTGGTCAAGAAGGCGGACGTCCTGCTCGTGTCGGGCGGCGACGCCCTGTACCTGAACCACTGGATGCGGGAGTCCGGCCTGGCCGAGCTCCTGCCGTCGTTGACCGAGACGGTGTACGTGGGGATGAGTGCGGGCAGCATGGTCATGGCCCCGCGTGTCGGGGAGTACTTCGTCGAGTGGCCGCCGCCGTCGGGCGACGACGCCGCGCTCGGGGTCGTCGACTTCTCGATCTTCCCGCACGTCGGCCATCCGATGCTGCCGGAGAACACGATGGCGGCCGCAGAACGATGGGCGGCGGGGCTTGGCGGTCCGGCGTATGCGATCGACGACGACACCGCCATCGCGGTGACCGACGACGCGGTGGAGGTCGTCTCCAAGGGGCAGTGGCGGTACTTCGGCGGCTGAGCCGGCGGGGACGGTCGCGGTTCGCGCCCCGTCCGTCCCCACCCGCCCTCGGCCTACGCGGTGAGCTGTGCCTGCAGCGCGACCCCGTCCATCAGGTACCACATGTGCTTGAACCGGCCGTCGACGACCTCGTAGAACGCGGTCTCGGCGAAGGTGACGGTCGCCCCGGTCGGTGCGAGGCCGTTCCACTCGGCGACCGGTGTGCCGGTGTCGACGAGGCGGGCCGCCACGTGGGTGCCGTCGACGAGAAGCTCCTGGACCTCCCAGGAGAGGTCGGGGACGGCGGTCGTGTGCCTGCGGAACTCCGCCACCATGTCGTCCCGGGAGACCGGGGTGCCGTTCATGATGACCTCGTCGTGCGCGAACTCGGCCATGCGGTCGAAGTCGCGGTTGTTCGCCAGCTCGATGTACCGGCGGTAGAAGTCGCGGAGCTCGTCGGGGGTCATCCCTGCGGTCCGCGGAGCCGTTCCTGTCGTGTCAGTGCTCATGCCGACGAGTCTTGCTCCGCGCCCGTCGCGGCAAAAGGGACCGCACGAGGGGCGTACTGACAGGGCTACCCTGAACCGCGCGGCCGCGTGGTACGACTGGTGACGTGGTCGTGAACTCACAGGAGCTTGCCGGCAGCCTGCGCGTGTGGCGCGACCGGGTGTCGCCGGCCGAGGCGGGCCTGACCGCGGGTCCACGACGCCGCGTCCCGGGCCTGCGCCGTCAGGAGGTGGCGGAGCTCGCGGGTCTCTCGGTCGAGTATCTCGCCCGCCTCGAGCAGGGCCGCGCCGGGCAGCCGTCGGGCTCGGTGCTGATGTCGCTGGCCCGGGTGCTCCGGCTGTCCGACCAGGAGCGCGCGCACCTGTTCCGGCTGGCGGACCAGGCCGAGCCGTTGCCAGGGCAGATCAAGCGGCACATCACACCCAGCGTCCAGCGGATCCTGGACCGCCTGACCGACACCCCCGTCACCGTGGTCGACGCGTCGTGGCAGTGCGTGCTCTCCAACGCCATGGGCTACGCCCTGACCGGTGACACGACGATGCTCCCGTTGCGGGAGCAGAACCTCGCGTGGACGACGTTCATGAACACGCCCACCCGGTACGTGCGGACCGACGCGGAGGAACGGCTCCTGCGGCTGGAGGTCGTGGCCGACCTGCGCGAGGCGTGGGTGCGCTACCCGCAGGACACCCTGCTGCGCGGCCTCATCGCGGAGCTGCAGGAGGTGAGCCCCGACTTCGCGGAGCTGTGGGAGCAGCGGGTACCGCCGCAGCCCGCGCCGGTCAGCCGGACCTTTCTCCACCCGGACATCGGGCCGATCACCCTGGACTGCGACATCCTCACCGTCCGCGACAGCGACCTGCGCCTGCTCGTCTACACGGCCGCACCCGGCAGCGAGGCCGCCGGACAGGTCGAGCTCCTGGCGACCGTCGGCCTCCAGCAGTTCGGCTGACGCCGCGGCTCACACCTGCATGTCGACGAACCGCTGGTAGTGGCCCTGGAACGCCACGGTGATCACGTCGGTGGGGCCGTTACGGTGCTTGGCCACGATCAGGTCGGCCTCGCCGGCGCGCGGCGACTCCTTCTCGTAGGCGTCCTCGCGGTGCAGCAGGATCACGACGTCGGCGTCCTGCTCGATGGAGCCGGACTCACGGAGGTCGGACATCTGCGGCTTCTTGTCGCTGCGCTGCTCGGCGCCACGGTTCAGCTGCGAGATGGCGATCACAGGCACCTCGAGCTCCTTCGCGAGCAGCTTGAGCGACCGCGAGAACTCGGAGACCTCCTGCTGGCGCGACTCGACGCGCTTGCCGGACGACATCAGCTGGAGGTAGTCGATGACCACCAGCTTGAGGTCGTGCTTCTGCTTGAGGCGCCGGCACTTGGCGCGGATCTCCATCAGCGACATGTTCGGCGAGTCGTCGATGAACAGCGGGGCATCGGAGACCTTGCCCATGGTGGCGGCGAGCTTCTGCCAGTCGCCGTCGTCCATGTTGCCGCTGCGCATCTTGGTGAGCGGTACGCGGGCCTCGGCGGCGAGCATTCGCATGACGATCTCGTTGCGGCTCATCTCCAGGGAGAAGATGACGGAGGCCATCTCGTGGTGGATGGCCGCGTGAGACGCGACATTGATGCCCAGGACGGACTTGCCGACAGCGGGTCGTGCGGCGACGACGATCATCTGGCCGCCGTGCAGGCCGTTGGTGAGGCGGTCGAAGTCGGAGTACCCGGTCGGCACGCCGGTGAGTCCCTCGCCGCGACCCTGGGCGGCGTCGATCTCGTCGAAGGTGGGGCCGATGATCTCGGCCAGCGGCAGGTAGTCCTCGGACGCGCGCCGCTCGGTCACCGCGTAGACCTCGGCCTGCGCGTTGTTGACGACGTCGTCGACCTCGCCGCCGTCGGTGGCGTAACCCATCTGCACGATGCGCGTGCCGGCCTCGACGAGGCGGCGCATGATGGCGCGCTCGCGCACGATCTTGGCGTAGTACCCGGCGTTGGCGGCCGTGGGCACGCCCGCCATGAGGTCGTGGATGTACGGGGCGCCGCCCACGCGGGCGTGCTCGCCCCGGCGCTGCAGCTCCGCGACCACGGTGATGGCGTCAGCCGGCTCGCCGCGACCGTAGAGGTCGATGATCGCGTCGTAGATGGCCTCGTGCGCCGGCCGGTAGAAGTCGTTGCCGCGGATCTGCTCGATCACGTCGGCGATCGCGTCCTTGGACAGCAGCATGCCGCCCAGCACGCTCATCTCCGCCGGGACGTCCTGCGGCGGCGTACGGTCGAGGCCGGGGCTCCCGCCGGAGTAGCTCGACTCGAGCTCCTCGATCGACATCCGCGCCTCCGCTTTCCTGATCCGTGTGGTCCGGTCACACGTCGGGCGTGCGGTCGGACCGATGTCCTACACCTGTTCTACTCCTCGCCACCGACACTCTCGGGACATCACGTGCGACACGCCCTTGTGTCGTGCACGACAGTCCCCACGGACATCAGACCAGCAAGCAAGCTCCGCTGACGCTAAGCCTCCGCGCACCCGAGTGCAACGAGACCTGTGGACGGGCCTGTGCACATCCATGTGGAAAGGTGGCCCAGGCTGTGCACAACTGGGTGGACAACCCTGTCCCCAGTTGTGGATAACCCCTGTGTAAAACATCGACATGGCCTCTGACCTGCGTATACGCAACCCCCAGCCTGTGGAGGAAAGAAAGTTGGGCGAGCCTCGCCACACCCCCGCTCTCCCGCGGTCCATCGACCGGGAGATCCTCGCCCTTGCGGTACCCGCCCTGGGTGCCCTCATCGCCGAGCCCGTCTTCGTCCTCGTCGACAGCGCGGTGGTCGGCCACCTGGGCACCGCCCAGCTCGCCGGCCTGTCGCTCGCGAGCAACGTGCTCCTCACGCTCGTCGGGCTGTGCGTCTTCCTCGCGTACACGACGACGGCGTCGGTCGCCCGGCTCACCGGCGCGGGCAAGGAGCGGGCGGCGTTGCAGTCCGGCGTCGACGGGATGTGGCTCGCCCTCGGGATCGGCGCCGTGCTCGTCGTCGTGCTCCTGCTCGCCGCCCCGCTCACGGTGTCCGCGCTGGGCGCCGAGGGCGACGTCGCGCGGCACGCCGTGACCTACCTGCGGTGGTCCGCGCCGGGGCTCGCGGGGATGCTCCTGGTCCAGGCCGCGACCGGTGTCCTGCGCGGGCTGCGCGACACCCGTACGCCGCTCGTCGTCGCCGCCGGGGGAGCGGCGCTCAACACGGTGCTGAACATCGCGCTCGTCTACGGCGTGGGTCTGGGGATCGCCGGCTCGGGCCTGGGCACGGCGATCACGCAGCTGCTCATGGCCGTCGTGCTCGGCGTGATCGTGGTGCGCGGCGCCCGGGCCAGGGGCGCGAGCCTGCGCCCGCACCGAGCGGGCATCCTGTCGGGCGCCAGGGCCGGCGTCCCTCTCGTGATCCGGACGCTCAGCCTGCGCGCCGCGATCCTGGTGACCGTCGTCGTCGCGACCGGCCTGGGCGACGTCGCGCTCGCCGGTCATCAGGTGGTGAGCTCGCTGTGGGGCCTCGCGGCCTTCGCGCTCGACGCGCTCGCCATCGCGGCACAGGCCCTGGTAGGGCACGGCCTCGGGGCCGGCGACGTCGGCCACGTGCGCCAGGTGCTGCGCCGGTGCCTGCAGTGGGGCGTCGGCGCGGGCGGCGCGATCGGCCTCCTCCTCGCGGCGGCCGGCTGGTGGATCGCCCCGCTCTTCTCGCCCGACCCCGACGTACGGGTCGCCATCGCCCTCGGCATCGCCGTGTGCGGCGTGCTGATGCCGATGGCGGGCTGGGTCTTCGTGCTCGACGGCGTCCTCATCGGCGCCGGCGACGGTCGCTACCTCGCCTGGGCGGGTATGGCCACGCTCGTGGTCTACCTGCCGTTCGCGCTGGCGGTCGGCGTCTGGGCGCCCGACGGCGCGCACGGGCTCGCCTGGCTCTGGCTCGCGTTCGCCGGCGTGTTCATGGCCGCCCGCGCCGTCACGACCGGCTGGCGCGCCCGGGGCGACCGCTGGCTGGTGACGGGGGCGTGAGGCGCTCCGGGGCCCGGCGCCCGGCCGCCCGGTTCCCGCTCACGCCCAGATCTTGAGCCGGTACCCCACCCCGCGCACCGACGCGACCTCGACGTCGCGCACGGGCGCCAGCCGCTTGCGCAGCCGCTTGACCGCGGAGGTCACCGGGTCGGAGTCCCCGAGGTAGGGCAGCCGCCACACCCGCGCGGTGAGCTCGGCGAACGACCACACGCGCCCCGCCTCGAGCGCGAGCGTCGCGAGCAGGTCGAACTCCCGCGCCGACAGGTACACGCGCCGGCCCAGCGCAGTGACCTCGCGGCCGGCCAGGTCGACGAGCAGCGGCCCCGCGACCAGCGGGTCCAGCGTGGGCGGCGCGACCATCGGGATCGAACCGGTGACGGTGGGGAGCGGGCCCGTGCCGGGACGGGGCAGGTCGGCGACCAGAGGCGTGGCCAGGACGTCGGTCGTCACGCGCCCCGCCGCCCCGGTGGGGTTGTCGGGCAGTCGGTCGGCGGGGCGCTCGGACAGGTGGCGGCCGGGTGGCCGCTCGTCCGCCGGACCGGGGTTGTCGAACCGCTCGGGCTGCGCCCCGAGGCCGTGCCACGGGACGTCTCCGGGCCGGCGGGGCGCGCCCTGGTTGCCGAGGACGGCGCGGGCGCCGTCCACGTCCGGGGTGGCGAGCACCGTCGCCTGCCCGCGCAGCAGGCGGGCGATCTCGATGATCTGGTCCGAGGGGAGGCCCACGCAGACGACGAGGCCTGGGGTGGATCCTGGTGCGGGGTCGTGCGTCACGTGCCTCACCCTCCATGGTCGACCGTTCGGTCGCGGACCGGGTTAAACCTGGCCAGCGCGCGCCAGTTTGCCCCCGTGTCGTACCGCTCGGGTCAATTTTTCGTTACCTTTCCATTGCGTGGGCAAAATGACACAATCCCGCCTGCTTGACGGTTTTCCGCCACTCGTGGCAGGTTAAGGGGTGAAATTGCGGCGAATAAGCCGGGTGAAGTTTCCTGGACGCCCTTGACAAAGTTGTCGAGGGCCACATGACCGCATTTTGACCGAGAAGTGACCCATGCCTGACCCTGATCTGACCTTGTTGCCCTGACCTGTGCAAACGACGGTTGGGCACGGCCCACGACCGTGGTCCGTCCAAGCGCGCCCGATCCCGTGGGCGCGCCGGGTAATGGAGGGTTCATGCATCGCAGAACCGTGCTCGCGAAGCGCGCGACAACCGCAACAGCGGCCATCGCGCTCGTCGCGACATCAGCACTGAGCGTTGCTCCGGCAGCGTTCGCAGGAACATCCCCGACATCAGCACTGCCCGTCACCACGACGAAGACCGTCGCGGCCGACCCCGACGACAAGTTCACGAGCTTCGCCCGGGAGATGCTGACCGAGCGCAAGACCGCGGACTTCTGGGTCGTGCTCGCGGAGGAGGCCAACCTGACGGCCGCCAAGGACATCGCCGACTGGGACGAGCGCGGTCAGTACGTCTACGACGCTCTCACCACCACGGCCAAGACCTCGCAGGCCAGCCTGGTCAAGGAGCTCAAGGCCGCCGGTGCGGACTACGAGAGCTACTGGATCAGCAACCGCATCCTGGTCGAGGACGGCACGCTCGAGCTCGCCAACGAGCTCGCGGCGAGCACCAAGGTCGAGGCCATCCGCGAGACCGTGAAGCTGGAGCTGGTCGACCCGGTCAAGCGGACCCCGGTCAGCGACAAGGCGCCCCAGGCCGTCGAGTGGGGCCTGGACTTCATCAACGCCCCCGAGGCGTGGGAGCAGGGCTACACGGGTCAGGGCATCGTCGTGTCGAACATCGACACCGGCGTGCAGTTCGACCACCCGGCGCTGGCCGACCAGTACCGCGGCGTGCAGTCCGACGGCTCGGTCGTGCACGACTACAACTGGCAGGACACCAGCGGCTCCGCACCGGAGCCGTTCGACGACAACGGCCACGGCACCCACACCATGGGCACCATGGTCGGTGACGACGGCGCGGGCAACCAGATCGGTGTCGCCCCCGACGCCGAGTGGATCGCCACGAACGGCTGTGACAGCTGCTCGGACTCCGCGCTGCTCGAGTCGGGCCAGTGGATCGTCGCCCCGACCAAGGTCGACGGCTCCGACCCCGACCCGTCGAAGCGCCCGAACATCGTCAACAACTCGTGGGGCTACACCGCCGCGGGCTTCATCGACGACTGGTACGAGGAGACCACCGCTGCCTGGGCCGCCGCCGGCGTGTTCGGCGCCTGGTCCGCGGGCAACTCGGGCTCCGGCTGCCAGACGACCTCGTCGCCGGGTGCCAACACGAGCTCGTACTCGGTCGGCGCGTTCGACGCCTCGGGCAACATCGCAGCCTTCTCGTCGCGTGGTGCCGGCGAAGACGGCCTGGTCAAGCCCAACATCGCCGCTCCTGGCGTGAACGTCCGCTCGTCCGTCCCCGGTGACGGCTACGCGGCCTTCAACGGCACGTCCATGGCCGCCCCGCACCTCGCGGGCGCCGTCGCCGTGCTGTGGAGCGCCGCTCCCGCGCTCGTCGGTGACATCGAGGGCACGGAGGCGCTGCTCAACGAGGCCGCCGTCGACACGGACGACACCACCTGCGGTGGTACCGCCGAGAACAACAACGTGTGGGGCGAGGGCAAGCTCGACCTCGCCGCGCTCATCGACGCCGCCCCGATCGGCGCGACCGGCTACGTCACCGGCACCGTGACCGACGCCGCCGGCGACCCGATCGCCTCGGCCGACGTCACCATCGACGGCGACCGCGACCGCACCGTCAGCACCGACGCGGACGGCACCTTCTCCGCGCGCGTCGCCACCGGCGACTACTCGGTCTCGGCGTCCGCGTTCGGCTACCTGCCCTCGACGCCGGCCCCGGCTGCCGTCACCGAGGACGGGACCGTCGACGTGCCGATCTCGCTCGAGGCCGCGCCGTCGCACGCCGTGACCGGCACCGTCACCTACGCCGGGTCGGGCGACCCGGTCGTGGGCGTCCCGGTCAGCCTCGGCAGCCACTTCGAGGACGTCTCCACCGGCGCGGACGGCACGTTCGCCTTCGCCGACGTTCCCGAGGGCACCTACACGCTCAGCGTCGAGACGGGCGGTTGCGCCGCTCCGTACGCGGGCGACGTCGTGGTCGACGGCGCGGAGGACGTGCCCGTGGAGATCACCGCGGTGACCGACGACTTCGGCTACTCCTGTGCCACCACCACCGGTGAGTACCTGCAGGGCGACACCGAGTCCTCGCTCACGGGCGACGACGTGCAGACCTCGCTCGACCTGCCCTTCACGTTCCCGTACTACGGCGAGGGCTACGACTCCGCGTTCGTCACGTCGAACGGCCACCTGAACTTCCTGGCGGCCAGCACGTCGTACGCGAACGGGGCCATCCCGAACAGCGCGGTGCCGAACGCGGCACTGTTCCCCTTCTGGGACGACCTGGTCCTCGACGGTGAGTCGGGCCTGTACACGGGCGAGACGACGGTCGACGGCGAGGACGCGTTCGTCGTCGAGTGGCGCAACGTGCGCAAGTACAGCCCGGCGACGGACCGCCTGAGCTTCTCGGTCACGCTCGTCGCGGACGGCACGGTCATCTTCGGCTACGGCGACGTCACCGACACCAGCTCGGCCAAGGGCGACTCGGCGTCGGTCGGCATCGAGAACGAGGCCGGCACCGTCGGCCTCCAGTACTCGAACGGCACCCCGGCGATCTCCTCCGACCTGTCGATCACCTACACGGCGCCCGTCCTCTCCTTCCTGGAGGGCACGGTCACCGACCTCAACACCGGTGACGCCGTCGAGGGCGCCACGGTCACGGCCACGTCCGACGCGGCGACCCGCACCGCCACCACCGGGGAGGACGGCACCTACTCGGCCATCGCCCTCCCGGGTGACTACACGGTCGAGGTCACGGCGCCGGACTACGAGTCCGAGTCGGGCACGGTGACCCTCGACCCCGAGGCCACCGGCACGTTCGACGCGGCGCTCGCGGCCGGCCTGGTCACCGTCAGCACCGACTCCCTCGCCGCCACGCTCCCGCTGGGTAGCACCACTACCAAGCGGTTCACCGTGAAGAACGAGGGTTCGGCTCCGGCCGACGTCGACCTCACCGCGACCGGTGGCGGCTTCGACATCCTGGGCACGGACGGCCTCGCGGCCATCCAGCACCCGACGGGCGAGGCCACCGAGGTCAAGTCCACCAAGCCGTCGGTCAAGCTCGGCGGTTCCGGCGTCGGCGGCTCGAAGTCGAAGCTGCAGGCCGCCGGCAAGGGCACCGCGGGCGAGGGCGTCACGCCCGAGTCCATCCCGGTCTCGCCGAACGCCACCACCATCACCCACTCGGCGTCGCAGGAGATCGTGGCGGTCAACTCGGCCTCCTGCGGTGGCCTGGCGGGGACAACGGAGAACCACTTCTTCCGGACGTTCACGCTGAGCGACTTCGACATCGAGGACGACTTCGAGGTCTCGGAGGTGTCCTTCGGTATCGAGGAGGCCACCGCTCAGACCCTCACGGTCAACCTCTACACGCTGGAGGGTGCGCTCACCTTCGCCAACCTCACCGAGATCGGGACGGCCGACCTGGCCATCCCGGCGTCGACCCTGACGATGGTCTCGGTGCCCGTGACGGGTGAGGTGCCCGCGGGCGCCACGCTCGTGGTCGAGGTCGTGTCGCCCAACCAGCAGTCGAACGGTGGCGTCTTCTACATCGGTTCGAACGGTGCGGGCCAGTCCGCACCGTCGTACCTCTCCGCCACCGACTGCGGTCTCGCGGAGCCGGCGACGACGGACTCCATCGGCTGGCCTGACATGCACATCGTCATGAACGTCTCCGGTGACGTCGCGGGCGGCGGCAGCGACCTGTCGTGGCTGTCGGTGGACCCAACGGAGTTCACCCTGGCGCCGGGCCAGAGCAAGACGATCACGGCGAGCCTCAGCGGCGTCGTGGCGCAGCCCGGCACCTTCACGGCCTCGCTCCTGGCCGACGCGGAGACGCCGTACGAGACGTCGTCGGTCGACGTCTCGCTGACGGTCAACCCGCCGAAGAGCTGGGGCAAGCTGTCCGGCACCGTGGGTGGCTTCACGCCGGACGGCGTGGTGTCGCTCGGCGACTCCGTGGTCCAGATCAACGGGAAGCTCTCGGCGGTCACCCTGGTCACCGGGTCGGACGGCGTCTACGAGTACTGGTTCGACAAGTCGGAGCGGACGGCGCAGATCATCGCGACGTCCAACGGGTACGTCCCGCAGGTCGGCTCCGCGAAGGTGACGGCGGGTACCAACGTCGTGACCGACTTCGAGCTGGACCCGATCAAGTAGTCACCGGGGGCCGGCGACCTCGCCCCCAGTAGAACCAGGGCGAAGCAGAACTGCAGCGCATCCCTCGCGGGGTGCGCTGCAGTTCTCTCCCGCTGCGGTTCCAGTTCGCCCTGGTTCTACCCCGGCGGCGGGTCAGCGCTCGATGTCGCCGCGGATGAAGGCCTCCAGCTGGGCGCGGCCCGCGGTGTCCTCCATCTGCACGGGCGGCGACTTCATGAAGTACGTCGCCGCCGAGAGGATCGGCCCGCCGACGCCGCGGTCCTTCGCGATCTTGGCGGCCCGCACCGCGTCGATGATGATGCCCGCGGAGTTGGGGGAGTCCCACACCTCGAGCTTGTACTCCAGGTTGAGCGGCACCTCGCCGAACGCGCGACCCTCGAGACGCACGTAGGCCCACTTGCGGTCGTCCAGCCAGGCCACGTAGTCGGACGGGCCGATGTGGACGTTGCGGTCCTCCTTCTTGCCCGCGAGCGGCCCGCTGAGGTTGGACGTCACGGCCTGCGTCTTGGAGAGCTTCTTCGACTCGAGGCGGTCGCGCTGCAGCATGTTCTTGAAGTCCATGTTGCCGCCCACGTTGAGCTGGTAGGTGCGGTCCAGGACGACGCCGCGCTCCTCGAACAGCTTGGCCAGCACGCGGTGCGTGATGGTGGCCCCGACCTGCGACTTGATGTCGTCGCCGACGATCGGCACGCCGGCCTCCTCGAACTTCGCGGCCCACTCGGGGTCGGACGCGATGAACACGGGCAGGGCGTTGACGAACGCGACGCCCGCCTCGATGGCGCACTGCGCGTAGAACTTGGCGGCCTCCTCGGAGCCCACCGGCAGGTAGCAGACCAGCACGTCGACCTCTGCGGCGCGCAGGGCTGCGACGACGTCGACGGCCTCCTTGGTGGACTCGTCGATCGTGGCGCGGTAGTAGTCGCCCAGGCCGTCGAGGGTCGGGCCGCGCAGGACCGTCACGCCGGTCGGCGGGACGTCCGCGATCTTGATGGTGTTGTTCTCGGACGCGTTGATGGCCTCGGCCAGATCGAACCCGACCTTCTTCGCGTCCACGTCGAACGCCGCGACGAACTCGAGGTCCGACACGTGGTAGTCGCCGAACTGCACGTGCATAAGGCCCGGGACGGTGCTCGCCGGGTCGGCGTCACGGTAGTAGTGCACTCCCTGGACCAGGGACGAGGCGCAGTTGCCCACGCCGACGATACCCACGCGGATGGAGTTCATCCTCGCTCCTTCTTCGTTTGTTCCTGCTGTGGTGAGCGGCTCTGCGCCGCGGCGCGTCCCCGCTCGGTGGAGATGAGGCCGTCGAGCCAGTGCACCTCGCGCTCGACCTTCTCGAGCCCGAAGCGCCGCAGCTCCAGCGCATATTCGTCGAGCCTCGACCGCGGATGCGTCGTCGACTCCCGGAAGGCCTCCAGGCGCTCGGTCAGCCGGGTGCGCCGGCCTTCCAGCACCCGGAGGCGGGTATCCGCGTCGGTCTGCCCGAAGAGGGCGAACCGGACGTCGAAGTTGTCGTCCTCCCAGGCTGCGGGGCCGGCGGTGGCCAGCACGGACTGGAGGTGTTCCTTGCCCTCGGCGGTCAGCTCGTAGACCACACGACGGCGGCCGAGGGGCATGGGCTTGGCGGTCCGGCCGGGAATCCCGGTCTTCCCCTTGCGGGGCGGTGGCGTCGGGTCACTCTCGGTGGTCGCGATCAGACCCCGGGTGACCAGGCCCTTGAGGGCCGGGTAGAGCGTGCCGTAGGAGAAGGCGCGGAACGAGCCGAGCACGAGGTTGAGCCGCTTGCGCAGCTCGTAGCCGTGCAGCGGGGACTCGTTGAGCAGGCCGAGGACGGCGGTCTCCAGCACATCGGACCGACTACGCACGGTGACCTCCCTCCCGGATGACCCGGCAGGCCGGGTTGGATACTTCACCACGATGTATCGAGTCGATACATCGAGAGGATAAGCACCCTCCGGGCGGCCCGCAATCCACGGCTGGTACCCGGGGTTCCATCAGCGAGGTGAAAAAAGTGTGAAGTGAGGGCAGACGGACTGCGTTGACCATGCGTCGAAATCTTCCGGTTGCGTCGGTGCGGCAGATGTGGCTACTGCGCCAGAGGGTGAATCCCCTATGGTTTCGGGTGGTCCGACCGGCAGGTGCGTCCATCGCACACGGGCGGATCCCGAGTCCGAACGAGGAAGAGGCTGTCGTGTCGCACTGGAGTCCCTCTCCGATCTGGCCGCAGACGCCCCGGCGTCGGCAGGGAATCTGGAACTACCCCCGGCCGCACCGCACCGGGATCCGGGCGTGGGTCCCGTCGTGGCGGTTCGTCGTGGGAACGCTGCTGACCGGGACGTCGCTCGCCGCCGGAGTGATCCTGGCCGCCTGGGTGGACGTGACCGTCCCGGCCGAGCTGGACACCGTGCGCTCCGAGACCACGACGGTCTACTACTCCGACGGCAAGCCGCTCGGGAAGTTCGCGGCCGAGAACCGCACCATCGTGCCGCTCGCGGACCTGCCGCCGTACGTGTCCGCGGCCGTGATCGCGTCGGAGGACCAGAGTTTTCGCACCCACATGGGCATCAACCCGCTGGGTATCGTCCGCGCCGCGCTCAACAACGTGACCGGGGGCGCCCAGCAGGGTGCGTCGACCCTCACGCAGCAGTACGTGGAGAACTACTACGTCGGCGTGGGCGAGGCCACCTACGCGGACAAGTTCCGCGAGGCGATCCTCGCCCTCAAGGTGACCCAGGAGCAGTCCAAGGACGAGGTGCTCGAGGGGTACATGAACACCATCTACCTGGGGCGCGGGGCCTACGGCATCGAGGCCGCGTCCCAGGCGTACTTCGGGCACTCGGCCAAGGAGATGACCATCTCCGAGTCGGCGTTCCTGGCGGGCATCATCCCGAACCCCACCTACTGGGACCCGCGGCAGGGCGAGGCCGCCCAGGCCCAGGCCAAGGCGCGCTGGGGCCGCACCCTCAACTTCATGGTCGAGTCGGGCGTGATCACCAAGGACGACCGCATGGCGGCGGAGTTCCCGAAGCTCAAGGAGTACACGCAGGGCTCGGGCAACCCGCAGACCGCGTATCTGCTGGAGGCGGTCGCCAAGGAACTCGCGGACCCGGAGGGGGCGAACATCCAGGAGGCCCAGCTCACCACCGGCGGGTTCTCCATCAAGACCACGATCGACCGCAAGATGCAGGCGGCCGCGGCCGAGGCGATGGCGCTGCCCAAGGACGCCGACGAGAACACGCGCGCGTCGCTCACCTCGATCGACCCGGCGTCGGGCGCGATCAAGGCCCTCTACGGTGGCCCGGACTACGGCACGTACCCCACGAACTCGGCGACACAGGACATCGCCCAGGCGGGCTCGACCTTCAAGCCCTTCACCCTGGTCGCGGCCCTGGAGCAGGACATCCCGCTGACCAGGACGTACGACGGCACCTCCCCGCAGGAGATCGAGGGCTACACCAACTGGAACGCGGACACCGGCGAGGAGGAGCAGGCGGTCCTCACCAACTTCGGCCAGGCACCCTACGGCGAGAGCTACCCGAACGTCTCGCTGCTCGACGCCACGGCCAACTCCGTGAACACCGCCTACGTCCACCTCAACAAGGAGGTGGGCCCGGCGAAGACGAAGGAGGTCGCCATCCGGGCGGGCATCCCCGAGACGGACGCCGCGGGGAACGAGATCGTCGCCCCCAACCTCGCCAACGTGCTCGGCACCGCGAGCGTGCACAACATCGACATCGCCCGCGCCTACTCGACCTTCGCGTCGCAGGGCACGCGGACGACGCCGCACCTCGTGGCCGAGGTCAGGAACGGCGAAGACCTGCTGCACGAGTGGAGCGGCCCCTCCGAGACGGAGTTCGAGCCCGAGGTGATGGCGGCCACCACGTACGCCCTGACCCAGGTGGTCCAGGAGGGCTCCGGCGAGCCGGCCTCCCACCTCGTGGGCCCCGACGGCGTCACGCCCCGCCCGGTCGCGGGCAAGACCGGCACGTCGAACAGCAACAGGTCGGCCTGGTTCGCCGGCTACGTGCCGCAGCTGGCGACCGTCGTCGGGCTGTACCAGTACGACCGTGACGCCCGCGACGGCAAGGGCGAGTACCAGCAGATCACGCCCTTCGGGGAGTGGAAGCAGATGGGTCTCACCGGCCTGACCGGTGGTACCTGGCCGGTGACGGCCTGGGCCGAGTACATGTCCAAGGCCACCGAGGGCATGGACGTCGTCGAGTTCCCGCCCTACGAGATGCCGGTCCCCGAGCCCTCCGTCTCGCCGACGCCGTCCGAGAGCCCCTCCGAGGAGGCCGAGGACCTGGTCGTGGTGCCTGACGACCTGGTGGGCCAGCAGTTCACGGAGGCCTCCGCCGCGCTCGCGAACCTCCAGCTCGTCGCGGTGCAGGTCGACGTGGACAGCCCGGAGCCGTCCGGCACGGTGCTCGCGGTCGACCGCGCCGGCCAGGAGGTCGACCGGAACTCCAGCATCGAGGTCCAGGTCTCCAACGGCTCCGGCGCCGAGGAGGAGGAGACCACGCAGGTGCCGTGGGGTCTGACCAACCAGGATCAGGGCGACGCCGAGCAGGCGCTGCAGGACGCCGAGCTCAATCCGGTCGTCCAGGAGGCGCCGTCCGACACCGTGCCGGAGGGCTCGGTGATCTCGGTGGACCCGGGCGAGGGCACGGAGGTGCCGACGGGCAGCGACGTGACCCTGGTGGTCTCCACGGGGCCGGGTGACGACCCGACCGACGACCCGTCCGAGGATGGCGGTGGAATCTTCGGATAGCGGTCTCCGAGGGCTCGGCCGGCGCCGGGTGAAATATTGGGTGAAAAGGCCCGATCGGCGCCGGCGGCAGCCTTTGTGACCCGTGTCGCGGACACGGGCCGTACACAGAGAAACCGCGTTTGTGCTACTTGCTGCGAACATCGATCCTCTATCGTTTCGACGGTTCAGTGCGCCCACTGGACTGATTCGAGGAACGAGGAAGACGTGGCGAACAGGAGTCCCTCTCCGATTCCGATCTGGCCGCAGACGCCCCGACGCCGGCGTGGCATCTGGAACTACCCGCGGCCGCATCGCACGGGCCTGCGCGCGTGGATCCCGTCGTGGCGCGTGGTCGTCGGCACCGGGCTGACCCTGCTGTCGCTCGGCGTCGGTGTGTTCACCGCCGGGTGGATCGGCTGGGCCGTACCGAAGGAGCGCGCGGAGATCGGCTCGGAGACCACCACGGTCTACTACGCGGACAACAAGGTGATGGGTAAGTTCGCGGCCATCGACCGCACGATCCGCCCGCTCGACGAGCTGCCCCCGTACATCGGCCAGGCCGTCATCGCGTCCGAGGACCAGGCCTTCGAGGACCACATGGGCGTCGACCCGCTGGGCATCGTCCGGGCGGCCATCAGCAACGCGACCGGCGGCGGCCGCCAGGGCGCGTCGACGCTGACGCAGCAGTACGTGGAGAACACCTACTTCCAGCCCGGACAGTCGTCCTACGCGGACAAGTTCCGCGAGATCATCCTGGCCCTCAAGGTGGACCAGGAGAAGTCGAAGGACGAGATCCTCGAGGGTTACGTCAACAGCATCTACCTGGGCCGCGGCGCCTACGGGTTCGAGGCCGCGGCGAAGGCGTACTTCAACAAGCCGGCGGCCGAGCTCACCGTCTCGGAGACGGCGATGCTGGTGGGCATCATCCCGTCACCGTCGTACTGGGACCCGCGCTTCGGCGAGGAGTCGAAGGCCGTCGCGCAGGAGAAGTGGGGCCGCGTCCTGCGGAACATGGCCGACATGGGGTACATCACCCAGGAGGAGCGCAAGTCCGCCACCTTCCCCGAGCCCATCGAGTACAAGCCGGCCTCGCGCGCCGGCCAGGTGGGCTACCTGCTCGAGGAGGTCCGCAAGGAGCTCGCCGACCCCGAGGGGGCGAACATCAGCGAAGAGGAGCTCATGACCAAGGGTTATGAGATCCACACCACCATCAACTCGAAGTTCCAGAAGGCGGCGGTCAAGGCCGCGAACACCATCCCGTACAAGGGCGATGGTGCTGCCTCCAAGCGGCTCGGGGTCTCGATCGTGTCGATCGACCCCAAGAACGGTGCCATCCGCGCCCTGTACGGCGGCAAGAACTACGAGGAGGTCCAGTTCAACGCCGCCACCGACGGCAAGGCGCAGGGCGGCTCGACGTTCAAGCCGTTCACCCTGATCGGCGCGCTCGAGGACGGCCACGAGCTCAACGAGTACTACAACGGCAACAGCCCGATGCAGATCCCGGGCTGGACGGTCCGGAACAAGGAGACCGGCGTCGAGGAGGAGGTGAAGCTCACCAACTTCGGCACCCAGGCGGGTGGCGAGTCCTACGGTGACATCGACCTCGTCGACGCCACGGCCAACTCCGTGAACACCGTCTACGCACAGCTCAACGTGGACATCGGGGCGAAGAAGTCGCAGGACGTCGCGATCCGGGCAGGCATCCCCGAGGACGCCACCAACGACACCCTGTCCAACGTGCTCGGTACCTCCGACGTGCACCCGGTCGACCTGGCGGGCGCGTACGCCACGTTTGCCGCGCAGGGCACGCGGCACGAGACGCACATCCTGACCTCGGTGAAGCAGGGCGAGGACACGGTCTGGGAGTTCAGCGGCAAGAACACCAAGAAGGACATCATCGACCCCGTCGTGATGGCCAAGGCCACCTACGCGATGCAGCAGGTCGTCAACGAGGGCTCCGGAGTCCCCGCGAAGGAGCTGCTCGGCCCCGACGGGAAGCAGCGCCCCGTGGCCGGCAAGACCGGCTCCACGAACGACAACAAGTCGGCGTGGTTCGCGGGCTACATCCCGCAGCTCGCCACCGTCGTGGGCCTGTACCAGTCTGCCGAGGACGGCGTCGCGCAGGCCTCGATCACGCCCTTCGGCCAGTGGGCCGGCGGCAGCCTGACCGGTGGCACCTGGCCGGTCGCGGCCTGGACGCAGTACATGCAGGAGGTCACGAAGGGCATGGAGGTCGAGGAGTTCCCGCCCTACGTGCCGCCGGCCCCCAAGCCGTCGCCCACGCCCACCCCGTCGCCGACGCCGTCGGAGGAGCAGAAGGTGATGGTCCCGACCGGGCTCGTGGGCCAGCAGTTCGCGGCCGCCGCTGCCGCACTCTCGGGCGCCGGGGTGAACCCGCAGCTCGTGGAGGTCCCGAGCGACCAGCCGCCGGGCACCGTGCTCTCCGTGGAGAAGGAGGGGCAGGAGGTGCCGCGCAACTCGAGCATCCGGGTCGAGGTCTCGACCGGTCCCGAGCAGCCCGAGGCCACCACGGTCCCCAACGGCCTGATCGGCAGCAGCGAGGGCAGTGCCCGCGGCAAGGTTCAGGGCGCCAACCTCGAACCGGTCGTCGAGTACCAGCCGTCCGACGACGTCCGGCAGGGCACCGTCATCGACGTGAGTCCGGGCGAGGGCAGTCCGGCGGAAGCGGGCAGCCAGGTGCGGCTGATCGTCTCGTCCGGCCCCGAGGTCGGCCTTCCGACCGGTGAGCCCACCGGTGGCGGGGGCGGCGGCGGTGGTGGCGGCAACGGGAACGACAGCCCGTAACCGTCCGGCCGCCGATGAACGAGGGGTCGTCTCCTGCGGGGGACGGCCCCTCGGCCGTTTCCCGAGGGGCTGCCCGGTTCGGGCGGGGTGGCACGCGTCGGTCCGCCGGGGGTGTGAGAGGCGTCTCCCGCGCTCGTTTCGGTCGTCGCGCACATGCCAGGTAGGCTTGACCCTTGCTGTGAACCCTCCTGTCACGGAACGACCGTGACCGCTGAGACCAGAGGAGGTGGGTATACACATGCGTCAGTACGAACTGATGGTGATCCTGGACCCGGAGGTCGAGGAGCGCACCGTTGCCCCGTCGCTCGACAAGTACCTGTCGGTCATCACGACCGAGGGTGGGTCCGTCGACAAGGTGGACATCTGGGGCCGCCGCCGCCTGGCGTTCGACATCGCGAAGAAGTCCGAGGGCATCTACGCCGTCGTCGACTTCACCTCGACGTCGGACACCGCCAAGGAGCTGGACCGGCAGCTCGGCCTCAACGAGGTCGTCCTCCGTACCAAGATCCTGCGCACCGGCGACAAGTGAGTCGTCGGATCTGAACCTCCAACGCCCGCGCGAGTGTCAGTGGTTCGTGGTTGCATTCACCGCGAGCCCGGACACCGCGTACGGAACGTCGACTGAATCGAGGAATTGGCATGGCTGGTGAAACTGTCATCACAGTGATCGGGAACCTCACCGGGGACCCGGAGCTGCGCTTCACCCCTTCCGGTGCGGCGGTCGCCAACTTCACGGTGGCGTCGACCCCGCGGACCTTCGACCGCCAGAGCAACGAGTGGAAGGACGGGGAGACCCTGTTCATGCGCTGCTCCATCTGGCGCGAGGCCGCGGAGAGTGTCGCGGAATCGCTGACCAAGGGCACGCGCGTCATCGCGCAGGGTCGCCTGGTCCAGCGCTCCTACGAGACCCGTGAGGGCGAGAAGCGCACCGTCGTGGAGCTGCAGGTGGACGAGATCGGTCCGTCCCTGCGCTACGCCACGGCCAAGGTCACCCGGGCCCAGCGGTCCGGTGGCGGCGGCTTCGGCGGCGGCGGCGGTGGCTACAACGGAGGCGGCGGCCAGCAGGGCGGCGGCTCCGGCGGAGGATTCAGCTCTTCCGGTGGCGGTCAGAGCAATGACGACCCGTGGGCCACGGCAGGCCCGGCGTCGTCGGGCGGCTCGTTCTCGGACGACCCGCCGTTCTAACCGTTACCACCCAGTTCACCTTTTGTGCTCATACAGCCCGCCAGGCGAAGTGAGCAGCACCTGACGAAGGAGCAACACCATGGCGAAGCCTGTGGTGCGCAAGCCCAAGAAGAAGATCAACCCGCTGAAGTCCGCGAAGATCGCCAACATCGACTACAAGGACACGGCGCTTCTGCGCAAGTTCATCTCCGACCGCGGAAAGATCCGCGCCCGTCGCGTCACCGGCGTCTCCGTCCAGGAGCAGCGTCAGATCGCGAAGGCCGTGAAGAACGCCCGCGAGATGGCCCTGCTGCCGTACACGTCGACGGCTCGCTGAGGAAGGGATCGAGAACAATGGCAAAGCTGATCCTGACCCACGAGGTGACCGGCCTGGGCGAGCCCGGCGACGTTGTTGAGGTGAAGGACGGGTACGCCCGTAACTTCCTCATCCCGCGTTCGCTGGCGACCCCCTGGACCAAGGGCGCCGAGTCCGACATCAACGCGATCCGCAAGGCTCGCAAGACCCGCGAGATCGCCTCGCTGGACGACGCGAAGGCCCTGGCCTCCTCGCTGTCCGCGAAGCCGGTCGTCGTCACGGCGAACGCCGGCCCCGGTGGCCGTCTGTTCGGCGCGGTGACCACGGCGGACATCGCCGGTGCGGTTGCCGCCGCCGGCGGCCCGTCGGTCGACAAGCGCAAGATCGAGATCGGTCAGTCCATCAAGACGACCGGTGACTACACCGTGTCGATCCGCCTGCACCCCGAGGTGTCGGCCAAGATCGGCGTCCAGGTCGTTGCCGGCTGAGCATCGCTCGGCTGATCGCCTGATCGCGAGAAGGCCCCGGTTCCCCCTGTGGGAGCCGGGGCTTTCTGTTGTGCCGGGGCGAGTCGGCGAGGTCGCAGAAAGTGCGCTTCTACCCAGCGATTGCGCCCGAAGCACGGCTGTTTTCGGGCGCAATCGCTGGGTAGATGTCCCACCTGCGGCCAGGTATAGGCGTCTTCGATCGAATCTCTGGAGAGTGTGGTGCCGTGACCCGTCGTCGCGAGATGAGGCTTGGCTGGCCGGAATGGGCGATCGTGGTGCTCCTTTCGCTCGTCCTCGCCGGGGTCCTGGGCGTGGTGCTGCTGATGCAGTTCCTGCCCGGTCTCGGGATGACGAACCCCAGTGATGGATACAACGTCCAGTTCTACGAGAACCTGATCGACAAATTTGAGTACGAGTTGGAGACTCGTGCGGCACAGGGCCGTTTGGAGCAGTCGGATATCGATTCGGTTTTCAGCAACACGTCACCGGTCGAGTGGGGAGGGCAGTTCGGCGAGGGGTACCGGATAGTCGTCCATCTCGAAGCCCCCGACGGTTACGACCCGTGCCACACCTACGAGCTGTCTCCGTTCGGAGGTGCCTCGCCGGACTCGCTGGAGATTCCCCAGGCGTGCCGCGACCGATGAGGTCGCCGTCCGGCGATCTCGCGCCTCCCGTGATGGTTCAGCGTCCGGGGCCTGGGAACACCGTTGACTCGTCCGAGAGCAGCACGTCCAGGGTCAGTGCCGCAGTCCACGAGAACTGGTGGGTCCCGCGGCCGGCCCCTGTGTCGGGGTCCACGTACTCGGGAAACTTCCCGGGCGCGGCCACAGCGAAGTGCTCGCGCAGGCGGGCTGTTGGCTCGTCCTGGCCCAGAGCCTGCACGGCGCGCAGGAGCAGCCACGACGTGTTGAACCACGCTGGCCCCCGCCAGTACAGGGCTGGGTCGAACGCGGGGTCGTCGCGCGAGGTGCTCGGCAGGTACGGTCCGCCGCCGAGGAACCCCGGTCCGGCGAGCGTCGTGAGCAGCCGTTCGCTGCGGCCCGGCGCCAGGCCCGCCCGTCCGCCCGCAGCGGTGCCCGCCCTCCTGTCCGCAGTTGCACCTGTCGTCGTGCTGGCACCGGTGCGCGTCGAAACGCCGGCGAGAAGCAACGGGGCCAGGCCGTTGACGGTCGCCCGCCGGACCGTCCGCCCCGTCGTGTCGTCGAGCGCGACGTATAGACCCAGATTCTCGTCCCAGAGATGCTCGTCCATGGCGACGGCCACGCGGGCGGCCGCCGCCTCGTGCGCGCCGGGCACCCTGTGCGCCGCGCCCCCCACGTCCACACCGGGCCCACGTCCGGCGTCGGGCAGCGTGGCCGCTATGCGGCCGAGAGCGAGCTCCGAGACCGCCAGCAGCGTGCTGAACAGGGGGCACACCATGCCGAAGCCGATCGGCGCGTCGTCGGCGCAGCCGGCGTCGCGGTAGGTCTCGGCGAGCCCGTAGTAGCGGCGATAGTCGCGGCTCCCTGGCCGTTCGCCGGTGCCGGCGTGCCGCAGGTCCGGTCGTCGTACGGGCGTGCGCGACCGGGGCGGCACCCGTTCGAGCGCGGCGTCCCACAGCGGCGAGTTGTCGGTCCCGGTCTCCCACGGGTGCTTGGTCACCGGCAGCCCGACGCCGCCCCGGCGAGGTCCGTGCAGGTAGCCGTGCCAGCGTGTGAGCCGCGGGTACAACCGTGCGAGGAAGCCCTCCCGCGCGGACCCGGCCGGGTCCGCGCAGTGCACCAGCCATGCGGCCCACGCGTGCACGGGCGGCTGCACCAGTCCGGAGGTCGCCGCACCCCAGAACCCCGCCCCGGGCGCGTAGTCGTCGTCACGACCGACGTCGTAGACGATCTGCGGCACCCGTCCGTCGGCCCACTGGGCGTCGAACAGCGTGACCAGCTCGGCCCGAGCGCGCGCCGGTGCGTGGTGCCGCGTCCCGATCGCGACGAACGCGGAGTCCCAGCTCCACTGGTGGGGGTACAGCCCGGTCGCCGGGACGGTGTGCCGGCCGGTCCAGTTGCTGTTCAGGACGCGGATGGCGGCGTCGGCCGCATCTTCCTCAAAGTCCTTGTACATCTTTCGACAGTAGGCTAGACATAAGTGCGGATCTACTCACTCGACGACGAGGAGAAGTCATGCTCCGGCACCATCGCGCGGCTACGGCCCGCCTCACGATCGCGGCGGGCGCCGCCGTGGCAGTGGTCGTCACGCTCACCGCCTGCGGCAGCGGAGGCCCTGAGTCGGACGGGACGGTCACCGTCTGGACGGTCGAGACCCAGCCCGAGCGCCTCGCGATCCAGCAGGCCGCGATGGACGTCTGGGCCGAGGACTCCGGTCTGGAGACCGAGCTGGTGCCGGTCGAGGAGGACCAGGTCTCCCAGCTCCTGTCCGCCGCGGCGCTCTCCGGCGAGGACATGCCCGACGTCGTCAACGCGATCAGCCCGGGGCTGGTCCGGTCCTTCGACCGGGACGGCTACCTCGACCGGGACGCGGCCGCCGAGGTGGTCGACGCGCTCGGCGCCGACACCTTCACGCCCGAGGCCCTGGAGCTGACCAGCGACGGCGACGAGCTGCTGGCCGTCCCGTCCGACGCCTGGCCGATGATGGTCTACTACCGCACCGACCTCTTCGAGGAGGCGGGCTTGGAGCCGCCCGCCGCGTACGACGACCTGCGCGCCGCAGCCGAGGAGCTGTCGGCCGACGGGCGGTACGGGATCACGCTGTCCACGGACGCGGCCGACCCGTTCACGCAGCAGACGCTGGAGTTCCTGGCCCAGGGCAACGGCTGCGAGCTCGTGGACGACGCCGGGGAGGCCACCCTCGACAGCCCCGCGTGCACCGAGACGATCGACCTGTACGGGGCCCTGGCGGCCGACTTCTCGCCGGAGGGCTCGCAGGGCGTCGAGTCCACCCGCGCGTCATACTTCGCCGGGCAGGCGGCCATGACCGTCTGGTCGTCGTTCCTGCTGGACGAGATGGCCGGCCTGCGGGAGGAGTTCACACCGTCGTGCGACGAGTGCGCGGACGACCCGGGCTGGCTCGCCGAGAACACCGGTGTGGTACCCGTGGTGGAGGGGCCGTCGGCGGGCGGCGACGGCGGGGACGCCGCCGGCTACGTCGAGTTCGTGTCCTGGGGCATCACCGACGGGGCGGACCCCGAGACCGCGGACTTCGTCGAGTACATGATGTCCGACGCCTACGTGGACTGGCTGGCCATGGCGCCCGAGGGCAAGGTCCCCGTGCGGACGGGCACGGCCGAGAACCCGACCGAGTACACGGACGCCTGGTCCGGGCTGGAGATCGGCATCGACTCCCGGCAGACGTTCTCCGACGTCTGGCCCGCCGAGGTGACCGACACCCTGGCCGCCGCCCCGGCGTCCGCCGACCGTTGGGCGCTGCCGCAGGGGCAGGGCGCGATCCTGGGCCCGATCACGAGCGAGCTGCCGCTCGCCAAGGCGGCGGCCGACCTCGGGTCGGGCAGCGTGGACGCCGCGCAGGCGCAGGCCGCCATGCAGGAAGCGGTGGCCGAGATCGCCGGCCGGGACTGACCCATGGCGCGGGTCAGAGAGCGTCGTCTCCGCCCGGGGTCGGGCGGGGCGACCTCGAAGCTACGCGGGCGGGAGAACCGCGACGGGATCACGCTCGTCGCGCCGGTGGTGCTGGTCGTGGCCGCGATCATCGTGGTGCCGATCGTCTGGACCGTGGTGCTGTCCTTCCAGGACGCGCGCTACGTGGACGTGGCGCGCAACGGCCTGTTCAACGAGCTCACGCTCGACAACTACGCCGACGTGCTCACCGCGCCCGCCTTCTGGCGGGCGCTGGTCACCACGGTCCAGTACTCCGTGGCGACCACCGTCGGGTCGATCACCGTCGGCCTCGTGGCGGCGCTCGCGTTCCGGGACCGGTTCCGGTTCCGCGCGCCCCTGCGCGCCGTCATGCTCCTGCCGTACGTGGCACCGGTCGTGGCCACCACGTTCGTGTGGCAGGTGGCGCTGAACCCGCAGTACGGCGTGGTCAACGCGTTCGGCACGCAGGTGCTCGGCTGGGAGCACCCGGTCAGCTTCCTCTCCGCCGCGCCCACGGCGCTCGGCACCGTGATCGTCTACGACATCTGGCGGTACTTCCCGTTCGCGTTCCTCTTTCTCGGGGCGGCCCTGACGGGCCTCGGCAAGGAGATCGAGGAGGCCGCCGTGGTCGACGGCGCCACACCGCTGCAGAAGTTCCGGTTCGTGGTGCTGCCCCAGCTGCTGCCCACGATCGCCCTGCTGGTGCTGTTCCGCATGGTCATGGCCTTCAACGAGTTCGACGACGTCTACCTGCTCACCGGCGGCGCCGCCGGGACGCAGGTGGCCTCGGTGCGAGTGTTCGAGCAGCTCACCGGGTCGAGCGACATCGGCGGCGCCAGCGCGACCGCCGCGGTGATGGCCGTGTTCCTGGGGGTCGCGCTGGCGATCTACCTGCGGCTCACGGCCAGGCAGCGGGAGGAGAACCGATGAGCGCCGTGTCGGTCCAGAGCAGCGTGCTGCGGGTGCTGCGCGTCGTCGTCATCGTCGCGCTCGTCGCGGCGACCGTGCTCCCGTTCGTGTACATGCTGAGCCTGAGCTTCGTGCGCATCGACGACCTGCTGCGGGACCCGTTGCGGGTGCTGCCCCAGCTCGACCGGATCACCACCGAGACCTACCGTGCGGTGCTGGCCTCCGAGGAGGACGGCGGGTACGGGTTCGGGCGCTTCATGCGAAACTCCGCCGTCGTCGCCGTGGCGGCGTCGGCGCTGACCGTGGCGCTCGTGGTGCCGGCGTCCTACGCGCTCACCCGGCTGCGGTTCGCCGGGCGCTCGCAGGTCTCGTGGCTGTTCCTGGCCGTGTACCTGTTCCCGACGATCATCATCGCGGTGCCCGTGTTCGTCGGGTTCCAGGTGCTGGGCCTCGGCTCGTCGCTGGTGGGGCTGGTCATCGCGTACATCGCGCTGACGGTGCCCGTCTCGGTGCACATGCTGCGCAACTACCTCGCGGGCATCCCCGAGTCGATCGACGAGGCGGCCGTGATCGACGGCGCCTCCCGGTTCCAGATCATGACCCGCATCACCGTGCCGCTCGCGATGCCGACCATCATGTCGACAGCGTTGTACTCGTTCATGATCGCCTGGAACGAGTTCCTGTTCGCGCTGCTGTTCCTGTCGGCCAAGCAGGACCTGTGGACGGTCTCCCTCGGCCTCACCCGCCTCGCGGACGGTCAGGAGGTGTCGAAGACGGTTCTCATGGCGGGCAGCGTGCTCCTCACCGTCCCGATCGTGATTTTGTATGGAGTGGCCGAGCGTGCCCTCACCGAGGGACTGACCGCGGGGGCCGACAAGGGCTGATCCGCCCGGCACGAGTGAGGGCTGGTCGGCCCGGGAAAGAACTGAGGAAGAACGTGGCAGCAGGCGCGGGCGAGATCCTGCAGCTCATCCGGAGCGGGCGGGCGACGACGCGCATCCAGGTGCTGGAGGCGACGGGCTTGTCCCGGGTCACCGTGGCGCAGCGCATCGACGCGCTGGTGGCGGCGGGCATCGTCCGCGCCCAGGGGGACGCGGGCGCGACCGGCGGACGGCGCTCGGAGCGGTTCGTGTTCGACCCGGCCGACTCGCTGGTGCTCGTGGCCGCGCTGGAGCTCGGCGAGCCCGCGCACGATGCCGCGCACTCGGGGGACTCGCACGCTCACACCTCGGACGCGGCGGTGCTCGCCGTCGTCGACCCGCACGGGACGCTGTTGGCACGGATGCCGCTGGCCGTCGACCTCGCCGCCGGGCCGGAGACCGTGCTGCCCGAGCTGCTGAACGGCTTCGACACGCTGCTTGCCGACGCCGGGATCAAACCGGCCTCCGTCGGCGGGGTCGCGCTGTCGGTGCCCGGTCCCGTGGACCCGCACGACCACCGGTTGTCCGACCCACCGGTCATGCCCGGCTGGGGTGCGTGGCCCGTGGTCGAGGCCGTGCGCGCCCGCTTCGACGTGCCGGTGCACCTGGAGAACGACGCCGACGCGACGGCGTACGGCGAGTTCACCGAGCTCGGCTCCGGCCGAACCGGTCGGCCAGAGCCGTTCGTGCTGGTCAAGGTGTCACGGTTCCTCGGGGCAGGCCTCGTCATCGACGGCTGCACCTATCGCGGGACCGACGGTGGGGCGGGCGACATCGGGCACGTCGACGTGGGTGGCGACGCCGTCTGCCGATGCGGCCGCAGGGGCTGTCTCGCCGCGGAGGCAGGCGGCACGGCGCTGCTGCGCCGGCTCGGGGAGGCAGGGTCCGACGTCGGATCCCTGGCCGAGCTGCGGGCGCTCGCAGAGGGCGGCGACCCGCTCGTCACGGCCGAGCTCGAACGGGCCGCCGGGCTGATCGGGCGCGTGCTGGCGGTGGTGGTCGGGGTGCTCAACCCTGCCGACCTCGTCGTGGCCGGCGAGCTGGCCGTGCCGGCCATGATCGCGGGCATCCGGGCGGGCGTGTACGCGGGCGCGCAACCGCGGGCAACCGCCCGGCTGCGGATCCGGGCCGCCGCGCTGGGGGCGGACGCCGTGCTCGTCGGGCTGGCGCGGGTCGCCGTCGACGACCGGTTCTCGGCCGACGCGGTCGACGCGCGGCTCGGCTGACTTCGGATCAGTAGAACCGTTTCGGGCGAGTGGGTGATCTTCTCTCCTTTACTGAGTTGTGATCAGTAAAAGCGTTCCGCAGGACTGAACGCGCGGGTAACTTCTGCGCAGATGCCCACCATCACGGGCTTCGTGCTCGCCAACGGCGGCGAGCCCGGCGGGCAGGGGCGCCGGTCCGACAACTTCCGCGGGGCGACGAAGCCCGCAGAGCGAGAGGCGAACCGATGACGCAGCTTCATGCATCACCGAGACCACGATCAGGACCCGGACCGACGATCCTCGCAGCCGTTGGCGTGGCCATGCTGCTGGTCGGCGCCATCGTGGCCACGGCCTTCATGCTCCTGTTCCAGGGCAGCGTCGCGGACGGCGCGGTCCAGCTCGACGACGGCGCGAGCACGCTGAACGACGGCGTCCAGGCTGAGCTGGTCTCCGGCGTCGGCGACCTGAGCGCCGGCGCCACCGAGCTCAACAACGGCGTGCAGAACGACGTGGTGCCGGGCGCGGAGAAGCTCGCGGACGGGACCGAGGAGCTCGACGCAGGTGCCGCGAAGCTGCGCGCGGGTGTGATCAAGCTGCACGACGGGTCCAAGCAGATCGCCGACGGCACGGCCGAGACCGCGTCGGACGTCGCGGACCTGGCCGACGCGTCGCTGCTGCTCACCGCTGGTCAGACGAAGCTGAACGACGGGCTCGGCGAGCTCAACACCAAGGCGCCGGCGCTGGCGGAAGGTGCGGAGCGGCTCGCGGACGGGTCCGCGGAGCTGCAGACCGGTCTGATGACGCTGAGCGGCAGGACGCCCAAGCTGATCGACGGGGCGAACCGGCTCGCCGATGGGAACGCCCAGCTCTATGGCGGCAACAAGGAGCTCAACTCCGGGTTGTCGCAGCTTGCCGCCAACAACAAGGTGATTCTTGGCGGGACGAGTTCGGTCCAGGAAGGCGCAGGTGCCCTCGCGACGGGTGCTGTGGCTCTGGACGAGGGAGCGGACCAGGTGGCTGCGGGCGCTCAGCAACTGAAGGCGGGCGCTCCCGCGCTTGTCAAGGGCGCTGGCGACACGGCGGCAGGAGCAAAGAGCGTGGCCGACGGCGCGGCCGCGGTGGCCGGGGGCGTTGCTGCTGCGCAGGGCGGTGCGGACACTCTCTCGACGAAGATCGGTGGCCTCGTCTCCGGGGCGGACCAGGTCCAGGGTGGCAACCGAGCTCTGCAGCAGAAGCTGACGCAGCTTGCCGGCGCCGCTGACGACCCGGCCCTGAAGGCGCAGCTCGAGGCGCTCGCTGCGTCATCGGGCAGCCTGGCTGACGGTGCCGGGCAGGTGAGCGCCGGAGCGGCGCAGGCTCGTGACGGCGCAGGCGGTCTCGCCGCGTCTCTCGGCACCCTGTCTGCGGGGGCGACGGGCGTATCCAACGGCGCTCAGTCCGTGGCCGCAGGCGCTGCGCAGGTATCCGGCGGCGTTCAGCTGGTGTCCGATGGGCTCGAGCCGCTCGCCGTGGGCGCGGCTCGTGTTGCAGCGGGTTCGGAGCAGCTCAAGGGCGGTGCGGCAGATCTGCATGCTGGCACCGGAAAGCTTGTTCCCGGAATTCAGCAGTATGTGGCGGGCGTCGGTTCGGCCTACGCGGGAAGCTCACGGCTCGTCGGAGGCGCTGAGCGCGCGGCGGCCGGCAGCGCTGAGCTCGCTGCCGGTGCTGACGCGCTCAAGAGTGGGGTGCCCAAGCTGGTCTCAGGTGCGAACCGGCTCGCCGACGGCAACGCCACGCTGGCGGGCCAGACGCCGGCGCTCGTCTCCGGCGTCGGCCAGCTTCACAACGGCTCCGGCCAGATTCTCGACGGCATCATCGAGGTGCGCGACCGCGTCGTCCCCAAGGTCGAGAAGTCGCAGCGGCTGGCCGACGGGTCGGTCAAGGTGCGCGACGGCCTCAAGGACGCTCGCGAGGGTGCGGGCGACCTGGTCGAAGGCACGGGTGCCGTCGACGACGGCACGCACACTCTGGCCGCGGGTGCGGTCACCCTCGCCGACGGCACGCAGCAGCTCGCCGACGGTTCCGTGAAGCTCGCCGCGGGCACGTCGGACGTCGCGTCCGGTACGGCGCAGCTGTCCGACGGCACCGGTGTGCTCCGATCCAGCGTGGACGGCGCACCAACAGGGGCGATCGGCGTCGGCGTGATCATCGCGGCAGCGCTCGGTGCGTTGGCCGCCGTCGCGGGCCTGATCCTGCTGGGTCGGCGCCGCATCTGACCGGTCGGCGGCGGCTGGTGGGGCCGCCGCCGACCTCCGTTGATCGCCGGGAAACGGAGCACCTGCTCCGTTTCCCGGCGATCGTCCTGTCCCGGGTCGGCGAGCCCGGTCAGCGCGTCAGAGCGCGTCGAGCATCTCGTCCAGCCGGTCGATCTCCGCCATCTGGTCGGCCGCGATGTTGTTCGCCAGCTCCAGGACCCGCTCCTCGCTGCCCGCCCCGGCGACGTCCTTGCACATGGCCAGCGCACCCTCGTGGTGCTTGATCATGCCCTCCAGGTACAGCCGGTCGAACTCGGCCCCGGACGCGTCCTCCATCTCGGCCATCTCGGCCTCGCTCAGCATGCCGGGCATCTCGGCGTCGTGCCCGTGCCCGGGCGCTCGCGGGCCCGAGCCGTCACCGCTCTCGGCGGTCACCGGCACGGGGTAGTCGTTCTCCTCCAGCCAGTCGGACATCAGCTTGATCTCGCTGCCCTGCACCACGTCGATGCGGGTGGCGAAGGTCTTGATCTGCTCGGACTCCGCGCGCTCCGGCGCCAGCACCGACATGTCGACCGCCTGCCCGTGGTGCCAGATCATGTCGGTGAGGAACTCGGCGTCAGCCTTCGAGAACGGCGCCTCGGCGTTGGGCGCCCCCTCGTAGTCCTCGGGCGCGATGGTCTGCGCCGGTTCCCCGGGCTTGCCGGGCTGCACCACGACGGAGCTCGGCGTCGAGACCTCCTCGGGCTCCTCGTCGGGCCCGCAGGCGGACAGCACAAGGGCCGGCGCCAGCACGGCCAGGCCGATCGCGACCGTCCGGACAAGCGATCGTCGTCCGGCACCTGTCAGCGTCTTCACGGGCGGATCCTCTCGTACGGGCTGAAGTCCGCGTCATCGTTCGGTCATGGGCGGGGTGGCCGCAGACCATCGGAGGACGTTAGCGCCGGAATCTACCAACAGGTCATCACATGCGGACACCAAGCCCGATGTCGCTTCCGCGCCACTAGGTGGCGCTTTGTCACCACCATGTTAAAGATCCCGAAACTCCTGGTCCTGAGAGGTCCCTGTGAGCAACACTGCCCACAACCGACCTAGGAGGTGTGACGCCCGTGCGTCGTCCAACCTTTACCCGACCTCGTGTGCGGGGCGCCGCAGGCGCCGCCCTGGCCGCGATGATCGCGGCCACGGCCTTCGCGGCGCCCGTCGCCGCGGACGTCGCAGCTCCGGACGTCCCGCCGGGCGAGACCGCGTCCGAGAACATGACCCACCTGAGCAACCAGCCCAAGAACGGTGCGCTCCAGGGCACCGGTTCGGACATCGCGTTCCAGGGCAAGTACGCGTTCGCCGGCAACTACGACGGCTTCACCGTGTACGACCTCTCCGACAAGGAGAACCCGGAGCAGGTCGTGCAGGTCTACTGCCCCGGTTCCCAGAACGACGTCTCGGTCTACAAGGACATCCTCGTGCTGTCCACGGACTCGTCCCGCAGCGACGACTCCTGTGCTTCGACGTCCCTCCCGGCGACTGAGAAGTCGGCCTGGGAAGGCATCAAGATCTGGGACATCTCGAACCCGCTCGCCCCGGAGTACATCAAGTCGGTCGAGACTTCCTGCGGTTCGCACACCCACTCGCTCGCGCCGTCCAAGGACGGCCGGAACCTGTACGCCTACGTCTCGTCGTACTCGCCGAACGCGACGTTCCCGGACTGCCAGCCGCCGCACGACTTCGTCTCGATCGTGAAGATCCCCTTGAAGAAGCCGACGTCGGCCAAGGTCGTCTCCACGCCCGTCCTCTTCCCGGACGGCGGCTACGAGGGTGACCCCGACCGCCGCGCCTCCACGACGAGCGGCTGCCACGACATCACCACCTACGCCAAGTACGACCTGGCGGCCGGTGCGTGCATGGGTGACGGGATCCTCATGGACATCAAGGACCGCGAGCGTCCGAAGGTGATCAGCCAGGTGCGCGACACGGAGAACTTCGCGTTCTGGCACTCGGCCACGTTCAACAACGACGCCACCAAGGTGGTCTTCACCGACGAGCTCGGCGGCGGCGGTCTCGCGACCTGCACCGGCGAGTACGCGCCGGAGCTGGGCGCCAACGGCATCTACGACATCGAGCGCGGGCGCCACGGCAAGAAGGAGCTCGAGCTCAAGTCGTA
Organism: Promicromonospora kroppenstedtii; assembly: GCF_044389675.1. NCBI lineage: Bacteria > Bacillati > Actinomycetota > Actinomycetes > Micrococcales > Promicromonosporaceae > Promicromonospora > Promicromonospora kroppenstedtii. The sequence continues at coordinate 23,938 of NZ_JBIRYI010000005.1, read as the reverse complement.
CTACAAGATCCCGCGGATCAACACGGCCGACGAGAACTGCGTGGCGCACAACGGCTCGCTCATCCCGGTCAAGGGCAAGGACATCATGGTCCAGTCCTGGTACCAGGGCGGCGTCTCGGTGTACGACTTCACGGACTCGTCCAACCCGCGTGAGCTCGCCTGGTTCGACCGCGGCGAGGGCGTGAGCAGCGGCGGCACCTGGTCGACGTACTACTACAACGGCTATGCCTACTCGAACGACCTCGGCATCGGTTTCGACACGTTCGACATCGACGACTCGATCGACGGCAAGGCCGAGCGGGTCAAGCAGAAGTCGCTCAACCCGCAGATGCAGGAGTCGTTCGGGCGCTGACCCGAGAGCCGTCTCCGACGTCTGACACCCCCGAGGCCCACCGGCAGATCGTTTGCCGGTGGGCCTCGGCCGTACCCGGCCCTCGCTCTCGAGGCCTAAGTTTGTTCGCTTTCGACTGGCTCAAAGCGGAGAAACTTAGGCTTCGAAGGGGAGTGAAGGGGAGTGTCAGGCCCGGTCGTTGCTGACGGCAAACCACATGAGGGTTTTCCGTGATGGCGCGGACGGTGCCTTGTATGGGAACCTCCCGGACATGACGCCCCAGGACTCGACGACCGAGGACACCGCCCCGCCGTCGGGCGAGGTCTCCGACCAGGAGCCGACGACGCCGTCGTCGGCCTACGGGCTGGGGCGCAGGCTGCGGATCATGGGCGCCGTGCTCGCCGGCGGACTCGCCGTCGTGCTGGCGCTGCTGCTCTGGCTCGGCGTGCTCGTCCCGGCCAAGCAGGAGGCCGCCGGGTACTCCGAGGCCGACTCCGGCTACGCCGCCGTCGCGATCGAGCACAACGCGCAGGCCGTGCAGCTCGCGGCGCTCGCCCCGGGGCGGTCCACCGACGACGACGTGCTGGCCCTGGCTGTCGAGGTCGGCGAGGCATCCGCGGGCCGGGTCGACGAGCTCGCCGCCTGGCTGGAGGCGCGGGACATCCCGGTCCCCGCGGCGGGTCGGGAGGCGCTGGCACTCGCCGAGGGCGGCCTGAAGACCGAGGTGCCCGACGACGGCAGCGGCCCCCGGGCCGGTGCCACCGCGCACTCGCACGAGGGCGGCAACCACGGCATGCTCACCGACGAGCAGATCGACGCCATGGCCCGGCTCGACGGTTCGGAGTTCGACATCGCGCTGCTCGCGGCCCTCGTCGAGCACCACTACGGCGGGCTGCAGCCAGCGGACGAGGAGATCGAGGGCGGCACGGACGCGGAGGCCGTGGCGCTCGCGCAGTCCGAGGCGGACGCGATCCGGGTCGAGGTCGAGGACGTGCGCGACCTGCTGGCCGCCGTCGGCGGGCCGGGCTCCACGAACGACCAGACGAGCTAGCCGGACGGCGCCACGGCGCCCTGACCAGGCCGGCGTCGTCGCCCCGGTCAGGGCGCCGTGACGAAGACGTCGAACAGCTCCGGGTGGTGCCCGTGCACCAGGACGGCGAACACCACGGCGTCGAACAGCAGGTGTACCGCCACCACGTAGCTGAGCGACTTGAACTTCGCGAAGATCCAGCCCTGGACCAGCGCGAACGGCACGGTCAGCAGCGGCCCCCACTCGCGGTAGCCGAGCTCCCACAGGAACGACACGAAGATCATCGACTGCAGGACGTTGGCCTGCCACATCGGGAAGTGCTTGCAGTACAGGGCGAACACGACGCAGATGAAGAACAGCTCGTCCCAGATGCCCACGGCGTTCACGCCGACGAACAGCCGCCAGATGTCCTGCGAGCCCTCCAGGTCCGGCCAGTTCAGGTACGCGCCCGAGCCCAGGAAGTAGAACGGCAGCAGGAGGTAGCCGATGATCACCACGAGGGCGAGGTAGATCCACTGTCCGCGGCTCCAGCGCTGTCCGGTCGCCACAGGGAACCGGATCGTGTCCTGCTGGAACACGAACCGGGACAGCGCCCACGGCACCAGCACCGACCCGCCGAGCGCGAGCGTGAAGCGCAGCATCCCGGCGTCGGACAGGTCGGCCTTCAACGAGATCAGCGAGATGATCCCCATGCCCACGCCGATCAGCGCCAGGTCGCGGCCGAGAGCCCGGTCGGCCCACAGGCCCAGCGCGATACCCAGCACCAGCGGCAGGTACGCGATCGGCCGGATGTGGATCGCGAACAGCAGGATCGCGGACGCGGACACGAGGAAGGCGGCCGTGAGGCGTGCCGGGCCGACCAGCGGCGTGGGCAGGGTGAGGGTCACGGGGACGAGACTCCCACACCTCACGTGTCAGACGTACTGGTCACGGGAGGGATCTGTACGTCTGACACGTCGATTCCGAGTGATCGGGCCTGGTACTTGGTGTTCCGGGACAACTAGAGTCGGCGGGTAGTCAGGATTCACCCAGCATCCGGCCCGCCACGGGCCGGCCACCCGGCAAGGAGGCCGTCGTGCGCTCACCCGAGCACGTTGAGCTCGTTCGGAACAATCCGGACCTTCCCCCGGTCGCGGTCATCGACCGCAGACCCATGACCACCAGCAAGAAGCTGATCTTCGCCGCGATCGGGGTCGTCGCGGCGGTTGCGTGGGCCCTGGTCGCGTTCGTGCGCGGGGAGTCGGTCAACGGCGCGTACTTCGTGGTCGCGGCCGTCGGCACCTACGTGGTCGCGTACCGCTTCTACGCCCGCCTGATCGAGTACAAGGTGGTGCGCCCTCGGGACGACCGCGCGACGCCGGGCGAGGAGCACGAGAACGGCCGCGACTTCGCCCCGACCGACCGCCGGGTCCTGTTCGGCCACCACTTCGCGGCCATCGCGGGCGCCGGCCCGCTGGTCGGACCGGTGCTCGCGGCCCAGATGGGCTACCTGCCGGGCACCATCTGGATCATCATCGGCGCCGTGCTCGCCGGATGCGTCCAGGACTACCTCGTCCTGTGGCTGTCCACCCGCCGTCGCGGCCGCTCGCTCGGTCAGATGATCCGCGACGAGATGGGATCGGTCGGCGGTGCCGCGGGCCTGATCGGCGTCTTCGTCATCATGATCATCATCCTTGCGGTCCTCGCCCTCGTGGTGGTCAACGCCCTGGCAGAGTCGCCGTGGGGCGTGTTCTCCGTGGGCATGACCATCCCGATCGCCCTGTTCATGGGCGTCTACCTGCGGTACATCCGTCCGGGACGGGTGTCCGAGGTGTCGATCATCGGCGTCGTGCTGCTGGTGCTCGCGATCGTCGCGGGCGGCTGGGTGGCCGACACCCCCTGGGGCGCCGAGACGTTCACGCTGGAGCCGGTCACCGTCGCCTGGCTGATCGTGGGCTACGGGTTCCTCGCCTCCGTGCTGCCGGTGTGGCTGCTGCTCGCGCCGCGCGACTACCTCTCCACGTTCATGAAGGTGGGCACCATCATCCTGCTCGCCGTGGGCGTGATCGTGGCGCAGCCCGCCGTCCAGGCGCCGGCCGTCTCCAGCTTCGCCGTCGAGGGCAACGGCCCGGCGTTCGCCGGCTCGCTGTTCCCGTTCCTGTTCATCACCATCGCGTGCGGCGCCCTGTCCGGCTTCCACGCCCTGATCTCGTCGGGAACCACGCCCAAGCTGGTCGAGAAGGAGAGCCAGCTCCGGCTCATCGGCTACGGCGGCATGCTCACCGAGTCGTTCGTGGCGATCATGGCGCTGGTCACGGCCATCTCCATCGACCAGCACCTGTACTTCACGATGAACGCCCCGGCCACGCTCACGGGCGGCGAGCCGGGTTCCGCGGCGGACTACGTGAACGGCCTCGGCCTGGCCGGTCCGCCGGTCACGGGCGAGGAGATCCAGTCCGCCGCCGACGGCGTGGGCGAGGAGTCGATCATCTCCCGTACCGGCGGCGCCCCCACGCTCGCGTTCGGCATGTCGCAGATCCTCGGCTCGTTCCTGGGCGGGGCGAGCATGCAGGCGTTCTGGTACCACTTCGCGATCATGTTCGAGGCGCTGTTCATCCTCACCACGGTCGACGCCGGTACGCGCGTGGCCCGCTTCATGCTGTCGGACACCCTGGGCAACCTCGGCGGCCCGCTCAAGAAGTTCCGTGACCCGTCCTGGCGCGTGGGGGCCTGGATCTGCTCGATCGTGGTCTGCGGCCTGTGGGGCGCCATCCTGCTGATGGGCGTGACCGACCCGCTGGGTGGCATCAACACGCTGTTCCCGCTGTTCGGCATCGCCAACCAGCTCCTCGCCGCCATGGCGCTGGCCCTGGTGACCGTCGTCGTGGTGAAGAAGGGATACCTCAGGTGGGCCTGGATCCCCGCGGTGCCACTGCTGTGGGACCTCGCGGTGACCATGACGGCGTCGTACCAGAAGATCTTCTCGCCCGAACCGAGCCTCGGGTACTGGGCGCAGCACAACGCGTTCCGCGAGGCGCGGGCCGCGGGCGAGACGTCGTTCGGCACCGCGGCCGACCCGGCCGCCATGGACGCCGTCATCCGCAACACGTTCCTCCAGGGCACGCTGTCGATCGTCTTCGCGGTGCTCGTCCTGGTGGTCGCCCTGGTGGCGCTGTGGGTGTGCGTCAAGGCGATCCGGGCGGGCGGCCTGCCCACCACCGAGGAACCGGACGCGAGGTCGGCGACGTTCGCGCCGTCGGGCCTGATCCCGACCGATGCCGAGAAGGAGGTGGCTGCCCAGTGGGCCGCCTACTACGAGGAGAACCCGGACAAGCTCAGGACGGGGACGCACGCGTGAGCTCGCTCCGCCGCGGCTGGCGCGCCCTGACCTGGTACGTCACCGGCGTGCTGGGCGAGAGCGACTACCAGCGGTACGTGGCGCACCTGCGCCGCGTGCACCCGGACGCCGCGGTGCCGACCGTCGGGGAGTTCTGGCGGGACCGGTACGCGGCCCAGGACGCCGACCCAGGCGCCCGCTGCTGCTGAGCCGGTGAGCGGGCGCTTCCGCCGTCGGGCGGGTGATCGGTAGAAAGTCAGGTGGTCGGCAACCCGAGTTGCCGACCACCTGACTTTCTACCGACCACTGTGATCGCGCGACCCGCCGGCCGCGCCCGCCAGCGCTCCCTACGTGAGGTGGTCGTTGGCGCCGCTGGTCCAGGCCGCGTGCCGGTCCGCCGAACGCAGCACGACCGCCCGGGCATCGACCGGGATCACGCCCCGGAAATTGTTGTAGAGCCGGTCGAACTCGAACCGCGCCACGTGCCGCGCCACCCTTTGCACCACCGCCCCCGACAACGGGATCCGGTTCGGGTAGCTGCGCATGAACGACACCGACGTCCGGTCCGGGTTCGCGAAGATCGTGTCACCACTGAGCAGCACACCCCTGCCCTCCGCACCGGCCGCCCAGTGCGCCACCACGGACCCCGGGAAGTGCCCGCCCGGCTGGGTCAGCGTCACACCCGGCAGGATCTCGCGGTCCCCCTTCCACAGCTCGACGGCCTCGTCGGTCCGCGCGAGCCAGCCGGCGTCGGCCTCGCTGACCAGGATCGGGACACCGCCCAGGCGTCGGCTCCACTCGACCTGCACCCCGTACATGTGCGGATGGCTCGCCACGATGTACGCCAGCCCGCCCAGATCCTGGACGGCGGCGACGGCCGCGTCGTCGAGGTAGCCAGGGACGTCGAACATCAGGTTCCCCGCCGCCGTCCGGACGATCTTCGCGGTCGGTCCGATACCGACGTCCGGCACCGTGTCGAGGCCGAACAGGTCGGGTTCGAGCTCCTCGACCGCGATGCTCTCGCCGTTGGCCGCGAGCTCGTCGAGCGTGGTCCACCGCTGCCCGTCGGCGGGCACCCACTGCCGCTCGTCGGCGCAGACCGCGCAGACCGCGGGCCGGGAGTCGTGCTCCACACCGCAGGTGCTGCAGATCCAGAACGTCATCGTCGGACTTCCCTTCGTCGGACCGGTGCTCGCCACCTTGCGCCAGCCGGCCGGTCATGTCCAGCAATAAGACTCCGCCTCAAGGCGGAAGCGCCTGGGCTCCCAGGTTCCTACCCTGGGGGCATGGCCGCAGCACCACCACCACCACCCGCTTCCGGGCAGCCCGACGCCGGACGCCCCGCCGATGCCTCGTCCGCACGGGCCGCCGACGGCGTGCCCGCCGGAAGCGCCCTCGGCCGGCTGGCCGAGTGGTTCGGCGTCGACGCCGACTGGGAGCGGGTCCCCGCAGGGCAGCGGGCCTACCGCCGGGACCTGCTGCTCGGTGCGGGCTTCGCGGTGTTCGCGGCCCTCTCGATCGAGCTCGGCCACAGCATGGGCATGTTCGAGGACATCGACCTGCCGATCTGGCTGGTCTTCGTCCTCGGCGTCGCCAGCACCGTCCCGCTCGCGTGGCGGCGCCGCTATCCGCTGATCTCGCTCGTGCTCGTCTACGCGGCATGGTTCGCGCTCGGGCTGACCATCCCCGCGGTCACGATGCTCATGCCGATGCAGATCATGTACTTCGTCGCGATGTTCACCGCCGTGGCGTGGGCGCGCGACCGGCGGGCCATGCTGATCGTGGTCAGCGCCTGCACCATGGTGATGCTGGGGTGGGTCGTCTGGATGTTCGCGGTGCAGCAGGGCATCGAGACCATCCTGGACGAGTTCCCGACGCCCGCCGACTGGCCCGGCCAGGTGGACCCGTACCTCGCCAGCGCGATCTACCAGGTCATCATGAACATCGCCTTCTTCGGCGGCGCGGTGCTGGCGGGGCAGATGCAGTGGAACGCCGCGTGCAGGCGCGAGCTGCTGGCCGACCAGACCGTCACCATCGAGCGGCAGGCTGCCGCGCTCACCGACCAGGCCGTCGTCACCGAGCGGGTCCGGATCGCACGCGAGCTGCACGACGTCGTCGCGCACCACGTGTCCGTCATCGGTATCCAGGCGGCGGCGGCGCGGCGCGTGCTGGACCGGGACCCCGCCCTGGCCGCGGAGGCCCTCGCGACCATCGAGCGCGAGTCGCGCGAGGGTGTGACGCAGATGCGCAACCTGGTGGGCACCCTGCGGTCGGTGCCCGACGGCGGAGGCTCCACCGGCCCGGACACCGCCTCCCGCGCGCCGGAACCGGGGCTGGCCGACCTCCCGGCGCTGGCCGCCGCCGACCACGACGGCCTGGACACCACGTTCCGTCAGGTCGAGGAGCCCCCGGGCGCCGCACGCGACGTGCCCGACCCCATGGGGCTCAGCCTCTACCGCACCGCCCAGGAAGCGATGGCGAACGTGCGCAAGCACTCGACGGCCCGGTCCGCGACGGTCACGCTCCGCGTGGTGCGCAGCCCGGAGATGCTCGCGGACGAGCGGTTCGCGCACGGGTTCGCGGAGGTGGAGGTGCTCGACGACGGCCGGCCGCGCCACGGGACGTCGGGCTCCGGGCTGGGGCAGCTCGGCATCCGGGAACGCGTCTCGACGCACCGGGGCGTCGTCGAGATCGGGCCGCGGGCGACCGGCGGGTACCGGGTGCGCGTGCGGCTGCCGCTGCCCGCCCCGGAGGAAGCGGCGGCGTCCGTCCGGCCACAGGTCCGGACCGGGGCCCGCACGGAGGTGGCCTGATGACGCGCGTGCTGCTGGTCGACGACCAGGCCCTGGTGCGCTCCGGTTTCTCCCTCATCCTCTCGGTGGAGGACGACTTCGAGGTGGTCGGCCAGGCCGGTGACGGCGCGGCGGCCATCGAGCTGACCCGTGAGCTGCGGCCCGACATCGTGCTGATGGATGTGCAGATGCCGGTCATGGACGGTATCGAGGCAACGCGCCGCATCGTCGCGGAGAACCTGGCGAAGGTGCTGGTGCTGACGACGTTCGACCACGACGAGTACGTGTTCGACGGGCTCGCGGCCGGAGCCTCGGGGTTCCTGCTGAAGAACTCCGACGCGGAGCACCTCGTCGAGGCGGTGCGGACGGTCGCCGCCGGTCACGCGCTGCTTGCCCCGCAGGTCACGCGGCGTGTGATCGAGCAGATGGTGGCGGGCGAGCGGGCGCCGTCGGGCCCGGCGGGCGCAGCCGGCCCGGCGGGCGTGCCGGGCGCCGCGAGGCCGACGCCGGACCAGGCGCCCCCGGGCCTCGCCCAGCTCACGCCGCGCGAGCGCGAGGTGCTGGAGCTCGTGGGCACCGGGCTGTCGAACGCCGAGATCGCCTCGACCCTGTTCCTCGGCGAGGCGACGATCAAGACGCACGTCTCGAACGTGCTGTCCAAGCTGCACCTGCGCGACCGGGTCCAGGCGGTGGTCCTGGCCCACCGGGTGGGCCTGGTCTGAACTGATGTCACCGATCGCTGACATGGTGAGGGCATGTCAACGATCGGTGACATACACTGCGGATGTCACCGATCGCTGACATGGGAGGCTCGGATGCGTGTCGCGAGTGCCGCAGACGTGGGTGCGCTGCTGCGCGAGGGTCGAACACGCCAGGGGATGACACAGGCCCAGCTCGCTGATGCGGTCGGGACCTCCCGGGCGTGGGTGGTGGCCGTGGAGTCGGGGTCGCCGAATGCTCGGCTCGACCTCGTGCTGCGTGCGCTTCAGTGGGTCGACCTGGTGGTGGATGTCTCCCCGGACGAGGCGTCCGCGCAGCTCGATCGCCTGATCGGTGACGGCGATGGCTGAGCGGCTCACCGTCTGGTTCGACGGCACCTTCATCGGAACGCTGGATCAGGCGGACGACGGGTCGCTCCGGTTTCGGTATGACGATGTGTATCGGTCCGCGCCGGGAGCCACTCCCTTGTCCGTCTCGCTTCCTCTCCTCGTCCAGGACCATGCCGATGCGAGTGTCCGACCCTGGATCGACAACCTGCTGCCGGACAACGACGACGTGCGTGTCCGATGGGCACGGGAGTTCGACGAGCGCCGCGTCACGGCGTTCAACCTGCTCAAGCACATGGGGGTGGACTGTGCGGGTGCGGTTCAGTTCCTGCGTGACGGCGAGACGTTCGACAGCGCCGGTGACTTCGTCCCGCTCGACGACGGCGAGATCGCGGCGCACCTCCGGGCGCTCCGGCGGGACGACAGTGCATGGGACTTTGAGGAGACCGGCGGCAGGTGGTCGCTCGGTGGTCAGCAGGGCAAGTTCGCGCTGGCCCGGGGTGTCGATGGCGGGTGGGGGCTGCCAACGGGCCGCTCGCCCAGTACCCACATCTTCAAGGTCGGTGTCGCGCGCCTCGACAGCAGCGACGCCGCCGAGTACGTGACCATGCAGGCGGCGCGGAGGCTGGGCCTGCTCGTTGCCGAGACCGAGCTCTGCAGGTTCGGGGACGAGCTGGCCGTCGTCGTCGAGCGTTTCGATCGCACGGACTCGGCAGGGGCAGCGCCTCCGGGCGCTGCGCCCCGGCGAGTCCACCAGGAAGACATGTGTCAAGCGCTTGGCCTGCCCCGGACGCTCAAGTATCAGGCTGACGGGGGTCCGTCCGTGGCGGACATCGCGGCCCTGCTCGGAACGGTGGTCGCTCCCCGGCGGCGCGGGCGCGCAAGGCAGAGGTTCGCCGAGGCGGTGCTGTTCAACTGGCTGACCGCGGGCACGGACGCGCACGCGAAGAACTACGCGCTGATCCACGCAGGAGGTATCACTGCCCTCGCTCCGCTGTATGACCTGATGTCCGCCGCGCTCGTCATGGACGAACGGGAAGTCTTCTACCAGGGCAAGCTCGCCATGAAGCTTGGCGGTGAGTACAAGATCCGACGCATCGGCTGGAGCGAGGTAGAGAAGGCTGCCGTCGACCTCGGAGTCGATGCTGACTGGCTGATCCTGCGCGGCCGAGAGCTGTGGGAGGAGATCCCGGCGGTATTCGCTCAGGTGATCGACGAGGCGGGCGCTGCGATCAGCGCTCCGGTGCGCAAGCAGTTCAAGGATGGCATCGCGGGCCTGAACCGGAGCCTCAAACCCGTGTAGCCGGCCGCGCAAGCTCCTGGGGCCCAGGCAATTCCCGGGCATGATGATCGGTAAGGTCATCATGAAAGCGGGGTCCGCCACCGGACCCCGCTTTCACCTTTCCGGCGATTTCCCAAAAAAGGACTATTCAGCCTATTCCGCGGAAGGGCTGACCGAAGGCTCCGGCGACGGGCTCGTCGACGGTTCCGCTGACGGGCTCGCCGAGGGCTCCGGGGACGGGCTGTCCGACGGCGTCGGCGTGGGCGACGGCTCCGGGGTCGGCCGTGACGTGGGCTCGACGGTCGGCGGGTCGGTGGGCTCCTCCGACGGCGGGTCCGACGGCTCGGGAGTCGGCTCCGGCGTGGGAGTCGGCTCCGGCGTCGGGGTGGGGGTCGGAGTCGGCGTGGGCTTCGGCGTGGGCGTCGGCCTCTGGGTGGGCGGGTCCGTCGGCTCGGGCGTGGGCTTGACGGTGGGCTTCGCCGGCCGGACGGGGATGGTCCCGCCGCCGCTGCCGCCGCCCTGCCCGGGCGCGAACGACGGGGGCCGGTAGGTCTCGCGGGGCCGTTCCCGCACGGGTTCCTGCGCGGGCTCGCGGGCGGGCGGCGGCGTGTAGGTGAACGGGTTCCCCTGCGCCGCGGGCTTGCCGTGGACGTCCACGGTTCCCTTCTCGCCGGAGCTCGCCACCGGCTCGCGCTTCAGCATCATCGGCGGCAGCCCCTGCGTGGTGTCGGGCAGTGCGGCCCCGGCCGACGTGAGCCGACCCTGGTCCTTGCCCGCCGGCTGCACCGCGACGGCACCCATGATCCCGGCAGTCAGCACCAAGGCTGCCGCCGCCCCTGTGACGAACAATCGCTTGCGCACGCTTCGCTCCCCCTGCGGGTTCAGTTGTTGCCCGGTGCCCCTCGGCCGGACGCTCCGGTCCGTGGGGACCGGGTGCGCGTCCTCCGCCGGAATGTGTGACGTATTCCGGCGGGGACGGGCATTTCGAACAGTTCAGCGCCGCTCTGTGCTGAACGGCGTTCCGGACGGGACAATACGTGGCAGAACGTCAACGGCAACCGGGGCGTGTAATACCAGGTCAAAGCGCGCAGGAGAGGTCACGGCGTGCAGGCTGATCGGCAGAATGTCAGGTGATCGGCAACTCGAAATGCCGACCACATGACATTCTGCCGATCAGCCGAGTCTCGGGCGGGCACCCCGCGCCAGCGCAGTTCCGGCCTGGGGCGGAGTGCGGTTCCGCCTTGCGGCGGATCCCGCCGCCGCCGTCGGCCCCTTAGCGTGACGGCCATGAGCGATCTGGAGGTGCGGGACCTGACCCGCGTGTTCGCCTCGGGCGACACACCCCGGCGGGCGGTGGACGGCGTGAGCTTCACCGCGACGTCAGGCCTGCTCACGGGGTTCGTCGGCGGGAACGGCGCCGGCAAGACGACGACCATGCGGATGATCATGGGCGTCCTGGCGATCACGAGTGGCGAGGTGCTGTTCGACGGCGCTCCGGTCACCCGTCACGACCGCCGCGAGTTCGGCTACATGCCCGAGGAACGCGGCCTCTACCCCAAGCAGCCCGTGCTGGACCAGCTCGTCTACCTGGCGCGTCTGCGCGGTATCGACGCGCCCGCCGCTCGTAGTGAGGTGCTGGAGCACCTCGAGCGGCTGGGGCTGGCCGGACGGGCCAAGGACCACGTGGAGAAGCTGTCGCTCGGCAACCAGCAGCGGGTGCAGATCATCGCGGCGGTCATGGGGCAGCCCAAGGCACTCGTCCTGGACGAGCCGTTCAGCGGGCTCGACCCCGCGGCCGTCGACGCGATGGCCGACCTGCTGCGCGAGCACACCCGGCGCGGCGTGCCCGTGCTGTTCAGCTCGCACCAGCTCGACCTCGTGGAGCGGCTGTGCGAGCGGCTCGTCATCCTCGGCGGCGGCCAGGTCCTCGCGGACGGCACCCCCGACGACCTGCGTGCCAAGGGGGTCACCCGGCACCGGCTCGTGCTCGCGGGCGACGCCGGGTTCGTGCGCGACGTGCCGGGTGTGCTCGCCGTCGACGTCGACGGCTCGTCCGCCCTGGTCGAGGTGTACGACGACGCCGCGGCCACCCGCCTCCTGTCCACCGCCCTGGAGCGCGGCGCCGTCCAGGAGTTCTCCCCCGTACGGCCCACGCTGGCCCAGATCTACCGGGAAGTGACCTCATGAGCAGTGCATGGATGCTGGTGGCGACCCGCGAGATCGTGGTGCGGGCCCTCAACAAGGGGTTCCTGATCGGCCTCGCGGTCACCGTGGCGATGATCGGCGGCCTGATCGGCTTCAGCGCCTACATGGACAGCCGCACCGACTCGTTCGACGTCACCGTCGTGACCGGGGACGAGGCGGCCCTGACGGCCGCCGAGTCGGCTCGCGAGGAGGCCGCGACGGCGGACGAGGGGATCGAGCTCACCGTCCTCCGCGTGGACGACGCCGCGGCGGCCGAGGCCGCCCTCGAGGACGAGACCGCCGACGCCTGGCTCAGCTCCGGCACGACCGGCGCGACGGACGCCGCCGACGACGCCGCGACGGGCTGGTCCCTGTCCGGCTGGCGCGAGCCCGACGGCGGCCTGGCCGACCTGCTGGGGACGACGGTGCGCGACCAGGTCATGGCCGACCGGGCCGCCGGCGCCGGCACCACCATCGAGGCGCTCACGGCGGGCAGCGAGATCGAGACCGAGCGACTCGACGGCAACCCCGTGGACCCGCAGGTCGTGTTCTTCGCCGGGTTCGTGCTGGCGTTCCTGTTCTTCACGGGTGCGGTCGGCTCGGGCGCCATGATCGCGGGCAGCGTGATCGAGGAGAAGCAGTCCCGGCTGGTCGAGATCATCGCGACCGCCGTGCCGCTGCGGCAGCTTCTGGCGGGCAAGATCATCGGCAGCTCCGTGATCGCGCTGGCGCAGAACCTGCTGCTCGCCGGCATCGGGCTCATCGGGCTCAGCTTCACCGACCTGTCGGCGGTGCTGCCCGCGATGACGGCCACGATGATCTGGTTCGTCGTCTTCTTCACCGTCGGGTTCGTCGCCGTCGCGGCCCTCTACGCGGTCGCGGGCTCGCTCGCGTCCCGCACCGAGGACCTCCAGTACACGACGACCCCCCTGATGATGCTGCTCATGGGCGTCTACATCGTGACGTTCTCGGCCGACGGCGTGCTCGAACGGGTCCTGTCGTACGTGCCGCCGGCGTCCATCGTGTCCATGCCGGTGCGGGTGCTCAACGGCGACGCGCTGTGGTGGGAGCCGATCGTCTCGCTCCTCGTGCTCGTGGTCACGACCCTCGGAGCCGTGCTGCTCAGCGAGCGCGCCTACCGCGGCGCCCTGATGCAGACCGGTGGCCGGGTCACGTGGAGGTCCGCCCTGGCCCCGGACAAGGGCACTACCCTCGGGGCGTGACCGAACGCACCCAGCCCGACTCCGCCGCGCCCGGGAGCTCCGATCCCGAGAAGGTGCACACCTTCGACCTGATCGACGAGGTCCCGGGCGCGTTCCGCGACGGGGCGGACCCGGACGGCACCGGACCCGACGACACCGACGGCGCCGACACCGACGCAGCGGCAGAGCCGGAGGCGGAGGCCGCGCCCCGCGTGCCGGGCCGGGCGGCGGTGGCGCTGGCGGGCGCGCGGTCCGCCGTCGGGCGGACGGTGCGGCGCGGCGGGGCGGCAGTGCGCCGGCGGGTGCCCGCCACCCGCCGCGGCAGGGCGTTGCTGGCGGGTGGTACCGCCGCGGTGGTCGTGGTGGCGGTCGTGGCCGGGGTGCTGGTCGACGGCGCGCTGCGCGAGCGCGCGCTGCTCGCCACGCCGTCCGGCACCCGCAGCCTGGCGGAGAAACCCACCGAGCAGTGGTCGGTCGAGCTGGAGAACCCGATCTCCGCGACCCTGGTCCGGATGCCGGGTGTGCTCGCGGTCGTGGGTGACGCGAAGGTCCAGGGCCTCGACCCGGCGACGGGCGAGGTGCGGTGGACCGTGGACGTCGCCGACGCCGTGGACTGCGGCCCGCTGGGGACGCTCGGCGTCGGCGGCCCGCTGGGGGCGCTCCCGGTCGAGAAGCTGGTCTGCGTCACGACGTCGGAGGACGGCGACCGGGGCGTCACGGTGATCGAGCCGGACGGCGGATCGACCACCCGCGAGCTGGACCCAGGCGCGATGGTGCAGCCCGCGCCCGACGGCGGCCTGATCCACCTCGAGCTCGCGGGCGGCGAGCACGAGCAGGAGCCGGTCGTGGTCGACAAGGTGGGCACGCCGCACCTGCCCAAGGGCTTCGTCGCGCCCGACCTGACGGTTCGGGTCGAGGACGCGGCGACCGGCGCGGAGCGCTGGAGCGCGGACGTCGCCGCCGGCCCAGCAGACGCGAACCTGTGCGTCACGTACACCTCCGGTCCGGAGGACCCCGACACCCCCACCCCGGTGCTGGACCTCGCCGGTTCGGTCTACGGCGACCTGAGCAACGGGGTGCTGGAGATCGACGGCTGCGGGGTCTCGGCAGCCTTCCTGCTCGACGGCACGCGCCTCGACGACCCGAAGGACATGACCGACGCACCGGCGGGCGGGGTGACGGGATCGTTCACGGCGCTGCCCGACGGGGGCTGGGCCGGGCCCGACCCGGCGGCGGCCGCCGCCGGGACGGCCGGCCAGGTGGTGCACCTGCCCGACGGCGAGACCCTGAGGCTCGACGGTCAGGTACTCGTGCCGTGGGCCACGGACGGCCGGGACCCGGGCCTGCTGCTGGAGCGGGTGGGCGTGCACACCGAGGCCCGGTCCACCGAAGGGCGCGACGCCGGGGAGCAGCTCTGGAACGCTCCGGTGCTCCGCGCCACCGACCTGCTCGCCCGGGTCGCCGGCACCGGCGTCGTCGTGGACGAGCTCGGACCGGTGCGGGGGATCGACCTCGGCACGGGGGCGGAGCGCTGGACGCTCGACCCCGACGTGCTCGGCCTCGGCGACGGGACGTGGGACGTGAGCTCGCTGGTCTTCGGGGCCTTCACGGACGGCGACACCCTGCTGCTGCCGGTGTCCGGCGACCCCGCCGGCGGCGACTCGGGGCTGCGTCTGGTCGCGATCGACCTGCGCGACGGCTCGGTGCGCTGGGAGATCGACCAGGACACCCCGTACACGCAGCTGGTCAGCGTGGACGGCTATCTCGCGCAGATCACCCAGCAGGGCGTCGTGGGACTGGGGTGACTCGCGGATGACGCGGCTAGGATCCGGCCATGCCGCGGCCTGACCAGCAGGAACCCGTCGTCTTCGAGCTGGTCGAGGGCGAGGGGCCGGACGGTGTGGCGGCGCCCGTCGGCGCGCCCCCGGCGGACTCCCCCGGGCGGCGCCTGCCCCTGCTGCCGCGGCTGTCCCGCCGCACCTGGCTGGTCGCCGCGGCGGTCGTCGCCGTCGTCGTGGCGGGCACGACCACCGTCGACCTGGTGCGGGGCCACCTGCGCGCCGAGCTGATGCGCACCTCGCCCGTCGGGGTGGCGTCGCTGGCCGAGATGCCCGAGCGGGGCTGGACCGTGCCGTTCGACGTCCCCACGCCGCCGAGCGACGAGGCGTACGTGGACCAGCCGCTCGTGACCATGGACGGGCTGCTGGTGCTCCCGCCGGGCAGCGCGCAGAGCTACACCGTGGACCCGTTCACCGGCCTGGCCGAGGCAGTCCCGGTCGGGTTCGACGACGTCGTCGCGGTTGACCCGGACTCGGGCGAGGTCGCCTGGCGGGTGCCCCTGAACGAGGCCCCCGTGTGTGGGCCGACCAGCCCGGACGCGTCGATGTCCGTCGACGCGCTGGTGTGCGTGCACGGCCCGGAGGACGCCCGCGAGGTGGTTACCGTCGCGCCCGACGGCGCCACCCGGTCCCGGCCGGCGGACCCGGCGGACGGCGAGCAGGTCTTTCCCGGCCCCGACGGCATGCTGGTCCGGGTCACCCGCACCGGTGGCGGCGCCGCTGCCGAGGAGGTGCTGTGCGACGATCTCGGCACGTGCACGCCGTCGGTCCTGGAACGGGGCCGGGACGTGCGCGTCGTGGCCGAGGACGCCGCGACCGGCGCGGAACGCTGGGCCACCACCGTCGAGTTCCGGCCGACGGAGACCGTCAACTGCCAGCAGCAGGTCGCCGACAGCGGGCGGACGACCGTCGACACGTACCGGGTCACGATGCGCACCGGGGCCGAGTCGGTGGCCGTGGACGGCTGTGGTGTCGCGGCGACGCTGTCGACACGGGGAGTCCGGCTCGACCTCGCCGGCGAGTCCGGCGACGACACCGGCGGTGCGGGTGACGCGGGCGCCGAGGTACCGGCGTCGTCGGCCTGGGTGACCGAGATCGGTGCGGGCCTGTTCGCCGTCGAGACGGGCTCCACGGAGACCCTCGTCGTGGACGACGAGGGGCAGGTCCTGCGGACCCTGCCGGGGTGGGTGCGGACCGAGACCATCATCTCGCCCGACGCCCCCGACGACCTCTGGTTCGTCACCAGGACCGGTGGCTACGGGTTCGACGCGGTGCGCAGGGACGGCTCGGTGGCCTGGACGGACCGGAAGAGCCAGGGCATCCTGCTCGTCGGCCGGGACGTGGTGGTCGCGGACCGAGGGGGCCGGGTGGTCGGGCTGGCCCGCGAGACCGGGGACCAGGTCTGGGCCTGGGACGGCGGCGACACGACCGGGATGGCCCGCTACCGGACGCTGACCGACGGGCGGACCGTGGCCATGGAGCACCTGCCCCAGGACGGCAAGCTCGGCGGCCTGATCGTGGCGCTCGACCTGGGCACGGGTGAGAAGCGCTGGATCGCACCGGTCGCGGGCACCGCCGTCGCCGTCGACGGCGAGCTCGTGGAGATCAGCAAGGACGGTCTGACCGGCCTGGACTGACGCCCGCAGGGGGCTGATCCGAGGCGTCCCGCGGCGTTACGCTCGCCGCATGGCGCGCGATCCGGACGACGGCGCTGCGTTCGTCTTCGATCTGGTCGACGACGACGCGGCCGATGCCGGCGCGACCCGGACGGTCGGCGTCGACGACCGGGACCGCCCGGCCGACGGCGCCGACGGGAACGACGACGGCACGGACGGGCTCCCGGCGGGCGCGCAGGCGGCGGGCGGCCAGGTACTGACGTGGCGCCGGGCCGCGCCGGTCCTCGCGCTCGTCGCCGTGGCGCTGGGCACGGGCCTGGGGGTCGACGGCGCACGCGACGCCGCCCGGATGGACCGGATGCGTGAGGTGCCAGGGGGCGTCGCGGACCTGTCCGTGCCGCTCGGCGAGGTGTGGTCCTGGTCCGGGAAGGTCGACGTCGGCGAGGGCACCACCGACGTCGCCGTGCTCGGTGACGCGCTGGTGTTCGAGTCCGAGGGCGAGCTGGTCGCGCTGGACCCGGCCACGGGTGAGGAGGCCTGGACGGTCGGGCTCGGCGAGGGCGCGGAGTGCGGTCCCACGGTGTCGCCCGTGTGGGACGACCCGGTGACCCCCGCCCTGGTCTGCCTGCAGGAACGGGGTCGGGACACCGAGGTGTTCGTGGTGGGCCCCGACGGCGCGGCCTCGCGCCCGCGGCTGCTCGACGCCGCGGACACGAGGGAGTTCGGGTCGCCCCACACCGGGCCGGACGGCACGGTGCTGCGCGCGCGGCGCACGGGACCCGAGACGCGGCTCCCGAGCGACGTCCGGTGCGACACGTCGGGCGAGTGCTCGGGGAGCGTCACGAACGGTCGTGACCTCGTGCTGCGCGCCGAGGACGCCGTCACCGGCGAGGAGCGCTGGCGGGTGACCATCCCCTTCCGCCCCACCGAGGCCACGCTGTGCACCAGCACGTTCGGCTCGGCCTGGGGCAGCTCGGGCAACCGCATCCACCTCATCGGCCAGCTCGCGCCCGACGCCTTCGGCGCTCGCGTGCGCGCGGACCTCGTGAACGTGGAGGGCTGTGGCGTCCAGGCGGCGGTCACGGCCTCGGGCGTGCTGCTGGGCAGCAGGCTCGAACCGGGGTCCGGCGTCGTCGGCCGCCTCGACTCGGGCGGCTACCTCGGCATGAGCTGGGACGACGTCGCGCGCACCCTGATGTACGCCGCCGACGGCACGACGGTCGGGGAGGTCGCCGGGTACGTCATCACGCCCAAGGCCACGGACCGGACCGGCGCCGACACCCTGCTGGCGATCGACGAGCCGCGGCGTCGCCTCGCGGCCCACGACGCCGACGGGTCCGCGCGCTGGGACATCGCGCTCCAGTCCGGCGGGCAGGAGTTCCTCGCCCAGGTGGGCGAGACGGCCGTGATCACCAGCGGCGCCGGGACCGTCCGCGGGCTGGACCTGGCCACGGGCGAGGAGCGGTGGCTCTGGGACGGCTCGGACCCCGACGAGGAGACGGACGGCGGCTACTTCGGGACCGCCTACGTGGTCCAGGCGTTCACCGACGGCGAGGTCGTGCTGCTGCTCGCCGAGGGCAGCGGCACCGTGGCGCGAGGCATGGTGGCCCTCGATGCTGGCACGGGCGAGCTCCTCTGGGAGGAGGCCGGCGGGGCCCGCACCACGCTCGACCCGCACGACGGCGACGTCGTGCGGCAGGGCGTGACCGGCGACCTGATCGCCGTGGACGGGCACCTGCTGGAGGTCGGGTCGCTCGGCGTCCGCGGTCTCGGATGAGAGCGCGCGCCGGGCGACATACCCTCGACGACATGGTGCGCGAGCCGGGCGATGGCGGTCGGATCGTCTTCGACCTGGTCGACGACGACGTGGGGGACCCGGCGACGCCGTCCGTCCGCGCCCGCGCCGCAGAACCGGCGGCTGCCGACGGGGACGGCGACCCCGACGGTCCCGGGCCGGGCGAACCCCGGTCGCCGTCGGGCCGTCCGGACCGCAGGCTGCGTGTCCTCGGGCCGGTGGCCGCGGTGCTCGCCGTGGTGCTCGGTACCGGCCTGGCCGTCGAGGGTGCCCGGGACGACGCCCGGATGGAGCGGATGCGTGACGTGCACGGCGGCGTCGCCGACGTCTCCGCGCCGTTGAGCCAGACCTGGCGGTGGGCGGGGCTCGTGGGCTCCCGCGAAGCCGTGGACGAGGGGCGCGGGAGCGAGGTGGCGGTGCTCGGCGACGTCCTCGTGCTGCGGTCCGACCGCGAGCTCGTCGGGCTGCGCCCGGAGACGGGCGAGGAGGCGTGGACCGTCCCGCTCGGTGAGGACCCGGACTGCGGGCCCCTCGGCGCCGCGGGATGGTCGCGGATCGCGACGGCTTCCCTGGTCTGCCTCACGGGTCCCGCCGAGGACCGGTCCGTCGTGGTCGTCGGGCCGGGCGGCCGGGTCTCGGTGCCGCGGGGCCTCGCGCCCGCGGACACGGAGCGGTACGGGCAGCCCAGGCCCGGCCCGGACGGGACGGTGCTGCGCGCGCGGCGCACGGGCCCGGCGTCCGCCGTGGACCGGGGCGACGCCCGCTGCACCGACACCGGTGAGTGCGAGGGGACGGTGGAGGCGGGCCAGGATCTCGCCGTCCGCGCCGAGGACGCCGTCACGGGGGCCGAGCGCTGGAGCGTCGAGGTCCCGTTCCGGCCCACCCGGGCCGACCAGTGCAACAACTGGCTCGGCACGTCCTGGGACGGTTCGCCCAACGCCGTCGACCTCGGCCAGATGATCGACCCGGGGGTGTTCGGCGCGCGGATCGACCCCGACCTGGTGCAGCTGTACGGCTGCGGCATCGAGTCCGCCGTCACCCCGGGCGGGGAACAGGTCGGCACGGGGGTGCAGCCGGGCAGGGGCGGTGTGGACATCCTGTCCACGGGCGGCTTCACCGAGGTCATGTTCGACGACGAGGTGCGCACCGTCGTGTACGACGCCGACGGCCGCGTCGTCGCCGACGTCCCGGGGTACGCGGTGGAGCCGGCCGTGTCCGACGGCTCCGGCTCGGGCACGCTGCTCGCCGTGGGTTCCCCCGATGCCGTCCTGCGTGCCTACGACGCCGACGGGACGCTCCGCTGGCGGACGGCCGCCCGGGCGGGCGGCCAGCGCTTCCTCGCCGAGGTCGCCGGGACGATGCTGGTGATGACCGGCGTCGGTGACGTCCGGGGGCTCGACGCCGCGACCGGCGCGCCGCTCTGGCGGTGGGACGGCACCGGGGCCACGGGCGACCACAGCGAGGACCACTACGTGTCGCAGACCTTCACGGACGGCGAGTCGGTGCTGCTGGTCACCGAGAACGGCTCCGGCGGCACGGGTCTGGTGGCGCTGGACGCGGCCTCCGGCGAGGTCGCCTGGGAGCAGCACGGCGACACGACGCAGGGCGGGGGCCTCGCCCAGGGGTTCGACACCTCACTGGTGGCCGTGGACGGCCGGCTCCTGGAGGTCACGCCGTCCGGCGTCCGCGGGCTGGGCTGACCGGACCGGATGAGGCCCGGCGCTCTGGGTGAGCCGCGGCCCTCCGCGGCATACGCTCGGACGTATGGCTCGTCACGAGGACGACGACGCTTTCGTCTTCGACCTCGTCGAGGACGAGGGGGACCGGGACGCGCCGCCAGCCCCGGCCCTCGCCGAGCTGCAGGACCGGGCCGGTCCGGGGGCCGCCCCGGACCCGGAGGGCCCTCCCGCGGCCTACCCGGCGGACGCCGCGCGCAGCTCGGTCGGGCTGCGGCGGGCGCTCGCGGCCGGGGCGGTCCTGGCCACGGTGCTGGGCACCGGCGTCGCCGTCGACGCCATGCACGACGCCGCCCGGGCCGAGGAGATCCGGGACGTGCGCGGCGGCGTGGTGGACGTGTCGGCACCGCTCGACGAGGTGTGGGAGTGGAGCGGCGTCGTCGGCTCCCGCAGGGCGTTCGTCGAGGGCGAGGGCAACCAGGTCGCGGCCCTCGGCCCCCTGCTCGCGTTCGAGTCCGCCGGGGGCCTGCTCGCCCTGCGCGCCGCCTCCGGCGAGGAGGCGTGGACGGTGCCCCTGGGCGCGGACCCCGACTGCGGGCCCACCGGCTATCTCGGCTGGTCGGACGTCGAGACGAAGATCCTCGTCTGCCTGCAGGGCTCCGGCGCCGCCCGCGAGGTCTTCACGGTGGGACCCGACGGTGTGCCCTCCGACCCGCGCGTGCTCGGCGCGGAGGACGAGCAGCGCTACGGCTACGCCCGGCCCGGGCCGGACGGGACCGTGCTGCGCGCCCGGCGGGTGGGCCCCGAGCCGACGGCGCCGGAGGGCGCCCAGTGCCCGGACGAGGGGGAGTGCAGCGGCACGGTGACGGCCGGCCGGGACCTGCTGGTCCGCGCCGAGGACGCGGCCACGGGCGAGGAGCGCTGGCGCGCGACCGTGCCGTTCCGCCCGATGGCGGCCGAGGGCTGCCGCGCCGGCCCCGCCCTGCCCTGGGACCGGACGGACGACATCGTCAGGACCGGTGAGCGCCTCGACGCCGAGGGGTTCGGCGCCCGGATCGAGCCTGCCCTCGTGCAGCTGTGGGGCTGCGGCTTCCGGGTCGGCGTCACCACCGACGGCGCGGTGCTGCCGATGGCGGGCGTGCCCGGGTTCGGCTGGGTGTTCGGGCTGGACACGGGCGGGTACGTCGCGCAGACCGTCGCCCAGCGCTCCGACGGCACGATGGACAGCACGCTCTTCACCGCGGACGGCGACGTCATCGCCCAGGTGGCCGGAAGCCTGAACCGCCCGCGGACCACCGATGCGCCCGCCACGGCGACGCTTCTCTCGACGGACCCGCCCGGCGGGCGGCTGCGGTCGTACACCCCGGACGGCGCGCAGCGCTGGGACGTCGCGGTGCGGGACGGCTCCGCGCAGTACCTCGCCCAGGTCGACGACACGGTCGTGACCACGACCTGGACCGGCGACGTCCGCGGGATGGACCTCGCCACGGGTGCCGTGCGCTGGACCTGGCGCACCGCGTCCGGCCTGTACGACTGGCCGTACGAGAGCGGCTACGTCTCTCAGGCCTTCACTGACGGGCAGTCCCTGCTGATGCTCCTGGAGAGCGGGTCGGGCGACACCGAGCTCGTCTCGCTCGACATCGCCTCCGGCGAGCTGGTCTGGGACGGGACGTCGTCGCACGTGCTGACGGAGCGGCTGGACACGATGCTGCTGGCGGTGGACGGGAACCTGCTGGAGGTCTCCCAGGTGGGAGTCCGCCGGCTGGGCTGACCCACGTCGGTGTCGCTTCGCGACCGCCGCCGGCTGACGTCCGAGGTTCTGTTCAAGCCACGATGTTGCAACGTTTCAAGCTCATTTCCCACGGGCAGGAGCTCGTGGTCTGAACAGATCCTCGGGTGCGAACGGTGCGGCGCACGGCGAGGCGCGGATCGCGACCGGCCGGTGATGCCCGTATCAGACGTTCAGCGGCGACGGAGAACTAGGGTGGGCCCATGGTGAGAATCGGCGCGCACGTGGACCTGGCCGACGCGATCGGGGCGGCGAAGACGCTCGACGCGGACGCGGTGCAGGTGTTCCTCAGCGACCCCCAGGCGTGGAAGGTCCCGGACCTGCCCTACGAGGGCGGCGCGGAGGCGCTCCGGGCCGACGCCGCTGCGGCCGACCTGGACCTCTACGTGCACGCGCCGTACGTGATCAACGTGGCCTCGACCAACAACCGGATCCGCATCCCGAGCCGCAAGCTGCTGCAGCAGATCATGGACGGGGCGGGCGCGATCGGCGCGAAGGGCGTCGTGGTGCACGGCGGGCACGTCACGGCGAACGACGACCCGGCCAAGGGCTTCGACAACTGGCGCAAGGCGATCGACGCGCTGGAGACCGACGTCCCGGTGCTCATCGAGAACACGGCGGGCGGCGACCACTCGATGGCGCGGCGCCTGGAGCGGATCGAGCAGCTCTGGGCGGCCGTGAGCAAGGCGGACGGCGGGGCTGACGTCGGCTTCACGCTCGACACCTGCCACGCCTGGGCCGGCGGCATCGACCTCGCGGCGGCCGCCGACCAGATCCGCGCGATCACGGGCCGCATCGACCTGGTGCACGCCAACGACTCGCGCGACGAGGCGGGCTCGGGTGCGGACCGGCACACCAACTTCGGCCAGGGGCAGATCCCCCAGGACCTGCTGATCGGCGTGATCGCCGCGGCGGGCGCCCCCGTGATCTGCGAGACCAAGGGCGACATGGCGCCGGACATCGCCTGGCTGCGCGAGAACCTGGGCTGACACCAGGCCCTGGCGGCCGAGCCTGCTCCGGTGGTCGAGCCTGGCGGGACCACCTGGCAGGATCAGACGCATGGCAACGACGCAGCGGGTAGTGGTCACGGGCGCGAGCGGCAAGCTGGGCCGGTTCGTGGTGGAGCACCTGGTGGACTCCGGGTACGACGTCGTCGCGACCGACCGGGTGCCGCCCGAGCAGGGCGGTGCGGGCCGGTTCACGGTCGCCGACCTGACCGACCTCGGGCAGGTGGTCGAGCTGCTGTCCGGCGTGGACGAGGGCCGCGCGGCCGACGCCGTCGTGCACCTGTCCGCCATCCCCGCGCCCGGGCTGGCGACCAACGCCGCGACGTTCCGCAACAACGTGCCGAGCACCTACAACGTGCTGCGCGCGGCCCAGGTCGTGGGTGTGCGGAACGTGGTCACGGCGTCCTCCGAGACCGTGCTCGGCCTGCCGTTCGACGTGCCGCCGCCGTACGTCCCGGTGGACGAGGAGTACGACGTGCTGCCGCAGTCCACATACTCGCTCGGCAAGTCGCTCGAGGAGGAGATGGCCCGGCACTTCACGCGCTGGGAGCCGGAGCTCAAGGTGGCGGCACTGAGGTTCTCCAACGTGATGCGCCCGGAGGACTACGCGCGCTTCCCGTCCTGGCAGGACGACGCCGCGGCCCGGCGCTGGAACCTGTGGGGCTACATCGACGGGCGCGACGGGGCCCAGGCCGTGCGCCGCGCCCTGGAGGCGGACTTCACGGGGTTCGAGGCGTTCGTCATCGCGAACGACGACACGGTCATGGAGCGGGACTCGGCGGACCTGGTGGCCGAGCAGTTCCCCGGCGTGCCGCTGCGTCGTCCGCTGCAGGGCCGCGAGACCCTGCTGAGCATCGACAAGGCCCGCCGGGTGCTCGGTTACGCGCCGCAGCACCGCTGGCAGGACGAGGTCTGACGCCCGGGCCGCCCGCGCCTAGGTGTACTCGGCCATGACGTTGGTGACGTTCGGCTTGTAACGCAAGGAGGCCTCCTGGCTTAGTGGAGCTGTCTAGTTCTTCACTGCCAGGAGGCCT
>NZ_JBIRYI010000004.1:70028-382540 GCF_044389675.1 Promicromonospora kroppenstedtii | reverse complement strand
AGGGCGGCGCCCACGGGGGGCGCCCCCACCCCCCGGGCCCCCCCCCCCCCGCGGCGGGCCCCCCCCCCGGGCGCCACTGGCCCCGACCCCCGACCGGCCCCGCGGCGCCGACGGACCCTACGTTCGAAAGACGCCGGGCGCTCAGGCGTCGGGCGGGTGGGGGGTGCGGCGTGCCACGTACAGGCGGTTGCCCTCCGGGCCGGTCCATTCCAGGCGGACGACGCCGGCCGCCGCAGCGTCGCCCACGCGCGCCGGGTCGGCCCAGTAGCCGGCCGCCGGGTTGCGGAAGAACGTCGCCCACGGCCGGCCGTGGTGGTCGAGGAAGAAGTTGTTGTGGCCCGCGCCCACTCCCGCGGTCCAGCGCTCGGAGTACGGGCCCTCGAACCGGTCGGCGACGGCGACGACGGCGTCGTACTGGTACTGCACCCGCCCGGCGCCCGGGTTGTCGTAGGCGTTGCGCGTGGTCCCGTCCGGGTTGGTCGACGTGCGGTCCCAGGCCGCGTGCACCAGGAAGTACTTGCCGCCGTGCTTGAACACGTAGGCGCCCTCCAGGTAGGGCTCGGGCGTGTACGGCGTCTGCTGGAACAGCGGCAGGTTCGTGGTGGGGACGATGTCCTCCATGTCGTCCCGGAACGGCGCGTACAGGTGGTTGTGCAGCACCAGCCAGGCGTCGCCGTCCTCGGTGTACATGCTGCCGTCGATGTGGTGGTAGGCACCCGGGGCGATGAACGACGGCCCCCCGATGAAGGGGTCACCGAACGGCTTGTCCACGTTGCCCTCGGCCAGCCGGTACGGGCCCTCGGGCCCGCCCTCGCTGATCAGCAGGAACGAGCCGACCTTGGTCGAGTGGTCGCCCATGCAGGCCACGATGTACCAGGTGCCGCGGAAGTAGTGCACCTCCGGGGCCCAGACGTTGCCGCGCTTGCCGAACTGGCCGTGGTCGTCCCAGTACTCCTGCCACGGCGCGACGACCGTGCGGCCGGGGCGGTTCTCCCCCACGAACTCCGGCGACCAGACCTTGCCCTTCTCGGCGCCCGTCGCGGGGTCGGACCGGACAGCCGTCGTGTCGGCGAGCCGCCACGGCCCGCGCAGCGACGGGGCCACCCACAGGAAGATGCCGTCGTTCCACGGCCCGGCTGCCGGAAGCCCCGGGACGCGCGTGGTGCCCGTGGCCACGTAGACGGGTCTGCCGTCGACGACGAAGCAGTTGACGTAGGTGTCCCGGATCCAGACCCGGCCGAGCTCCTCGTCCCGCGGGCGCAGCTCAAGCGGCAGGACGAACGAGTTGTCGTCGCGCGGCCACAGGTCGGCGCGGGTGTCCGCGAGGCCGTAGGGCTCGGGGTCGGGCCAGTTCGCAGGGTGACGGCCGCGTGAGGTGCCGGCGGCTGTGGTGGCGGCGGTGTCGGCGGCTGTGGTGCCGGCCGGTCCTCCGCTGGAGGCCGGGCCTGCTGCCCGCCCTTGCGCCGCTGCGGACGCGGCAGGCCCGGCAAGCCCCGCCACCAGGGAGCCGGCGACCCCGGCGGCACCCGCCAGCACCGCCCGCCGGTCGACGGGAAGACCATTCGCTGGACCTGTCATGGGCACGCCCTCCGTTCCGTGCGCGGCGACGTCGCCGCACGTTCGACGCGACGCTAACCGGCGAAATTTCGCCGCTCAAGACGCGACAGAAAGGTGCGGCCGGGGCTTGGTCCTTGGTCAGGCTCGGGTCGGGCTGAGGGGTCGGGCTCGGGTCGGGCTGGGGGGTCGGGGTCGTGCTCGGGTCGTGCTGGGGGTCGTGCTCGGGTCGGGCTCGGGTCGGCCAGGGGCCGCCTCGGATCGACCGGCGGCCCGTCCTGGGCCCGTCCTGAGCCGGTCCTGGGCCGGTCGGGAGCTGGTGGGCGGCTATGCCGCCCGGTCTTTCACGACCCAGTCCGCGAGGGCCGACAGCGGGACCAGCAGCTCGCGGCCGCGCTCGGTGAGGTCGTACTCGACGCCTGGCGGCACGGTGGGAAAGACGGTCCGGGCGACCAGCCGGTCGTCCTCCAGTGCGCGGAGGGTGCGGGTGAGCATCCGCTGGCTGATGCCGTCCACGCGCCGGTGCAGCTCGTTGAAGCGGTGCGCGCGCTCGGCGAGCAGCATCAGCACGAGCAGCGTCCACTTGTCGCCGAGCATCCGCACCGCGTGCGTGACGGGGCACGCCTCGTACTCCGCGGCCGGCACCCGGCCCGGCATCAGCCCGCCGACGGCGGCGGCGACCATGTGGGCGTCTGGGTGGGGCGCGTCGGGGTGAGGCACACCGGTGTTCCCATCTGACATGAAAGTGCCTTCTTCCGAGAGGTCCGCGGGGAAGTGAGGATCGATGTCGTCACCGTACCCACCACGAGATACACCGCGAGATCCACCGCGAAGAACGAGGAGAGAAGAGTGAGCACTTCCCCCACGATGCTGGTGCTGGGCGCCGGACCCGGGCTCGGCATGTCCGTAGCCCGACGGTTCGGCAAGGAGGGCTACCAGGTCGGCCTGGTCTCCCGCAGCGCCGACCGGCACCCGGGCTACCTCGACGACCTGCGCGCGAGCGGCGTCAGCGCCGTCGCCGTCGCCGCCGACGTCCGCGCGCCCGGCGAGCTGCGCCGCGCGATCGACGAGGTCCACGCCGAGCTCGGTCCCGTCGACGTCGTCTACCACGGGCCGGGCGCGGACAACCCGTCAGCCGCCCCGATCGGCATCCTGGAGACCAGCCCCGACGACGTGCGCGCCGCCGCGGCCCAGGTCGTGGACCCCGCCGTCGAGCTCGCCGGCCTGGTCCTGCCGGGCATGCGCGAACGCGGCAGCGGCGCCATCGTCTACGTCTCCGGGCTCAGCGCGGTCGTGCCGCTGCCGTTCCTCGGCCCCTTCGCCCCGGCCTCGGCCGCCCTCCGCACCTACGCCCTGACCCTCGCCGAGGCCACCGCCCCCGACGGCGTCCACGTGGGCTCGCTGGTGGTCGGCGGGCTCATCGAACGCGGCGACATCCACCGGTTGCTGACGGCTGGTCATGGGCACGCCGGTGGAGATGGCGCTGGTGATGCTGGTGACGACGGCAACCTCGCGGGGACGCCTGGTTCCGATCTGCCCCCAGGGGCGGTGCTGGACCCCGACGACCTCGCCGACTCCGTCTGGCGTCTCGCGACGGGTGCGGAGCGCGAGGTGGTGGCGAACGCGATGGGCTTGTAGGTCACGGCCACCAACCAACGGCAGAGGACGAGGAGCACGGTCGCGCCGCGCCATGGGCGCGACCGTGCCATCTGACCGACACGCGGCACCCTCTAGTGTCGGGCAGCGGGTGCGGTCCGGTGCGGTCGGTCAGGTCGGGTGGTGGTGGTCATGCGGCTGCTGCCGGTGGTATGCCGGTCGGATCGTCGGGCTTGCCGGCGCGCTGGCCGTGGCCCGGGGCCGGCTCCACGGGTGCGGGCAGACCGATCCGGCGGCCGCGGGCATCGGTGAACCCCCACCCCGACTCCAGCAACGCCCCCGCCGTCGTAGTCGTGGTGGGTTTGCCGGCCCAGCGCATCGTGATCCCCCGGGTATCGACCAACTGATGATGGAACCAGCACAACAACGCACTGTTCGACACCGACGTGCCCCCACCATCGGCCCAGTGCGTGACCGCATGATGCACCTCGCACCGCGACGGCGGCTGATCACACCCCGGGAACACACACCGCCCATCACGAGCGATCACCGCACGACGCATCTGCCCCGACACCGTCCGCTGCGCCCGCCCCACATCCAGCACCGCACCATCGGGACCGAACACGACCCGCGTCACCGCACTGTCACACGCCAACCGACGCAACAACCCCCGCGGAACCCGACCACCGGACTCCGTGAACACCGCACCACCCGAACCCAACAGACCAGCACCAGCACCAGCACCAGCACCAGCACCAGCACCAGGCATGCTCGGCCCCGCCGTCGTGGTGGCGTCCGTGAACCGGGTCGGCCCAGCGCCCCGTCCCGGGGTTCCCTGCCCACACGTCAGGCACAACCCGTCCCGGGTCCGGGTGACCTGAGCGACCAGCTCCGACCAGGACACCGTCACGTTCAGATGCGGCGCGATCCCCGCACCCGGAGAGACCAGGTTCGCGTCCAGGGTCAGGCGCGCCAGGTCCGCCAGACCCTGCGCCCGACGCTGCCCCGGGGCCCGGTCCTCGCCCGCAGCCGGGGCACCGATCAGGGCGGTGACCGCGGTGGAGACCAGCAGACCGTGCTCGTCCGTGAGGAAGCCCGCGACGTGGTACCCGCCCAGAGTCTTGGACACGTCCAAGAACTCACCCCGGACGGCCTTGTCGTCCTGCACGTCATCGGTGTCCGGGTCGGTCACCGTCGCGAACCGGCGGGCCACGACCCGGAACTGGTCCGCGTTCAACACACCTGCTTCACGCAGGACCAGACCCTCACCGGTGACCAGGATCCCGTCCTCGATCGCCGTCTCCAGGACGTTCGTGATGGTCTCGCGGGTGCGGGTACCGTCCAAGTCATCAGCAGGGTCGGGCAGGTCCACCGCAACGGTCTGGACGAACGCCTCCGGGGTAGTGGGTTCACCCGTGCGGGTGTCGACCAACCACGCCAACGCGTCCTGACGGGTCTGACTCGTGGGCGCGACCTCGCTCATCACCCGGGCGTGATCCACACCCAGGGTGCCCGCGACCAGGCCGGTAAGGGTCCGCGGGAGGGCCTGGGCCAGGCGGCGGGCGGTCGTCACGTCCTTCCGGGCCGTCGCCGCCGCGACACCCTCACGCAGCCGCAGCCAGGACGTGAACGTACGCGACATGCCACCCGCGCGCCAGGACCCGTCGTCCTC
Source organism: Promicromonospora kroppenstedtii (assembly GCF_044389675.1). Lineage (NCBI taxonomy): Bacteria > Bacillati > Actinomycetota > Actinomycetes > Micrococcales > Promicromonosporaceae > Promicromonospora > Promicromonospora kroppenstedtii. Next base: position 377,718 of record NZ_JBIRYI010000004.1, on the reverse strand, counting down.
GATCCGGGGCAGCACCGTCAACCGCACACCCTCCAACCGACCGGCCACCCGGCGGACCCTGGTATGGGCCTGCATCAACCTCGTGACCGACGGCGCACCCCAACCCTCCAAGACCTCCGGCGCTACCAGGCCGACCAGCTCGCTCACGGCGGCCTCGATCCGGTCCAACACTCCCTCCAACGACCCCACACCAGCACCAGCACCGATCGGGGGCACACCCCCCGGGCCCGTCTCGTTCGTGGACTCCACTGATGCCACCCCCTGCCCTCGTCGTTCGCCTGACACCATTGTCTCGAACGTTCATACGCACCGCGAGGGACATTTGAAATCTGTGGATAACCGTTGGCGCGCCAGCGAGCGATTGCTGACGACATGCCGATGCGGCGCAGACCACGGCCCCGTGCCGCGCGCGCAGCCAGCCCCACCGCGCTCGGTTACGAGCAGGGCGTGCCGCGTGGTCCGGCCCAGCGCCAACCCTCATCAAGCGGACGGCGGCACCGCTGCACAGCTACTCGGCCGTACGACTACGCAGCCGCACGACTAGACAATCGCGCGGCCACACCACTGCGCATCCGCACCCTCATGCACCAATACAGCAGCCTGTCCCGCCCCAGGAGCACCGCCCGCGCAACAGCGCCCAGGGCCGCCTCAGATCCCGGCCGTCTCGCTCCCCCGCAGGATCGACGTCATCTTCTTGCCGCGGGCCACCTCGTCGACCAGCTTGTCCAGGTAGCGGATCTGCTGCATCAGCGGGTCCTCGATGTCCTCGACCCGGTAGCCGCAGATGACGCCCTTGATCAGGGACACGTTCGGGTTCATCGCCGGGGCCTCGGCGAAGAAGGTCTCCATGTCGATCTCGCTGTCCAGGACACGGCGCAGCCCGGCGTCGTCGTAGCCCGTGAGCCAGGTGATGACCTGGTCCAGCTCGGCGGTCGTATGGCCCTTTCGCTCCACCTTCTGCACGTACATGACGTAGATGCTGGCGAAGCTCATGGCGAAGATCCGGTGTCGTGCCATGGTCCGACACTAACGGAGACCCCTGACATCCCCTGGGGACGCCAGCCGAGCTCGACGACGATCCCCGTCAGGTCGTGCAGCACGCTCGCCGCCCCGGCCGCGACCGCCTCGCGCGCCCGGTCCGGCGTGACGGTGTTCGGGCGGGCGGCGTCGTTGCCCAGACCTGTCCCCCCGGAGCTCCGCGCCCGGCCAGACGACGGCGGTCACGTTGCGCGTCGGCTCACGGTAAGGATCGCCCCGGCGTGGTCGCCGGGGCGTGGCGTCATCGGGCGTGCGGAGAGCGAAAGGGGACGTCTGCACTCTCGCCGGGTTCGAGACGCACCTTCGGCGAACCGGGACCGGAAACCCGGTCCCGGTTCGCCATCACCTCACGCGCTACAGCGTCGGCACCAGCACCGTCATCAGCTCCCCGGACCCCAGGTGCACCAGCGCCTTGCCCGGCGTGACCTGGGTCGAGACCGCGGAGCGGGGCAGGCTCGCGCCGACGAGGTCGCCGTCGAACCGGTCCTGCGGGCTGAGCAGCGCGCCCCGCCGGCTCTTCTTGACGTCGACCTGCCAGCCGGAGAACCCGCTGGCCACCTCGGAGGCGTCGCCGCCGAGGATCAGGCCGCGCCGGTTGTCCGCGGCCGTGCGCAGGTAGGCGCGCAGCCAGGTCTTGGCGGGGGCGTCGGCCACGAGCTCGCCGTCGTCCACGACCAGCACGACCGGCTCGCCGTCCGGGTCGAGGTGCGGCTTGAGATCCTCCTCGGTGATCTCCGTGCCGGTCAGGACGGCCCGCACACCCTCGCGGCCCTCGAGGTCGCGCAGCGGGCTGGGGCGCGGAGCGAGGATGACCACCTGGGTGCCGCCACGCAGCAGCGACTCCGTCATGACGGTCAGCATGGTGGACCGGCCCGACTTGGCCGGGCCGCCCACCAGGAACGCGGGCGCGTCACCGGCCAGGTCCATGCCGAACGCGGTCAGGTCGTCGCCGCCGACGCCGAGCAGCGCCCACATCGGCTGCGCCGCCTCGGGGCCGACGTACTGGTAGGCGGCGTCGACCGTGATCGTGGACGGCAGGTCGTCCACGCGGAACGGCCCGGTGCCGGGCACCACGTCCTCCCGTTCGCGAATCGCCGCCGCCATGACGCGGGCGGCACTGGTCTGGGCGCGGCCGGCCGGGTCGTCGCCGAGGATCGCGACCTGCACCTCCATGCCGCTGCCCGACCGGAACGCGCGGCCCGGTTGGATCTCCTCGGGCAGCTTCTTGTGGTCGATGCCGACCATGCCGTAGTCGAACCGGTCGGTCAGGCGCAGCACGAGCGCGTCGTCGGTCAGCACGCTCATCCGGCTGGAGAGCAGGCTGCGGTCGCCGGCCACCATGAGGTGGATGCCGGCGCTCGCGCCGTCGCGCAGCAGCTCCTGGACGATCTCGACGAGCTTGCCGCTGTCGACCTCGCCGTAGGTGCTCATGAAGCTCTCCCACCGGTCGATCAGCACGAGCACGCGCGGCAGGCGGGTGCCCGGCTCGGCGAGCTCCCGCTGCTCGGTGACGCTGGCGAAGTTGCCGGCGGCGAGCACCTGCTGGCGCCGGCCGAGCTCGGCCTGCAGCCGGGTGAGCAGCCGCTTGGCGCGTTCGGCCTGCCCTCGCTGCACGACGGCGCCGGTGTGCGGCAGCTCGTTGAGGACGGTCAGCGCGCCGTTGCCGCAGTCGATCGCGTACAGGTGCAGGTCGGCCACGGACATCCCGGAGGCCGCGGCGAAGGCGCTGGTGCGCAGCGTCGTCGACCGGCCGCTGCCCGGGGCGCCCACCACGTAGCGGTGCCCGAACTCGTCGAGGTCGATGACGGCGGGCCCCTGGCGCTGGTCGGACGGCGAGTCCTCCACCGCCCAGGCGAACTGGGACTGCGCGCTCGGCTGCACGACGTCTCCGAACGGGAGCAGGTCCGGCAGTGCGGGGAGCCACGGCCGCCGCGGGTCGGCCCAGCCACCGAGGCGGGCGGTCTCGCGCAGCGTCTCGACCAGGGCCGCGAGGTCGGTCTCGACGTCCTCCTGCCGCTTCGCGCGCGGGCGTACGGGTGCGGGCGCGCCGAGGTCGGCCACGGGGATCCGGGCCACGAACGGCGCCTCGACCTGCCCGACGTCGGACAGCGACAGGCGCCGTCCGCCCACGCGTGCCGACTGGAACGGGACCAGGGACGAGTGGCCGAGGCGCGCGTAGGCGCGGCCGGGCTGCGTCTTGGCGATCTCCGCGGCCTCGTTCGCGTCGATGACGTCCTTGGACTCGCTCTTGTCCGTCATGCGCAGGGCGATGCGCAGGTTCGTGTTGGCGCGGATCTCCGGGGAGATGACGCCGGACGGGCGCTGCGTGGCCAGGATCAGGTGGATGCCGAGCGAGCGGCCTCGCTGGGCGATGTTGACGAGGCCGGTGACGAAGTCGGGCAGCTCGCGCACCATGGAGGCGAACTCGTCGATGACGATCATCAGGCGCGGCAGCGTGGGACCCACGTACCCGCGGCCCTGGGCGTCGAGGTAGTCCTCCAGGTCCTTCGCGCCGGCGGCGGCCAGCACGTGCTCCCGGAAGGTGAGCTCGGCGCGCAGCGAGTCGAGCGCGCGCTCCACGAGGTGCGTGTCGAGGTCCGTGACCATACCGACCGTGTGCGGCAGCTGCTCGCACTGGCTGAACGCCGCGCCGCCCTTGTAGTCGACGAGCACGAAGTTCATGGTCTCGGGCGTGTTCACCACGGCGAGCGAGGCGACCACGGTCTGGAGGAACTCGGACTTGCCGGAACCGGTGGTGCCGCCCACCAGGGCGTGGGGCCCGTCGCGCACCATGTCGAGCACGAACGGCCCGTCCAGGGAGACGCCGACGACGGCGGCCGTGCTGCCCTTGCCGGTGGAAGAGATCATCCGCCACCGGGCGACCATCTGGTCGGCGCCGACCTCCTCGATGTCGAGCACCTCCACGAGGCGCGCCGAGTCGGGGATCAGGCCCTCGCCCTCGCTGGCGGTGACGTCGTGCACGGCCGCGACGGCGCGCGCCACGGGCTCGTACCAGTCGTCGTTCACCTCGTCGACCAGGATGGTGCGCAGGTCGTCGGCGTCCTGCCGGCGCAGCGTCATGCCGCCGTCCACGCGGGCGAGCGCCACGACCGTGCACTCCTCCGGCAGCAGCTGCTCGTCGCCGTCCAGGCAGACGACGCTCACGCCGACGCCGGGCCCGTCCCGCAGGATCGAGACGACGCCGGGCAGCGCGCGCAGGCGCCGGGCGCCGTCGAGCACGACGACGACCTGCGGGCCCGCCATGACCTTGCCGCTCGCGCCCTCCATCGCGGCGCGGCGCTGCGTGATCAGGGAGTTCACCTCGGCGACGCGGGCCGCCAGCGTGTCCGTCGTCGTGCCGATCAGCGCGACGGCCTCCTGCCCGAACGCCGGGCGCACGTGCGGCAGCCAGGCCGCCCAGGCCCACTCCTGCACGTGCTCGGAGCTGGTCAGCACGTAGACCTGCACGTCACGCGGGCTCTGCAGCACCCCGAGCTGGCCCACCATCCACCGCGCCCGACGACGCGGCCAGTCTCCCGGCCCCGCCAGGCCGACGACGCCGGCCTCCTTCAGCGGCACCGTGACCGGCACGGACCGCACGGTCGCGCGGGTCTTGCGGCGGTGCTCCGGCTCGGCGCTGTCCTCGACCTCGACGCGGCTGGTCGCGTCCGCGAGCCCGAGGCGCACCGTGAGGTGGTCGCTGTCGGTGCTGCGGCGCTCCCACAGGCGGCGCGTCGGCGTCGTGGCGATCAGCCGCAGCTCGGCGGCGCCCGGGCTGGAGACCCGGCGCCGGTGCTGCTCGCGGCGCACCGCCTCCAGGACCTCCTCCTCCAGCGCGGCCCGCTCCTCGGCGTGCAGCTTGAGGCGCTCCTTGTGCGTGATCGTGCCGTTGCGCTTGGACATCCACCAGTTGCCCCAGCCCATCAGCGGCGAGGCCAGCGCGAACATCAGGTAATACGGCGACTGGAACGCGATCGCCATCACGATGCCCAGGACCGCGGGCATCGCCATGCCGAGCCACGGCAGCGGGTTCCGGGCGGGAGCCACCGGCTCGCTCGGCAGCCGGAAGTGCGTGGGCGGCATCGGCGGCAGCAGCCGCGGCGGACGGTTGTAGTCCAGGTGTCCCGGCTCGGTCGCGGGCCGCAGGTCGGCGTCCGGCCGCGTGGCCGGCTGCACCGTCAGCACGCTCGGACCGATCCGGAGCTGGGTGCCCGCGGGCCACTGCTCCTCGTCCTCGCCCAGCGGGTCCTCGGACCGGTCCAAATGCACCAGCCGGCCGGCCGAACGCGGGTCCGGCACACGCCGCACCCGCACCGCTCCGTCCAGCGCGACGACGACGGCGATCGCCGCCAGCCCACCCTCGCGCGGCTCGTCCACGCGGACGCGACCGTCGGGCCCCACCTGGAGGATCGACTCACCCACGCCGAGCCGGGCCACGGCCCCGGTACCCGTGCCGCCCGTGACACACAGGTCGACCGGGCCGCCCGAGACGCCGTTGCCGGCGTCGGGCTCGCCGAACGTGACAACGGCACCGTCCCGGATCCCCGAGTCGGCGACGAGCAGCTCGGTGCTGCCGGCGAGCGCGTCCCGCAGCCGGCCGTTCACACCGCCGGCGCCGCCGGTACCGCTGGCGCCGCTCGTGCCATGGACGGACCGGTCCTGCACCCCGTGCCCGTGCACGGCGCGGCCGTCCACGTACATCGTGCTGCCGCGCGGCGCGCCCAGCTCGGCGGCGAGCCGCTCGGCCAGGTCCGCCGCCTTGGTGCGCTCGTCCAGGTCCAGGGACAGGAGCGTCTCGCGCGCTCCGTGGCGCGCGGTGATCAGAGCGTGCATGTCATTCGCCTCCCCGCCGCACGGCGGTCTGCTCGTCGAAGCGCACGTCGGGCAGGAACCCGCTGCGCAGCCAGCCGTCGTCGCCGGCGGTGAACCGCCACTTCGCCGACGGCGACTGGCCCAGGACGATCACCACCCAGGTGAACTCCGGGCTCGCGAACCTGGCCGCGAGCAGGTCCTGCTGCGCCGTCGACGGCGCCTGCGACAGGACCAGCACGCCGCCGTCGCCGACCTCGAGCTCCGGCAGCACCTGCTCGATGCCGGACAGGTGCTCCACCTGCTCGGGCCGCGGCAGACCGTTGCCCACCATCACCACGCGCGGGTCGTCCGACCACGGGTTGCCCGTCAGCTCGCCGAGCCAGCGGCGCAGCACCTCGTGCCGTACCCGGGTGGGGCCGTCCAGGCTGATGACACCACGGGCCACGGAGAAGTCGACGAGCACGCGGCCCGTCTCCGCCATACCGAGGTTGACCAGGCGAGCGAACCGGCTGGTCGGGCTCTCGGACGCCGCGCCCGACTGCAGCTTGGCCAGCGGCGCGGACCAGCTCTGCCCGTCCTCGCTCACCTGCCAGGGCTCCGGGGCCGGCGAGGCCGGGTTGGTCAGCCGCAGCCGCATCGAGCTGCCCTCGATGAACACCCCGGTCGTGCCAGGCACCTCCAGGCCGTCACGCTCGCAGGCCGCCATCAGCACCCGCAGCGCGCGGTCGACCGTCCACGCCGCCGACGTGTCGGTACGCAGCAGGCTGTCGTCGAACGGCTCGGCCTGCTTGCGGCGCTTCAGGAGCCACGCGACCAGCAGGCCCAGGAGCCCGATCACCAGTACCCCACCGGCGACCGGGAGGATCACCGGCCACGGCACCACCACGGCCGCCCGCTCAGCGGTCCCGGCCACCTCGTCGGTCGGCGTCGGGCTCGGCTCGAGCGAGGGCGCGGCCGACGGCGACGGGGACGGGCCCTCGTACCCCGGCAGCGGGCCGAACTTCAGGCCCTTGCCCTGCGCGTCCTTCGGCATCCGGAGCACCCAGCCGGGCGTCAGCGTCCTCGGGTCGGTGAGGTACTCGCCGTCGGGCTGGCGGTGGCCCTCGGTCAGCGCGGCGATCTCCGGCCAGCGCTCCCGGTCGCCCAGGAACCGCTCGGAGATGTCGTTGAGCTTCTCGAACGTGCCGTCCGGCGTCTCCCGGACCACGTAGTACAGGACCGACCCGGGCGGGCCGCTGCGGCTCGGCACCGGGGTCGGCGTCGGCGTCGGCGTCGGCGAGACCACGGCCCTGGGCGTGGCGCTCACCTGGGGCTTCGGCTTCGGTTTGGTCGGGGTGGGCGTCGGCGTGGGCTTCGGCGCCCCGTAGACACGCATCTCCCAGATCGAGTTGCCCGCCGTGCCGCTGCGCGCCCCGGAGTACATGCGCACGTACCGGGCCTCGCCGAGGATGTTCATGACGTCGTTGCCGCCGTCACCGGCACCCACCCAGTGCGTCTCCCAGGACTCGCCGTCGGTCGACAGCTCGATCCGGTAGTCCGTGGCGTAGGAGACCTCCCAGTCGATCTCGACCCGGTTGACGGTCGTGACCCGTCCCAGGTCGATCCGGAGCCACTGGGGGTCGCTGAAGGCGCTCGACCACCGCGTGTTCGGGTTCCCGTCCACGGCCTGGCGTGCGGGGAACTCGGGCTTCTCCAGGGACGACGCCACAGCGGGCCGGCCCTGCGAGATCAGCACGGGATCCTCCTGCGCCTGCGCCGGGGCGGGCCCGGCGAGCGTGAGAAGCAGGGCGGTGATCAGAGCCGCCGCCAGGGAGAGCCGGGTGGCCCTCATCGGTTGTTCACTCACCGGCCCGTCGCACCGCCGTCTGCTCCGTGTAGCGGACGTCGGGCAGGAAGCCGCTGCGCAGCCAGCCGTCGTCGCCCGCCGTGATGCGCCACTTCGCCGACGTCGACTCGCCGAGCACGATGACCACCCAGCTGAACCGCGGGTCGGAGAACCGGGCCGCGAGCAGGTCCTGCTGCGCCACGGACGGGGCCTGGGACAGCACGAGCACGCCGCCGGCGCCGATCTCCAGCTCGGGGATGACCTGCTCGATCGCCGTCAGGTGCTCGACCTGCTCCGGCTGCGGCAGGCCGTTGCCGACCATGACCACGCGCGGGTCGTTCGACCACGGGTTGCCCGTGAGCTCGCCCAGCCAGCGGCGCAGCACCTCGTGCCGCGCGCGGGTGGGGCCGTCCAGGCTGATGACGCCGCGGGCGCGGGCGAAGTCCACCAGCACGCGGCCGGTCTCGGCCACGCCGATCGTGACCAGGCGCGAGAAGCGCGCGGTCGAGGCCTCGCTCGCGGGGGCGGCCTGCAGGCGCGCCAGCGGCGCCGACCAGCTCTGGCCGTCCTCGTTGGCCACGAACGGCTCGGGCGCCGGGGACGCGGGCTCGGCCAGCCGCAGGCGCATCGCGCCGCCCTCGATGAAGACGCCGGTGACACCCGGCACGTCCAGGCCGTCCCGTTCGCAGGCGGCGAGCAGCACGCGCAGCGCCCGGTCCACCATCCAGGAGGCCGACGTGTCGGTACGCAGCAGGCTGTCGTCGAACGGCTCCGCGCGGTTGCTGCGCGCACGGCGCACGATGTAGACCACCACGAGCACGAGTGCGGCGGCGACCACGGCGAGGCCGACGCCGACCAGGACGGGCTCCAGCCAGGAGCCGCCGGTCTGCGTGCCGCCACCGGGTGAGGCAGTGGCCTCGGTCGCGCTCGCCTCGGGCGCCGCGCTCGGGCCCGGGAGCGGGCCGTTCTGCAGGCCCTCGCCCTTCGCGTCCTCCGGCATCTGGAGCACCCAGCCCACCGTGACGACCGCCGGGTCGGTGAGCTTGCCGCCGTCGGGCTGCGTGCGGCCCTTGTTCAGCTCGAAGATCTCCTTGTGCCGCTCGCCGTCGCCCAGGAACCGCTCGGCGATCATGTAGAGGTACTCGGGCTCGCCCTCGGGCGTCTCCGCGATCACGTAGTACGGGACCGACGGCGCGGCCGGCTCCTCGGCCGGGGCGCTCGCCTCACCGGCGCCCTCCGCCGGACCGGTCGGCAGCACGCCGATCTGGAGGCCCGCGCCCTCGGCGTCGCCGGGCATCTGCAGGACCCAGCCCGGCAGCAGCACGGCCTCGTCGGTCAGGGCGTCGCCGTCGGGCTGCGTGCGGCCCTTGTTCAGCTCGAAGATCTCCCTGTACCGGTTGCCGTCGCCGAGGAACCGCTGGGCGATGTCGAACAGGAACTCCTGCTCGCCCTCCGGCTTGGCCGGCACCACGTAGTACTTGACCTTCTTCTCGCCGTCCTTCGTGTCGGTGGCGAGGGTCGTGGCGCGGGTGGCACCAAGATCCGTGACGATGCTCGCGACCTGGGCGTTCGACGGCAGAGCGGTCGACGGCAGAGCGGTCGCGACGAGGAGGGCCCCCGCCGCGGTCGTGGACAGGATCGCCGCGGCCAGAGCGGCGGCGATGCGGTGGGGGTGCTGCACGGTTGCTCCGTCTTCAGATGTGTAGCGTCAGTCGGGGAAGGATGGGGCGGGGAGACGCCGGTCCGGGAAGGATCAGCCCGGGCTCACGCGGAGCCGGGGACGCTCCGCTCCGGCAGGTTCATGATGTTGGTGCCGACGCCGGCCCAGCGGAACGTCGTCATCACGGCGTCGAAGAAGAAGACCAGCGCCTCGGCCAGGCGCTCGGTGTTGTGGCTGTTCCAGACCGTGCTGAACGACAGGACCAGCCACTCGCCGTCCACCTCGTCACGCGAGACCGCGTAGAGCACCTGGCGGGTGGAGAGCTCCGGCCAGTCCTCGTCGCGCTTCATCTTGTGCTCGGTGTGCACCACGCGGACGCCGGGGCGGCCATCGAGCTCGACCAGCTCGCTCTCCTCGTACCCGTCCCCGAGGATGCTGGTGACGATCTGCAGCGGGTCGGTGCCCGCGTCGCTGACGACCTCGATCTCGGCGATGGAGGCGGGGATGTGCACGCCCTCCATCGGCTCGGTCGGCAGGTAGACGGCGCCTGTGCCGGCGTCGCGCGCGGCGGCGAGGTTCTTGTGCAGCTCGTCCCGCAGCATGTGCCGGTACGGCTCGGCCCGGTCTCGGGGCAGCGAGTCGGGCAGCGCGCGGGCGACGACCTCCTCGATCGCCGCGTCCAGCTCGCGCTGCTGCCCCTCCCCCGTCGGGAACCGCGCCCAGCCGGGCGGCAGGAGGATGACCCACGCGTCGGTCGGCTTGCCGGCGCGGGCAGGGTTCGTCTCCGCGGCCGCGTCCGGGTTCGGGTCCGGATTCGCGGGCTGCTGGTCGGTCATGTTCCGCTCCGGGTCTGTTCGCTCCGAGCCTGTTCGCCCCGGGTGATCCGGACGGCGGGCAGCAGCTCGTCCAGCGCCGCCCCCACCGCCTCGGCGATGATGATGTCCTGCGTACGCCACAGCAGCACGGTGTCGACCACCGCGTCCGCGTGCTCGGTGCGCCGGCCGAGCCCGACGCTCAGCCACACCTCGGCGTTGTCCGGGTCGAGCTCCATCCGGGTGACCCGGACACCGTCGCCGTCGGGCAGGTCGAGGTACTCGATGTTCGGCGGGTTCACGGGGTTGCCGCCCGTGGCGCCCAGCACCTGCATGAGGGTGTCGTCCTCGGCGCCGGGCTCGCTCAGCGCGACGCTGACCAGCACGGGGACGGGGCCCCGGTCCTGCAGGCCGACCAGGGCGGCGACCCGCGCGTCGGGCGCGACCTGGTCGGCGAACGCCACGAGGTTGGTCACCGACTCGGCGACGTTCCGGTGCATCAGCTCCCGGTCGGCGTCCGAGACGGGCACGCCGAGGTCGATCATCTGGTCCATCGTCGGCTCGACCGAGGCGAGCACCGCCGCGACGACCTCGTCGTGCCACTCGCGCACGACCTCTGCCGGGTCCGCGCTGGACGGAACCGCCGTCCAGCCCTCGACCTCGTCGATGGTCCACGCCCAGTCCCGGCCGGCTGCCTCCACCGTTCCGAGTGCGCTGCTCTCGCTCACTAGATCGGCTCCCCGGCTCCGGTCGTGATGTGGTTGTACTCCCAGTCGGTCGTGCCGGTGAAGTTCTCGCGGGCGTCGTCACCGAACGACGACGCCGGCACGCCGGTGCTCCACGCGCCGGAGACGAAGCCGGTGAACCAGCTGCCGGAGCCCAGGACGTACACCCACGGCTTGACGAACCCGCCGGTGATCCCAGTGATCTTCAGACCGTCGAGGGCGGCGTTGATCGCGCCGAGCTGCTTGATGCCGCCGAGGCCGATGGCCCCGGTGAACGAGGGGATCTTCCAGGCACCCGGGTTGATCTTCAGCAGCGCCTGCAGCTTGGACAGGTTCGTCAGGTTCTCGCTGATCTTGAGCCCGCCGGACAGCACGCGGTTCAGCGCGAACGCGCTGAACGGGCCGTCGATGTTGTTCCGGAAGACCGCCATGCGCTCCGCGATCCGCGACAGGTCGTTCATCCGGATCGCCGTGGCCGACTGGGACGCGGCCTTCGAGGCCTTGACGGCGGCTCCGATCACCTTGGCGACGGCCAGGCCGGCGACGGCGGTGATCACGCCGATGGCACCCCAGATCACGCCCATCCAGCTCTCCTCGCCGGTGGCGGCGAGCACGATGGAGCCGAGCAGGCCCACCACCGCGACGCCGAGCGCCACCCAGGCGAGCACGCCGAGCCCTGGGATGATCATCGCCAGCACCGCGAGCGCCATGCCGATCCAGCCCAGGACCTCGACCAGGCCCTTGAGGAACTTCATGAAGTTGTGGCGGAGCTTCTCCTGCCACGTGTGGTTGAGGCCGTCCTCGCCCCAGTTCTCCTTGATCTTGGTCGCGGCCGCCGAGGCGGCCGTGTCCAGGGCGGTCATGGCGTTGCGGGCCTTGGTCTTGGCCGCCTCCAGCTCACCGTTCGCGGTCGAGATCTTGTCCGCGCGGTTCTGGGACTCGTTCCTCTGCTCGGTGGTCAGGGGTGGCGCGTCGTCCGGCCGGTCCTCGTTCACCGGGTCGGGCAGGCCCTCGGCCCCCTTCCGGGCGGCGGCCGCGTCCTCGGCCATCGTCAGGGCCTTGCCGGTCTCCGAGCGCGCCGTCTCCAGCTCCGGGCGGTACGCCACGAGTGCGGCGTGCACGTCCTCGTAGCGGCCGGCGGCCTTGCCCAGCGCCTCGTGGCTCTCCCGTGCGCGCTTGCGCATCGCGTCGGCGGCCTCGCCCTTGAGCAGGGTCTCGTCGCCGTCGCCGATCTTCTTGAGGAGCGCCGCCTGCGTGGTCATCATCTCGGTGATCTCTTTGTAGTGCTTGATCACCGCGTCCAGACCGGACGCCTCGGCCGGCACAGGGTCGTCGTCGTAGTCCAGCAGATGCCACTCACCCACGCGGGCGGCGCTCATCCAGTCTCCTCAGGGTCGCGCTGGTCGGTTGTGTCTGCGGGTCGTGCCGGGGTCCGCCCTCACTTGTCGGGCGTCAGCGACTTCTCCAGCTCGATCTCGGTGTCGTTCCAGGTCTCCGCGGCCGTCTCCATCTTTCCCTGGAGGTCCTTGAGGTTGTCCTGGAGCTTTTCCCGCTTGACCCACCAGCTTTCGACGAAGTCGCCCATGGCGTTCTTCACCGTCTTGTGGCCCCAGATATCGCCGCCGTCCCAGAGCTCTTTCATGTTCTCGAGCTCGTTGAGGACCGACTTCAGCTGCTCCGCAGCGTCGTCGACGGCGATGGAGGTGACGACGAGGTCAGCCATCCGACGACTACTTGTTCAGCGCGTTGGCGAGTTCCTCGTCCGTCTTGCGGAGCGCCTCGGCGGCCTGCTTGAGGTACTCGCCGATGCCGTTCAGACCCTCCATGACCTGCTTGCCACCCTTGTCGAGCTCCTTGTAGGACTCGTCGAAGCGCTTGGAGGACTTGTCCGTGACATAGCCGTCCTGAACCAGGTTGTCGACCATCGACCGCAGCTGGTCCAGCTTGTGCTGCATGTCGTCGGCCTCCTGCTTCATGCGCTGGGAAGCGTCCTCCATCTGCTGGAAGGTCACGTTGATGTTGGCCATGATCGGTCCTCTCGGGTTGCCTCGTGGAAAACAGGGCGATCGTACATGAACCGGACACCCCCGGGGTGAATCTACGGGTGATTCCCTACACCGATCCCGGGACCCTTCGTTCGGGCAGGTGCACGGGGTCCGCGCCGGGGCCGCGCCAGCGGAATGTGGCCATGACCGCGTCGAAGAACTCGACCAAGGTCTCGGCCAGCCGCTCGGTGCCCCGGCTGCTCCAGCTGGTGCTGAAGGTGAGGACCAGCCAGTCGCCGTCGGCCTCGTCCCGCAGGACGACGTACGCGACCTGGCGTGTGGAGACCGTCGGCCGGTCGCCCTCACGGTGCACATCGTGCACCGTGTGCGTCAGCCGCGCACCCGGACGTCCGTCCAGGTCAACGGGCCCGCTCACCGTGTAGCCCGTGCCCAGCACGTCCGCCGCGACCACGGCCGGGTCCGCCCTCCGGTCGCCCAGGATCTCCGTCTCGGTGATCGACGCCGGTACGGCCATCCCGGCGACGGGCTCGGTCGGGAGGTAGACGACGCCGGGGGCGGTCCCGGCCGCTCCCGCGTGCTCCGGGCCCGCGTGCTCCGGGCCCGCGTGCTCCGGGCCCGCGGGGAACCGCGCCCAGCCCGGCGGCAGCAGGAAGGCCCACTCGTCGGTGGGCTTCCGGCGCGGCTGCGGCCCCGGCACCACCCCGGTCATGCCGCGGTCCGGACGACGCGCACCGCGGGCAGGAGCTCGTCGAGCAGCTCCAGCATCGCGGCGCCGAGCATGAGGTCCTGGGACCGCCACACGAGCACGGTGTCCACCACGACGTCGTCGTACTCCGCGCGCCGGCCGAGGCCGATGCTGAGCCAGCCGCCTCCGGAGAACTCACCGACGTCGAGGCGGGTCACCCGCACCCCGTCGCCCTCGGGCAGGTCGGGGTACTCGACGGTCGGCGGGCTCACGGGGTTGCCGCCGGTCGCACCGAGCGCGGCCAGCAGGCCGTCGTCGGGGTCGGCCGGGTCGCTCGCGCCGACGGCGACCAGCACCGGGACGGGGCCGCGGCCCAGCACCCCGAGCGCCGCGACGACACGGTGGCCCTCGGCCGCCATACCGTCGGCGAACGCCCGCAGGTTGGCCACGGACTCCGCGGCGGCCCGGTCGAGCGCGGCCCGTCCGGCGTCGTCGAGCTCGACGGGCTCTGCGGGCTCGGCGTCGTACTGCGTCCGGAGCGACTCCCGCACCGCGCCGAGGGCCTCGCGCTCCCAGGCAGCGACGTCCTCGGCGTCCTCGGTCGCGAGCGCCGGGACCACGATCCAGTTGTCCGGCGGCTCGACCCGCCAGGTCCAGCCGGGCAGGCCGGGTGCGGGCGGCGTGCTCGGCGCGGTCGGCGTACTCGATGTGGTCATAGGACCGGGTTCTCTCCGTAGAGGCCGCTGTAGTCGGCGTCCCGCCAGCCGTAGAGGCTCCAGCGCGGGTCGCTCGGGTTGAAGTTGGACGGATTGAGAAGGCTGAACGGCCGCATGGCCCAGGAGAAGGTGTAGGAGATGGGGCCGATGTACATCCAGGGCTTGATCGCGAAGCCCGTGACGCCGATCTGGCCGAGCGCGGACGTGATCTTCTGCACGTCCTTGATGTCACTGATGCCGATCAAGCGGTCCCAGCGCCAGGTCCCGCCGCCGAGACGGTCCATGAGCCGGCTCAGGTCCGTGGCGAAGTACTTCGGGTTGGAGAAGACCTGCCACCAGCCCGGCGAGACGCTGGTCTTGCCCGCGAAGTCCTGCCAGCCGCGCAGGTTCCGGCCCAGCGGCCCCAGCGTGATCGTCAGGTCGTTGATCCGGCGGGTCAGCTCCGGGCTGCGGCCGATGTCGACCATCCTGCGCAGCCACTCGCGGTCGCGGAGCAGGAACTGGAGCTGCCGGTTCTGGGTGCCGAAGGACCCGGCGCCCTTGGCCAGCAGCGAGGCCTGGATGCCCTTGAGCGAGCTTGCCATCTTCGCCGCGACACCGATCAGGCCGAGGCTGAGCACGCCGATGATGACGCTGAGCCAGCTCCCCTCCCCCTGGATCGCCAGGATGAAGCTGGCCGCCACCGAGACCACGGTGGCCACCACGCTCAGCAGCGTCAGCACGTTCAGCCCGGGGATCAGGATGCTCAGCACCGCGAGCGCCATGCCGATGTACATCAGGATCTCGACGAGCTTCTTGAGGAACTTGTTCAGCTTGTGCAGGAACGCTTCCCAGCCGCTGTGGTGCAGGCCGTCGTCGGCCCAGTTCTCGCGGATCTTGTTCGCCGCGGCGGTGGCAGCGGCGTCGAACCGGACCATGGCGGCTCGCGCCTTGGCCTTGGCCGCCTCCAGGTCGCCCTTGGCCTCGTTGATCTTGCCGGTGCGACTCTCGGACTCCTGCCGCTCCTTGTCGGTCAGCGGCGGGGCGTCGTCCGGCCGGTCGGCGTTCACCGGGTCGGGCAGGCCTTCGGCGCCCCGCTGGGCGGCGGCCGCGTCCTGGGCCGCTGTCAGCGCGAGGCCCGTCTCGGAGCGCGCGTACTCCAGCTCCGGTCGGAAGGTCCGCAGCGCGTCCCGGATGTCGTCGTACCGGCCGGACGCCTTGTTCAGCGCCTCGGCGCTCTCCCTGGACCGCTTGCGCATGGCGTCGGCGGCCTTGCCCTTGAGGAGGGTCTCGTCGCCGTCGCCGATCTTCTTGAGCAGCCTGGCCTGGGTGGACATCGCCAGCGCGATGTCCTCGTAGTGCTTGATCACCGGGTCCAGCCCGGCCACGTCGGCCGGGACGGGGTCGGAGTCGTAGTCGAGCAGATGCCATTCCCCGGCCCGGGTGTCGCCCATCGTCGTCCTCCTGCTGCTGGTCCAACTACTGCTCGTCGAACGACGCCGCGAGCTCGATCTCCAGGTTGTTCCACTGCTCCGCGGCCTGCTCCATCTTCTTCTGCAGGTCAGAGAGGTTGGTGGTGAGCTTCTCCCGCTTGACCCACCAGTCCTCGACGAAGTCGTCCATGGCCCTCTTGACGGTGTCGTGACCCCAGACGGTGCCGTCCTCCCACAGCTTCCCCATGTTCTTGAACTCGTCGACGATCGCCGCCAGCTGGGTGGCGGCGTCGTCGACGGCGACCGACGTGACTACCAGGTCGGCCATGGGACTACTTGTTCAGGGCGTTCGCGAGCTCTTCGTCGGTCTTGCGGAGCGCCTCGGCGGCCTGCTTGAGGTACTCGCCGATGCCGTTCAGACCCTCCATGACCTGCTTGCCACCCTTGTCGAGCTCCTTGTAGGACTCGTCGAAGCGCTTGGAGGACTTGTCCGTCACGTAGCCGTCCTGGACCAGGTTGTCGACCATGGTGCGCAGCTGGTCCAGCTTCGCCTGCATGTCGTCCGCCTCCTGCTTCATGCGCTGGGAAGCGTCCTCCATCTGCTGGAAGGTCACATTGATGTTGGCCATGACAGAACCCCTCGCTCGGGTGTTGGTCGTGCGCGGACGGACTCACGTACCCGGTAATCGTCATCAATCGGACTAACCGGACGGCGACGCGCGAGTGAACGGCCGGGGAACGGCACGCGGCGCAGCGACGACGGGCCCGGGGATCACCCCGAGCCCGTCGCAAACTCGATCAAAAAGCGCCCCTCACCTGGGGCTTTGTGCTCTCAGCAGTGTCCGAGGAAGGGCCGGTCCTCGAACCTCCGATCGAGGAACGCGATGACGCCGGGCGCCCCGGTCACCATCGTCGAGACGTGCTCGCCGAGGTGCCACTCCCACTGGACCTCCGCGCCCGCCGCGCAGTACTCGTCGCGCAGGGTCCGTGCCTGGCCCGGGGCGACGATCTCGTCGAGCGTGCCGTGGAAGAGCCGGATCGGGACGTCGGGCGGGTTGGCGCCGAGCCGGTTCTCGTCGAGACGGGCCTGCCACTGCGGCGACCGCAGCGGGTTCGTCGTCGTGAACATACCGATGTCCTGGAACGCGTGCGGCAGGGTGGCCTCGACGCACGCGTCCTTCTCGCGCTCGTAGGTCTCGCGGCCGCGTTCGTTCAGGTAGGACTCGAGGTCCAGCTCGGGGTAGGCGGCGTCGAGCCCGTAGGCCGCGAACAGGAGGAACCCGAACCCGACCTTTCCGTCGAGCCCCTCGGCGACCTCGGTCAGGTCGGCGGGCACACCGCCCGCGGCGACGCCCACCAGGTCGAGCTCCGGCGCGTACTCGGGCTGCAGCTCACCTGCCCACATCGCGCCCCCACCGCCCTGCGAGTACCCGGAGAACGCGACCTTGCCGCCGGCCTCCAGCCCCGTGGCCGGCAGATTCGTCGCGGCTCGCACGATGTCGATGACGGTGCGCCCCTCGGACTGGCCCACCACGTAGGTGTGCCCGCCCGGCGTGCCGAGCCCCTCGTAGTCGGTCACGACCACGGCCCAGCCTGCCAGCAGCATCGGCTCGATGAACGGTCGCTCGTAGTCGAGCCAGCGCGACGGCGCGCACGTGTCGCCGACGCCGCGCGTGCCGCTCGCCACCGAGACGATCGGCCGCGGACCCTCACCACGCCACGGCGTGTTCGGCACCAGCACCCGGCCGGTCACCGGGATGTCCTGCCCGGTCGCGTTGGTCGAGTGGTACATCACCAGGTAGTTGCGGGCGGTGAGCTGCCGGGGCTCCTCGCGCCACCGGACGATCTCACCGTCCGCCCCGTCGGGGAGCGGGGTGGGCGGGGTGTAGAAGTCGTCGAGCGGGACAGCCTGGTTGGGGATGGCAGGGACGTCTGGGACATCGGAGGTGCCGGAGGTGCCGGAGGTGCCGGAGGTGCTGGGCGCTGGCGAGGGCTGGTCCGCCCGTGCGAAGAGGTCGGCGGGGGCGGGCGACTCGTCCGCCGTGGCCGGAGCAGCGGCCACCGCGGGGAGAGCGAGTACGGTCAGGGCAGCGACGACGGCAGCCCAGCGCAGCCGGGGACGACGTCGGCCGGGCTCGGGCGCAGCGGACGGCACCCGGGCCGGAGCGGCAGGCGGGGCGGAGGACGGCGGCGCGGGCAACTCTGCAGGCGGGATGCCGGGTGGGCCTGCCGGCGAGGGCGCGGACGAGGCGCGCGAGTCGTGCGAGTCGTTGACGAGCGGCATCGGATCTCCTCGGTGAGGTCCTCGGGCGCTCGGCGCTGAGCGACCGGGCCCGCGGGCGGGCCGCTACTGACTGTAACCGCAATAGCACTGACAGGACAGGCCCACTCCGGCTCAATGACTCCGGCTCAATGACTCCCGTGTCATGACTTCGGCCAGTTGCACTGAGACCGGTCGGTCAACTGACCGCTCTCAGTGCAACTGGCCGAAGTCGGTGGCAGTCTCGCGCCGGCCGGGTGGTTAGCCCTTGGCCGGGGCCGTCGCCGCCGACGTGGTCGTCTCGGCGCGCTCCACCAGGTCCGCGACGAGGGCGGCCAACGGAACGAGGACCAGGTTGCCCAGCAGCATGGTGCGCAGGAACGGCAGGCCCGCCACGTAGCTCGCGAGCAGGCCGTCGAGGGTTGACGGGTACATCCCGTCCAGCAGCCACACGCCGAAGTTGGTCCAGGCGAAGAACCACAGCGAGCCGACGACGCCCACGCCGAGCGCGGCCGCGTACCGGCCGGGCCCGCGCAGGTGCCGCGCGAGGATCGCACCGACGCCCACCACGGCCCACGCCGACCAGGTGAACCACATGATCTGCGTGTTGCCGAGCACCGCGTCGCTTACCGCGACGACGACGAACGGCACCACGGCCGCCCACCGGTTGCGCAGCAGGAGCACGGCGAGAAAGGTCGCCGCCGTCGCGATCTCGAGGTTCGGCGGGGCGCCGAGACCGGGCGCGACCAACCGCCACACCACCGCAGCGGCCAGCACGAGCACCACGGTCGCCGGGCGCCACCAGCGGTGGGCCAGCTCCTGGACCGTCAGGTCGCGGGCGGCCAGGTCACCCTGCGGGCCGCCGGCCAGGTCACCGCGCGGGCCGTCGGCCAGGCCGCCCCGCACGTCGTCGGCCGGCTCGCGGGCGTGCGGATCGCGCCCGCGGCGGTCGTCGGCGTGCGACGCAGCCCCGCTCCGGGTCGCACCAGAGCGGGCGCCGTCGTCGGACGGGCTCAGAACGTGTCGATCGTCCACGTGATCTCCTGACCGTCCTCGGTCTCCAGGGATCCCGCGCCCACCTGCGCGGGCTCGCCGTCCACGGACAGCGACCAGAACTCGTTCTTCGAGTCGTCGGCGGCGCGGCCGTTGATGGCGGTCACGAAGGCGTTCTCGCCCTCGCCGGTGACCTCCGCCGACGGGTCGGCCTCGAGCAGCAGCTCCAGGGCGGTCGCGCCCGTGCGGCCGGGGTAGCTCAGGGTGTCCGCTTCGGCCGACGACGACGGGCCGGCCGTCTCGGCGTCCGACTGCTGGCTCAGGGTCGCGGAGACCATGGTCTCCGGCTCCGCGGTCGTACCGCCACAGGCGCCGAGCAGGCCGGCGACGAGAAGAGCGGTGGCCGCGGAGGCGACTGCCGTCAGCGAGCGGCGAGAGGTCGTGTTCACGCCGGCCAGTCTAGGTCGGGGCACGCCGTACGGCGCCGCCGTCTCAGGCGGCGGGCGCCCGGTGCACCGGCCGCCTCAGGCGTCGATCCGGGACCGGTCCAGCTCGGCCGCGCCGTTGATGAGGAACTCCTTGCGGGGCGCCACGTCGGTGCCCATGAGCAGCTCGAACGCACGCTCGGCCGCCTCGGCGTGCTCCGCGGTGACCCGGCGCAGCGTGCGGTGCCGCGGGTCCATGGTGGTCTCCGCGAGCTGGTCGGCGTCCATCTCGCCCAGACCCTTGTAACGCTGGATGTCCGGCTTGTAGCGCCGGCCCGCCTTGTCGAGCTTCCGGAGCGTGGCGCCCAGCTCGGCCTCGGAGTAGGTGTAGATGTACTCGTTCTTGCGCCGGCCGCTGCCGATCACCTCGACGCGGTGCAGCGGCGGGACCGCGGCGAACACGCGCCCGGCCTCGACCATCGGCTTCATGTACCGGTAGAACAGCGTCAGCAGCAGCGTGCGGATGTGCGCGCCGTCGACGTCGGCGTCGGTCATCATGATGATCTTGCCGTAGCGGGCCGCCTCGATGTCGAAGGACCGGCCGGAGCCCGCGCCCAGCACCTGGATGATCGCGGCGCACTCGGCGTTGCGCAGCATGTCGCTGATCGACGCCTTCTGGACGTTCAGGATCTTGCCGCGGATCGGCAGCAGCGCCTGGAAGTCGCTAGAGCGCGCCAGCTTGGCGGTGCCGAGCGCGCTGTCGCCCTCGACGATGAACAGCTCGGAGCGCTCCACGTCGTTCGAGCGGCAGTCCGCGAGCTTGGCAGGCAGCGAGGAGGTCTCCAGCGCGTTCTTGCGGCGCGAGATCTCCTTCTGCTTGCGGGCCGTGATGCGCGCGCGCATCTCGGCGACGATCTTGTCCAGGAGCAGCGAGGCCTGTGTCTTCTCGTCGCGCTTGGTGGAGCTCAGGAGGGCCTGGATCTCCTTCTCGACGACGCGGGAGACGATCTGGCGCACCGGTCCGGTGCCCAGCACCTCCTTGGTCTGCCCCTCGAACTGCGGCTCGGCCAGGCGCACGGTGACCACGGCCGTGAGGCCCGCGAGCGCGTCGTCCTTCTCGATGCGCTCCGCGCCGTCCTTGGTGGAGACCTTGAGCTTGCGGGCGTTGGCCTCGACGTTCTTGCGGATCACCTTGAGCAGGCCCTGCTCGAAGCCCGTCAGGTGGGTGCCGCCCTTGGGGGTCGAGATGATGTTGACGAACGAACGCACCTCGGTGTCGTAGCCCGTGCCCCAGCGCAACGCGATGTCGACCTCGCACTCGCGCTGCACCTCACGCGGCGACATGTGGCCGCGCTCGTCCAGCACCGGCACCGTCTCGGTGAAGTTGCCCGAGCCCCGCAGGACCCAGGTCGCCGTGACAGGGGCGTCGGGGGCCAGGAACTCGACGAAGTCAGCGGCGCCGCCGGTGTGCTTGAAGGACTCCTCGTGGGGGCCGTTCTCGCCCGGGGTGCCGGGCAGGCCGCGCTCGTCGCGGACGACGATCTCCAGGCCCGGCACCAGGAACGTGGTCTGCCGGACGCGGGTGACCAGCTCGTCGTAGCTGAACACCGCGGACTTGGGGAAGATCTGCCGGTCGGCCCAGTAGCGCACGCGCGTGCCGGTGCGGCCGCGCGCGACCTTGCCGACGACGGCGAGCTCGGAGTGGTCCACGAAGGGCTGGAACGCGGCGTCCGGGCTCGGCCCCGACGCGGGGTCGGAGAACATGCCGGGCTCGCCGCGGTGGAAGGTCATGCGGTGCGTCTTGCCGCCGCGGTCCACCTCGACGTCGAGGCGCGAGGACAGCGCGTTCACCACGGAGGCACCGACGCCGTGCAGACCACCGGACGCCTGGTAGGAGCCGCCGCCGAACTTACCGCCCGCGTGCAGCTTGGTGTAGACCACCTCGACGCCGCTCAGGCCGGTCTTGGGCTCGATGTCGACCGGGATGCCACGGCCGTCGTCGGACACCGTGACCGAGGTGTCGGCGTGCAGCACGACCCCGATCTTCGTGGCATGGCCACCCAGGGCCTCGTCGACGGAGTTGTCGATGACTTCCCAGAGGCAGTGCATCAGGCCACGGGAGTCGGTGGTCCCGATGTACATGCCGGGACGCTTACGGACCGCCTCGAGACCCTCGAGGACGGACAGGTGGCGAGCGGTGTACGACTCGGACGTTGCGGTCACGGCGACAGCGTAGACGAGGTCACCGACAACCCACGTCAGGCGCCCCGGGAGAACGCTGGAAGAGCTGACCGAACGGCTGTGTGACAGCAAGATTCACCCGATGACAGAAATTACCCTTTCAGCGCAATTGGGGGCGGAAGGGGACCAAAACTGTGAGCCACGCCGCTATGCTCGCAGCGAACCGCCCACCCGGGCCGGCATGAACCGCGCGAGCGAATGGTTGGATGGAGATGTGACGACCTTGACGACCGAACCGCTCACCGCCCTCGACCGCTGCGACCGCTGCGGCGCGCAGGCCTACGTGCGCGTCGTTCTGCCCGTGGGCGAGCTGCTCTTCTGCGGCCACCACGCGCGCGCACACGCGTCCGCCTACGCGGACGTCGCCACCCATGTCCAGGACGAGACCGACCGGCTCCACGCGGAGCACGGCCAGGCCTGACACCCAGGCCGGACGACCACCGGACCACACACGCCGACAGACCGACGCCGGCGGTGAGCCACCCCGAAGGGTGACCCACCGCCGGCGTTGTCATGCCCGCACCCGGGGCCAGGGCCGGAGCCCGGGCGAGACCGTCAGCCCGCCGCGAGCTCCGCCACCTCGGCGGCCGACAGCGCCCGGTCGAAGACCCGGACGTCGTCGACGTCACCGCGCAGGTGGTCCACCTCGTTCCCGCCGTACTGGCCACGACCGATCACCAGCGGCCCCTGCGTCTCGGGTGCCGTGCAGACGTCCTTCGTGGCCACCCGCTCGCCGTCCACGTAGAGCGACAGCTCCCCCGTCGCGGCGTCGCGCACGCCCGTGAGGTGATACCAGCGGCCCGGCTCCGGCTTCTCGGGTGACAGCGCCCGCGCCCCCACGAAGCTCATGGCCCAGCGCTGGTCCTGCCCCGAGTACTGCAGGAAGAACGCGCTGTTGGCGCCGGTGTCCTGGCTGACCACGGTCTGGAAGCCGCCGTCAGCCACGTCGAGCCTGGCCCACGCCGAGACGCTGTAGGAGCCGTCGGTACGCACCAGGGTCTGCCCCGTGTCGGCCTCACCCGAACCGTCGAACGACAGGGCGCCGCCGGCCACGCCGTCGGCCCAGGTGGTGCCGGTCAGGGTCGCGTCGGCGTCGCCCACGCCGTCCGCGGCCACCGTGCCGGACCCCTCGTCGAAGCCCCAGGCGTGCACGCCGGTCGGGCCCGGTGTCCCGGGGTCGACCACGGGCGGTTCCGCGCCCGACCCGTCCGCGCCCGCGATGACCGCGTCGTTCACCTCCCGGACCTGGCCGAAGTCCATCTTCTCGACCTGCCGGTCATAGGTGAGGAAGCCGTTGACCTCGTGCTCCACGTCGGTGATCTGCGTGTAGATCGACCCGCTGATGCCGCACTGCTGCGCCGACGTGAGCACGTCCTGCGTGTTCTCGACGTAGCGCCGGGTGAGCGTGGCGACGTCGGGCGTCATCTCGTAGGCGTGGCCGTCCTCGAACCACATGTGCCCGTCGACCTCCAGGCCGAAGCCGCCGTGCTCGCCGTCGATCGACGCCCGGGTGGCGTCCGGCACCGGCTGGGCCGGGCCCACGTACTGGTGCCAGTCGATGATGTCGCCCGCGCCGCTGTCGCCCAGCGAGTCGCAGCAGTTGACGCCGGAGTGCGCGTTGACGAGCCGGGTCGGGTCCTGCGCCTTGACCTCGCGCGCGATGCGTCCCGTCGCCTCCTGGGACCACTCGCCCCAGCCCTCGTTGAACGGGACCCAGCCGATCACCGAGGTCCAGCTCTTGTTCTGGTCGACGATCTCGTGCAGCTCGCGCTCGAAGCGCTCCTGCGCCTCGACCGGCGGCCGGCCCGTCTTCATCGACGGCATGTCCTGCCAGACCAGCAGGCCGAGCCGGTCGGCGTGGTAGAACCAGCGGTCCGGCTCGACCTTGATGTGCTTGCGCACCGTGTTGAAGCCCAGCTCCTTGTGCTGCTCCAGGTCGAACGCGAGCGCCTCGTCCGTGGGGGCGGTGTAGATGCCATCGGGCCAGTAGCCCTGGTCGAGCGTGGACAGCAGGAACACCACCTCGCCGTTGAGGGTGACGCGGTTGCGCCCGTCCTCGCCCGGCGCGATGCCGATCTCGCGCATGCCGACGTACGAGCCGACGGTGTCGACGACCTTGCCGCGCGCGTCGCGGACGCGGACCTCGAGGTCGTAGAGGTACGGGTCGTCGGGCGTCCACAGGTGGGCGCCCGGCACGCGCACGGAGAGCTCGTCGCCGACGGCCCCGGTGGCGCGGGCCGCGAGCCGGCCCTTCGTGCCCGCCGTGCTCTCGTGACGGACGACGACCTCCGCCGTGCCGCCGTCGGCCGCCGCGCTACCCTCGACGGTCAGCGCGATGGTGCTCGTGTCGACGTCGGTGGTCATGTCCAGCCGGGTGGCGTGGGCCGCCGCGACGGGCTCCATCCAGACCGTCTGCCAGATCCCGGACGCGCCCTCGTAGAAGATGCCGCGGTCCGGGACGTTGCGCTGCTTGCCGACGGGCTGCCAGGTGGCGTCGGTCCGGTCGGTGACGCCGACCAGCACCTCCTGCGGGCCCGACGCCGTCAGCGCGTCGGTGACGTCCGCGGAGAACCGGCCGTAGCCACCTTCGTGGTGGGCCACCTCCCGCCCGTTGACCCAGACCGTCGCGGTGTGGTCCACGGCGCCGAAGTTCAGCACGGTCCGCTGGCCGCCGGTGCGCCAGGACGCCGGGACCTCGACCGTGCGGCGGTACCACATGTGGTCCTCGTGCCGGTCGATGCCCGACAGCTCCGACTCCGTCGGGTACGGGACCAGGATCTCCTCGGCGAGCGTCTGCCCGAACGGCGGCGCCTCGCCCTCAGCGGCGCCCGCGAACTCCCACAGGCCGTTCAGGTTCGCCCAGCGGTCCCGGACCAGCTGCGGGCGCGGGTACTCCGGGAGCGCGTTGTCAGGCGTGACCTCCTCGGTCCACGGCGTGGGCAGGTGGGCGTCGGTGACGGGCCAGGTGGCCTGGTCGGTGCTCTGGCCGGTGGCTGACGGCGCCTCGGCCTGGTTCGCCTGCGGCGTCGCCGCCGGCGCCGACGTCCCCGGCACGACGGCGAGCACGGCGCCCGTGGCGATGGCCAGGACCGCGGCGCCCAGCCGCCGTCGGCGGACCGTGGGACTGGCCGAAGGGCTGACTCGTCGGCGGGTCGACTGGCGGGCCGGCTGAGCGTCGGACGGGCTGCGGTGCGACCTTGCTAGCGACATCGGCGTCACCTTCCTGGTCCCGGAACACGGTAGGCATCACGTCAAGCAACACGGCAGGCATCGTTGCCAGGGGCTACCGTAACGTCCGGGCGCGGCACCGCCTAGGGTGTATTCAGGATATTTCTATTGAATTCACCCCTGCTCGACGGTGTTCCCGCCTCACTTCCGTGCGGTCACGGTGTGCGCCCAGGACCCGCGGAACCCGAGCTCGGTGCGCCAGCCTTCCGCGGTCTTGGTGAGCGTGCGGGTTCCGCCCGTGGTGGAGACCGCCTGCATCGTCTTGATCTGTCCGCTGGAGTACCGCGCGGTGACCTTGACGGAGCGGACCCATGTGAGCTTGAAGACGCTCCTGGCCTTCGCCTGGGTCAGGACGCCGGTCCACGACACGTACGGGTTGCCCGGCGCCTGCCGGGAGTACGGGTCGGCGACGTGCCGGAGGTGGGACTGGGCCGCCGTCCCGAAGGCATCCTGGTTGTTGGTGGTGCCGGAGAAGCTGCCCCCCCGGCCCGACGACGCGAAGTAGGGCGTCTCGGCGATCCCGTCCGACGCGTTGCGCACCACCGTGACCGTGCCGGTGGCGTCCTGCCGGGTGGCATCCACGGCCGCGCGCCACGTGGCTCCCGCCTCGCCGCCCTCCTTCTTCCAGCCGGTGTAGTTCTGGCTGCGGGTGTCGTCGTAGAGGTGGCAGTCGCACGAGGCCTTCAGGCCCGCGGTCTTGGCGAGGATGGCGTAGTTCCGCGCGACGACGGCCTGCGCCTGGAGGGCCGCTGCTCCCCCGTAGCCGCTCGTGCCCCACAGCGAGGCCATCTCGTCGAGCCCGTAGAGGTACTCGTCGTTGATGACGACCTGGTTGACCACGTTCGGCAGGGTGCCGGGGCTGCTGATCCGCAGGCGGCCGTGGCGGTAGGTGCCCTGCGCGCCGGACACGCTGACCGTCCCCGCGGTGCCGTCGGGGTCCCAGTAGTCGGTGCCCGTCCACTCGAGGTAGAGGGCCGGGCGGGCGCCGAACTTCTGCCGCACGACGCCGTTCTCCGTGATCCGCGCGGTGACGCCGGCCGACGTCCGGGCGATCAAGATCCTGTGGGCCGACGTGCCGGTGGCGAGCTGCGTCCCGGCGCCGTCCAGGAGGCGCCAGGACCCGGCGGACAGACTCAGGGTGGTCGTGGCAGGGTCGCCCGAGCTGCCGAGCACCTGCACGTCGACCGACGTACGGGGGTTGTTGGCGGTGCTCACGGTCGCGCCCGGGTAGTAGTAGCGCAGGATCTGCGCGGCGGAGCTGCCGCCGCGCGCCATCTGGTAGGCGCCCCACTGCGCCATGCCGACGCCGTGGCCGTAGCCCGAGCCGGCGATCGCCCACGAGCCCGGCACGACGGTGACGGTGAGCGTCGAGCTCGTCGCCTTCGTGGTCTTGAAGCGGTACTTCGTCGTGGCGGACGGCTTGACCGCCGTCGACGCCTTGCCCGAGAGGTTCGTCGTCACGGTCTTGACCTGGACCCAGGCACCGTTGCTGTACCGCTGCAGGTTCACCTTGACCCGCTTCTGCGCCCGGCCGTTGTAGCGGTAGACCGCCGAGAGGGTCTTCGAGACGGTCGCCGTGGTCGTCGTCGTGCCGGACGCGCTGAGCGTGTATCCGGCCGCCGCAGCGGGCACCGTGAACAGGCCGACCGCGAGGAAGGAGGCGAGGACGGCCGCGATCACCCGGGCGAGAAGGGCTGCGGGAGCGGCGCTGTTCGAAGGGGACACACCGGGCACGCTCCCATACGACGACGCCGGGCGGGTGCCCTTCCGAAGAAGATCACCCGCCCGGCGTCGGTGGTGCTCGTCCTGACCCCCACTCAGGTCAGGACCGTGCGTGCTCGTCGGTCGAGGGTCAGTCGAGGTAGTCGCGCAGCACCTGCGACCGCGAGGGGTGGCGCAGCTTCGACATCGTCTTGGACTCGATCTGACGGATGCGCTCACGCGTCACGCCGTAGACCTTGCCGATCTCGTCGAGCGTCTTGGGCTGGCCGTCCTGCAGGCCGAACCGCATGGAGACCACGCCGGCCTCGCGCTCCGAGAGGGTGTCGAGAACCTGGTGCAGCTGCTCCTGGAGCAGCGTGAACGACACGGCGTCCGCGGGGACGACCGCCTCGGAGTCCTCGATGAGGTCACCGAACTCGCTGTCGCCGTCCTCACCGAGCGGGGTGCTCAGCGAGATGGGCTCGCGCCCGTACTTCTGGACCTCGACCACCTTCTCGGGGGTCATGTCCAGCTCCTTGGCCAGCTCCTCCGGCGTGGGCTCGCGGCCCAGGTCCTGGAGCATCTGGCGCTGGACGCGGGCCAGCTTGTTGATGACCTCGACCATGTGCACGGGGATGCGGATGGTGCGGGCCTGGTCGGCCATGGCACGCGTGATCGCCTGCCGGATCCACCAGGTCGCGTAGGTCGAGAACTTGTAGCCCTTGGTGTAGTCGAACTTCTCGACCGCACGGATCAGACCGAGGTTGCCCTCCTGGATCAGGTCCAGGAACAGCATGCCGCGGCCCGTGTAGCGCTTGGCCAGCGAGACCACGAGACGGAGGTTGGCCTCCAGGAGGTGGTTCTTGGCCCGCTTGCCGTCGTGCGCGATCCACTTGAGGTCGCGCTCGAACCGGCGTTGGTCCTTGTCGTTCCGGTCGAAGTCCGTGGTGGCCAGACGCTCCTCCGCGAACAGGCCGGCCTCGATGCGCTTCGCGAGCTCGACCTCCTGCTCCGCGTTCAGCAGCGCGACCTTACCGATCTGCTTCAGGTAGTCCTTGACCGGGTCTGCGGTCGCACCGGCCGTGACGACCTGCTGTGCAGGCTGGTCGTCGTCGTCCCGGTCGGAGACGACGAAGCCGGAGCTCTCGTCGCCCTCCTTGACCGTCTTGCCGCCACGGCCACGAGTCGTCTTGGTGACGGTCTCGGGACCGGAGTCGGTCTCGTCCTCGGGGTCCTCGACGGCGACGCCGTCGGGCTCGATGTTGTCGTACTTCGACTTGCCCCGAGCGGCAGGCTTCTTCGCGCCGGCCTTGCCCGCCGGCTTCTTGCGCGTGCTCGTCGTCGCCTCGTCATCGTCATCGTCGACGTCGTCGAAGTCGAGATCGACGTCGTCGGGCATGTCGTCGTCCTTCGGCTTCGCCGTGGAGCGCGCCGGGGCCGACTTCTTGGCGGTCGTGGTCTTCGCCGCCGTCGCCCGGGTGCGCCGGGCCGGCTTGGCGGAGGCCTCCGCCTCGTCTGCGGGCGCCTTGGCGGCGACCGCGGTGGACCGGGTGGCCGATGCGGCGGCCACCTTGGTCACAGTGGGGAGCCCCACCTGCACACCGGCGTTGGCCAGTGCGCGCAGCACCGCCTTCAGCCGCTTGGCGTCACCGACCTGTGCCGTCTCGCATGCACGCCGGAAGTTCTCGGCGTCGACCGAGCCGTCGGCGGCACCGCGAGCGAGGAGCTCCTGCAAGGCAGGATGCTCGAACTCACGGGGCAGGTTGTCGCGTGCAGGGACAGGAGCGATGTCCTGGGGGGCTTTCAGCGGAGTGGGCGCCACAAACCGACCTTTCGGCATTCGAGGGGGCGGTGTACTGCCGGCGGGGCCGTCACTGGACCTTCTTCTTCCGCCGGCGAACATATATATTGTACCGTCGGCCTCCCTGTACCCCGCGACGAACGCGGTGATATGGGCAAAGTCAGTGCGAAGTCACGTCGGGCGGGACCACCCCGCGGGGTTTCAGATTTCGCGTGCCCAGAGTCAACGAACCGGGTGCCCGCACCATTCCCGATCCGGCGAAGATCCGGCGAATCTGCCCAGGACCAGGCGTAGGACGGCGGCCGGGCAGGGCCCCGTCAGGGCTCCAGGTCGGAACAGCGACCGGCACGGCTGACCGCACGTCCAGGCAGGACACGGCCGGCACACGGGTGGGGCACCGGTGGGGCGCAGGTGAAGCACGGCCGAGGCTCGGGCTCGGCTGTTCAAGCCGCGCTCGGGCCAGGGTCGTGGAGCTCGGGCCAGGGTCGTGGAGCTCGGGCGGGCGCGGTCCGGCCGGGCTCAGCCCGTGAGCTCAGACCTTGACGGCCAGCACGGGGCACGGCGCCTCGACGAGGATCCGCTGCGCACCCGCGCCGAGAATGAGCTTGCCGACGGGGCTGCGCCGGCGCAGACCGATCACGATGAGCTCGGCGCCGGTGCTGGTCGCGGTGCGGATCAGGTCCTCGGCGAGGTCGCCGGTGCCCTCCTCGACGCGCAGGTCGACGCCGGCCGCCGCGCCGCTCGCCAGCTCGTCGAGCTCGGCCCGGCACTCGTCCACGGGACGCTTCCCGCTCGTGACGACGACCAGCGGGGCCTTGCGCTCCCGGGCCTCGGTGACGGCGGTGCTCAGGGCCTCCTGGCCCTCGGGCGTGGCGAGGTGTCCGACGACGATCGTCATGTCAGCCGACGCTACCCCACACCAGGCCCGGGTCCGTGCCGCACACGGCAGGCGGATCGCACCCGGGGCGCCTGATCCAGGTCTGTTCACGCGGCGAGATCACCCGGCGGGATCACCCGACGCGTTCACGTCACGCGTTCACCCTGTGGTCCATCCATGAGCGCAGCCGGCAGGCCTACCCCGTCGCCACTGTGCCTGGTTCCGTCGACGTGCCCTGTTCCGCCACGGTGCCGGCCCCGCCATGGAACAGGGTCCGCTCCCGCCGCACCCAGCCTGGCGGCACTCCCCCGACGACCGCGCTGCGGAGCAGGAGCGCCAGGCGATAGTCGGGGTCCACTCCGAGCGCGTCCGACACCCGCTCGACCGCCAGGCCGCCGTCGCCGTGCCACCAGGCGATGAGCGCCAGCAACAGGTACGCCGGGGCCCGCCGGTTGCGGGGCACGTGCCGGACGACCGCCTCCAGCACCCTCCGGGCCGGCAGGGTGCGGTCCTGGTCCGGCGGGATGCCCCGCTCCGGGTCGACGATCTGGGCCATGACGGCTCCCGTGGCCAGGTCGGTGTCGCCGTCCGCCTCGCGGCGCGCCGTGCGCAGCGCCGTCTGCTCGGTGCCCGGCACGAGGCTGAGCAGCACCGCGTCCCGGACGGGTATGTCCGCGAGCGCCGCCCCGATCTTGCCGAGGTCGACCGGGGACAGCGGCACAGTGTGCCCCGGCTCCGCGTCCGCCACGGCGCGCACCGCCGAGCGCCACAGGCCGAGGCTCTGCGCGCCCCAGTCGGCGAGCTCCCGCTGGGCCTGCTCGGCCCGCGTCACGACCGACGCGGCGCCGGTGCGGGCGGCTCGCCGGGCGGTGGTCCGGGCGACGCTCCGGGCGGCCTCGCGAGCGGCGCTCGCGCCACGCCGCGGACCCGTCTGCCAGCCCGTCTGCCAGGCCGGCTGCCAGGCCGGCTGTGCCCCGGACTGCCCGCCCGGCCGCGCGTCCGGCACCGCGACGTCGAGGGGGCCGCCGCCGTCCGGGAACCGGGTGCGATGCCGTAGGCGCCGGTAGGTGTCGGTCCAGCGCGCGGCCGCGCGGCGCGCCTGCGTTCGGGCGGCGTCCGGCGCGGGGCGCAACGTGTACCGCTCCTCGCGGGTGCCGGCCACGGTGCGGCCCTCCAGCACCATGTGGGCGGCGACACGGCTGCCCTTGAGCACGGCGAGCGGCCGGCCCTCGGCCGGGCAGCAGAGCGGGTCCGGGCAGTCGAGCGCACGGAAGCCCGTGGGCGCCACGAGCCACACCTCGGTGCCCGGCAGCCGCCGGTCTATCCGGGCCCGGAGCACGTCCGCGGCCCGGCGTGCGGCCCCGCTCGGCGCGGTGGCGTCGGAGGCCGTGTACAGCACCACGACGGCTCGGTCCGCGCCGTCGGCCACCAGGTGGTCGGTGAGCCAGCGGGCGGTGGCGCCGCCGTCGGGCCCGGCCGGGTCGCCGGGCCGGCGCAGGCGGAGGTCGGCCAGGTCGACCCGGGCCACGAGCCCGACACGCTGCCGTGGGCCCGTCAGGCTCACCACCACGACGGACTCGACGGGCTCGAAGCCGAGCCGGTAGGGGATGTACGCGAGGAGGTCCTCCGGCCCGGCCACCCGGACCACGCGGGCGTTCGACACCGCCGGAACGCGTCCGCGGTCCGGGACGACGGTGCCCGGCGAGGCGCCGCCCCTGGGTGTCGTTCGGTCGGGGACGTCTCGGGCGGAGAAGTCACGTGCCGATAGATCACGGTCCGAGGGATCAGTGTCGGCGAGGCTGTCGGGGAGGCTGTCGGGAAGGCCATCGGGAAGGCCGTCGGAGAAGCTGTCGGCGAGGCCACCACCAGGTAGGCCGTTGTCGGAGTTCGGGACGTCGGGGTTCATGTCGACGATCCCAGCCCGCCGGCGCGCCGCGAGCGCGCCCAGGAGGGCCGTGTGGACAACAGGCTTCCTGTGGTCGCGCTCGCGACCGCACGGTTCCGTCGGGAGGGTCCGTCAGGGGGGTCTGCCCGATGGCCCTTCGCGGGGGTCAGCCACGCAGGTCCCGGCCCGGTGCGATCCGCCCGCATCACCGCACGCTGTCGCGGCCCCGCCCGGTGCGGCTACGGTGTGCGCGTGTCCCGCTTCGCCACAGCCCGCCGGACGGCCGCGCTCGCCGCCGCCGTGGGGCTGGCGTTCGCGACCGCGGGCTGCGGGGACGAGACCGGTGCTGCGACCGAGCAGGCCGGCGCGGGCAGCACCGCGACGGGCACCCCTGGGCCGAGCGCGGCCGCGACGGGCGGGCCGACCGAGCTGCCGACCTTCGACCCCTCGTCCGCGGTGGCCACCTACGCGCAGGGCTTCCCGCCCGACCTGTTCCCCGTGCCCCAGGACGCCACGCTCCTGGCGTCGTCGGCCCAGCCCGTGGCCGAGGCCAAGGGGTCGAAGACCAAGGGCGTCCCGATGACGCAGGTCACGCTGAACCTGTCGTCGAGCCGTTCCACGGACCAGGTGGTCGGGCAGGCGAGGAAGATCTTGACCCGGCAGGGCTTCAAGCAGATCTCGGCGCCGGACGCGAGCGGCCTCACGGCGCAGACCGCGTTCGTGCGGATCACGAAGACCAGGTCCGGCGAGGTGCAGGAGTCGCTCGTGGTCGGCGTGCTCGACGACGGCGAGCGGCGGCTCTGCTCGATCAGCGGCACCGTCCGCACCCCATAGGCTGGTCCCGTGCCAGTCTCACCTGCCCGTACCAGTGCCCTGAGCCCCGCAGCCCTTGTCGACGCCGAGCACCTGCGCGCCGACGTCGACGCAGCGGTGACCGCCCACCTCGACCGGTTGACGGCCGAGGTCGGTGCGATCAGCCCGAGCGCGGAGGCGATGGTCGAGGAGGCCGCCGGGCTGCTGATGGGCGGCAAGCGCCTGCGGTCCGCGTTCTGCTACTGGTCGTTCCGCGCGCACGGTGGTTCCGCCGACCCGGCCGACCCCGCCCGGATCGCGACCGTCCGCGTGGGCGCCGCGCTGGAGCTGTTCCAGGCCGCGGCCCTGCTGCACGACGACGTGATGGACAACTCCGACACCCGCCGCGGTCGTCCCACCGCACACCGGGCGTTCGCCGCGAAGCACGTGGGCGCGGCCTGGTCCGGCGAGCCGGCCCGCTTCGGCGACTCCGCCGCGATCCTGATCGGCGACCTCGTGCTGCTGGCCGCCCAGCGGGAGCTGTCGGCCGCGCTCGAAGCCCTGCCGTCGCCCGTCGCCGCCGCGACCCGCGCCCGCTTCGACGCGATGCAGAGCGAGGTCGTGGTGGGCCAGTACCTCGACGTGCTGGTCCAGGCCGAACCGTGGGGCCAGGACCCCGCCGCTGACGAGGAACGTGCCCGCGACGTGCTGCGCGCCAAGACCGCAAGCTACTCCGTGGCCGCGCCGCTCGCGCTCGGCGCGCTGCTGGCCGGCGCCGGTCCGCGGGCCGCGGCCGACATCGAGGCGGCCGGCCTGCCCCTGGGCGAGGCGTTCCAGCTCCGCGACGACGTGCTCGGCGTCTTCGGCGACCCGGCCGTCACGGGCAAGCCTGCCGGCGACGACCTGCGCGAGGGCAAGCGGACCGTGGTCGTGGCCCGGACCCTGGCGCTGCTGCCCGACGCAGAGGGCCCCGAGGCGACGGTCCTGGTGTCCGCGCTGGGCAACCCGGACCTGACCGAGGCGGAGGTGGCGCGGGTGCGCGAGGTCATCGTGGCTTCCGGCGCCCTGGACGCCGTCGAGCAGCTCATCACCGACCTCGCGGTGCGCGGCCACGCACTGCTCGACCTGGCGGACCTCGCCGAGCCGGGACGCGGCCTGCTCACCGACCTGGCCCACGCGGCAGTCGACCGGGCGGCCTGAGTCCACCAGCCCGGTCGCCGGCCCAGCCGGCGTCCGGTGCGGTCACCACGTCCAGAGGGTGACCTCTTCGCCCTTCTTCAGCTTCTTCCCCGCCGCGGGCTCGGTCTCCTTGACGCCCTCGCCGAACAGCTCGCCGAAGCCGCGCACCACCGACGTGTAGCCGGCCTCCTCGAGCAGTGCCTGAGCGTCCTCGACCGACAACCCGACGACGTCGGGCACGGTGCCCTCCTCGCCCCGGCTGACCACGATCGTGACGGTGCTGCCCTGCTCGGCGCCCTTCCCGGCGTCCGGCTTGGTGCGGATGACCGCACCGGCCTCAACCTTCTTGTCGGACTTGTCCTCGCGCGCGACGTCGAATCCCTGCGCGGTCAGCGTGTCCGTGGCGTCGTCGGCCGACAGGCCTGTCACATCGGGCACGGTGACCGGCGGCGCGCCGTCCGAGACGGTGAGCCGCACGGTCTCGTCCGTCGGGACGGAGCCGCCCTCGCGGACGGAGGCCCAGATCACCTGGTTGCGGACCACGTCAGCGGAGTACTCGCGCGAGACCTCGACGTCGACGAGGCCGACGTCGCGCAGCGCGGCGCGTGCCTCCTCCTCGGTCATGCCCACCAGCCCGCTCGGCACCTCGGCCAGCTCAGGCCCCAGCGAGACCACCATGCGCACGGGCTCGTCGCGCAGCGTGCGCCGGCCCTCGTCCGGAGCCACCGAGATCACCTCGCCCTCGGGCACGTCCGAGTCGTGCTGCTCCACGCTGGAGGGCGTCAGCCCGGCCTCGGTGAGCACTTCCTCGGCCTGTGCCTCGGTGACGCCCACCACCCCGTTGGGGACCACCGCGTAGGCGCCCGGACCCTGCTCCGTGTACCACCAGGCGCCGAACAGGACCACGACCAGGGCCACGGCCAGCGCGATCTTGCCGCCGAACCGGGGCCGCCCCGCGGGTTGCGCCGGCGGCTGCGGCGGCTGCGGCGGTTGCTGGGCCGTCCAGCGCCCGGCGGGCGGCCGCTCCACCACGGCGGTGCGCGCGGCCTTTACCGCGGCCGACGACGGCGGGGGTGCCGCCTTCGCGGGGATGTCCAGCACCTCGTTGGGGATCTGCCGGAACGTGCTGCGCAGCAGGTCGAGCGCTACGGCGGCGTCGGGCGGGCGCCGGTCGGGGTCGCGCGCCGTCATCGCCCGGACCAGCAGGTCCAGCGGTCGGCCCAGGTGGCCGGCGAACGCGCTCACGGGCGGCACGTCCGTGTTGACGTGCGCGTAGGCGACCTGGATGGGCCCCTCGCCCTCGTGCGGGAGGCGGCCCGTGAACAGCTCGAACGCGAGGATGCCCACGGCGTACACGTCGGCACGGGCGTCGACGTGCCCCGTGGCGATGGTCTCGGGCGCGAGGTAGGCCACGGTGCCCAGCACGGTGCCCGTCGTCGTGTTCGACACCTCGGAGATGGCGCGGGCGAGGCCGAAGTCGGCCACCTTGGGACGGCCGGTGCCCTCCTCCAGCAGCACGTTCTCCGGCTTGATGTCGCGGTGCACGATCCCCTTGGCGTGCGCGGCGGCGAGCGCCGAGAGCACCACGTCGAGGACGGCGAACGAGCGGCGGAGCGTGAGGTCGCCGTCGCGGATGAGCTGGCGCAGGTTGGTGCCCGGCACGTACTCCATGGTCAGGTAGCGCATGTCGCCGTCGGTGCCCTGGTCGTAGACGGCGACGACGCCGTGGTGCTGCAGGCCGGCCGCGGAGCGCGCCTCGCGCTCGAAGCGCTGCCGGAAGCTCGCGGCCTGCTCCCCCTCCGCCAGGTGGGGGTGCATCACCTTCAGGGCGATCTCACGGTTCAGGCGCGTGTCGTGCGCGCGGTACACCGTGGCCATGCCGCCGCGCGCCACGCGCGCGACGATCTCGTACCGCCCGTCGACGAGGCGGCCGATGAGAGGGTCTGCCGTCACCTGAGCCACGGGTGGGAGTGTACGGGTGACCGCCCACGCCCTGGCAGGAACCCGCATACCGGACAGCGGGCCGTTGCCGGATCGTTGCCGTGTCACGGTCTCGCGCCCGGTCGCCTAGGCTTGCGCCGTGACAGATCTCGACACCCTCGTGGGCGACTGGCTGACCCTTCCCGACCTCGCCGAGGCCCTCGACATCGAGGTGGGCAAGGCGCGCGGGCTGGTCAGCGACCGGCACGTGATCGGCATCAAGCGCGGGGAGCGCACCACCTTCCAGGTCCCGGCCCTGTTCGTGCTGCCCGACGTCGAGGGCCGCCCCGGCGTCATCCCCACCCTGCGCGGCACGATCATGGTGCTGGCCGACGCCCAGTTCACCGAGCCCGAGATCCTCGAGTGGCTGTTCACGCCGAACGACGAGCTCGGCGAGCGCCCCGTGGACGCGCTCATCCACGGCAAGCGCGCCGCCGTGCGCCGCGTGGCGCAGACGCTGCTCTGACCGTCCGGTGGGCCGGTCCTCCGGCCCACCGGCCCACCGGCCCACCGGCCCACCGGCGCGGCTACCGCCGCAGCATCTCCGCGACCTGGAAGGCCAGCTCCAGCGACTGCTGGTGGTTCAGGCGAGGGTCCACGAGCGTCTCGTAGCGCAGCGCGAGGCCGGCGTCGGAGATCTCCTCGCTGCCGCCGAGCACCTCGGTGACGTCGTCGCCCGTGAGCTCCATGTGCAGGCCGCCCGGGACGGTGCCCAGCGCCTTGTGCACCTCGAAGAACCCGGCCACCTCGTCGAGCACGTCCGTCAGCCGGCGGGTCTTGTAGCCGCTGTCCGACGTGATCGTGTTGCCGTGCATGGGGTCGGTCACCCAGGTGACGTTCGCGCCGGACCAGGTGACGGCCTCGACGAGGGACGGCAGCACGTCGCGGACCTTGCGCGCGCCCATGCGCGTGATGAAGGTGAGCCGCCCGGGCACGTTCTCGGGGTTGAGCCGCTCGGTCAGTGCGAGGGCGTCGTGCGGCGTCGTCGTCGGACCGAGCTTCACGCCGATCGGGTTGGCGATCCGGGACATGAAGTCGACGTGGGCGCCGTCGAGCTGGCGCGTGCGCTCGCCGATCCACAGGAAGTGCGCGCTGGTGTCGTAGGACCTGCCCGTTCGCTGGTCCGTGCGCGTCAGCGCCCGCTCGTAGTCGAGCACCAGCGCCTCGTGGCTCAGGAAGAACTCCACGGAGCGCAGCGCGTCGAAGTCGGCGCCGCACGCGTGCATGAACCGGATGGCACGGTCGATCTCGTCGGCCGTCTTCTCGTACCGCGCGTAGGCCGGGTTGCTCATGAAGCCGCGGTTCCACTCGTGCACCTGCCGCAGGTCGGCGAAGCCGCCCTGTGTGAAGGCCCGCACGACGTTCGCCGTGGCCGACGAGATCCGGTAGGCCTGCTCCAGCCGCTCCGGATCGGGGATCCGGGCCTCGGGTGTGAACGGGAAGCCGTTGATCATGTCGCCCCGGTAGGCGGGCAACGTCTCCCCGTCGCGCGTCTCGGTGTCGCTGGAGCGCGGCTTGGCGTACTGCCCCGCCATGCGGCCCATCTTGACGACGGGCGTGCTCGCGCCGTGGGTGAGCACCACCGCCATCTGCAGGATGGTGCGGATCTTGTTGCGGATGCGGTCGGCGTTCGCCTCGGCGAACGTCTCCGCGCAGTCCCCGCCCTGGAGCAGGAACGCCTCGCCCCGACCGGCGGCGGCGAGCCGCTCGGTCAGGGTGTCGGCCTGTGCGGGCACCACGATGGGTGCGGCCTGGGCCAGGCGGCCGGTCGCCGCCGCCAGCGCGGCCGGGTCCGGCCACGTGGGCTGCTGCCGCGCCTCCAGGGTGCGGAAGTGGTCCAGCCCTGCCTGGCCGGTGGCCCCGGCGGGCCCAGCAGGCCCAGCGGGACCTGCCGGACCTGCCGGATCGGTGACGGTGCTCATCGGCCCGCCACCGGTGCCAGGGAGGCCAGGGAGGCCAGGGGTGCCTGTGGTGCCCGCACGGCGCTCAGTGCTCCGCGGGAGCGGCCGGCACGAGCGGCTGGCCGATCTCGGCGAGGATCTGCCCGAACCACTCCTGCGAGACGTCGAACGCCTTGCCGCCGGCGATGCGCGGGAACGCGATCGCCTTGAGGCGGTCGCCGTCCTCCTCGTCGTGGCCGATGACGCCGGACTCGCCGCGCAGGGCGCACTCCACCGCGTAGTCGGTCATCGACTTGATGAGGCGCAGGTCCTCGGCGTTGGCGGCCGCGGCACGCGAGAAGTAGCCCGACTTCTGGACCATGACCTTCTCGGCGCCCAGCTTCTCCGCGAACTGCTTGGCGAACCACTGGCCGGGGTTGATCGTGTCGAGCTTGACGTGGCCGAACGGGTCGCGCTCGACCGTCTCGCCGGCCGCCTCGAGCTGGGCCACGATCTCGTGCATGCCCGCACCCTCCGAGAGGAAGATGTTGACGTTGCCGATCTCGTCCATGACGCCGCGCAGGCGCTTGGCCTCGCCCTCGAGGTCGATCTCGAGCTCGGGCAGGAACACCGCGTGCACGTCCCAGCGCTCGCGGGACAGGCCGAGGGCCGGCGCCCACTCCTGGTCGTCGAGCCAGCCGCGGTAGGCCTGCGCAGTGGCGGCGGTCAGCCAGCCGCAGTGGCGGCCCATGACCTCGTGCACGATCAGCATGCGCGGGCCCACGCGGTTCTCGCCGATGACGTTGGCGGCGAACTTCGCGCCCTCCTCGGCGGCGGTCCACGCGCCGAGCGACTGCTTGATCGGCACCACGTCGTTGTCGATCGTCTTCGGCAGGCCCACCACGGTGAGCTCGTAGCCGTTCTCGTGCAGGTACGCGGCCAGGTCGGCGGCGGTCGTGTTCGTGTCGTCGCCACCGATGGTGTGCAGCACGTCCACGCCGTCGGCCTTGAGCTGCTCCGCGGCGACGTGCAGCGGGTCCTGACCCTCCTGGACCAGGCCTCGCTTGACGGCGTCCTTCACGTTGGTCAGCTTCACGCGCGAGTTGCCGATCGGCGAGCCGCCGAACTTGTGCAGGACGTGCGCCTGCTTACGAGCCTCGTCGTCGATCTCGATCTTGTTGCCCGTCAGCAGGCCGTGGTAGCCGTGCAGATAGGCAATGATCTCGATGTCGGGGTCGAGCTCGGTGTAACGCTCGATCAGACCGCCGACCGACGACGACAGGCAGGGCGCGAAGCCGCCGGCGGTCAGCAGGGCCACACGACGAACAGCCATCGGAGGAGCACCTCTCATCAGGGGGATCTCGGGGGCGCCGCCGCCGGCGTCCAGCCCGCGCGGCACCCTTCGTCGTCATCCTACTGAGCGCCGGGGACACCGCTCGGCGCGTCCGGTGACTGAGCACGTCGCCGGACGGAGCCGGCGGCCCGGTTCCGATGCACGACCAGGCCTCGACGCGTGCCCGGACGGCGTGCGAAAATGACCACGAACCTCTCGGTGCCATGATGCCCGAGAGGCTTTTTGTTATGACGAACCCAGCGAGAACGACCCCAGCAGAGACCCCCGCCCGGCTCACCGTCCGCCCGACGACGCCGGCCGACCAACCCGTGCTCGAACGGCTCTGGCTCCTGTTCCGGCACGACATGTCCGAGCGCTCGGGCGCCCTGCCCGACCCGAGCGGCCAGTTCCGGCGCGAGCGCCTGGACGCGGCGTTCACCGAACCAGGATGGCGCGGCGTCGTCGCGCACCTGGAACCCGCGGGCGGCCCCGTCTCCCCCGTCGGGTTCGCGCTGGTGCGGGGCCTGGACGGGCCCACCAGGGTGCTGAGCTCCTTCTTCGTGGTCCGCGGGGTGCGCCGGATCGGCATCGGCCGGGACCTGGCCGCGCAGGTGCTGCGGAGCTTCCCCGGCTCGTGGGAGATCGCGTTCCAGGACGCCAACGCACCCGCGGTGCGGTTCTGGCGCACGGTGGCGACGGACGCCGTCGGCGAGGCCTGGACGGAGGAGCACCGGGCGGTCCCGGGCAGGCCGGACGTCCCGCCGGACACCTGGATCTCGTTCACGACCAGGTAGCGGCGCACAACGG
The DNA here is from genome assembly GCF_044389675.1 of Promicromonospora kroppenstedtii. Classification (NCBI taxonomy): domain Bacteria; kingdom Bacillati; phylum Actinomycetota; class Actinomycetes; order Micrococcales; family Promicromonosporaceae; genus Promicromonospora; species Promicromonospora kroppenstedtii. The sequence goes on along the minus strand of NZ_JBIRYI010000004.1, from coordinate 338,645 downwards.
CTTCGGTCGGTTGTCTTGAGCTCGGTCCGTCGTCGGACCGAGCTCAAGGCAACCGACCGAAGTCACGCCCCTGGAGCCGCACCGCTCAGTTGAGCAGGTGCAGGCTCTCCTTGTTCTTGTCCGCGTACAGGCGCTCGACGTCCTGCTCGAAGTCCTTGAGGAACACCGCGCGCTTCACGCTCTGCTTCGGCGTGAGGTAGCCGTTCTCGATCGTCAGGTCGCCCGCGAGCACGGTGTACTTGCGGATCGACTCGGCCTTCGAGACCGCCTTGTTCGCCCGCTGCACGGCACCGTCCAGGGCCGCGAGGACGTCGGGGTCCTTGCGGGCCTCCTCGACGGACATCGCGGGCTTGCCGTGCATCTTGAGCCAGCCCGGCAGACCCTCGGCGTCGAGCGTGAAGAGCGCCCCGATGAACGGCTTGCCGTCGCCCACCACGACGCACTGGCTGACCAGCGCGTGCGCGCGGATGCGGTCCTCCAGCATCGACGGCGCCACGTTCTTGCCGCCCGCGGTGACGATGATCTCCTTCTTGCGGCCGGTGATCGTCAGGAACCCGTCGTCGTCCAGCACGCCCAGGTCGCCGGTGCGGAACCAGCCGTCCTCCGTGAAGGCCTCCGCCGTGGCGGCCTCGTTCTTGTGGTACGCCCGGAAGATGTGGTGGCCCTTGAGCAGGATCTCGCCGTCCCCGGCGATCTTCACGCCGCAGCCGGGGAGCTGCAGGCCGACCGAGCCGATCTTGGTCGCCGTCGGCCGGTTCACGCTGGTCGGGGCCGTGGACTCGGTGAGGCCGTAGCCCTCCAGCACCTTCAGGCCCAGACCGCGGTAGAAGTGCCCGAGGCGCTCACCGAGCGGGCCGCCGCCGGAGACCGCAAACTCCGCGCGCCCGCCGAGCTTGGCGCGCAGCTTGGAGAACACCAGCGCGCTGGCGACCGCGTGCTGCAGCCGCAGGCCCAGCCCCGGGCCAGACGGCGTGTCCAGCGCCCGCGACCAGGCGATGCCCGTCGCCGTGGCCCAGTGGAAGATCTTGGCCTTGCCGCCGGCCGCCGCCGTCTGCTCCGCCGTGTTGTAGACCTTCTCGAACACCCGCGGCACCGCGAGGATGAAGGTCGGCTTGAACTCGCCCAGGGCGTCCACCAGCGTGGTGGTGTTGCCCCAGTGGCCGGTGACGACGCCGCCCGCGACGGCGAGCACGTGGATGTAGCGGGCGAAAACGTGCGCCATCGGGATGAACAGGAGGGTGCGTCCACCCTCCTTGGCGAACACCTCCGGCACGGCCTCGACGGCGTTCACGGCGAGCGACGCGAAGTTGCGGTGCGTCAGCTCGGCGCCCTTCGGGCGACCCGTGGTGCCCGAGGTGTAGATGATCGTGGCCAGGTCGTCCAGGCCGGCGATCGCCCGGCGGCGGGTGATCTCGTCGTCGGGCACGTCCTTGCCCTCGGCCGCGACCGCGTCGAGCGCACCGTCGTCGATGACGAGCACGTCGGTCACGAGCGGGCAGGCGTCGCGCACCTCGGCGACGGTGCCGGCGTTGGCCGTGGTCTCCGCGAAGACCAGCTTGACCTCGGCGTCGGACAGGATCCACTCGACCTGCTCGGCCGAGGACGTCTCGTAGACCGGGACCGGCACGGCGCCCGCGGCCCACGCCGCGAAGTCCAGCACGGCCCACTCGTACCGCGTGCGGCACATGATGCCCACGCGGTCCCCCGGTTCGATGCCGCGGGCAACGAGGCCCTTCGCCACGGCGACGACCTGGGCGTCGAACTCGCCGGCGGTGACGACCCGCCAGGGCTCGCCCTTCCCCGCAGGAACCTCCATCATCGGCTTGCCGGCACCGGCGGCGACCCGCTCAGCGAGAACATCGTTGAGGTTGGAGGTGGGGGGCAGCTCGATGAGGATCGGGCTGAAGATCTCGTCCATTCTGACTCCAGTGGCAGTACTGACCGTGCCTGCAAAGATACCGGGAAACGGACTCCGCGTGTTGCACTCCGCGCGGTCGCTACCCTGGGTGTGCGCACCTTCTCGGTGCAGCCCCCTTTTCGACGGTCCACGCGGCCGTCGCGCAACGAGAGAACGTGAGGACGAATGCACGCCATCGGGGTCGACATCGGCGGCACCAAGATCGCTGTGGGAGTCGTCGACGAGGAGGGCCAGATCCTCGCCCAGGTGCGCCGGGAGACCGACGCCGACGACGTCGCGCACATCGACAGGGCCATCGCGGACGCGTGCAACGAGCTCGTCAAGGAGCACGAGGTCGGCGCGATCGGCCTGGCCGCCGCGGGCTTCGTCAGCCCGGACCGCACGTCCGTGAACTTCGCCCCCAACATCGCCTGGCGGGAGTATCCGCTGGCCGCGAAGGTGGCCGAGCTGGTGGACGCCGACCTGCCGATCGTGGTGGAGAACGACGCCAACGCCGCGGGCTGGGCCGAGTTCCGGTTCGGCGCGGGCCGCGACGCCACCGACATGCTGATGCTCACGGTCGGCACCGGCCTGGGCGGCGCCGTCATCTCCGAGCGCGACCTGGTGCGCGGCAAGTGGGGCATGGCCGCCGAGGTCGGGCACATGCGGGTCGTGCCCGAGGGGCACTACTGCGGGTGCGGTCACGAGGGCTGCTGGGAGCAGTACGCGTCGGGCAGCGCCCTGGAGCGCGACGCCCAGCACGCCGCCGTCGCGCGCGTGGACCAGGCCGGACGCCTGCTGGAGCTCGCCGGGGGCGACCCGGAGAAGATCCGCGGCAGGATGGTGACCGAGGCCGCCCAGGAGGGCGACGAGCTGTCGGTCGAGCTGCTCGCGACCCTCGGCCGCTGGATCGGCGAGGGCTCCGCGTCCGTCGCCGCGCTGCTGGACCCGGAGCTGATCGTGATCGGCGGCGGCGTCGGCGCGGCCGGTGACCTGCTGCTCGGTCCGGTACGCCGCGGCTTCGAGGCGCAGCTGTCCGCCATGGGCCACCGGCCCGTGGCCGCGATCGAGCTCGCCATGCACGGCAACGAGGCGGGCATCGTGGGCGCGGCGGACCTCGCGCGCCGCTGAGATCTCTCTCCCAGAAACGTCAGACGCTCAGATCACCCGGGTGATCTGAGCGTCTGACGTTTCTGGACCATCTAGACGACGGCGCCGGGGCCGTCGTCGTCCGGGTCGCGCTGGTGCGGCATGCGCCAGATCAGCACGCCGAGGCCGGCGACGAACAGGCCCAGCCCGATCTGCCCGGCCAGCGGCGGGATCGAGACGGCGGGTACCGCCGCCGAGACGATCATGCCGATCACCGCGAGCACGGGGATGCCCACCACGAAGCTCCACGCCATCGTCAGCAGCGGGTCGCGGGACAGCAGCGCGGGCGGCTCGGGCGGCGTGAAGTGCGAGTCCGCCTCCTCCAGTGCCTCGGCCTCCGGCGACAGCGGCCAGTCGCGCGGCCCCGAGGGCTGGTCCGGACGCGCCCGCCCCGGCTCGGCACCTGCAGCACCGGCTGCGTCGTCGGCCTCCGTGCCGCTCGTGGTCCAGTCGCCGGCCGCCCAGCCGCCGTCGCTCCAGCCCCCGACCTGACGTCCGCCCGCCCGGTCGGCGCCGGCACCGTCACCACCAGCGGGACCGCGCGCGCCGTCGTCGTCGCTGCCCTCGTCATCGGACCGCGATGTCTGAGAGGATGCGGCGGACTTCTCCGTGCCGCCGGTCTCGCCGTCGGCCCGGGATACGTCCATGTCGCCGAGCGTGGCGACGATGTCGGCCCAGCGCGAGGCCACGTCGTCGTCGCCCAGCTCGCGTGGGGTGTCGCCGGGCACGTCGTCGTCGCGGTCGTCGGTGTTCGATGCGGCCATGGGCACACTCTATTGTCGGACACGGGCCCGCGGGGGCGGGTCTTGAGGAGGAATCTTGTTCTACTGGGTGATGAGGAACGTGCTGGTCGGCCCGCTGCTGCGCCTCGCGTACCAGCCGTGGGTCGTCGGCGCCAGGAACGTGCCGCGCAGCGGCGCCGCCATCGTGGCCAGCAACCACCTCGCGGTGATCGACTCGTTCATCCTGCCGCTGCTGATCAAGCGCCGCGTGACGTTCCTCGGCAAGTCCGACTACTTCACGGGCAAGGGCCTCAAGGGCAAGATCGTGGCCTGGTTCATGACCGGTATCGGCGTCATCCCCGTGGACCGTTCCGGGGGTGCCGCCAGCGAGGCGGCGCTGCGTACCGGCCTGCGCGTGCTGCGCGAGGGCAGCCTGTTCGGCATCTACCCCGAGGGCACCCGCAGCCCCGACGGCCGCCTGTACAAGGCGAAGACGGGCGTGGCGCGGATGGCGCTCGAGTCGGGCGCGCCGGTCATCCCCGTCGCCATGGTCGACACCGACGTCGCCCAGCCGGTGGGCCGCACCGTGCCCGCGTTCATGCCGCTCGGCGCCGTGATCGGCGAGCCTCTGGACTTCAGCCGGTACAAGGGCATGGAGACCGACAAGTTCGTGCTGCGTGCCGTGGCCGACGAGATCGAGTACGCGATCCTGTCGCTGTCCGGCCAGGAGTACGTGGACGCGTACGCGGCCAGCGCCAAGGAACGCGCGGCCCGCGGTGAGCCCGCGATCCCCACGGCCGAGGAGGGCCCCGGCGGCCTCCCCCTGCCGGAGGTCGAGAAGCCGCGGCGCCCGCAACGGTAGTTCGCGCGGCCCGCTGCCGGCCCGCTGCCTAGCGGGCCGGCGCCGCGGTCGAGGCCCGCACCACGAGGCTCGTGGCGAGCTCGGTGCGCAGGGTGTGCCCGCTGGCCGTGCGGGCACGGTGCACGAGGTCGACGGCGGTGGCGCCCATCTCGGTCAGGGGCTGGCGCACCGTGGTCAGCGCGGGGTCGATCCAGGGCGCGATGGGCAGGTCGTCGAAGCCGACGAGCGAGACGTCCCGGGGCACGACGAGGCCCTCCTCGCGCAGTGCGCGCAGCGCCCCGAGCGCGGTGTCGTCGCTGCTGGCGAAGATCGCGGTGGGCGGGTCGTCCAGGCCCATCAGCCGCTGCGCGCCCTCGTACCCCGAGGTGACGCCGTAGGCACCCACGTGGACCAGGTCGTCGTCGGTGGTCAGGCCCGCGCGGATCATGGCGGCGCGGTAGCCCGCGAGCCGCGCGATGGCGTTGTCCTGCTCCAGCGCGCCGGTGATGGTGGCGATGCGCGTGTGGCCGAGCGCCAGCAGGTGCGCCGTGGCCTCCAGCCCGCCCTGGAAGTTGGTGGCGCCGACGCTGAGCATCCCCTCCGGCGGCCGCTGCCGCGGGTCGACGACGACGAGCGGCGTGCCGGTCTGCTCCAGGGCGCGCCGCGCCTCGGCGTCGGGCACCGCGACGATGCTGACCAGTCCGTCGGTGCCGCGCTCCAGCGCGTGCCGTACCCAGGAGCTGCAGTCGTCGGGGTCGGGCTCCACCGCGAGGACGACGTCCAGCCCCAGCCGGCGGGCGCCCGCGACGGCGCCGCGGACCACGGCCTCGGACCAGGTGCCCTCGAAGTCGACGATCCGCACGTCGATCATGCCCGTGGGCTTGGCGGCCGGCGGGCGGACCACGTAGCCGTGCCGCTCCAGCGCCTCGGTGACCCGGGCCCGTGTCTTGCCGGCCACGTCCGGGCGAGTGTTGAGCACCTTGGACACCGTCGGGACCGAGACGCCCGCCTCGGCCGCCACGACGGCGAGCGGGATGTGCGGCTGGTCGGTTGCCATGGGTCCTCCGTCGGACGGTTTCCGAAATCTGTCTCCGAAACCAGGATGGTAGTCCATCGCAGGGCCCGCCTCCGCACCGTTGGGAGACCGGGGCAACTGGCTTACTGTCGCACCACCAGGCTGGTTGACACCGCACGGAGCCCCGTCTAACCTCCCGTGGTCTTTCCGAGATCCGCCTTCGAAATTTCGGAAACAGATCAACAAGGGAGTGATCGTGAACAGGACACCTCGCCTCGCCGCAGCGGCGACGGCGTCGACCCTCACGCTGGCCCTCGCCCTGACCGGGTGCGGCCGCAGCGACGAGGCCGGCACCACGGCAGACAGCGCCAGCAGCATCTCGGACGGCCCCGCCACGGGCACCGTCGAGGTCTGGGCGATGGGCACGGAGGGTGAGCTGCTGCCCGAGCTCGCCGAGCAGTTCGAGGCCGACAACCCCGACGTGACGGTGAACGTGACGCCGGTGCCGTGGGAGTCGTCCACCGAGAAGATCAACACGGCCATCGCCACGGGCGAGGTGCCCGACGTGATGCAGGTCGGCACCACCCTGATGAGCGGGTTCGTGGGACTGGACGGCCTGGCGCCCACGCCGGAGGACATCGACTCCTCGGCGTTCTTCCCGGGTGCCTGGGAGACCACCGAGGTCGACGGCACCTCCTACGGCGTGCCCTGGTACGTCGAGTCGCGCGTGCTGTACTACCGCACCGACCTCGCCGAGGAGGCCGGCGTCGAGGCGCCCGAGGACTGGGCGGGCCTCACCGACTTCGCGGCCGGGCTGCAGGACGCCGGCGCCGAGCACGGCATCGCGCTGCAGACCCGCGGCAACTCGACCGCGCTGATGTACTTCCCGTTCTACTGGCAGGCGGGCGGCGAGATCCTGGACGACGCCGGCGAGTTCACGCTCGACAACGACGCCCAGGTCAAGGCGCTGGAGTACTACTCCTCGTTCATGCGCGACGGGCTCGCCCCGCCGGTGCTCGTCGAGGAGGAGAAGGTGCAGAACTTCGTCGACGGCAAGCTCGGCTCGTTCGTCTCCGGCCCGTGGGAGCGCGCCAACCTGCTGACCACCGCGGGCGACGACTTCGCCGACAAGTTCGGCGTGGTGCCGCTGCCCGCCGACGAGACGACGGCGTCGTTCATCGGCGGCTCCAACCTCGCCGTCCTCGCGGACGCCGCGAACCCGGACTCCGCCTGGAAGTTCGTGCAGTTCGCCACCGACCCGGCCGTCCAGGTCGACTGGTTCGGCATCTCGAACGACCTGCCCGCTGTCCAGTCCTCGTGGGAGGACCCGGCGCTGGCCGACGACGAGGCCGTGGCCATGTACCAGGGCGTGCTGGAGACCGCGCGCTCGACCCCCGCGATCCCCACGTGGTCGGAGATCGAGCACGAGCTCGACCTGATCATCGAGCAGACCATCGCGGGCGACCTGACCCCGGAGGAAGCCGCCGCCAAGATGCAGGAAGCGGCCACCTCGATCGGGACGGGCCTGGACTGACCCGTGGCCATCTCCGCACGCCGCCGCCGCACGGGCCTCGCCGCCTGGGGCTTCGCGCTGCCCTTCACGATCCTGTTCGCCGTGTTCATGCTGGTCCCGGTGGCGTCCTCGCTGTACATGGCGTTCACCGACATGCACGGCGCGGACCTGCGGACGCCCTGGGCCGTGAACTTCGTGGGGTTCGACAACTTCGCGGCCGCGCTGGCCGACCCGAAGTTCCAGCAGGCTGCCGGCAACACGCTCTACTTCGTGGGCGTCGCGATGCCGCTCACGCTCGGTATCGCACTGCTGCTGGCGGTCCTGCTGAACTCGGGCCTGGTCTGGTTCCGGTCCGTGTTCCGCGTGGGTTTCTACGCCCCGGTCGTGACGTCGATCGTCGCGGTGGCGGTCGTGTGGCGGTTCCTCCTGCAGCCCGACTTCGGGATCGTGAACTCGGCCCTCGGCCTGGTCGGGATAGACGGCCCGCGCTGGCTCACCGACGAGGTCTGGGCCATGCCGTCGCTGATCATGATGGCGACCTGGCGCAACGTCGGGTACTCCATGGTGATCCTGCTGGCGGGGCTGCAGGGCATCCCGCGCGACCTGTACGAGGCCTCGGCCATCGACGGCGCGGGTGCCGTGCGGCAGTTCCGGTCCATCACGGTGCCGCTGCTGCGGCCCACCCTGCTGTTCTGCGCCGTGATCACCGGCATCGGCTACCTGCAGTTCTTCGAGGAGCCGTTCGTCATGACGCAGGGCGGGCCCCTCGGGGCCACCAACTCGGTGGCCTACGAGGTCTTCAACCAGTTCGGGTTCGGGAACTACGGCCTCTCCGCCGCGATGAGCTACGTGCTGTTCGTCGCCATCGTGATCCTGTCCTACCTCCAGTTCCGCCTGCTCAGGACGGAGAAGTGATGACTGTCCTCACCGAGCGCTCCAGGACCCCCCGCCCCACCAGGGACCAGCCCTCCGAGGGCCGGCCCGCCGCCCGCCGCTTCACGCCGCGCGCGATCCTCCTCAACGTCGTGCTCGTGCTGGGCCTCGCGGCCTCGTTCGGGCCGCTCGTGTGGATGATCGTCTCCTCGGTCAAGCCGGAGGGTGAGATCCGGCAGTTCCCACCGACGCTGTTCCCCGAGCAGCCCACGTGGGACAACTACACGAAGCTGTTCGCGACGCTCGACTTCCCGCGGTTCTTCGCCAACTCCGTGGTCGTGGCGCTGGCCGTCACCGTCGGGTCCGTGCTGTTCAGCGCCATGGTCGGCTACGCCCTCGCCAAGCTCGACTTCCCCGGCCGCCGCGTGCTGTTCCTGCTGATCATGGGCACGCTCATGGTCCCGGGCATGGTCACCTTCGTGCCGCTGTTCGTGCTCGTGGCCAACCTGGACCTGATCAACACCTATGCCGCGCTGATCCTGCCGTTCCTGGCGGCGCCGTTCGGCGTGTTCCTGATGCGCCAGTTCATGCTCGACATCCCGGACGAGCTGCTCGACGCCGCCCGCGTCGACGGCGCGGGCGAGTTCCGCACGTTCTTCGCCGTCGTGCTGCCGCAGACCAAACCCGCGCTCGCGACGCTCGGCATCCTGACGTTCCTCGGGTCCTGGAACAACTTCCTGTGGCCCCTGGTCGCCGTGCAGTCGGCCGACAAGTACACGCTGCCCGTGGCCCTGGCCCTGTACTCCACCGGCCAGAACACCGTGCAGTACGGCCTGCTGGTGGCGGGCGCGACCGTCATCGTGCTGCCGATCCTCATCGTCTTCCTGGCCCTGCAGCGGCACATCGTGCAGGGCATCTCGACCACCGGGCTCAAGTAGTCCCGCACCACCCAGCCCGTCGTACCAACGAGGAGTTCTTCCGTGACCGAACAGATCACGCTGCCCACCGCACCCACGTTCCTGTGGGGCGCCTCGACCGCCGCGCACCAGATCGAGGGCGGCAACACCAACAGCGACTGGTGGGCCAAGGAGCACGTCGCCGGGTCGCTGTGCGCGGAGAGCTCCGGCGACGCCGTCGACAGCTACCACCGCTACGGCGAGGACATCGCCCTGCTGGCGGCCGCCGGCCTGAACGCGTACCGCTTCTCGATCGAGTGGGCGCGCATCGAGCCGGCCGAGGGCGAGATCTCACGGGCGCAGCTGGCGCACTACCGGCGGATGATCGACACCTGCCTCGAGGCGGGCGTGACGCCGATGGTCACGCTGCTGCACTTCACGCTCCCCCGCTGGTTCGCGGAGCGCGGCGGCTGGTTCGCGCCGGACGCCGTCGACCTGTTCAGCCGGTACGTCGAGACCACCACGGAGATCCTGGGCGACGTCGGCCACGTGGTGACCATCAACGAGCCCAACATCACCTCGATGATGCTCGGCGCGAGCCGCCGCACCAACCTGGACGCCGCCGGGCTCGCCGCACCGGACCAGGCCGCCTCGGAGATCCAGGCCACCGCCCACCGGCGCGCCGTCGACATCCTGCACGGCCTGGGGCACGTCAAGGCCGGCTGGACCATCGCCAACCAGGTGTTCCAGGCGGCTCCCGGCGCCGAGGAGGCCCGCGACGCCTACGCCTACCCGCGCGAGGACTTCTTCCTGGAGGTCGCGCGCGGCGACGACTTCGTGGGCGTGCAGAGCTACCTGCGCACCATCATCGGGACCGACGGCGAGCCCGTCCCGTTCGGCGACGACGTCGAGAAGACGCTGACCGGCTGGGAGTACTACCCGCAGGCGCTCGGCGAGGCGCTGGAGTACACGCACAAGATCACCGGCGGCGTGCCGATGATCGTCACCGAGAACGGTATGGCCACGGCCGACGACTCCCGCCGCATCGACTACACCACCGGGGCGCTGGAGGGCATGGCCGGCGCGATGGCCGCCGGCTGCCAGGTGGACGGCTACCTGCACTGGTCGCTGCTGGACAACTACGAGTGGATGAGCGGGTTCCGGCCCACCTTCGGCCTGATCGCCGTGGACCGGACCACCTTCGTGCGCACGCCCAAGCCGAGCCTCGCGTGGCTCGGCCAGGTCGCGCGCACGGGCTCGCTGGCCCGCTGACGCGTCACGCACCACTGCCCGGTCACCACCGCTGTCCGGTCACCACCACTGCCCAGTCAACCACTGCCCTGTCACGACTACGACGACGTAGGAGACACCTGATGAGCAGGATCCGCACCACGATCGCGACGGCCGCCGTCGCCGCCCTGGCGTTCGCCGCACTGCCGGCGAGCGCCACGGGGGCGCCGTCGGCCCCGGAAGCCGCGCCCCCGGAGACCACGGTCCCGGAGACCACGGTCCAGGAGAGCGAACGGACCACCACTGCCAAGGACCGCCGTCAGCTCCAGGCCTGGGCCGCCGACACCTGGCGCTCCTTCGAGGCCATGGTCGACGAGGAGACGGGCCTGCCCGACGACAACATCGGCGGCGACCTGGACCCGGCCAGCCGCGGCGGGTACACCTCACCGACCAACATCGGCGCCTACCTGTGGAGCACGGTGGTGGCCCGCGACACGGGGCTGATCGACCGCCGCGAGGCCCGCGTGCGCCTGGCGGCCACGCTGGACACCGTGGCCGGGCTGGAGAAGCACGAGCCGAGCGGCATGTTCTACAACTGGTACGACCCGGCCACGGGCGCCAAGCTCCTGACGTTCCCCACGAGCGGCGACCCGGTCAAGCCGTTCCTGTCCAGCGTGGACAACGGGTGGCTCGCGACGGGCCTGCTGCTGACCGCGCGCGCGGAGCCGTCGCTGGCCCGCGCCGCGGACGCCGTCCGCGAGGACATGGACTTCGGCTGCTACTACGACCCGGCGCAGAACCAGATCCGGGGCGGGTTCTGGGACGTCGACCCGCAGGAGACCGCGCCGGTGGCCGGTGACTACTGCGAGATGGGCGCCGACGTCTGGTACACGGGCCACCACTACGGCGCGTTCAACACGGAGCCGCGCATCGCGTCGTACCTGGGCATCGCCGAGGGGCAGATCCCGGCGGAGCACTACTTCGGCACGTACCGGACGTTCCCGGACACGTGCGACTGGTCGTGGACCGAGACGCGGCCGGTCGGCCGGTGGGCCGAGCACCTGGGTGTGCCCGTGTTCGAGGGCGCGCTGCCGTACCGCGGCATGCGGGTGGTGCCGACCTGGGGCGGCAGCATGTTCGAGGCGCTCATGGTGCCGCTGTTCGTGCCCGAGGAGACGTGGGGCCCGCGGTCGTGGGGCCGCAACCACCCGCTGTACGTACAGGGTCAGATCGAGCACGGCCTGCGGGAGGCGGACTACGGGTACTGGGGCTTCTCGCCGTCCAACAACCCGGCCGGTGGGTACCGCGAGTACGGCGTGGACCAGCTCGGGCTGGACGGGCCGGGCTACACCTCCGACCAGGAGCGCACGACGGTCGACCAGCCGTACGAGGGCTGCCGTGAGGGCTCGCCGGCGCCCACGGAGTACGGCGACGGCGTGGTGACGCCGCACGCGTCGTTCCTCGCGCTGCGCTACGCGCCGGGTGCCGCGATGGCCAACCTGCGCAACATCGCCGCGGACTTCGACGCGTACGGCCCGGGCGGCTTCTACGACGCCGTGGCCGTGCGCAGCGGCCAGGTCTCGCAGCGCTACCTCTCCCTGGACCAGGGCATGATCATGGCCGCGCTCGGCAACGAGCTGGCCGACGACGCGATGCGCCGCTATGTCTCCCGCGGGGCCCTGGAGCGCGAGGTGCGCCCGCTGATGGCCATGGAGACCTTCGCCGTAGGGTGGGACAGGTGACCGCCGCCGTGGACCTCGCCCCGCGCCTCGGGCGCACCGTGCTGTACCAGATCTACCCGCAGTCCTTCGCGGACGGCAACGGCGACGGGATCGGCGACCTCGTCGGGATCGCCGAGCGCCTGGACTATCTCGCGTGGCTGGGCGTGGACGCGATCTGGCTCAGCCCGTGCTTCGTCTCGCCGTTCGCCGACGCGGGGTACGACGTCGCCGACTTCCTCACGGTCGCGCCGCGCTACGGCACCAACGAGGACCTGGCGCGGCTGACCGACGAGGCCGGCCGGCGCGGCATCTCCGTGCTGCTCGACCTCGTGGCCGGGCACACGTCGGACCAGCACCCGTGGTTCCGCGCGTCGGCCGACGACCCGGACGACCACCGGTTCGTGTGGAGCGACGTGCCTGCCGAGGGCTTCCAGCCCGGCCCGGGAAAGCGTGGCGGGTACTACAAGCCCAACTTCTTCCCCGTGCAGCCCGCGCTCAACTTCGGGTACGCCCGCACGGACCCGGCCGAGCCGTGGCGGCAGCCCGTCGACGCCCCGGGGCCGCTGGCCAACCGGGCCGCGCTGCGCGAGATCATGGCGCACTGGTTCGGCCTCGGCGTGGCCGGGTTCCGCGTGGACATGGCGGCGTCGCTCGTCAAGGACGACCCCGGCCACGTCGAGACCGGCAGGCTGTGGCACGAGATGCGCGCCTGGCTGGACCGCGAGTGGCCCGGCCGCGTGATCATCAGTGAGTGGGGCGACCCGCGGGTCGCCGTGCCCGCGGGCTTCCACGCCGACTTCTTCCTCCAGTTCGGTGGGGACGACGACGGCCTGCCGCTGCGCTCGCTGTGGAACAACAACGCGGGCACGGTGAGCGAGTCCTGGGATGCGCTGGCGCCGTGGGCGGGGGCGGACGGCGCCGGCGACGCCGCCACGTTCGTGCGGGCCTGGCGGGCCGCGACGGACGCCATCGCGGCGACCGGCCGCGGCGGCGTGGTGGGTCTGCCGACGTCGAACCACGACTTCACGCGGCTGGTGGCGGGCCCGCGCGACGCCGAGCAGGCCCGCGTGGCGCACGTGCTCACGATGACCTGGCCCGCCCTGCCGTCGGTCTACTACGGCGACGAGATCGGCATGCGGTACGTGCCGGGCACGCCCACGCTGGAGGGCTCGCGGCTCGGCCCGGCCTACGACCGGGCCGGCTCGCGCACCCCGATGCAGTGGGGTGACCTGCCCGCGGACCCCTACGGCCCGGGCAGGCCCGCGGACTCGACGTACCTGCCGGAGGACCCCGACCCGGGACGTCCGACGGTCGCCGCCCAGGTGGACGACGACGACTCGCTCCTGCGCCTGGTCCGCGACCTCATCGCGCTGCGGCACGACGACCCGCGCCTGGACGCTGCGGCGCCCGTCGAGGTGCTGGCCACGGGGTATCCCCTGGCATACGTGCGCGGCGGCACGCTGGCCGTGCTGCTCAACCCGGGCAGTGCGGCGGTGCGGTTCCCGCTGGCCGGTGCCGCCGACGGCAGGGCGCTGCTCACCCGGGGCGTGCGGGTGGAGCCGGGCGGTGGAGCACAGCCCGACGTCGTGCACCTGGACGGTTCCGGCTACGCGGTCCTCGACCTCGCGGGCGCGTAGAGCCCGTCCGGTGACGGGCCCTCGTCACCAGCCCCGGTACGCGCACCGGTCCGGTACGCGTACCGGGTTAGCCTTGGCCCCGTGGAACTGATCCGGAAGGGCAAGGTTCGCGAGGTCTACGCGGACGGCGACGATGTGATCCTGGTGGCCTCCGACCGCGTGTCGGTGTACGACGTCGTGCTGCCGACGCCCGTGCCCGACAAGGGCGCGATCCTCACCCAGCTCTCGCTGTGGTGGTTCCGGCAGTTCGCCGACCTGGTACCCAACCACGTGATCAGCGAGGACGTCCCCGAGGAGTGGGCCGGCCGCGCGATCCGCTGCAAGAAGCTGACGATCGTCCCGGTCGAGTGCATCGCCCGCGGGTACCTCGCGGGCGGCGGCCTGGACTCGTACAACGCCACCGGCAGCGTGTCCGGCGTGGCGTTCCCTCCTGGCCTGGTCGAGGCCGACCGGCTGCCGCAGCCCGTGTTCACGCCGTCGACCAAGGCGGACGAGGGCCACGACGAGTACATCTCCGTCGAGGAGATCGCGAAGGACCTGGGCACGGAGACCACGGACCGGCTGCGCGAGCTGACCCTGGCCATCTACGACCGCGGCGCCGAGATCGCGCGCGAGCGCGGCGTCATCATCGCCGACACCAAGCTCGAGTTCGGGTTCGACGCCGACGGCGTGCTGACCCTCGCCGACGAGGTGCTCACACCCGACTCCTCGCGCTTCTGGAAGGCGAGCGAGTACGAGCCCGGCCGCGGGCAGTGGTCCTACGACAAGCAGTTCGTGCGCGACTGGTCGTCGACCCTGACCGGCTGGGACCGCACCTACCCCGGCCCGGAGATCCCGGCCGACGTCGTCGCCGAGACCCGCGCCCGCTACGTGGAGATCTACGAACAGCTCACGGGCGAGACCTGGGGCTGACGGTCCGGGTCCCCGCGGGAGGACTCACTCCTCCCGCGGGCTGAACTTCACCACCTTGTCGCCGGGACGGTTGTAGTTCCCGTAGAAGGCCCAGTTGATGTAGCCGCCGTCGCCACCGCGGGTCACCGTCCCGGCGTCAAGGCCGATCACGTAGAAGTCCCCCACCTTGGCCAGGTGCTCCTTGCCGACGACGTCCGGTCCGAACTCGGCCCGCCCCGCGATGTTCTTGTGCAGCACCAGGATGTTCTTGTCGGGGAATGCCCTGGCGTACTCCTCGGCGAGCGACCGGCTCTTGTCCCCGCGGTCGCCGGGCACGTCACCGTCGAAGTCGGTGCCCGGGTACGGCCCGCCGTCGTCCGAGGTGTAGGTGGGGTTGTCCCACGTACCGCCCGGTTCCTCCTCCTTCTCGGTTCCGTCCGTGTAGTAGTCGTCACCGGGCTCGAACTTCTCGTGCTTGCACCGCGGCGCCGGCGAGATCACCTGCTTGTCGCCGTTCACGTCGGTGATCTCCAGCGACGACTCGTTCAGCACCCGCTCCTCGTCCACGGTGATCCACTCGCCCTTGAGCAGGTCGATGCCCTGCCAGCTCGCGCCGAACTCGCCGAACTCCGAGGACTTGGTGTCGTCGTAGGTCAGCTCGCGGACGTTGCCGTGCTTCTCGAGCTCCTCGCGGAGGTCGCCGCCGTCCTCCTGGTCCGAGCGGTCGATCTCGATGTCGCCCTTCTTCAGCAGCCCGTCCTCGTCCCTGGGGAACAGCTCGTCGACCATCGGGGTGAACTTGTCGCGCAGGTCGGGGTACTGGTTGAAGTCGAGGATGAACTCCTGCACCGAGGAGCTCCCCTCCTTCTGGTTCTTGCCCCAGCCGCCACCCGCCTCGAACCCGTAGGGCAGGTCGGTCTCGACGTCGATCCCCGCCTCCCAGAGCGTGGCGAGGGCCTGGTCGTCGATGGTGATGTACATCTGCACCAGGTCGCCGTTCTGGTCGAAGTACACCGTGGTCTTCGTGGAGCCCTTCCACTCGGCGCCGACGCCACCCTTGCCCATGAGCTTGCCGAGCTTGTCGGTCTTGCCCCAGGGCCCGCCCGGACCGAGCGCGCCGGAGACCAGGAAGCCGCCGATGTCCGTGGACGTGTAGCTCACCTCGTAGAGGCCGTTGTCCCACAGCCGGTCCTCGACCATGACCTCTCCCTCGTAGCTGCCCTCCGCGCTGCCGCCCACGCCCACGCCCTTCTTGTCCTTGCTCTTGCCGCCCTTCTGCCCGTCGATCCCTACGTTGACCGTGACCTTCTTGGTCTCCGCGCCGGCGTCGTTGACGATGTGGTGGTCGGGCTCCTCCTTGGCCAGCTCGTCGTACTTCTTCTGGTTGCTGTTGCCGATGCAGGTCGCGACGGTGTTGACCTGCGCGCCGTGGCAGCCGTCGCCGTCCCCGACCGCGTCCCACCGCTTGCGCCAGTTGATCCATTCCTGGGCGTCGTCCATGTCCACGAACTCGTAGACGGTGTCGCTCGTGACGCCCTTGATCGCGGAGACACCGAAGGAGATCGGCGAGCCGAAGATGTCGTCACCGGATACGCCGCCGCCGATGCCCACGCCCTCGATCATGTGCACCCGGATCCGCCCGTCGCCCAGCCTCTCGATCATCACGGCCTCCGACGAGCTCATCCGAAAGAAGAGGAACGAGACCGTCCCCTCCTCGATATGGGTGTTGACCTGCACGTAGCAGTCGGGCTCCATGTTGTCGTACGCCGTGGTGACGCACTCGTAGAGCCACCCCGACGTCGCGGCGCGCTCCCTCCCGGGCGCCGAGTCCTTGTACGCCTCCCACTCGGCGTCGCACACGTCCTCCGGCACCGGGAGCCACTTGCAGCCGATGCGCACCTTCGGCGGGTCCAGGCTGACGTCCTCGCTGGTCGGCATCGTCCGGTTGCACGCCTCGTCGTCCGGGTCCTCGCTCTCGTCACCCCAGCCGGCGGTCACGCAGTCGACGATCTTGTCGTTCCCCTCGCGCTCCAGGCTCTCGTCCCGGCCGCCCGAGACGACCTCCTTCCAGACGTCGTCGAGCTCGGTCTCCGAGACGGTGAACAGGCACGTCACGGGGATCGGGTACCAGACGCAGCCGATCTGGATCACGACCATGGCGGTGTCGTGGTCCTCCTGGGCCACGCGGGACAGCGTGAGCTCGTCCTCGCACGAGGTGTCTCCGGGCCAGTCGTCGTCGCCAGGGCGGCCAGGCCCGTCGTCGTCGCCGGGCCGGTCCCCCGGTCGGTCCACGCAGTCCTCGGGACTCTCCGGCTGCCCGACGGACTGGACCGCGCAGACGAGCTGGCCGCTCAGGTCCCGGCCGACCGGGGTCGCCGCCGCGAGCGCCACGGCGACCACGAGGAGCAGCAGACCGACGACGGCGACGTATTCCATGAGCGCCTGACCACGCTCGTCGGGGGCAGGGTGACCGGGGGCAGGACGCTCGACAAGGGGATGGCGGCACCGGCGCCGGGCGCCGCGTGTGGTGCGGCGGTCAGGCTTCCCGGGCCGGAAGATCATCCGAAGACTCTAGGAACTGGTGTGTGCCCAGGCCAGAGGCCCCGGACCCAGGCGCTGGTGGGTCCGCGGGCCCAGTCTGGGGCCCGCGTGCCGGGGCGTGTCAGTGACTCCGGATAGCGTGCGGGCCGTGAACACCTCCGCGTCCGCCGGCACCCGGGCCCCGTACCAGGCGACCTTCGAGGAGCTCGGCACCCCCCTGCGGGACGTCACCTTCGTCGTGGTGGACCTTGAGACCACGGGCACCAACGCGAAGGAGGGCGGCATCACCGAGATCGGTGCCGTCAAGGTGCGCGGCGGCGAGGTCCTGGGCGAGTTCCAGTCGCTGGTCAACCCGGGGCAGCCGGTCCCGGCGTTCGTCGCGCGGCTGACCGGCATCACCAACGCCATGGTCGCCACGGCGCCCGACATCGCGCTTGTGCTGCCGAGCTTCCTGGAGTTCGCGCACAACACGGTGCTCGTGGCGCACAACGCGCCGTTCGACGTCGGCTTCCTCAAGGCGATGTGCTCCCGGCTGGACTACCCGTGGCCCGGCTTCACCGTCGTGGACACGGTGCCCCTGGCCCGGCGCCTGGTCACCCGCGACGAGGCGCCCAACCACAAGCTGTCCACGCTCGCCAACCTGTTCCACGCCACGGTCTCCCCCGAGCACCGGGCGCTGGCCGACGCGCGGGCGACCGTCGACGTCCTGCACGCCCTGTTCGACCGCCTCGCGCCGATGGGCGTGACGCACCTCGAGGACCTGGCGACAGCGGCCGACCCGGTACCGCCCGAGGTGCGCCGCAAGCGGCACCTCGCCGACGGGCTGCCCGACTCCCCCGGCGTCTACCTGTTCCGCGGCCCCGGCGACGAGGTGCTGTACGTCGGCACCTCGGTCAACATCCGCAAGCGCGTGCGCTCGTACTTCACCGCCGCCGAGAAGCGGCGGCGCATCACGGAGATGGTCCGGATCGCCGAGCGGGTCACGCCCGTCGCGTGCGCGACGCCACTGGAGGCCCAGGTCCGCGAGCTGCGGCTCATCACGGAGCACGCCCCGCGTTACAACCGGCGCTCCAAGTTCCCGGAGCGGCACTCGTGGGTTCGGCTGACGGACGAGGCCTACCCGCGCCTGTCGGTCGTGAGCGGCGTCGTGGCGGGCGCCGCGCACATCGGGCCCTTCGGGTCCCGGCGGACCGCACAGGAGGCCGTGCACGCCCTGCACGACGCCCTGAACCTGCGGCAGTGCACCGCCCGCATCCCGCTGGTCTCCAAGCGCCCCGGCAGCCCGTGCGCGCTGGCCGGCATGGGCCGCTGCTCGGCGCCGTGCGTGGCGACCGAGGGTCCCGACACCTCCTACGCGGACGTGGCCGAGGCCGCGCGTGACGCCCTCACCGGCGACCCCGCTCCCGTGGTCCGCGCCCTCTCCGACCGGATCGCGGCCCTCGCCCACCAGGAGCGGTACGAGGAGGCGGGGGAGGTCACGCGCCGCCTGCGCGCCTTCGTGCACGGCGCGCACCGCGCCCAGCGGATCGGGCCCCTGGCCGGGTGCGCGGAGCTGGTCGCCGCGCGCCCCTCCGGCATCGGCGACGCCCCCGGCAAGCCCGGCGGCTGGGAGATCGTGGTGATCAAGCACGGCCGGCTGGCCGGCACCGACGTGTCGGTACCGGGCGCCAGCCCGCTCCCCCTCGTGGACGCCCTGCGCACGACGGCGGAGCATGTCGAGCCGCCCGTCGCACCCGCCCCTGCCGCGCACCCCGAGGAGACCGACCTGCTGCTCGCCTGGCTCGACTCCCCCGGCGTCCGGCTGGTGCACGTCAGCGACACCTGGGCGTGCCCGGTGCGCGCGGCCGGCGCGCACGCCGACCTGACCTGGGCGTCGGAGCGGGTACGTGTCGAGATCGGCGAGGGCGCTGAGACCGACGTGGGTTCCGGGGCCGGCGCGGGTTCCGGCGCTGACGCAGTTCCTGGGGCCGGCGCCGGGTCGAGGGCTCACGCGGACCTCGCCGCAGGTGCCGGAGAACCCGCCGACGCCGCCGCGCCCGTGCCGGAACCCGCGAACGGCCGGCACGTGGATACGATGACGGCATGCTGACCGCGATCGTCCTCATCGACGCCGAGACGTCCCGCATCCCCGAGGTCGCGCAGGAGGTCGCGAACATCGACGGAGTGAGCGAGGTCTTCTCCGTGACGGGCAAGACCGACCTGGTCGCGATCGTGCGCGTGCCCGAGCACGAGCAGCTCGCCGGCGTCGTGTCCGACCGCGTGAACAAGGTGCCGGGCGTGCAGAACACGGAGACGCTGATCGCGTTCCGTGCCTTCTCCAAGGCGGACCTGGAGCAGGCGTTCGCGCTCGGACTCGACGACTAGCCAGGCTGGACGACTAGCTCCTGCTCCCCGGTCGGGGCTCCTCGCCCGGTCCGGTGGCTCCCTCGCCGTCGGCCCGCGGGCCGGTGGTGCCCGGCCCGACGCCCGCGGGTGTTCTGGCCTCGATCTCGTCGTGCTTGCCGTGCGAGTGCGCGGCGGCCAGCTCCGCCGGTGTCGCCGGCTCCACGCGGTCCTCGTAGAAGAACTCGGACAGCCGCTGCCACCGCCGGTCGGACCGGTATCCCTTGCGTTTCACGCCGCGCGCGTCGGTCGCGGGCTGGATCTCGAGCGGCCGTGGCGAGGTGTGCTGGGTGCGCAGCCACACCTCCTGCGGGTCGAGCGGGGTGTGCACCTCCACGTACTCGCCGGTGGCGAAACGCACGATGCGTCCGGACTCGTGGCCGTGCAGCACCAGCTCACGATCCTTGCGCTGCAGCGCGAGGCACACACGTTTCGTCACGAAGAAGGCGAAGGCCGGCCCCACGAACAGGAGTATGCGCAGCACCCAGGTGATCGCGAAGATGCTCAGCGAGAAGTGCGTGGCGATGAGGTCGTTCGTGGCGGCCAGGGCGCACACGAGGAAGGCGACGAACAGCGCGACGCCCGTCGCCGTCCGTACCGGACGGTTGCGCGGACGGTCCAGCACATGGTGCTCGCGGTGGTCGCCGGTCACGCGGGCCTCGAGGAACGGCCAGGTGAACAGCAGCGTGAACAGGATGCCCGGCACGATCACGGCAGGGATCAGGATGTTCATGGGCAGCGTGTAGCCCCACAGGACCCACTCGAAGCCTGGACCCGGCATCAGCCGTAGCGCGCCGTCGACGAACAGGATGTACCAGTCCGGCTGCGTACCGGCCGAGACCGGCGCCGGGTCGTACGGCCCGTAGTTCCAGATGTTGTTGATCGCCATGGTGCCGCCCATGAGCGTCAGCACACCGGCGATGATGAAGAAGTTTCCCGTCATCTTGGCCACGTACACCGGCAGGGCGGGGTAGCCCACGACGTTCCGGTCGCTGCGGCCGCCACCCGGGTACTGCCCGTGCTTCTGCAGCACCATCAGGAACAGGTGCAGCGCGATGAGGGCGATCAGGAGCCCTGGTATCACGAAGATGTGCAGGGTGAACAGCCGTGGGATGACCTGGTCGCCCGGGAACTCGCTGCCGAAGATCAGGAAGGACAGGTACGCGCCGATCAGGGGGATCGCCTTGACCACGCCGTCGATGATCCGCAGGCCGTTGCCGGACAGCACGTCGTCCGGGAGGGAGTAGCCGGTGAACCCGGCCGCCAGGGCCAGGATCAGCATGGTCAGCCCGACGATCCAGTTGATCTCCCGGGGCTTGCGGAAGGCCCCGGTGAAGAACACCCGGAACATGTGCAGCACGATCGAGCCGATGAAGATCAGCGCCGACCAGTGGTGGATCTGCCGCATCAGCAGACCGCCTCGCACCTCGAACGACATGTGCACGGTGGACTGGAAGGCGGCCGACATGAGCTGGCCGCTCATCGAGGGCGGGTACTCCCCCTCGTAGCGCACCAGCGCCATCGACGGGTCGAAGAACATCGTGAGGAAGAAGCCGGACGCGATCAGGACGACGAACGAGAACAGTGCGATCTCGCCCAGCATGAACGACCAGTGGTCGGGGAAGACCTTCCGTGCAAGCTCCTTCACCAGCACACCGATGGTGGTGCGCTGGTCCAGGTAGTCGGCTGCCTTGCCGACGGCACTCGGACGTTGTTTCGTCGCCACGTCATCACCCCTGAGATCGGCGGCGTGGGCCACTTCCTGCCCTCCAGTAGACACCGCGCCGGGCTCCATCACCACCCTCGACGACGAATCAGCAGACCAGGGCGTGACATGACAGATCCGGCGCACCCCGTTCGCGAGGTACGCCGGATCTGTTCCAGCGGTCAGGCTGTGGCGGCGCGCCGTGAGGTCACGCCGGGGTTGCGCAGGGCATCACGCCGAGGCGACGACGAGGCCCGCGGTCTGCGTCTTGGCCCGTGCCAGGCGCTCGGAGACGTTGCTCCATGACACCAGGTTCCACCAGGCCTTGATGTAGTCCGGGCGCACGTTCAGGTAGTCGATGTAGTAGGCGTGCTCCCAGCAGTCCAGCATGAGGACCGGGGTGAGCGCGAAGGGAATGTTGCCCTGCTGGTCGAACAGCTGGACCACGACCAGCTTCTGGCCGACCGAGTCCCAGGCCAGGACGGCCCAGCCGGAACCCTGGACACCGGCGGCGACGGCGGTGAAGTGCGCCTTGAACTTCTCGAACGAGCCGAAGTGCTCGTCGATCGCGGCGGCGATGTCGCCGGTCGGCTCTCCGCCGGCCTCCGGTGCCATGTTCGTCCAGAAGATCGAGTGGTTGATGTGACCACCGAGGTTGAACGCGAGGTCCTTCTCGATCTTGTTGACGTTGGCCAGGTTGCCCGTCTCGCGGGCCTCCTCGAGCTGCTCCAGGGCAGTATTGGCACCCTTGACGTACGTCGCGTGGTGCTTGGAGTGGTGCAGCTCCATGATCTTGCCCGAGATGTGGGGCTCGAGCGCGGCGTAGTCGTAGGTCAGGTCAGGGAGCGTGTAGACAGCCATTGCTGAGGTACCTCCAGGATCGGTCCGCGCACCGGACGGTGCGCAGGGTGGGACGCCGTCCTGGTCGCGCGCCGGTGTGGTGCCCGCCGGGACGGCAATGGCCCGTGTCCCCGGCCGCAGACGCGGACCGGGAGACACAGGCCATCGCTTGGTGTCGCAGGTCGCTCAGTGCTCCCGCGAGGTTCCCGCACCGGCCTCGACGGCCTGGTGCTCGGAGCCGGTCAGCTCGTCGTGCTCACCGTGCGAGTGCGCCGCCGCGACCTCCGCCGGCGTGACGGGCGAGACACGGTCCTCGTAGAAGAACCGGGACAGGCCCTGCCAGCGCTTGTCGGCGCCGTAGCCCTTCCGCTTCACACCGCGCGCGTCCGTCTTCGGGGCGATCGTCAGCGGGGCGGGCGCGTCGTAGTTGACGCGCAGCCAGCGCTCCTGCTCGTCGAGCGGGGTGTGCACCTCGATGTACTCGCCGTTGGCGAAGCGCACGATGCGTCCCGACTCGTGGCCGTGCAGCACCAGCTCGCGGTCCTTGCGCTGCAGCCCGAGGCAGATGCGCTTGGTGACGTAGTAGGCGAACACCGGCCCCACGAAGAACAGGATGCGGAACACCCAGGTGATCGCGTTGATCGAGAGCGCGAAGTGCGTGGCGATGAGGTCGTTCGACCCGGCCAGGGCCAGGATGATGAACGCCGTCAGGAACGCGACGCCCAGGCCGGTGCGCGCCGGCTTGTTGCGCGGGCGGTCCAGCACGTGGTGCTCGCGGTCGTCGCCCGTGACCCGGGCCTCGAGGAACGGGTAGACGATGAGGAACGTGAACAGGATGCCCGGGACGACCACGGCAGGGATCAGGATGTTCAGCGGCAAGGTATAGCCGAAGATCACCCATTCCGTGCCCTGGCCCGGCATCAGGCGCAGCGACCCCTCCAGGAACAGCATGTACCAGTCCGGCTGTGCGCCGGCCGAGACCGGTGACGGGTCGAACGGTCCGTAGTTCCACACGTTGTTGATCGACATCGTGGCGCCCATCAGCGCGAGCACGCCGAACACCATGAAGAAGTTGCCGGTCATCTTCGCGACGTACACCGGTGCGGCCGGGTAGCCGACCACGTTCTTGTCGGTACGGCCGCCGCCCGGGTACTGGGTGTGCTTCTGCAGCACCATCAGGAACAGGTGCAGGGCGATGAGGGCGAGCAGGATGCCCGGCACCACGAAGATGTGCAGCGTGAACAGGCGCGGCACGATGTGGTGCCCCGGGAACTCCCCGCCGAAGATCATGTACGACATGAACGAGCCGATCAGCGGGATCGACTTGACCACGCCGTCGGTGATGCGCAGGCCGTTGCCGGAGAGCACGTCGTCGGGCAGCGAGTAGCCGGTGAAGCCGGCCGCCAGGCCCAGGATCATGAGCAGGATGCCGACGATCCAGTTGATCTCGCGCGGCTTGCGGAACGCGCCGGTGAAGAACACGCGCATCATGTGCACGACGATCGAGGCCATGAAGATCAGCGCCGACCAGTGGTGGATCTGCCGCATGAGCAGGCCGCCGCGCACCTCGAACGACATGTCGAGGGTCGAGGCGAACGCCACGGACATGAGCTGCCCGTGCATGCTCGCCGGGTGCTCACCCTCGTAGCGCTCCAGCGCCATCGACGGCTCGAAGAACATCGTCAGGAAGAAGCCCGAGATGATCAGCACCACGAACGAGAACAGGGCGATCTCGCCGAGCATGAAGGACCAGTGGTCCGGGAAGACCTTGCGCGCGAACTCCTTGACGGCGACGCCGATGGAGGTGCGCTGATCGAGGTAGTCCGCGGCCTTGCCGACGGTCGTCGTCGGCTTGGCCGGTGCCTCGTGCTTGGTGTCTTGGGTCGCGGTGCTCACTTCAGGCGCTCCCAGAAGCTCGGGCCGATGGGCTCGGCGAAGTCGTCCTGCGCGATGAGGTAGCCCTCGTCGTCGACGGTGATCGGGAGCTGCGGCAGCCGGCGGTTGGCCGGGCCGAAGACCACGTTGGCGCTGTCGGCGATGTCGAACGTCGACTGGTGGCAGGGGCACAGGAGGTGGTGGGTCTGCTGCTCGTAGAGCGCCACCGGGCAGCCCACGTGCGTGCAGATCTTCGAGTAGGCCACGATGCCCTCGTGGGACCAGGTCTCGCCGGGGGGCGACTGGTCGGCCTTGAGGTCCTCGGGGTTGAGACGGACCATGAGCACGACGGCCTTGGACTTCTCGTTGATCCACTCGTGCGTCTCGCGGAACTCCTCCGTGGTCTCGGGGACCACGTGGAAGACGGAGCCGACGGTCACGTCGGAGGCCTTGATGGGCCGGCCCGACGGGTCGATCGCGAGGCGCGTGCCCGTGCGCCACATGGTGTGCTTGAACTTGGAGACGTTCCAGTCACCGCCCACCGAGCCGATCAGCGGCACGGCGATGGCGAGCGGGAACAGCGCCAGGGCGCCGAAGAACGCGCCCTTGAGCACGCCGCGGCGGCCGACGACGCCCGAGTCCTGCAGGCCGTCGTTCAGGTCCTTGACGGCGATCGCGCGGTCCTCGTCGTTGGTCGCGAGCGGGTGCCGCTCCTGGACCATCTCCTTGTCGCCCATGAGCGTCTTGGCCCAGTGGATCCCGGCGATGCCGATGCCCAGCAGCGACACCGCGAGGCCGAGGCCGATCAGCAGCGTGGAGAGGCGGACGCCCGACGTCGTGCCGTCCGGCGGGACCATCACGTAGGCGACGATCGAGCCGATCGTGCCCAGGATGGACAGGACGAACAGGAAGGTCACGGTCCGCTCGGCGCGCTTGGCGGCGCGCGGGTCGGTGTCGGTCAGCCGGTGCTTGTGCTCCGGGATACCCGGGTCGGCGAAGCGCTCGACGTCGGTGTCCGCCTGCGGGGTGACCGTCACCTCGTGCGAGGTGTCGGCGGGGTTGTTCTGGTTCTCGCTCACGAGGACTTCGCTCCGATCCACACTGCGGCGCCGATGAGCAGACCGAGGCCGATCGCGAAGGCCCAGAGGCCCTCGGACACCGGGCCGAGGGCGCCGAGCGCGTTACCGCCCGCCGAACCCTCGCGCTGCTCGACGAGGAAGGACACGATGTCCCGCTTCTCGTCCGGCGTGATGTTGGCGTCGTTGAACACCGGCATCGACTGCGGGCCGGTGAGCATCGCCTGGTAGATGTTCCGCTCCGACGTCTCCCAGAGGGCGGGTGCGAACTTCCCCTCGGAGAGTGCGCCGCCGGCGCCCACGGCGTTGTGGCACATGGCGCAGTTGGTACGGAACAGGGCCATGCCGTTCGAGGGGTCGCCCTGGGCGGGGTCGACCTGCTCGTCGGTGGGGATCGCCGGACCGGCGCCCAGCGAGGCGACATAGGCGGACAGCGCGGCCGTCTGCTCCTTGTCGAACTGCGGCGGCTTGGCCTCGGCCTGCGGGCCGCTCATCTGCATCGGCATGCGGCCCGTCGACACCTGGAAGTCGACGGCGGCAGCGCCGACGCCTACCAGGGACGGCACGCCCTCGGTGCCCTGGGCGTTCGCGCCGTGGCACGTCGCGCAGTTGGCCTGGAACAGCTTCTTACCGGTCTCGATGTCCGCGGTGCTGACGGTCTCGGCCTTAGCCGTGCTCGGAGCCAGGGCGGCGTAGACGCCGCCCGTGGTCAGCAGCGCCAGCAGCAGGAGAACGACCGGCGCCAGCCGGTGGTGCCTGCGGGCGGCGAGTGCCTTCACGAAAATTTCCTCGTCTCGCTGTGAGTGTTGAGCTTCTGTAATGAACCTGGGCCACCGCACGTGGCCGGGTGGGACGGCCGCCCGACGGGGCGACCGAGCGACCGGTCAGCGCAGCAGGTAGATCACCGCGAACAGCGCGATCCACACCACGTCGACGAAGTGCCAGTAGTAGGACGTGACGATCGTGGTGGTGGCTTCGTGGTGACCGAAGCGCTTGGCGGCGAACGAGCGACCGAGCACGAAGAGGAACGCGATCAGGCCGCCGGTCACGTGCAGGCCGTGGAAGCCGGTGGTCATGTAGAAGACCGAGCCGTAGGGGCTGGACGAGATGGTCAGACCCTGGTGCACCAGCTCGGTGTACTCGAAGATCTGGCCGCCGATGAAGAACGCGCCCATCAGGTAGGTCATGGTCAGCCACTCGTGCATGCCCCAGGTCCAGAACTGGAAGAGCTTCCCGGAGCGCGACGGCTTGAACTGCTCGGCCTTGAAGACCGCCCACTGGCAGGTGAACGAGGACAGCACCAGGACGATCGTGTTGATCGTCGAGAAGGTGATGTTGAGCTTGTCCGCCTGCAGCGCCCACTCCTCGGCCGGCATCGTCTGCCGGACCGTGAAGTACATCGCGAAGAGCGCTGCGAAGAACATGAGCTCGCTCGCGAGCCAGACGATCGTCCCGACCGAGACCGGGTTGGGACGATTGACTGTCACGTGCTGGTGCGTGGGGGTGGCTGCAGCCGTTGCGGTCGACACGACAGCCATTATGGCCGACGTTCGGGTGTCCCGAACGCCGAACCGTCACAGACGCTCGCGTCGAATCTCACAAAGTCCTCCCAACGCCCTGTCCAGGCCGTCACTTGCTGACGCGATTGAACAGAGTGCCATGAAAAGGGCGCGGACAGATCTGCCGTGCGGCCTGCGTCTGTGCCACGATCGACGCATGACCGGCATGACGACGGATGTGACCAGCGCAGGTGCGAACGGTGCGGCTTCCGGCAGCACGACGTCGGGCCCGCGAGTCCTCCTGTACAGCGACGACCGCACGGTGCGCGAGCAGGTGCGCCTCGCCGTCGGCCCGCGCCTGCACGCGGGCGCGCCCGAGATCGCCTGGGCGGAGGCCGCCACGGCGGCCGCCGTGGTGGACAAGGCCGACAACGAGACGTGGGACCTGCTCGTCCTCGACGGAGAGGCCGACCAGGCCGGCGGCATGGGCCTGTGCCGCCAGCTCAAGAACGAGATCTACGAGTGCCCGCCGGTGCTCGTGCTGACGGGCCGCCCTGCGGACGCATGGCTGGCGACGTGGTCGCTGGCCGACGGCGTCGTGGCGCGCCCGCTGGATGCCGTGAAGGTCCAGGAGGCCGTGGCCAGGCTGCTCGCGCCGTCGACGGCGGGGACCGCGTGAACCTCGAGGCACCCACCTGGTCCGGCCTGCTCGCCGAGCTCATGACCGGTACGGACCTGAGCCAGGAGGAGGCCCGCTGGGCCATGGACCGGGTGATGACCGGCGAGGTCTCCCCCGTCCAGCTCGCGGGCTTCCTGGTGGCGCTTCGCGCCAAGGGCGAGACCGTCGACGAGCTCGCGGGCCTGACGCACTCCATGGTCGAGCACGCGACCCGCATCGACGTGCCCGGGCCCTCCGTGGACATCGTCGGCACCGGCGGCGACCGTGCGCACACCGTGAACATCTCGACGATGGCGTCCGTCGTCATCGCCGGTGCGGGGCTGCGCGTCGTGAAGCACGGCAACCGGGCCGCTTCGTCGTCGTCGGGCAGCGCGGACGTGCTGGAGGAGCTGGGCATCCGCCTGGACCACACCCCGGAGCGGGTGGCGCAGATCGCGCGCGAGGCCGGCATCACCTTCTGCTTCGCGATGGTGTTCCACCCGTCGATGCGGCACGCGGGCGTGGCCCGCAAGGAGCTGGGCGTGCCCACCGCCTTCAACTTCCTGGGACCGCTGACCAACCCGGCCCAGCCGCGCGCCGCGGCCGTGGGCTGCGCGGACGCACGGATGGCGCCCCTGATGGCGGGCGTGTTCGCCGAGCGCGGCAAGTCCGCGCTGGTCTTCCGCGGCGACGAGGGGCTGGACGAGCTCGCGGCGACCGCGGGCGCGACCATCTGGGAGGTGGCCGACGGCCACGTCACCGAGCACCGCCTGGACCCCGTCGAGGACCTGGGCCTGACCCGCATCAAGGTCGAGGACCTGCGCGGCCAGGACGCGGCCTACAACGCGGGCGTAGCGCGCGCCGTCCTGGCGGGCGAGGCCGGGCCGGTCCGCGAGACCGTGCTGCTCAACGCGGCCTCGGGCCTCGTGGCCGACGGATCGCTGCCCGGCACGGGCTCCGGCACCCTCGTGGAGCGCCTGCGGGCCGGGATCGACCTCGCGGCCGAGGCAGTGGACTCCGGGGCGGCCCAGGCCACCCTGAACCGCTGGATCGCGGCCAGCCGGTAGACGTACCTGGCACGACAAGAATGAGGGCCGGGACGCTGATCAGCGTCCCGGCCCTCATTCTTTCCTGCCGGGGTGTGTCCGGCGGTACCGCTCAGTGCGAGTGGATGCCCCGCGAGTACTCGAACACCCAGCCCACGAGCGCGATGACCGCGACGCAGAAGCCGATGTAGAGCACCCACCAGCCCACGGCCAGGCCGAGGAAGCAGATCGCGGCGGAGCCGGCGATCGCCAGGGGCCACCAGCTCCAGGGCGCGTACACGCCCTGGTCGCCGGCGGCGTCCTCGATGTTGCCGTTCGGGTCGTCCTCAGGCCGGGCGTCGATGCGCCGAGCCGTCAGCGTCAGGTACGCGCCGATCATCGCCACCAGGCCACCGACGAGCGGCATGCCCAGGTAGCCCACGGGCTCCTGCCACTCGGTCATGAAGCCGTAGACCACGCCGGCCAGGACGAAGAAGGGCGTTCCCCAGAGGAACAGCCGCGCCTCGATCTTCACTTGCTGGTCCCCTCGTCCGGCTGGTCAACGATGGTCGTGCTGCTCTGGCCGGAGTCACCGCTGCCGTTCGCGGCGCGCTGCTGGGCCTGCTTGTCCTGACCGCGCCGGTCGGCCTCGCCGTAGATGTTGTCGAGGACACCGCGGTTGTACTCCGGGTGCTCCATGGCGACGACCTCGGGGTGGTGCAGGTCGAACGCCGGCGACTCCGAGCGGATGCGCGGGAGCGACGCGAAGTTGTGCCGCGGCGGCGGGCAGGACGTGGCCCACTCCAGGGAGCGGCCGTAGCCCCACGGGTCGTCGACCGTGACCTTGGGCGCCTTGCGCCACGTGATGTAGACGTTCCAGAAGAACGGCAGGGTGGACGCCGCGAGGATGAACGCGCCGATGGTCGACACCTGGTTCTCCCAGGTGAAGCCCTCGTCCGGCATGTAGTCCGCGTAGCGGCGGGGCATGCCCTCGACACCCAGCCAGTGCTGGATCAGGAACGTGGTGTGGAAGCCGACGAAGAGCATCCAGAAGTGCACCTTGCCCAGGCGCTCCGACAGCATGCGGCCGGTCATCTTGGGCCACCAGAAGTAGAACCCGGCGAACATCGCGAACACGACGGTGCCGAAGACCACGTAGTGGAAGTGCGCGACCACGAAGTACGAGTCGGACAGCTGGAAGTCCAGCGCCGGGCTCGACAGGATGATGCCGGTCAGACCACCGAAGAGGAACGTGACGAGGAAGCCGATGGACCAGAGCATCGGCGTCTCGAACGTGAGTTTCCCTCGCCAGAGCGTGCCGATCCAGTTGAAGAACTTCACGCCGGTCGGGACCGCGATGAGCATCGTCATGAACGCGAAGAACGGCAGCATGACCGCGCCGGTCACGTACATGTGGTGCGCCCACACCGTCACCGACAGCGCGGCGATCGCGATGGTCGCGTAGACCAGGCCGGTGTAGCCGAAGATCGGCTTGCGGCTGAAGACCGGGAAGATCTCGGACACGATGCCGAAGAACGGCAGCGCGATGATGTACACCTCGGGGTGGCCGAAGAACCAGAAGAGGTGCTGCCAGAGGATGGCGCCACCGTTCTCCGGGTTGAAGATCTGCGCGTCGAGACGACGGTCGGCACCCAGGGCGAACAGCGCGGCGGCCAGCGGCGGGAAGGCCATCAGCACCAGGAGGCTGGTGACCAGCGTGTTCCAGGTGAAGATCGGCATCCGGAACATGGTCATGCCGGGGGCGCGCATGGTGATGATGGTGGTGATGAAGTTGACCGCACCGAGGATCGTGCCGAAACCGGCCAGCGCCAGGCCGAAGACCCAGAGGTCTCCTCCCAACCCTGGACTGTAGGTCGTGGTCGACAGCGGCGCGTACGCGAACCAGCCGAACGACGCGGCACCCTGCGGGGTGAGGAAGCCGGCCGTGGTGATGAGGCCACCGAACAGGAACAGCCAGTACGCGAACATGTTCAGACGCGGGAACGCGACGTCGGGCGCACCGATCTGGAGCGGCATGATCACGTTCGCGAAGCCCGCGAACAGCGGGGTGGCGAACAGCAGCAGCATCACGGTGCCGTGCATCGTGAAGAGCTGGTTGTACTGCTCCTTGCTCTGCACGAGCTGGATGCCGGGCTCGAAGAGCTCCGCACGGATCAGCAGGGCCATCAGGCCGCCGATGCAGAAGAAGATGAACGACGTGATCAGGTAGAGGTACCCGATCGTCTTGTGGTCAGTGGAGGTGATCCACTTGATGATCGTCCGGCCGAGCGTCTGGCGCCCGGGGGCCAGGCCCGGGATCAGCTCGGTCGTGGTCGCTGCGGCCATCAGTGCCCAGCCTCCTCTTCCGTGGTTTCCGCCGGGTTGTCGACGGGACCGGCCGTGCGGGCGAGGTCCATGCCGAGCGATCCGGTCTGGCCCTTCGCCTCGAGGTCCGCCATGTGGGCGTCGTACTCCTCGGCGGACACGACCTTCACGTTGAAGAGCATGCCGGAGTGGAACTCACCGCAGAGCTCGGCGCACTTGCCGGCGTACGTGCCCTCGCGGGTCGGCGTCACCTGGAACGTGTTGGTCCGGTGCGGGATCATGTCCTGCTTGTACAGGAACGCGGGGATCCAGAACGAGTGGATGACATCACGCGAGTCGAGCGTGAACTCCACTGTCTCGTTCACCGGCAGGTAGAGCGTCGGGAAGGACGTCGAGGTGCCGACGGCACCGTCGATCTCGTCCTCCGCGGTCACGCTGCCGGGGTCCGCCTCGTGCTCGCCGTAGTCGTAGACGTTGGCGTCGAGGTAGTTGAAGTCCCAGCTCCACTGCTTGCCGATCACCTGGATGTGCTCGGTCGCGGTGCCGTCGACGGTCTTGATGGCCGTCACGTCGCGGTCGGTGTACCAGAACAGCACGAGCACCATGATGATCGGCACTGCCGTGTACATGAGCTCGAGCGGCAGGTGGTAGCGCGTCTGCACCGGGAGCTGGTGGTCGTCCTTGCGCTTCCGGTAGGCCGCGATGCACCACAGCATCAGGCCCCAGGTCACGATGCCCACGGCAAGGGCAGCGATCCACGAGCCCACCCACAGGTCGGTGATGCGCTCGGTCTGGTTAGTCACCTCCCCGTCGCTGTAGCCGGGCAGGTATCCGCGCTGGACGGATTCACTTGCGCAGCCAGAGGCCAGCACTGCGACTGCGGCGGCAAGAGCCGACGCACGCAGGATGGCCCGCCGGGTGCGGGTAGGTGGCTTCGAGTGCAAGGGAGGCCTTTCACGTCTCGTCCGGCGCGTCGCACCGGTTTCCTCCCGAGCTCCACGCAGAACCTTCGTCCTCGATGGGATGCAGCCTAGCGCGCTCCGGGGCCTGATGATGCCCGGAACGCCCCCAGAGGAACGTGACGCACTCCGCACCTGGGGCACACATCCACGCTGTTCAGGACACCCACCCAGGTCGTGTCAGAACGATCGCCGTGCCGGACCTGCGTCTGCGGGTGCGAGGATCAGGAGGACGACGGCGGAGGCACGCCACGAACCGCCGTCCGAACCCCGGATCAGCCCCTCGTCGGGCTCGCGCGCACGCCGCGCGGACCGTACCCAGCAGCAGGAGGACGTGTGAGCCACGCCACCCCGGCCGACCCGGCCAGGTCCACCACCCCCGCCCGGGTGTACCTCGACAACGGCGGCCGCGCTCCGTGGCACCCGCTCGCCCGGCAGGCGTTCGAGCAGTCCCTGGCCGACGGCTGGGCCGACCCACGACGGCTGCACGCCGAGGGTCGCCGCGCGGCCCGGCTGCTCGACGCCGCGCGCGAGGCCATCGCCGCGGTGCTCGGCGCCCGGACACAGGAGGTCCATCTGACGCCGGGCCACACCGCCTCCCTGCACGCGGCGGTCGCGTCAGCCGCCGCGGCCCGACGGCGCGCCGGCTCCGCCGTCGTGGTCGGTGCGGTGGAGCGCGCCGCCGTGCTGCACGCGGCCCGGCTGGCCGGGGGCGCGTCGACCGGTGCGGGCGGAGGGACCGGTGCGGGCGGTGTGGCCGGTGGGGCCGGTTGGGGTGGGACCGCCGAGTCGCCGGGGCCCATCCCCGTCGACCGGTTCGGGCGGGTCGACGCCGACGCCATGGCCGCCGCCGTCCGGGCACCCGGCGTGGCGCTGGCCGCCCTGCAGCACGCGAACGGTGAGGTGGGCACCGTGCAGCCGGTCGAGGCCGTGCACGACGCCGCCCGCGCCGCCGGCGTCCCCCTGCTGGTCGACGCCGGGGCGAGCGTCGGGCACGTGGCGGTGCCCGACACCTGGGACCTGCTCGCCGCCGACCCCGCCGACTGGGGCGGCCCCGCGGGGATCGGCGTCCTCGCCGTCCGGCAGCGGGTGCGCACCGTCGCCGTCGGGCCCGAGGACGAGGACCCGTGGGCCCCGGGCGGCGTGAGCGTGCCGCTCGCGTTCGCCGCCGCGGTGGCGCTGCAGGCCGTCGAGTCCGACCGCGTGGCGCAGGATGCGCGGCGCCGGGCCCTCGTGGAGCGCGTGCGTGCCGAGGTGGCGCGCATCCCCGACGTCGAGGTGGTGGGCGACCCGGACGGCCGGCTCCCGCACGTCGCCACGTTCTCGTTCCTCTACGTGGACGGCGAGGCGCTGGTGACGGAGCTGGACCGGCACGGGTTCGCCGTCGGCTCCGGCTCGGCGTGCACCGCGAGCACGCTGGAGCCCTCGCACGTGCTGGGGGCGATGGGCGTGCTCACGCACGGCAACGTGCGGATCGCCCTCGACCGGTCCACCACGGCCGAGGAGGTCGAGCGGTTCCTCGCGGTGCTGCCCGGCGCGGTGGCACGGGTCCGCGAGATGCTGGGTGTCGGCGGACTCTGACCCCTCGCACGTATCAGGCGCCCGGGTCACTAGAGTGGCCTGTGTGCCTGACACGCTGGTGGACGCTCGCGGGCTGCGCTGCCCGCTGCCCGTGATCCGGCTCGCCGCGGCCGCGAAGGACCTGCCGGCGGGCACCGAGCTGACGGTCCTGTCGACCGACCCCGCCGCCAAGCACGACGTGCCGGCCTGGTGCCGCATGCGCGGCCACGAGCACGTCGGAACCCGGGAGCACCGGGCCAGGAGTCCGCGGGGCGACGTCGGCAGCGGCGCCGACGTCGGAAGCGACGGCAGGGTCGGGAACGACGACCGGGTCGGCAGCGACGACAGGGTCGGCGGCGACGAGGACTGGGACGGCTGGGCCGTCACGGTCCGGCTCGGCTGACGCGCTCCCCTCCCCTTTCGCGCCCTCCCCTTTGAGGCCTAAGTTTCTTCGCTTTGGGCAGCCCCAAAGCGAAGAAACTTAGGCCTCAAAGGGGAGGGGCGACAAAGGGAAAGGGCGACCCGAGGTGCCCAGGACGACGACGGGCCGGCCACCATGATGGTGACCGGCCCGTCGTGCCGAGAACGTCGCTCAGCGGGAGGCTGCGATCAGGAGAACGACCCGCCGCAGGCGCATGCGCTGCCCGCGTTCGGGTTGTCGATCGTGAAGCCCTGCTGCTCGATGGTGTCCTTGAAGTCGATCGTGGCGCCCTCGAGGTACGGCACGCTCATCTTGTCCACGACGACCTCGACGCCGTCGTAGTCGCGCAGAGCGTCCCCGTCGAGCACCCGCTCGTCGAAGTAGAGCTGGTAGATCAGCCCGGAGCAGCCACCCGGCTGCACCGCGACGCGAAGGCGCAGGTCGTCGCGGCCCTCCTGCTCGAGCAGGCTACGGACCTTGCCCGCGGCGACGTCGGTGACGTTGACGCCGTGGGTAGCGATGTCCGTGGTGGTGTCGGTCATGTCATCTCCCGATCGTGTTCGACATACCGGTAGTCGATCCTTGGACGTTGCCAACCCATCGGCTGGTCCGTCTGTTCCCGCTTGCCGGTCTGTTCTCAGATCGTACGCCCACGTACCGGCTGATCCCATCACCACCCGGGATGCGCGTCGCCGTCCGCGGCCTCAGCGCGCCCAGCCCGGCGACCAGGTCCGGGCCACGCGGCCGACGTCGTCGCCGGCCACCTCGTGCACCCCGCTCAGGCCCGCCGTGGACCACTCCCGCCTGCTCACCTCGCTGCGGCCGGTGACCACGACCACCGGCACCGCGTGCGGCGCTGCGGCGGCCGCCGCCTCCACGACCACCCCCCGGTGCAGCCCCTCGCCGTCCA
Source organism: Promicromonospora kroppenstedtii (assembly GCF_044389675.1). Lineage (NCBI taxonomy): Bacteria > Bacillati > Actinomycetota > Actinomycetes > Micrococcales > Promicromonosporaceae > Promicromonospora > Promicromonospora kroppenstedtii. Next base: position 304,484 of record NZ_JBIRYI010000004.1, on the reverse strand, counting down.
GCCGCGTGACGTACGCCACGACGACGTCGGCGCCTGCGGCGACGCCGGCCAGCTCCGCGCCCTCCGCCCGTGGCAGCGCGGACGGGGCAGGCCCGGGTGCGGACGGCCCCGGGTGCGCGGGCCCGGCGTCCCGCGGCCCGACGGCGGCGGGGCGGCCCACCGGGATCGCCGGCCCCGCCAGGAGCACGCCGCGGGCGGCACCGTCGCCGTCGTCGTGCCGTGGCCCGGCCGGGGCCGCCGCGACGAGGCCGGGCACCCGGACCTCGCGCACCTCCGTGGTCGCGTGCGGGGCAGCGGCGCGCCACGCGGCGGCGAGTCGCTCGGCGTCGGGCAGGGTCTCGGCAAGCAGCAGCACGTGCACGAGAGGCATCGTGGCACCGTCCAGACTACGTGTCACCACCGCGTGTCATGATGGTGACCGTGAGCACCCTGCTGGCTGAATACTCCGGCTTCTCCGAGCCCGCCTCGTCCCCGTTGCTGCTGCTCGGCCAGGGGCGTGACCTGGCCTCCGAGCGCGGCGTGGAGTGCACGGGCGAGCTGCCCGCGCCGAGCGACCCCGACCTCGTGGACCGGGCGCGCGCCGCACGGGCCGCCCTCGGCAGCCGCGCGTTCGTCCTGGGTCACCACTACCAGCGCGACGAGGTCATCGACTTCGCCGACGTCACCGGTGACTCCTTCAAGCTGGCCCGCGAGGCGGCCGCCCGTCCGGAGGCGGAGTTCATCCTGTTCTGCGGTGTGCACTTCATGGCCGAGAGCGCGGACATCCTGACGTCCGACGAGCAGCAGGTCGTGCTGCCGGACCTCGCGGCGGGCTGCTCGATGGCCGACATGGCGGCGATCGGCCAGGTCGAGGAGGCCTGGGCCGTGCTGCAGGACGTCGGCATCGCGGACTCCACGATCCCCGTCACATACATGAACTCGTCGGCCGCGATCAAGGCGTTCACCGGGCGCCACGGCGGCACGGTGTGCACGTCCTCCAACGCGGAGGTCGCGCTGCGCTGGGCGTTCGACCAGGTGGGCGGCGTCGACGGCACCGGGAAGGTGCTGTTCCTCCCCGACCAGCACCTGGGCCGCAACACCGCGGTCCTGGAGCTCGCGATGTCGCTGGACGAGTGCGTGGTCTTCGACCCGCGCAAGCCCAACGGCGGGCTCACCGACCAGGAGCTGCGCGACGCGCGGATGATCCTGTGGCGCGGCCACTGCTCGGTGCACGGGCGCTTCTCGGAGCAGAACGTCACCGACATCCGCGCGGCGGTGCCCGGCGTCAACGTGATGGTGCACCCCGAGTGCAAGCACGAGGTGGTCACCGCGGCCGACTACGTGGGCTCGACCGAGTACATCATCAAGCAGCTCGAGGCGGCCGAGCCGGGTTCCGCCTGGGCCATCGGCACGGAGCTGAACCTGGTGCGCCGGGTCGCGCGGGCGCACCCGGACAAGCAGGTGCACTACCTCGACTCGACGGTGTGCTTCTGCTCGACCATGAACCGCATCGACCTGCCGCATCTCGTGTGGGCCATGGAGTCGCTCGTCGAGGGGCGCATGGTCAACCGGATCGTCGTGGACGCCGACGACGCCCACTGGGCCCGGGTGGCGCTCGACCAGATGCTGGCCCTTCCCGGAATCTGACCGGGCTGAGCGTGTGAGCGGCAACGGCGGGCTGCGCATCGGGATCTTCGTCTTCGACGGGGCGGAGGAGCTCGACGTCGTCGGGCCCTTCGAGGTCTTCGCGGAGTGGGGGTCCCACTCCCAGCTGCGGCCGACCGTGAGCACGTTCTCCTGGGACGGCGCCGGCGTGCGCCTCGCCAAGGGGCTGCGGATCCTGCCGGCGCACGGCGCGGACGACGTCGGACCGCTGCACGTGCTGGTCTACCCGGGCGGGCTCGGGACGCGGCCGCTGCTGGCCGAGCCGGGGCACCTGGAGTGGCTGCGCCAGATCCGCAAGCAGACCCCGATCATGGCGAGCGTCTGCACCGGCGCCCTGCCGCTCGCGGCCGCCGGGCTGCTCGCGGGCCGGCCCGCCACCACGCACCACGAGCACTACGACGAGCTCACCGAGCTGGACCCGAGCGTGCTCGTGGACACCGAGGCGCGCTACGTGGACGACGGCGACGTGATCACCTCGGCGGGCGTCTCCTCCGGCATCGACATGGCACTCCACCTGGTCGAACGCCTGGAGACGCCGGCCGTGGGCCGGTCGGTGCGCAGCGCGATCCAGCATCCGCCGACGCAGTCCGGACAAGGTATCTAGTACTGCCGGTTCTCGGTATAACCTCGGGCGCATGGCTCGCATGCTCCAGCTCACCTGGACCGGACTCTTCCCGCGCAAGGCCCGCCCCGGACAGACCCTGCTCGACCCCTCGGTCACCCGGATGCGCGTCGGCCCCCTGGACCTCGACTCCTACCTGCACGTCAACAACGGCACGTACCTGCAGATGATGGACGTCGCCCGGAACAACCAGATCGCCGACCTCGGCATGTTCCCGGTCGCCAAGGAGAAGGGCTGGGCCCCCGTGGTCGCGGCCTCGACCATGAAGTACCGGCGGTCCCTGCAGCCGTTCGACCGGTTCGAGATCACCACGCGGATCCTCGGCTGGGACGAGCGTGTCTTCTACCTGGAGCAGGTGTTCACGCGCGGGGACAAGCTGTACGCCCGCGGAATCGTCGCCAGCCGCTTCCTGGACCGCAAGGGCAACCGGATCTCCGCCCTCGAGGTGGTCCGGGACGCGACCGGCGAGGACCTGCCCTCGCCCGAGCTCCCCGAGGACGTCGCGGCCTGGGCCCGCGCGATGGACGTGGCACCGCGCGAGCCCTCGGCCGCGAGCTGACCGGGAGGGTCAGAGCCCCTCGCCGACCTTGGTGAGCAGCAGCGCCTCGGCCAGGACCACGTTCTGCAGCTCGCCCAGGTGCACCGACTCGTTGGCGCCGTGCGCCCGCGAGTCGGGGTCCTCGACGCCGGTCACGAGGATCGCGGCGTCGGGGAACACCTCGAGCAGGTCCGCGATGAACGGGATGGACCCGCCCACGCCGACGTCGACCGGTGCGGTGCCCCACGCCTCGGTGAAGGCGGCACGCGCCGCCCGCATGGCGGCCGTGTCGCCGGGGGCGAGGAACGGCTTGCCCTGCTCGCCCGACCGCCACGTGGCCTGCACGCCGAACGGCGCGTGCTTCACCACGTGCGCGGCCAGCGCCGCGTCGGCCGCCGCCGGGTCCTGGCCGGGGGCGAGCCGCAGCGAGATCTTGGCCGTGCAGCGCGGCGCGATCGTGTTGGACGCCTCGGCCACCGAGGTGACGTCCATGCCGATCACGGACAGCGCGGGCTTGGACCACAGTCGTCCCGACAGGGTGCCCGTGCCCGCGAGCGACACGCCGTCGAGCAGCGAGGAGTCGGCGCGGAACGCGGCCTCGTCGTAGTCGACCTCGGGCTCGGGCGCGGTGACCAGACCCTCGATCGCGACGTCGCCGGCCTCGTCGTGGAAGGTCGCCACGAGGCGGGACATCAGGGTCACGGCGTCGAGCACGGCGCCGCCGAACATGCCGGAGTGCACGGCGTGGTCGAGGACGCGCAGCTCGATCTCGCCGTCGACCAGGCCGCGCAGCGACGTGGTCAGGGCGGGGACGCCCACCTTCCAGTTGGTGGAGTCGGCGACGACGATGACGTCGGCGGCGAGCAGGTCGCGGTAGGTCTCCAGGAAGGCCCGGAAGGACGGCGACCCCGACTCCTCCTCACCCTCGAGGAAGACGGTGACACCCACGGGCAGGTCGGCGCCGTCGGGCAGGCCGAGGGCGCGCAGGGCGCCGAGGTGGGCCACGATGCCGGCCTTGTCGTCGGCCGCGCCGCGCCCGAAGAGGCGCTCGCCCACCTGCGTGGGCTCGAACGGGTCGGTGTCCCAGGTGGCCGGGTCGCCCGGGGGCTGCACGTCGTGGTGCGCGTACAGCAGCACGGTCGGCGCGCCTGCGGGCGCGGGGCGGCGGGCGACGACGGCGGGCGCACCCGGCGTGCCGTCGGGACGCGGCGCGGACAGGATCTGGACGTCCGGCAGGCCGGCGTCGCGCAGGAGCTGTGCGGTGGCGGCGGCGCTGGCGGCCACGTGCTGCTGGTCGAACGCGGCAGCCGAGACGCTGGGGATGCGCACGAGCGCCTCGAGGTCTGCCTGGAGGGCGGGGAACTGCTCGGTGACGCGGGCCCGGAGGGCCGCGGTGGTATCGGTGGTCACGCCCCCACGTTAACGGCTCGGAACCGGCCGCCGCCGGGAGCGATTAGGCTGGGAGGGTGTTCTCCCGCAGCAAGACTTCGACACCAGACGGCGTGACCCCCGTGGGCGACTCCCCCGACGAGGTGACGCCGACGTCCGACGCGGCCCAGACCGCCGCCGGCAAGGGCCGCCCCACGCCCAAGCGCAACGTCGCGCAGGCCGCGAACAAGCGCCCGCTGGTCCCGGACGACCGCAAGGCGGCGCGCAAGGCGCAGCGCGAGAAGTCGCGCGTCGACCGGGAGCGCGCCTACCAGGCGATGCAGACCGGTGACGAGCGGTACATGCCGGCCAAGGACAAGGGCCCGGTGCGCCGGTACGTGCGCGACTTCGTCGACGCGCGCTGGAACCTCGGCGAGTTCTTCCTGCCGGTGGCGTTCATCTTCCTGTTCGCGACGTTCTTCACGCAGCAGTACCCGCAGCTCAGCATCTTCGTGATGCTCGGCCTGTACGGGTTCCTGTTCCTGACGATCATCGACGCGTGGCTGCTGTGGCGTTCGCTGAAGAAGCGCCTCACGGCCAAGTTCGGCGAGGTGCCGCGCGGCCTGCTGATGTACACCATCACGCGCGCCTACCAGCTGCGCCGGTCGCGGCTGCCCAAGCCGATGAGCAAGAAGCGCGGCAACTACCCGGAGTAGCTCCCGCTTGTCGGACGGCGGCTGTCAAAGGGCGCCGCACGTGTCAGACGTACAGGCCACTCCGGTGACCCGCGCGTGTGACACGTGCGGCGCCCTCTGACGACTCAGCGCAGGGCGTCAGGCGGGGCGCTTCTTGGGCATGCCCTCGAGCGTCTTGGCCGGGTCGCGCTCGACGACGCCGGTCAGGGCCTCGTCGATCTGCTTCATCAGCTCGGCCGGGATGGTCACACCCGAGGCCTTGACGTTCTCCGCGACCTGCTCGGGACGGGAGGCGCCCACGAGCGCGGCGGCGACGTTGTCGTTCTGCAGCACCCAGGCCACGGCGAGCTGCGCCATGGACAGCCCCAGCTCGTCGGCGACCGGCTTGAGGTTCTGCACGGCGGTCAGGGTCTCGTCGCTCATGAAGCGGCTGATCGTCTGGGCGCCGCCCTTCTGGTCCGTGGCACGCGAGCCGGCGGGCGCGGCCTGGCCCGGCAGGTACTTGCCGGACAGGACGCCCTGCGCCATGGGCGACCACACGATCTGCGAAACGCCGACCTCCTTCGAGGCGGGCACGACCTCGTCCTCGATGACGCGCCACAGCATCGAGTACTGCGGCTGCGAGGAGATGAGCTGGAAGCCCAGGTCCTTGGCGAGCGCGGCGCCGGCGCGGATCTGGTCGGCGGTCCACTCGGAGACGCCGATGTAGAGGGCCTTGCCCTGGCGGACGACGTCGGCGAACGCCTGCATCGTCTCCTCGAGCGGCGTCTCGACGTCGTACCGGTGTGCCTGGTACAGGTCGACGTAGTCGGTGCCGAGGCGCGTCAGGGAGCCGTTGATCGACTCGAGGATGTGCTTGCGCGACAGGCCCGTGTCGTTGGGGCCCTTGGGGCCGGTGGGCCAGTACACCTTGGTGAAGATCTCGAGGGACTCGCGGCGCTCGCCCTGCAGCGCGTCGCCGAGGACCTGCTCCGCGACGGTGTTGGCGTACACGTCGGCGGTGTCGAAGGTGGTGATCCCGGCGTCGAGGGCGGCCCGGACGCACGCCGAGGCGACGTCGTTCTCGACCTGCGAGCCGTGGGTGAGCCAGTTGCCGTACGTGATCTCGGAGATCTTGAGACCACTGTTACCGAGGTACCGATAGTTGACCATGAAGGCACCCTATGCCAGGCCCTCGAATCGAATCGAGCCCCGGCCCGGGGTCAGTGCCGGTCGGTCAGGCCCGTCGGCGCCAGCCACCGCGCAGCCACCTGCACCACCGGGCCGACGCCGAAGGCGAACACGACCGTGGCCCAGCCGAACGTCCCGCCCAGCAGCACCCCGACCACGACCACCGTGACCTCGATGACGGTCTTCACCAGCCACACGGGCCAGCCGGTGCGCTGCACGACGCCGGTCATCAGCCCGTCGCGCGGGCCGGGCCCGAGGCGGGCCCCCACGTAGGCCGCGGTGCTCACCCCGAGCAGCACGGTGCCGCCCAGCGCCAGCGCGATCCCGGCCGGGAGCCCCGGGTGCGGCACCAGCCGTTCGAGCACCCACAGGGCCGGGTCGATGACGAGGCTGATCACGATGATGTTGGCGATCGTGCCGATCCCCGGCTTCTGGCGCAGCGGGATCCAGGCGAGCATCACCAGCAGCCCGACGCCGAGCACCACCCAGCCGTACGCCAGCCCGGTCCGGTCCACGATGCCCTGGTCCAGGACCGCCCATGGCATCGCGCCCTGTCCCGAGTGCAGCATCATCGCGGTCGCGACGCCGAAGCCCACCAGCCCGAGCAGGAGCTGCAGGCCGCGACGCCAGGGGCGCATCAGGACAGGCGCGGCGGCGGGTGCCAGAACCGGGGTGGTGCCGGTCGCGGCGTCGGCCGCGAGGTCGGGGGCAGGCTCGGCCGGGCGGCCGGTGGTCGTCGTCATGCACCCATGGTGCGGGACCATTGGCCTTGTCATCCAGGGCCAATCGCGCAAGAGTGGCCCCTATGTCCGCCGCGACCCCGACCGTGCTGCGTCAGCTCTCCCCCGCCACGACCGCCCGGCTGCTGGGTTCGTGGCACGCGGGCGGGCCGGCGTACATCGCCCTCGCCGACGCCCTGCGGGCCGCCGTCCTGTCCGGCACGCTCGCGCCCAACACCCGCCTGCCCAGCGAGCGCGAGCTGGCCGCGACGCTGCGGGTCTCGCGCACCACCACCTCCGGCGCGTACGCGCGGCTGCGCGAGCTGGGCTTCGCGGTGAGCCGCGTCGGGTCGGGCACGGTCGCCACGCTGCCGCAGCGCAGCGCCGAGCCCGCGCCCGGGCGCCCCGCCGGCGGCGACGCACCCGTACCCGACGACGCGCTGCGGGCCGCGACGCCGGCGGGGGCCGCGTCCGGCGCCGGGCACCTGGACCTGTGGCAGGCGACGCCGCCCGCCCCGCCCGAGCTGCACGAGGCCTTCGCCCGCGCCCTGGAGCGGCTGCCGGCGTACCTCGACTCCGGCGGGTACGAGCCGCACGGGCTGGCGCCGCTGCGCGAGGCGGTCGCCGCGCGGTACCGCGAGCGCGGCGTGCCGACCACGGCCGACCACATCCTCGTGACCACCGGCGCGCAACAGGCGATCGCCCTGCTGGCGCACACCCACCTGCGGCCGGGTGACCGCGCGGTGGTCGAGTCACCGACCTACTTCCACGCCATGGAGTCCATGCGCGACGCCGGGGGCCGGGTGGTCGGCGTGCCCACGGGGCCGCTCGACGTCGACCTCCTGGCCTCCACGGTGCGGCGCGCCCAGCCGCGCCTGGTGTACCTGGTACCGGACTTCCAGAACCCGACGGGGTTCGTGCTGTCCGCGGACGAGCGTGCGGCGGTCCGGGAGATCGCGGACCGGTTCGGCGTCACCGTGGTCGGGGACGAGACGCTCGTCGAGCTCAACCTGTCGGACGAGGCGATGCCACCCGCGTTCGCCGGGGACGGCACGTCGCCGCACGTCGTCTCGGTGGGGTCGGCGTCCAAGGCGTTCTGGGGCGGCCTGCGGGTCGGCTGGGTCCGGGCGCACCCGCAGGTGATCTCGCACCTCGCGCGGGCGCGGCAGTCGGCGGACATCGCGACGGCCGTCCTGGAGCAGCTCGCCGTGGTCGAGCTGCTCGGGCGCCACGAGCAGGTCATGGCGGGCCGGCGCCGCATGCTGCGCGAGCGGCGGGACCTGCTGGTCGGTCGCCTCCGGGAGGTGTTCCCATGGGACGTGCCGACGCCGCAGGGCGGGCTGTTCTGCTGGGCCGACCTGGGCCGGCCCGTCGCGCAGGCGTTCGCCGCGGCGGCGGCCGCCGAGGGCGCCCTGGTCGCGGCCGGGCCGATCTTCAGCCCCGAGAGCACCGGGGCCGCGTCCCGCGTGCGGCTCACCTTCACGCGGTCGCCCGCCGAGCTGACCGAGGCGGTGCCGCGGCTGGCCCGGGCGTGGGCGCGAGTGGCGCCGTCGGGCAGGACGAGGCGCTGACCGCGCCCCTGGCGCGGCTCCGGGCGAGCCTCAGTGGGTCCGCAGCTCCACGCCCGGCGCGGCCTGCGTGCCGTCGTGCAGCAGGCTCGCCTGCACGGCACCGGCCGCCGCGAGCTCGCGCCAGTGCTCGCCGAGCCACTGCTCGGCGTCGTACTGCGCCGTGAAGACGGGCGTGACGGGCTCGGTCAGGCGGCGCCCCTCGGCGTCGTCCAGGGCCCACTCCCACTGCGGACGGATCACTCGTACCTCCCACTTGCCGTGGAGCCCGCCGAACGGGTCAGGGCGCGGTTGATCTCCGACGCCCACAGCGGCCCCTCGTAGACGAACGACGTGTACCCCTGGGTCAGGTCGGCCCCCGCGCGCAGGTACGCGCGGACGTCGTCGGCCCGGGTGATGCCGCCCACGCCGATGATGACGGGTCCGGTGCCGAGGCGCTCCCGCAGGCGCGCGACGACCTCGATGCCCCGGCCCAGCAGCGGCGGGCCGGACAGCCCGCCCGGCCCGCGGTCGTGCCCGATCGTGGTGTTGACGGCGACGACACCGTCCAGGCCCAGCTCCAGCACGAGGTCGGCGACGGCGTCGACGTCGTCGTTCGCGAGGTCAGGCGCGATCTTGACCAGGAGCGGCACCCGCCGCCCGGTGCCGCGGCCGGCGGCCGTGCCGACCGTGGCCTCGTCGGCCGCGGCGCGGACGGCCTCCAGGATCGGCCGCAGCGACTCGGTCGCCTGCAGGTCGCGCAGGCCCGGCGTGTTCGGGGAGGAGACGTTGACCACCAGGTAGTCCGCCCAGGGGGCGAGCAGCCGGGCCGACGTCGCGTAGTCGCCCGCCGCGAACTCCGGCGGCGTCACCTTGGACTTGCCGATGTTGGCGCCGACGACGATCGCGCGGCCCGCGGCGGTGCTCCGCAGCGCCCGCAGGCGCTCGGCGGCGGCCGCCGCGCCCTCGTTGTTGAAGCCCATCCGGTTGCGCACGCCCCGCACGTCGAGCTCGCGCCACATGCGCGGCTTCTCGTTCCCGGGCTGCGGGCGGGCGGTGACGGTGCCGATCTCGACGAACCCGAAGCCGAGCATCGTCAGGCCCCGGATCGCGCGGGCGTTCTTGTCGAACCCGCCGGCCAGGCCGAACGGCGCCGGCACCACGCGGCCGAAGAGGCGCACGCTGCCCGGGCCGCCGGCCCGCTGGCCGAGGTACGGGGCCAGCGCCCCCTGCGCGACGTCCCGCAGCACCGGCACCTTGCCGGCGCGCTCGATCAGCGAGAACGCGAGCTCGTGGGCCCGCTCCGGATCCATCCGGCGGAAGACGCCGTTGAACAACAACGAGTACGGCCAGCTCATGCGGTCCTCTCCTCGGACGTGCTGCGCGACGTCCGCCACAGCCACCACAGCCCCACGAACGGCAGGACCAGCGGCACGTAGCCGTAGCCCTGGCCGAAGCCGGACCAGACGGTCGACTCACCGAACACGCCGGGGTCGGCCAGCGACAGGGCGCCGATCGTGACGACGCCCACCGCCTCGATCCCGACGGTGATCCATGCGGTCACGCGCCAGGCGGGCGTGCCGATCGCGAGCGCGAAGGTCGCGACCACGTACACCGCGGCCGCGAGCGTCGACAGCGTGTAGGCGACGGGGGCCTCGCCGAACTTCACGACGAGCTCGTAGGACGACCGGCCCAGGGCGGCGAACGCCAGGATGCCGTACACGGTCACCAGCACGCGGCCGAAGCCCCGCCCGGTCCGCCGTGCGGCCGTCTTCCCGGTCGGTTCGGTCGGTTCGGTCATCACGCCCCCATCCAGATCTGCCACATGCGCCACTCCAGGAAAGCCACCGTCAGGGACGCCACGAGCAGCACCACCGAGCTCCATCTGGTGCGCTCGGCGAAGGCCCACGCGGCGGCGACCGGCAGGATCACCAGGGTCGTGGCGAAGTAGCCCCAGAACAGCAGCGGATCGCTCGCCCCGCCGCCGCCCGCACCCTGCACGACCGCGACGACACCCTGCACGAGCAGCAGGACCTCGATCGCCGCGCCGCCCCACAGCTGGTTCAGGATCACGGCGCGGTCGCGGGCGACGAACCAGCCGGCCCACCCGGCCAGGGCCACGCAGAGCGCGACCACGAGGAGCAGGAGGCCAAGGATCACGTCCGCAGACTACCGGGCGGCACCGTCCCACCGGCAATCGGATCGTGCGTGACCTGCGCCTCGATCGGCCCGTCCGAGGGTGCTGGGCAGGCCGCCCGCCCGTCCGCTCGGCTGTCCACGGACCGGCGGTCAGAGGCGCGGGATACGATCGGCTGCGTGACCGACGTGACCCTCTCCAGCAAGAATCCCACCGCCGTGAAGGCCGAAGCGCTCGTGGTGGCGACCGCCCAGACGTCGGACGGCGTAGCCGTCGTGTCCGACCAGCTCCCCACCGACCTGCTCACGCAGCTCGAGACGCTCGCCCCGCAGCTCGGCGTCACCGGGGCGCGTGACGAGGTCCGCAAGATCCCCGCCGGCGACAAGCTCGCCGCCGACGTCCTGGTGCTGACCGGCCTGGGCGAGCGCACCGAGGACGGCACGTTCACCGTAGAGACCCTGCGCCGCGCCGCCGGTGCCGCGACCCGCGAGCTCGCGGGCCTCGCCTCCGCCGCCATCGCGCTGCCCGCCTCCGACGACGCGGAGATCACCGCCGTCACCGAGGGTGCGCTCCTGGGCGCCTACGCGTTCAACCGCTACCGGACCTCCGGCAAGGCCACGAAGGACGGGGCGAAGGACGCCAAGGACGCGAAGAACGGCGCCCGGAACGGCAAGGACCCGGTCGCCGCGATCGAGATCCTCACCCCGCTGCACAAGAACGCGAAGGCCAAGCTCGCCGCCGAGCGCGCCGAGATCCTCGCCGCGGCCGTGCACGCCACGCGTGACCTGGTCAACACCGCGCCCAACGAGCTCTACCCGGCCACCTTCGCCGACGCCGCCAAGGCCGCGGCCAAGGACGTCAAGCACCTCAAGGTGACCGTGCTCGACGACAAGCAGCTCGCCTCGGGCGGCTACGGCGGGCTCACCGCCGTGGGCCAGGGCTCGTCACGCGGCCCGCGCCTCGTCAAGGTCGCCTACACGCCGGCCAAGCCGACCGCCAAGGTCGCGCTCGTCGGCAAGGGCATCACGTTCGACTCGGGTGGCATCTCGATCAAGCCGGCCGCCGGCATGGAGGCCATGAAGTCCGACATGGCCGGCGCCGCCGCCGTCCTGTCCACGGTCGTCGCCGCGGCCAAGCTGAACCTGCCGGTCGCCGTCACCGGCTACCTCTGCCTCGCGGAGAACATGCCGGGCGGCAACGCGCAGCGCCCCGCCGACGTCATCACCATCTACGGCGGCAAGACCGTCGAGGTGCTGAACACCGACGCCGAGGGCCGCATCGTCATGGCCGACGGCCTGGTCTCCGCCGTCGAGGACGGCCACGACGTGGTGCTCGACATCGCGACGCTCACCGGCGCGCAGATGGTGGCGCTCGGCAACCGCACGTCCGCCGTCATGGGCACCGACGCGGTGCGCGACGAGGTCAAGGCCGCCGCCGACGCCTCGGGCGAGCTGTTCTGGCCGATGCCGCTCCCCGAGGAGCTCAAGACGAACATCAAGTCCAAGGTGGCCGACGTCGCCAACTCCGGGCCGCGGTGGGGCGGCATGCTCAACGCCGGCCTGTTCCTGCAGACCTTCGTGGGCGACCACCCGTGGGCCCACCTGGACATCGCCGGGCCGGCCTTCAACGAGGGCGGCGCGCACGGCTACACCTCGGGCGGCGGCACCGGCGTGGGCGTGCGCACGCTGCTGAGCTTCATCGAGGGCCGCGCGGCCGCGGCGGCTCTCCCCGCGAAGTAGGACTCCGGCGAGGTACGACTCTGGCGAAGCAGCGGTCGCTGCTTCGCCAGAGTTCTACCTGCATGGGTTCTATCTGCATGGGTTCTATCTGCATGGGTTCTATCTGCATGGGTGCCGTGTCTGCGGGATCACTTCTTGCGCTGCGCGCTGTTCCAGTCGCGCATCCGCTGCGGGTAGCCGGTGAACCGCACGTTGTAGACAGGCACCCCGAGCTGGTTCGCGATGTCGAAGGCGGTGCGCTCGTCGGGCACCCGGCGGCGTGTCCACTCCCCCGTGCTGGCGACGAGCAGGATGGTGCTGGGGATGTCGGTGGTCGGCGGCTCCACGTAGGCCTCGACGCCGATCCGTGAGGAGATGAACTCACCGAGGTGTGCCAGGGTCTGGCGACGCGCGTCGTTGCCGGTCGGGCGCGCGCCGCTCCCGGGCGTGGAGCGCCGCTGGAAGAAACGCGCGAGCGAGCTACGGGACTGGCGGGGCATGCACCGAGGGTACTAGCGAGAACGGCAGTGTCCTAGGCATCTCCACGCACATCGCAGGAAACTCGCACTTCCGAGCCGCCCGCCTTTTCACAACGGCGTCATTTGCGTCAATGTCGCCACGGTCACACCCGACAAGCCGGGTACACGATTGGGGCCACGCCCGCTGAAGTGTCAAGATGGCATGCGGCGCCAACCCGCGCAGCAGACGCAGTCACCTCCGCCATCCATGAGGAGCCAGCACTTGCCTACGCATGACAACCCGGACACGTACGACGTCGTCGTGCTCGGTGGAGGAAGCGGCGGCTACGCGGCCGCCCTCCGCGCCGCGCAGCTGGGCCAGAGCGTGGCCCTCGTGGAGGAGGACAAGCTCGGCGGGACCTGCCTGCACGTGGGCTGCGTGCCCACCAAGGCGCTCCTGCACGCGGCAGAGGTGGCCGACGCCGCCGCGCACGGTGCGCAGTTCGGCGTCCGCACCTCGCTGGACGGCATCGACATGCCCGGCGTGCTCGCCTACAAGGACTCCGTGGTCGCGGGCCTGTACAAGGGTCTGCAGGGGCTGATCGCCTCCCGGAAGATCACCGTCGTCGAGGGGCACGGCACGCTCGCCTCCCCCGGCGTCGTCGAGGTCACCGCGCCCGGCGGGGCGACCACCCGCGTCACCGGCACCCACGTGGTGCTCGCGACCGGCTCGTACGCCCGGTCCCTGCCGGGCCTGGAGCTCGGCGACCGCGTCATCACCTCCGACCAGGCGCTCACCCTGGACACCGTGCCGAAGTCCGTGGTGGTGCTCGGCGGTGGAGTGATCGGCGTGGAGTTCGCCAGCGTCTGGAAGTCGTTCGGCGCCGACGTGCAGATCGTCGAGGCGCTGCCCCACCTCGTACCGAACGAGGACGTCGCGCTCTCGAAGGCGCTGGAGCGCGCGTTCCGCAAGCGCGGCATCAAGTTCTCCCTGGGCGACCGCTTCGCCCAGGTCAAGCAGTCCGACGACGGCGTCAAGGTCGAGCTCGAGTCGGGCGCCACGTTCGACGCCGAGCTGCTGCTCGTCGCCGTCGGACGCGGTGCCCGGACCGCCGACCTCGGGTACGAGGCCGCCGGCGTGCGCCTCGACCGCGGTTTCGTGCTGACCGACGAGCTGCTCCGCACCGGCGTCACCACGCCGACCGGCGGGCAGGTCTGGGCGGTCGGCGACATCGTGCCGGGCCTGCAGCTCGCCCATCGCGGGTTCGCGCAGGGCATCTACGTGGCCGAGCAGATCGCGGGCCAGTCGCCCGCGCCGATCGACGAGGCGGCGATCCCGCGCGTCACCTACTGCGAGCCGGAGGTGGCGTCGGTCGGCGTCACCGAGGCGAAGGCCGCCGAGCTGTACGGTCCGGACCAGGTGGAGACCATCGAGTACAACCTCGCGGGCAACGGCAAGAGCAAGATCCTGGGTACCCAGGGCTTCGCCAAGCTGGTGCGCCGCAAGGACGGACCCGTGGTCGGTATGCACCTGATCGGCTCGCGTGTGGGCGAGCTGATCGGCGAGGGCCAGCTCATCGTGGGTTGGGAGGCGTTCCCTGAGGACGTCGCCTCGCTCGTCCACGCACATCCCACCCAGAACGAGGCACTCGGAGAGGCACACATGGCACTGGCCGGCAAGCCTCTGCACGCCCACAACTGACCATAACGACAAAGGAGACCTCACAGGTCATGTCTGAGAACGTGCAGCTGCCGGCCCTCGGCGAATCCGTCACCGAGGGCACTGTCACCCGCTGGCTCAAGGCTGTCGGCGACGAGGTCGCCGTCGACGAGCCGCTGCTCGAGGTGTCGACCGACAAGGTCGACACCGAGATCCCGTCGCCGATCGCCGGCGTCCTCGAGCAGATCCTCGTCCAGGAGGACGACACCGTGGAGGTCGGCGCCACCCTCGCCGTCATCGGTGACGGCTCCGGTTCCGGTGCCGCCCCGGCGGCCCCCGCGGCCGAGCCCGCCGCCGCGGAGGCCCCCGAGCCCGAACCGGCACAGCCGGCCGAGGCCACGCCCGCCGAGGCGCCTGCCGCCGAGGCCTCCGCGCCCGCCGCCGCTCCGGCTCCGGCCGGTGGCGGCACCGACGTGCCGCTGCCCGCCCTGGGCGAGTCGGTCACCGAGGGCACCGTGACGCGCTGGCTCAAGGAGGTCGGTGACGACGTCGCCGTCGACGAGCCGCTGCTCGAGGTGTCGACCGACAAGGTCGACACCGAGATCCCGTCGCCGGTCGCCGGCAAGCTCCAGGAGATCCTGGTCAAGGAGGACGAGACCGTCGAGGTCGGCGCCATCCTGGCCCGCGTCGGCTCCGGCGCGGCCGCTCCGGCGGCCGAGGCTCCGGCTGCTCCCGCCCCGGAGGCGCCGAAGACCGAGGCTCCGAAGACCGAGGCTCCGGCCGAGGCCACCCCGGTGCCGGACCCGGCCGCGGACTCCCCGGCGCCCGCCGAGGCCGCCTCCCCTGCTCCGGCTGCCCCGGCTCCCGCCGCGCCCGCACCTGCCGCTCCGGCTGCCCCGGCTCCCGCACCTGCCGCTCCGGCTCCTGCCGCACCGGCTCCCGCCGCGGCCGCCGGTCGCGCCGCCGGCTCGTACCTGACCCCGCTCGTGCGCAAGCTCGCGGCGGAGAAGGGCGTCGACGTCGCCACGGTGACGGGTACCGGCGTCGGCGGCCGCATCCGCAAGGAGGATGTGCTCGCCGCGGCCGAGGCGAAGGCCGCTCCGGCCCCCGCCGCTGCCGCAGCGCCCGCCAAGGCCCCCGCGGCCAAGCTCGAGGTGTCGCCGCTGCGTGGCACCACCGAGAAGATGTCGCGCCTGCGGAAGATCGTCGCCGAGCGCATGCTCGAGGCGGTACAGACGCAGGCCCAGCTGACCACGGTCATGGAGGTCGACGTCACGCGCGTCGCCAAGCTCCGGGCCAAGGCCAAGGAGTCCTTCGCCGCTCGCGAGGGCGCCAAGCTGACGTTCCTGCCGTTCTTCACGCAGGCCGCCGTCGAGGCGCTCAAGGCGTACCCGAAGATCAACGCCACGATCGACACCGAGAAGGGCGAGATCACCTACCACGGTTCGGAGAACGTCGGCATCGCCGTCGACACCGAGCGTGGCCTGGTGGTCCCGGTCATCAAGAACGCGGGCGACCTGAACCTCGCCGGCATCGCCCGGCAGATCCAGGACCTCGGTGCGCGCACCCGGGCCAACAAGGTCACGCCGGACGAGCTCTCGGGCAGCACGTTCAACATCACGAACACCGGCTCGGGCGGCTCGCTCATCGACACGCCGATCGTGCCGCTGGGCCACGCGGCCATCCTCGGCACGGGCACCATCACCAAGCGCCCGGTCGTGGTGACCGACGCCGAGGGCAACGAGAGCATCGCGGTGCGCTCGATGTCGTACATCTTCCTGTCCTACGACCACCGCCTGGTCGACGGTGCGGACGCCGCGCGCTTCCTCACCGCGATCAAGAACCGCATCGAAGAGGGCGCGTTCGAGGCCGAGGTCGGTCTCTGACCAGGGTCTCCGGGTCGGCCGGGTAGCCTCGCGCGCCCGACGTCGACCAGCAGGTAGAGCGCTGTGGCCGGTCCCGGTTCGGGGCCGGCCACGGTCGTTCCGGTGACCGCTGCGTTCGGCCCGCGGGTCGTCGGGCAGGCTAGATTCGCGGGATGGACGTAGTGGTGGCCGGGTCCCACGGTCTCGTCGGTTCCGCGCTGGTCGCGGACCTCGTGGAGCGGGGTCACGGTGTGCGGCGCCTGGTGCGCCGGGGCGGGGAGTCCGACGGCGACCCGGCAGCCAGGGCGGTCCCCACCGGGGACGACGGCGCCGTCCGGCAGGTGCTGTGGGACCCGCGGACCGGGGAGCTCGACCCGGCCGCGCTGGAAGGCGCGGGCGCCGTCGTGAACCTGGCCGGGTCCGGGATCGGCGACCACCGCTGGACCCCCGCCTACAAGCAGAAGCTCCTGGGCTCACGCACCACCACCACGAGCCTGCTGGCCCGCACGATCGCACGGCTGGACGAGCCGCCGGTCCTGGTCAACGCCTCCGCGGTCGGAGCGTACGGGGACCGCGGGGACGAGCTGCTGACCGAGGCGTCGGCGCGCGGGGACGACTTCCTGGCGCAGCTGGTCAAGGCGTGGGAGAACGCCACGGCTCCCGCCGCGGAGGCCGGCGCACGGGTGGTCTGGCTGCGCAGCGGCATCGTGCTCGCGCCGTCGGGCGGGGCGCTCGGCCGGATGCTGCCGCTCCTGCGCCTGGGCGTGGGCGGGCCGCTCGGCGGCGGTCGACAGTGGTGGAGCTGGATCACGCTGGCCGACGAGGTCGCGGTGATCCGGCACGTCATCGACGCGAACGTCCGCGGGCCCGTGAACGCCGTCGCGCCCGAGCCCACCACCAACCGGGAGCTGACCAGGGCGCTCGCCCGGGCCCTGTCCCGGCCCGCAGGGCTGGCGGTGCCGCGGTTCGCGCTACGGATCGCGCTCGGGCAGTTCGCCGACGACCTGCTGGCCTCGCAGCGCGTGGTGCCCGCCGTGCTGAACCGAACGGGGTTCACCTGGACACACGCCGAACCGGAGGCGGCGGCCCGCTGGGTAGCGGGCCGCCCGGCCACCGGCGCCTAGCTGCACTGATCGTGCGGACCGTCGACCGCGCGGCCCGCTGATCACGTAGACGGCTGACCGGGTCAGCGGACCTCGCTGACCCGCCAGCCGCCCGGGGTCCAGACCAGCGTCAGGTCCGCCGACTCCTTCGAGGCGGGCACGGCCGTCTCGCCGCCGTCGGACACCTGCATGTGCGCCGTGATCGTGTACTCGATCCGGACGACCGCCTCGATCGGCACCCGCTTGTTCGACGCCTTGCTCTCGCCGGAGTCCGACGTCTGGGTCGTCTTGTTCGACGTCGTGGTCGCGCTCTGCACTGCCGACGCGGCGCCCGGGCCCTGCGTCACGACCTCGGTGGAGCTGATCTCGGCGGAGGCGCCGACCACCTGGGCCTTGTTCTGCTTGAGCTCCTCGAGGATCTGCTGGTCGGCCCGGTAGGCCGGCGAACCCTTGAGGTTGACCATGCTGATGTCGGACACCGCGCCCGCCAGCAGGGCCAGGCGACGCTCGGTCAGCTCGACCGCGGCGCCCGCCGGGTCCTTGGCGTTGCTCACCGGGTTGATGCCGCCCCACACGGGGGTCGAGGGTTCGGGCGACGGCGCCGCGACCGCGGGCTCCTCGCCGCCGAAGGCCTCGGGGATCGCGGTGACGCCCGCGGAGATCCCCGCGACGACGCCGGCCGCGATCATCACGGACGCGAGCACGGTGCCGACGGTGGTGCGCGGCTCGACGGCCTTGGCCCCCGGCCGGGCGCCGGCGCCGCGGCCGGTGATCGGCAGCGTGGCGCGGCGGCGGGCGGTGGCCGCCCAGGTGCGGGCGTCGACGGCGGCGATGGACCCCGTGAGGGTCCGTGCGGCCGAGCGCCACGCCGACGGCGTGTGCGCCCCGAGCGGCACGTGGCCGGCGATGGGCACCGGGCCGCTGATGGCGGCCGAGACGAGCGCTGAGCCGTCCGGGAGCCGCACGGGCACGGGCCGCACGGCGTCGTTGGCGAGCGCGGCGAGCGTGCCGGGCTCGGGCCGGTCGCGCGGGTCCTCCGCGCGGGCGCGGGCCAGGACGGACCGCAGCGCCTGGTCGGCCTTGGAGTCCAGGCTCGGGCCGGGGAAGCCCAGCACGGACTCGACGAGCGTGGCCAGCGAGGTGACGTCGACGGGGTCGTCGCTGTGCTCGGGCAGCGTCACGCGGGGGCGCAGCACGGCGCTGCCGTCGCTGCGGAGCAGCACGTCGGTGGGCCGCACGCCGCCGTGGACCAGGCCGACGCTGTGCAGCGCGGCCAGGGCCTGCGCCACGGCGACGGTGATGCCCGCGCCCTCGGCGGCGGTCAGGGGGCCACGGGAGCCGACGGCGGTCGGCAGGTCGACCGCGCCCGTCCGCGACAGCCGGACATCGAGGTTGTCCGGTCCGTTCGGCGAGATCGCGATGAGCGGCACGAGATGGGGGTGGTCCAGTGTCGCGAGGGTGTCCAGGCGGCGCACCAGAAGGTCCCGAGACGCAGCGTCCGTCGGGACGGCTACGCGGACCAGTTCCGCGGATTCGATGTAGTGCACCCGTTCATGAGAACTCCGTGAACCGGAGCCCGCTCTTTATCCACAGGATTTGCCGAATCGTGAGCCCTGTGGGTGAACTCCTGGGAACGACAAAGGGCCCGGCGGGTGACCGGGCCCCGTTCGTCAGCCCTGGGTGCGCCGACGGCGCCGCACCAGGACCTGCGCGAACGTTGCGTCAGACGTCGACGAGGCGCCCTTCCTTGGCCGAGATCCGGGCCGCGTCCAGCACCTCCGCGGTGCGCACGGCGTCGGCCGGGTCGACCGGCACGTCGGCCTCGCCGTCGAGCCATTCGGCCACGGCCGAGTAGAAGTCCTCGTGCCCGCCGCGGGGCTGCGGCACGGCGGTGCGCTCCCGGCCGTGGGTGAGCCAGCCGTGGGTGCCGTCGGGCTGGTCGTCGTCGAGCACGTCGAACGGCGAGGCGTCGCCCTCGAACGAGTTGACCACGTACGCGCCGCCGTCCCCCAGCACGCGCGTGCGAGGGCCGGGGGCACCGACCAGGGAGCCGGCCCAGAGGCGCGAGACCACGCCCTTGGCGGGCGGCTCCACGCCGAACAGGACGTCGGCGGCCGCCGCCCGGCCCGGGACCACCCCGGGCTTCGTGCCCGGCGCGGCGTGGTGCAGCACGAGGAAGACGTCGTCCTCGGTGGGCGTCGAGAGCGCGCGGGTCTCGGCGTACACGGACACGACCGGCCCGAACAGCTGGGTGGCCGAGTCCACGAGGTGCGGGCCGAGGTCGAGCAGGAGCCCGCCCCCCACGGTGTCGTTCTCCTTCCACCGCTGCTGCGGCTTGGGCCGCCAGCGCTCCCAGTGCCGCTCGAAGGTGTGCACCTTGCCGAGGTCGCCCCGGTCCAGCAGCGCCTTGAGAGTGAGCTGCTCCGGGTCCCAGCGCCGGTTGTGAAACACGGTGAACGGCGTGCCCGATGACGACGCCGCACTCACCACGCGGCGCGCCTCGGCCGCCGTCGTCGCGATGGGCTTGTCGAGCACGAAGGGCTTGCCCGCCAGGGAGACGGCGTTCGCGTGCTCGGCGTGCAGCGAGGAGGGGCTGGCGATGACCACGAGGTCGTAGAGACCGGGCTCCGCGAGCATCGTCGTCAGGTCGTTGAACAGCCGCGCGCCCGGCCAGTCGCCGGCCGCCTGGACGCGCCTTCCGGGGTCGCGCGCGACGACCGCCGTTACCGACATACCCGCAGCTCGCGCCAGTCGAGCGTGAATTTGCCTGCCCGCTCCGCCGTAGCCGACAATCCCGATCCGAAGTGCCATGGCCCCATCGTGCCCCGCGGGGAGCAGCGACGCGAGATTACTGGTCAGCCGCTTAATCCCCGTAACACAACTCTGGCAGACTGGGGCAAGAGGTACGTTTCGCACGTTTTTAGTCTTTGTCCGGCCATCTGCGGTCCGGACCACCGGCCGACAGATTGAGGGGCTCGTGTCCGCCACAGCCAAGAAGTCCAGCCAGAACCGCAAGACCCTGCAGCTCGTGCTGATCGCCGTCGCGGCGCTGGTGCTCGCGGGGAATTTCATCGTCAAGTCCCTGGGTGACGACGTCGCCCCCGCGGAGGGCGCGGAGGGTTCCGCCCTCGCGACGCTGGACACCCTCACGGTGCAGGACGCCGCCACCACGGACGGCTACGACCGCGAGGCCGACTTCGGCAGCGCCTGGAAGGACGTCGACGGCAACGGCTGCGACACCCGCAACGACATGCTCCAGCGGGACCTCGACGACTTCGTGCTGACCGAGGGCGACTCCTGCGAGGTGGCCTCCGGCACGCTCGACGACCCGTACACGGGCGAGACCATCGACTTCGAGCGTGGCGAGCGCTCCGGCGACGTGCAGATCGACCACGTCGTGGCGCTGATGAACGCCTGGACCACGGGCGCGGCCGACTGGGACAAGGACCTGCGCGTCGAGATCGCGAACGACCCGCTCAACCTGGTGGCCTCCGACGGCCCCGCCAACATGGGCAAGGGTGCCAAGGACGCCTCCGAGTGGCTGCCCGAGAACCAGGCGTACCGCTGCGAGTACGTGGCCCGGCAGATCGCGGTCAAGGAGAAGTACGACCTCTGGATCACGCCCGCGGAGCACGACGCCATGGAGGACGTGCTGACGAGCTGCCCGTCGGAGCCCCTCCCGACGCGCTGACCGCTCTTCGTCAGCCAGGGTCGGCCCCTGCCGCACCACCGGGCGGGCTTAGGGTGGCGGGCATGGATATTCGTCATCTCTCCGGGCACGTCGAGTACCACGAGGGCTGGGACCTGCAGCGGCGCACCCACGAGGGCGTCCGCGCGGACGAGCTGGCCGACACGGTCTTCTTCCTCGAGCACGAGTCCGTCTACACGGCGGGGGCGCGCACGCACCGGGACGAGTACCCGACCGACGGCACCGAGGTCATCAGGGTGGACCGCGGCGGCAAGATCACCTGGCACGGGCCGGGCCAGATCGTGGCCTACCCGATCATCAAGCTGGCCAAGCCGTTCGACGTCGTCGAGTACGTCCGCACGCTGGAGCAGGCCGTCATGGACGTGTGCACCACGCTCGGCGTCGAGACCATGCGGGTGGAGGGCCGCTCCGGCGTCTGGGTCGCCGCGGACTCCCCCGATGCCCCCGACGCACGTCTGGAGCGCAAGATCTGCGCCATCGGCGCGCGCGTCGCCAAGGGGGTCACCATGCACGGCCTGGCCCTGAACTGCGACGCCGACCTGACCGCCTTCGACCACATCGTGCCCTGCGGCATCCCCGCGGAGGACGCCGACGTCACGTCCCTGACCGCCGAGCTCGGCCGGCAGGTCACCGTCGACGAGGTGCGGCCGCTCCTGCAGGTGGCGCTGATCGAGCGCCTGGCGCCCCTGCTGGCGGCCGACGAGGCGTCGCCCGCGGCCGACGAGGCGCCGTCGGAGGCCGTGACCGTGACCGCGTGACGAACGCCACTTGTCACCCGCCCGACGCCCGCGCGACGCCGGGCGCGCGAGGCATAGGCTGGGCCAACCCGCTGACCTGGGAGGGATCTGCGTGACCATCGCACCTGAAGGCCGACGCATGTTGCGCATCGAAGCGCGCAACTCGGCCACGCCCATCGAGAAGAAGCCCGAGTGGATCAAGACCCGGGCGGTGATGGGTCCCGAGTACCGCGACATGAAATCGCTCGTCAAGGGCGAGGGCCTGCACACGGTGTGCGAGGAGGCCGGCTGTCCCAACATCTTCGAGTGCTGGGAGGACCGCGAGGCCACCTTCCTCATCGGCGGTGACCAGTGCACCCGCCGCTGCGACTTCTGCCAGATCGACACCGGCAAGCCCGCCGACTTCGACAAGGACGAGCCGCGCCGCGTCGCCGAGTCCGTGCGGACCATGGGCCTGAAGTACTCGACCGTCACGGGCGTCGCCCGCGACGACCTGGCCGACGGCGGCGCGTGGCTCTACGCCGAGACCGTGCGCCAGATCCACGCGCTGAACCCGGGCACCGGCGTCGAGCTGCTGATTCCCGACTTCAACGCCATCCCCGAGCTGCTGGACGCCGTCAACGAGTCGCGCCCCGAGGTGCTCGCGCACAACGTCGAGACCGTGCCGCGCATCTTCAAGCAGATCCGCCCGGCGTTCACCTACGAGCGGTCGCTCTCGGTCATCACCCGGGCCCGCGACGCCGGCCTCGTGACCAAGTCGAACCTGATCCTCGGCATGGGCGAGACGGTCGACGAGGTCAAGCAGGCGCTGCAGGACCTCCACGACGCCGGTTGCGACATCATCACGATCACCCAGTACCTGCGCCCGTCGCTGCGCCACCACCCGGTGGACCGCTGGGTGCGGCCGGAGGAGTTCGTGGAGCTGTCCGAGACGGCGGAGGAGATCGGCTTCCTCGGCGTCATGGCGGGGCCGCTGGTGCGTTCGTCGTACCGCGCGGGCCGCCTGTGGGGCCAGGCGATGACCAAGCACGGCCGCCCGATCCCCGAGGCGCTGTCGCACCTCGCCCAGCCCACCACCTCCCGTCAGGAGGCGGCGAGCCTGCTGGCGCGCTGACCCGGCACGCCGAACGCTCGCAGCGCACTAGAATCGATGACCATGGCCCGAACCTCGTCCGGAGGCGAAGCGCGCGACGACGCGTCCGTCACCAAGCAGAAGAAGCCCAAGAAGCGCCGCTGGTATCACCAGCTGTGGGACGTCTACCAGATGACCCGCAAGCAGAACCCGCTCGTCACCTGGTGGATGCTCGCAGCGTTCGTCGGGGTCGTCGCGGTAGCGCTGCTCATCGGCGTCCTCGCCGGCCCGTGGGTCTACGCGCTCGTCATCGGCGTGCCGTTCGGCGTGCTCGCGGCGATGTTCGTGCTGTCGCGCAGCGCCGAGAAGGCGGCCTACACGCAGATCGCCGGGCAGCCCGGTGCGGCGCGTGCGGCGCTCGGCACCGTCCGCGGCGGCTGGACGTTCGAGGACGAGCCGGTCGCCGTCGACGCCCGCAACCAGGACTTCGTGTTCCGGGGCGTGGGCCGGGCGGGCGTCGTGCTCGTCTCCGAGGGACCGTCGCACCGCGTGACGCGCCTGCTCGACCAGGAGCGCAAGAAGGTCAGCCGCATCCTGTCGAACGTGCCGGTCACGGTGATCCAGTGCGGCGACGGCGAGGGGCAGGTGCCGCTGACCAAGGTCGCGCGCGCCGTCACCAAGCTCAAGTCGACGCTCACCCGCGCCGAGGTGGCCGAGATCAGCAAGCGCCTCAAGGCCATCGGCGGCATGAAGCTGCCGATCCCGAAGGGCATCGACCCCACTCGCGCCCGGCCCGACCGCAAGGGCATGCGCGGCCGCTGACCGGCGCCCGCCAGGCTGCGGCCGTCGTCCGAAGGCCGACCCGCCTGACCTCGAAGGGGGCGTCTCCCGTACGGGAGGCGTCCCCTTCGCGGTGTCCGTCGACCGGCCCTCCGGCGTCCGATGGACGGACGCCGCCGGGCCGCGGCATGTGAGTTCTGGCACGCTGTGATAACGCTGCCGGGGCCACGACCAGCACATCTCCCCTCGGTTACACCGCCGAGAGGCGTGAGAAACACACCGGCAACAATCAGTAACCCGAGAGAAACCACCTGCCCTTAGGTTCGTGGCGATCCGCGTGCAAGCCTGCCCAGCCGTTCGGCGTCGTGCGACGGACTCCCCCTGGACTTATCGAGCGAGCAAGGAGCGCAGATGTTCAAGAACGCCGAGGAGGCGATCGCCTTCACCCGCAACGAGGGGGTGGAGTTCGTCGACGTCCGGTTTATCGACCTGCCGGGCGTCACGCAGCACTTCAACATCCCGGTCGAGCAGTTCGACGAGGACGCCTTCAGCGAGGGCCTCATGTTCGACGGCTCGTCCATCCGCGGTTTCCAGGCGATCCACGAGTCCGACATGAAGCTCGTGCCGGACATCGCGACGGCGTACATCGACCCGTTCCGCAAGGCCAAGACCCTGATCGTGAACTTCTCGATCGTGGACCCGTTCACGGGTGACGCCTACGCTCGCGACCCGCGCAACATCGCGGCCAAGGCCGAGGCCTACCTGAAGTCGACCGGCATCGCCGACACCGTGTTCTTCGGTGCCGAGGCCGAGTTCTACGTGTTCGACGACGTGCGCTTCAAGACGGCCGCGAACGAGAGCTTCTACTCGATCGACTCCGTCGAGGCCGCCTGGAACACCGGTCGTGAGGAGGTGGGTGGCAACCTCGGGTACAAGACCCGGTACAAGGGCGGCTACTTCCCCACCTCGCCGAGCGACCGCTTCGCGGACCTGCGCGACGACATGGTCAAGACCCTCGGCCAGGTCGGCCTCTCCGTCGAGCGCGCGCACCACGAGGTGGGCACCGCCGGCCAGCAGGAGATCAACTACAAGTTCAACTCCCTGCTGCACGCCGCCGACGACCTGATGAAGTTCAAGTACGTCATCAAGAACGTCGCGTTCGAGGCCGGGAAGTCGGCCACGTTCATGCCGAAGCCGATCTTCGGCGACAACGGCTCGGGCATGCACTCGCACCAGTCGCTCTGGAAGAACGGCGAGCCGCTGTTCTACGACGAGAAGGGCTACGGCGGCCTGTCCGACCTGGCTCGCTGGTACATCGGCGGCATCCTGAAGCACGCGCCGTCGCTGCTCGCCTTCACCAACCCGTCGGTGAACTCGTACCACCGCCTGGTGCCGGGCTTCGAGGCTCCCGTGAACCTCGTCTACTCGGCCCGCAACCGCTCCGCCTCGATCCGTATCCCGATCACGGGTTCCTCCCCGAAGGCGAAGCGCATCGAGTTCCGCGCGCCGGACCCGTCGTCGAACCCGTACCTGGCGTTCGCCGCGATGCTGATGGCCGGCCTGGACGGCATCAAGAACCGCATCGAGCCCCCGGCCCCCGTGGACAAGGACCTCTACGAGCTGCCGCCCGAGGAGCACGCGCAGATCGCCCAGGTCCCGACGTCGCTCGGCGGCGTGCTCGACGCGCTTGAGGCCGACCACGAGTACCTCACCGCCGGTGACGTGTTCACGGAGGACCTGATCGAGACCTGGATCGCGTACAAGCGCGAGAACGAGATCGACCCGATCCGCCTGCGGCCGCACCCGCACGAGTTCGAGCTGTACTACGACATCTGAGCCTGATCGGCTAGATTCCGGGCCTCACGAGCCATACCTGGCCCCGTAGCGCACGAAGAGTCCGCACGAGCCGCAACACCTTCCCGGTGGCGGCCCGTGTGGGCTCTTCTGCGTCCGACCCAGTTCACACCGGCTTCGAAGTGCCGAATCAGGGTGGCGTGGCATCGTCGAAGTATGAGCACCGACGAGGCAATGAGCAGTTTCCGATCAGCGGAGGAGTGGGCCGGCCAGGCATACAGCCGCCTCTCCGGACTGACGGGGCCTGACGCGGCGACGACGGAAGCGCTCGCCGATCTGGCTCGAAGCATCGGCGCGCTGGCCAAGGGCCTGGGGCAGATGACGACCGAACCGCCGCCGTGACTGGCATCCGGCTGCGGCCCTGATTGGCTCGGGCTGACTCGGCTCGGGCTGACGGCGGTTGGTTGACCACAGCGGTTCCTGCCGTACGGCGGCCGCTCGTGGCAGCAACTGCTGTGGTCAACCGCCGCCGAGCAGCAATCGCGTCCTTGCGGCGCCGATATCGTTCAGGCGTGGAGACAACGACGCAGGCCCTGGCGATGACGGCGGACGAGCGCGGGGTCCTGCCGCCGGTCGAGGACCTCTCGGTAGTCGCGCGATGAGCGCCGAGAACGCCGGCACCGGCGGCCGGGTCTGCGCCACCTGCGGCATCACTCATTCCGGCCTCGCCATGGTGTTCGGACCGGACGCCCCGGACCCGTGGCTCGCAGTGTCCGACGCCGAGCGCGGCCGGGGAGCTCAACGCCGACATGTGCGTCCTGCCGACCGCCGACGGCTCCATCCACTACTTCGTGCGCGCCCACATCGAGATCCCGGTGCACGACTCCGACGACGGTCCCTTCTGCTGGTCCGTGTGGGTCTCCCTCAGCCAGGAGAGCATGCGGACCCAGGCCGAGCACTGGGACGACCCCGGACGTGGCAACCTCGATCCCATGTTCGCCTGGCTGTGCTCCTCCCTGCCGTACGGGACAGAGACCGTGCCGCTGCCGGCGCGGATCCACACCCGGGAGCCGGGCCGGGTCCCCTGGGTCGAGCTGCAGCCCGACCTCGACCACCCGCTCGTGCACGAGACGCACACCGGCATCACGATGCACCGCGTCGCTGAGCTCAACCGGCTGCTGACCGGGACCGCCTAGCGCGGTCCGGCCCGGCCTGCGTCCCAGGCCACCGGCGGCGTCGTCGCCCCCGCCCACGTCGCCCGTTTCGGGGGATGCCGGGCGCGCCGGCGTCCGCCATCGTGTGGTTTGCGGAGGAGGCGTCGCCTGGCTTCAGGGTGCGCCCGATGGAGCGCGCTGGAGGCGACCATGACGCGGACCGTCGGCCGGATCTCGGTGGACCCGGCGTCCACCCACGCCATCGAGGTCGCCAACCGGCTTCATGTGGACGTGGTGGAGGGGCTCAGCGCCGCCGAAGCGGCCAGCAGGCTGAACATGTACGGCGCGAACCGGCTGGTCGCGGCGAAGAAGGAGTCCGCCCTGCAGGCGTTCGGGCGGCAGTACCGCGACTTCATGCAGATCGTGCTGCTGGTGGCCGCCGTGGTGAACCTGCTGGTCACGGGCGACGTCGGCACGTCGATCGTGCTGGCCGGCCTGACCCTGTTCAACGCGGTCATCGGGCTGCGACAGGAGGCAAAGGCCGAGGAGAGCGTCGCCGCGCTGGCGCAGATGATGAAGACGGTCGCCCGGGTCCGGCGCGACGGTCAGGCGGTCGAGATCGACGCCGGCGACCTGGTGCCCGGTGACGTCGTCCTGGTCGAGGCGGGCAACCGGGTGCCGGCCGACGGCCGGATCACGTTGGCCGCCACCCTGGAGATCGAGGAGGCGGCGCTGACCGGCGAGAGCCTCCCGGTCGCGAAGTCGACAGATCCCGTGGCCAGCGACGACATCCCCTTGGGCGACCGGACCTGCATGGCCTACATGAACACCGCGGTGACGCGCGGGCGCGGCGAGATGGTCGTGACCGCGACCGGCATGAACACCGAGATCGGCCACATCGCGAACCTGCTGGCCAGCACCGAGGCGGACAAGACGCCGCTGCAGAAGCAGTTGGACGGGCTGTCCAAGATCATCGCGTCCATCGCCGCCGTCGCGCTGGTCTTCGTCGTCGTTCTCGGCCTGATCCGTGGCGAGTCGTTCGACGCACTGTTCATCACGGGTGTCGCCCTGGCTGTCGCGGCGATCCCGACCGGCCTGCCCGCCGTCGTGACCGCCCTCCTGTCCATGGGTACCCGCGAGATCGCACGGCGTCACGCGATCGTCAAGCGGCTGCCCGCGGTGGAAACGCTCGGCTCGACGTCGGCGATCTGCTCCGACAAGACCGGCACCCTCACGCTGAACAAGATGACCGCCCGCGAGCTGGCCATCCCGGGCCACCCGGTCTTCGCCGTCACAGGCGAGGGCTACGGCACCGCAGGCGAGATCAAGCACGTGGGTGGGGCGGCCACCGACCTCGACCCGTACCTGCTGCCGATGATCCTGTGCGCGGACGCCGTGCTCGACGGCGAGAACCTCATCGGCGACCCCACCGAGGGCGCGCTGATCGTGCTGGGCGCCAAGGGCGGGCTCGACATCGAGGCCACCCGGCGGGACTACCCACGCCTTGCCGAGGTGCCGTTCGACTCCGAGTACAAGTTCATGGCCACCTTCCACGAGATGGCCGACGACGACGGGCGTCCCGTGGTGCGCTGCTTCGTCAAGGGTGCCCCCGACGTGCTCATCGCGCGCGGCACCAGCTACCGCGCCCCCGACGGCGCCGTCGTGCCGATCACCGACGAGAACAGCGGCCTGGCGCTCGAGGCGAACAACCGCATGGCGAACTCCGGCGAGCGCGTGATGGTCGTGGCCCGGCGCGACATCGACCCGGCGGTCTTCGAGGTCGCCCGGACGAACAGCCGGAACCTGATCGCCCTCGTCAGCGAGCTGACGCTGCTGGCGATGGTGGGCATCGTGGACCCGCCACGGCCGGAGGCCAGGACCGCGATCGCAAAGTGCCGGTCGGCCGGGATCCGGGTCCGGATGATCACGGGCGACCACGCCACCACGGCCGCTGCGATCGCCGCGGAGCTCGGGATCGAGGGCCGCGCTCTGACGGGCGCCGAGTTCGCGGACCTGACCGACGAGGAGCTGCTGGTGCAGCTCCAGGACATCGGTGTGGTCGCGCGGGTGGCGCCCGAGGACAAGATCCGGTTGGTGCAGCTGCTCAAGCGGTCGGGCAACGTGGTCTCGATGACCGGCGACGGCGTCAACGACGCGCCCGCGCTCAAGGCCGCCGACATCGGCGTCGCGATGGGCATCACCGGGACCGAGGTCTCCAAGGAGGCCGCGGTGATGATCCTGACCGACGACAACTTCGCGACCATCGTGAACGCCGTCTCGTACGGCCGCGGCCTCTACGACAACCTTGTGAAATACCTGCGCTTCCAGATGTCCACGCTGGTCGCGTACATCGCGATCTTCCTGGTGGCGGGCATCGCGAACATCGCGGCGGGCACGCCCCTGAACCCGCTGCAGATCCTGTGGCTGAACATGGTCGTCGACATCCCGATCGCCATCGCGCTCGGCTTCGACAAGCCCACCAAGGGGCTCATGGGCCGGCCGCCACGCCCGGTCGGGGCGCCGGTCCTGTCCCGGACGGCCTGGGTCCGGCTGTGCGTGCAGGGCGCGGTCATGACCGCAGGGTCGCTCGTGGCGTACCAGCTCGGGCTCGGCCTGAGCGGCCCGATCGTCGCGGCGACCATGCTGCTCACCACGCTCTCCCTCTTCCACGTGCTCGCCGGCCTGCTGTCCCGCGACCAGCTCGGCACGATCTTCGACCGCGACGCCATTCCCGGGGCCGCGCAGCTGCGGCGGTACGGGCTGTCGCTGCTGGCGATCGTCGCGATCACGACCATCGACCTGCTGGAGCGGATCTTCGGCACCACGGGGCTGGACGGGCAGCAGTGGGGCCTGTGCATCCTGCTGGCGCTGAGCCTGCTGGTGATCGAGGAGATCATCAAGATCTTCCTGCGGCGGCGGGAGGCGACAGAGGTTGCGCCGGGGCCGGTGCCGATCGCGGGGGTGGCGCGGCCGGCGTGAGCGGGGTGGTCAGGTCGCCGACGTCGGCGCGTGTGTGGTGGGGAGCGCTCGACCAGGTGCTCAGGTCTGAAATGATGCGGACCGGGCAGCTGCCGCTGCCTGCCCGTGACGAAGGAGTCTGCCAGCGATGGAGCAGTCCGCGAAAGCGCCGCCGATCCTCCGTTTCGGAACCGTGGATGCAACCGACCTACCCCGTCGTATCGACCTTCTGCGAGTCTCGGGTAGGCCGACAGCGTTGACCGGTGCAGAGGTACATGCCAACGTGGAGGCCGACTTCACGATCCAGGACGGCGAGCACGTCGTCTTCGCCGAGCCGCTGTTTCCTGTGGCCGAGCTGGCCTGGGCCTTGAGCCGATGGATGGACGGGAACGCGCCCGAGCACGACTTCACGTTCGACTCCATGACCTACGACGTTCCGGGTGTCGTGCAGATCATCCGCACCGGGCTCGGGTGGACGGTCGGATCCTGCTTCTCCGGGACGACGACGGCACCGCGTTCCTGGGTGGCCGTTCATCGGGAGCTGCAGACGTTCGTCGACGCGATCAAGGTGGCCACCGCCGTCGCGGTCCGCGATGCCACGGGGTCCATGATCACGTCGATCCTGGCCATGTGCCGCGCGTTCGACATGCCGCTCGCCGAGGGCAAGGCGTTCGTGGCGGATGCCGTGGGCGGGATCGATCCGGTGAACCGACGCCTACATGACATTGCCGAGAGTTACCTCAAGACCGGGGTACTGGGAATGCGTGTGACCGTGCTGGCCGGAGCGAGCCGGGCGTCAGAGGTGGTGGTCGACAGCCCAGCAGGACGGCTGCGTGGTACCTGGGACGGGCCGCTCCCCGGCGTGGGCGAGACGACCGACACCGGGGTGGATACAGATGGGCCGTGTTCGTGGGCCGACGCGCTCTTCGTATCCGACGGTGCCTCTCTGACGGCGGACGACGAACGGTCGTGGCTGCGCGGTGTGGTCGAACGGATCGATCCCGACAGTGTCCTCCTCCTGAGGTCCGGACCCGCAGTCACGCCTGTCGAGATGATCGGCACCCCGCCCGCAGGCGCGGTCGGAAGTTCCGTGGCCATCCCGGTCTCCGGCGTCCGGTTCTTTCCGACGGGGGTCTGATGCCAGGGCATGAGTTCGCCGCGGGCGAGTACCGCTTGAGGTTGATACACGGTGGCCTAGCCCACTGGGCGTCCGTGACCGTCGCGGCGCAGCGCTCCTCGACGAACGCCGTCGTCGTCGGTACCGCGCCGTTCGCCTGGCGTCTCGACGCCTACGGTCCATTCGCTTACCGCCTCGACACCGACACGGAGGAGATCGACGAGGCCGTCGACGGCGTGCGGCGCGCACTCGACGTGCTTCCGGGCGACAGTGGTTCGTTCCTCGTCGTCGTGGTGGCCGTCCAGACATCGAACGTAGACACCTGGCCGGGCGACGTCCGGTATGCGGCGGGCCAGGCCCTGTGGAGCGCGGTCGGCCACCAGCGAACCGACTCGCGGAAAATCAGCGAGGGCAGGCTCGTGTTCCCCGATAAATCAATCGACGTCACAGTCGGCTGACACGCCGGCCGTCCTACGGAATCAAGTTCTCTACATGGCTGTCGACTATGTCGAGCAACCGCGTCGAGATCGGTCGCCACCTCACGAGCGACTCCGACAGCTGAAGTCCTGTCAGCGCCGTGGCTTCCCGCCGCCGGAACATACAGCACCTGGCCACTCTCGACAGCGAGGACGACGTACCCACCGACGTTGTCCGACCCGAATGTCACGACCTCAGTAATGGTGCCGTCAAGGTCTACCTGACGCGGGTGCCCTCGCTCGTTCGCCTCGTCGAGCCACGTGGCGGGATGGATCAGACAGCCGTTGTCGAAAGTGAGGAGTGAGGCCTCGTCGATCGCCCCGTAGAGCATCACGAGCGGCTCAGGGGTCGCAGTTGGGAACTTCGCCGGGTGCTGCGTCGAAGCTGCGGCAACGAAACTGGTGCCCGGGGTTCCTTTCTCGCGCCCCTTCCGCAATGCCTTGAGATACCGGAGAGACGCCGCCAAAGACTCCCGCCACCACTCGAAGTCGAGCGGTGGCCGGTACCCAACCTCGACCTCGTCGGGCTCGCCGACCAGGTCGGCATACTGGTCGATGTCCAGTGCCGCACCCGCACGGCCGAGCCAGGCCAAAGCGTCCGGCCCCCCGGGCGTGAGTGTGGCACGCGACCGACGCCCGACGCCCGACATTTCGACCAAGCAGTTGCTGCCAGCGCCAGGGCGATCCTGGCAGCAACTGCGTGGTCAAGATCTCTGGCTCGCATGGGCCGAACAGTCCAGGCCACGCATCAACCGATGCGCACGACGCGGGCCCAGCCCGGCGGCGCCGGAGGTTGGTAGGCACGCTTCTCCTGCCATCTGCTCGGCCGGGGAAACAGCCCCACGACGGTCCGGCACGATGGACCGGACGACGGCCAGGCCGTCTGCCCGTCGGTCAGAACGACGAGCGTGTCGGGCTTCTGGCTACGACCGAGGGCCGCCTCGATCCCTGTCCGCAGGTCCGTGCCCCCGCCGCCGACCAGCGGGATACCCTCCGCGTCGCAGATACGGCCGACCGTGTGCACGGCCGCGTCGCAGGACAGCACGGTGACGAGGTCGCGGCGTCCGCCGAGGGCCTTCAGGATCGCGGCGACTTCTAGCAGGGCGCTGCCGAGCTCGTCGTCGCTCACCGATCCCGAGGTGTCGATCACGACGCTGACGCGCGGCGGTCGGCGGCGCAGGCTCGGCAGGATCACGCCGGGCAACGAGGTGCTCCTCCGCGCCGGGCGCGCGTAGGTGTAGCTGTCGCCGACACCATTGCTCGTCACCGCCGACCGGATGGCCGCACCGAGCAGGTCGCGCCAGGGCTGCGGTGGGTGGACGACGTCGTTGGCCCACCGTCGCCAGCCCTCGGTCGCGTCACCGGGCGCACCGACGATGCCACGGGCGACCCGGAACCGGACGGCCTCCCGCTCCGACTCGGTCAGGCCCCGCGCGCCCCGCTCCCCCAGGTCCCATGCGCGGTCCTGCCCGTCGGCGCCGCTACCGCAGTCGTGCCAGGCGTACGGGTCGGTCAACGGCCCGAGGCTGATGTCGTTGATGTACTCCTCCAGCAGGAGCCCCGCTTTCAGGTGCAGCCGGTCGGGCGTGACGGCGCCATCGGGCAGGGCAAGGTCCTCGTCGAAGATGTCGTCGTTGATCTCGCAGTCCGCCGCCAGGTTGAGCCGGAAGCGCCAGGACCGCTCGCCGGCGCCGTTGCCCGCCCGGACAAGGCGGTCGCCTCGGCCGTGATGGTCACGGAGCAGATGGGAGACCTCGTGAACCCAGACTCCGGCGAGCTCCTCCCGTGTCATCCGGTCGACGAACGCGGGCGAGACGTAGCAGCGCCAGTACCGGTCGACGGCCATGGTCGGCACTGCGGCGGAGGGCACGACGTCGAGTGCGAACAGGGCGGTCGCCAGATACGGACGCAGGCCGCAGGCCCGGAGGCGGGCCGCGTAGAGCTTCTCGGTGTTCATCGTCGTCACGCCCCCACGGGCAGCAGGCCTGCGTGCTTGCCGAGAGGGACCGCCACCGCGAGCCGTTCGATCGCGGCGGGGACGGTCCAGTCCGGCCGGCGGAGCGTCGAGAGCGTCATGACGGGTGTCACGAGCAGGTCGGGGGCGCCGGTCTCGAGCGCCCTGACGAGCACCTCCCACGCAGCGTGCCAACGCTCCTGGTCCGGCTGCTTCTTCACCGCGAGCACCACTGCGTCCAGGACGGCGAGGCGCAGGTCGCCCCGATCGGGCAGCACGGCCGAGGCGGGGTCGGCGAGAAGCGTCTCGGGGTCGGGCAGGTCGAGCCGGTCGATCGACGCGAGGAGCTCGAACCCCGGCCCGTCACCCACGGCCCCCTTGACGAGGAGCGAGAGCACGTCGCGGTCCACACCAGCGGCGGTGGCGAACGCGACCAGGCGGAGGGCCGTATCCCAGCTCCGCGGTGAGGGCCACGCGCCGCCGCGGCGGGTCTCGCTGGTGGGCAGCTGGTGCATCAGCGCAGGTCGCGCCTCCAGGAAGGTGCAGACGGCCCGGCGGGCGAACGCGACGGCATCGGGAAGCTGCTCCGGTTCGAGCCGCGGGAGCACCGCGCGCGGCCAGGTCCCGCCCAGGCCCCGGACGACGACGTCGGGGTCGTGCCGCCACGGCAGGTGGACGAACCGGTTGGCCAGCGGGGCACTGAGTTCCCAGCCGTCGGCTGCGGAGCCGCGCGGGTTTGCCGCGGCCACGACGCGGACGCCGTCGGGCAACCGCAAGGCACCGACCTGACGTTCGAGGACGACACGAAGGAGCGCCGCCTGCACGGCCGGCGGGGCGGTCGACAGCTCATCGAGGAACAGCAGCCCGCGACCGGCCTCGGCCAGGTGGACCGCCCAGTCCGGCGGCGCCATCGGCACGCCGAGCCGTGCCGGGTCGTCACCGACGACCGGCAGCCCGTTGAAGTCGGAGGGTTCGTGCACGCTCGCGATCACCGTGGTCAGCGGCAGGTCGAGGGAGTCGGCGAGCTGCGTGATCGCCGAGGTCTTGCCGATGCCCGGCTCGCCCCAGAGCAGCACGGGCACGTCTGCGGCCACCGCGAGGGCGAGCGCGGTGAGCTGGGGTTCCGGACGCGGCTCGGTCGTTGCGCCGGTCAGCAAGGTCAGGAGGTCGGATGCGACAGAAAGTTGAGAAGTCATGGGTCACCTGTGAGAGGTAGGGGTCCGGTCGGTGCCGGGCAGGTCAGTGGGCGGCCGCGAGGAGGCGGCGGGTGCGACGATCACGCTGTCGCCGCGGAGTCCTGGAGGCGATGAGGGACGCACGAAACGCGATGTCGGTGGCGAGTGCTCGGCCTGGGTACGGTTCCGGGTCCGGATGGAGCATCGCCGGGAGCAGGCCGGCACGATGGACGCCGTACGCGACCCGCCCAGCGGCCGCCGCGGCCAGCTCGTCCTGGAGGTCGCCGGCACGAAGAACCGCCTCCGGTCCGAGGAGCGACTCGACCACGGACAGTGCGGACTCCACGTCACCGTGGTCGAGCCGTGCCCGGACGTCCGCGAGCGCCGTCGGGGCGCGGTGCAGCTGGTCGATGACATGCAGGCACGGCAACGGCGTGCCGCCGAGCTGGGCGAGCAGCTCCTCGTGCCGGATCTCGTCCGCGGAGTGGTCGAGGGCGGTGAGCACACCGGCGACGACTGCCAGCCGGTGTACCGCGCCGCGACACTCCACCTGTCGTGTGCCGGGTGGGGGCGCGAGGCGGCGGGGCTGGGCACTGTCAGGTGCGAGCGCCGCTGCGACCAGGGGGTGCAAGTCGCCGGGCGCGATCAGCCCGGCCCTGAGCAGCAGGACGTCGGGGGGCACCCAGGTGGCGGCGTCGGGGAGCACGACGACGTCGGCGCCCGAGGTATGGCCCGTCTGGCGCGCGCGGGACCTCGACCGGACGGCCCGCGTGCCGTCGATCAGCGCCGCCAGGTCTTCCGGTGTCGGTGGCTGCGGCGAGCCCTGGCCGTCCACCCGGAGCACAAGACGCTGTCCGCCCAGCCGCACCACGATGCCGTCGTCAGGCACACCGTCAGCGACCAGGAGAAGTGCTGCCTCGGTGGCCCAGCTGGCCACCGCCCAGTCCGCCGGAGCGCCGTCCTGCCCGGCACCCGCGCGCTGGGCGAGCTCGGCGCTTTGCCGGACGTCCCAGAGGTGCCGGTGCAGGTCGAGTCGGTAGCGGCGGTCAGGGTGGGGTGCGGCCCGTGCCTCACCGTCCCACCACGCGAGGCTCATGCGCTGGGGCCCCGCCGCCCAGGCGGGCGGAGTGCGCACCACGAGATGCGCCGTCCGACCATCAGGAAGGGCGTAAGAGGTCAGCGCGGAGGTCACGGACGGCCGGAGCAGCCCGTCGGGCATCATCCGCGGCATGTGCCAGCGGAGAAGGTCGGGTGCGAGGTGGCGCAGGTCCGCCCGGACGGTGGCCGCGAGCTCGACGCCGTAACGGCGCCGAAGGGCACGCAGGTCCACGTCGACGTCCATCCGCGCCGCCGCGCACGCGCCTGTCCAGTCACCCACCAGGCGGCGGGTTGTCGCGGTCTCGATCAGGGGCGGCGGGACGGCATATTCACGTACCCGCTGCCAGGAAAGGAGCCGGAGGTTCTCGGTCGACCTCAGTGAGTGCATCAGCACTCACCTTCGGTGTACCGGACCCCCAATCTGGTGATCGTGAAGGTCATCATCGGGAGGGAGGCTAGCAGGCCGGATGCGTGACCGATAGCCTCCCGTCGCGCCTCGCCTGGACGCACTTTGTCCTACGCTCTGGCACGTGAAGCGCACCGAACAGCACGAAGGAGCTCAGGATGTCCTCCGTGCCGACGATTCGTCGCCGTGGAGCCGCTACTTCGGGATCGACCACTACCGGCCCGTGTATCAGTGCGGAATCGGCACGATCGCGACGTCGCACGGCGCCCGCCTCAGTGCGCTCTTCGGCCGCACCCTCGCGCGTACCTGGGTGCTCTGGGACGTCGAGGACGACTCGTGGTTCTGCGACGCACCGGTGCTCTTCGACTTCGGGGACGAACAGCTGGAGATCCAGCACAACAAGCTCGACGAGCTCTCGATCACCTGGAACACGATCGACGCGCTCAGCCCCGTCACCTGGCCCGACAGCGCACTCGCCTGGCGCAACGACGCGATTCCGGACCTGAAGCGCCTGCACGGGCAACGGGTCGTTGCCGGCCAACTCCTCGAGTGGCGAGTGCAGGGACCAGACCTCGCGAACGGCATGGTCGCCGTGTGCATCACCTTTGAGCACGGCGAGGTCCTCGTCCACAACGCACTCGACGAGAACGGACTTGAGTTCGGACGGCCCCGCGGGGAGTACCGGGCTTGGTCCGCCGACTCTTGACCATGCGGTTGCTGCCAGGACCGCCCTGGCCCTGGCAGCAACTGCATGGTCCGATATGCGAAGCCCGCCGTGGTGCCCCGCGCCACCTCGCCCCCGCCCCCGCCCTACACCCCCTCCCGCACCGCCTCGAACCGGTCGTGCTCCGTGCGGCACATGCCCTCGCCGTGCGTCAGCCCCGGCAGCTCCCGCTGCAGCCCTGCCACGCCCGCAGCCGGGATCTCCCCGCGCATCACCACGATGCCCCTGGCTCCGACCCGCGACTCGAACGGCACCCCGCCCAGCCGGCCCACCAGCGACGCGACCGGGCCCACGGTGTCCTCCGGCAGCTCGATCACGAACCGGTGCACCGGCTCGCACAGCACCGTCCCTGCGCGGCGCACCGCGGCGGCGAGCACGCGCGGCGCCAGGCCGCGGAAATCGGCCCCCGTGCTGGACATCGCCTTGTTGAACTTCTGGTGCATGTGGCTCTGCCGGGGCGAGTAGCCCGAGTGGGTCATCACCACGCGGGCATCCGGCACGGGGAACCGCAGCGGTCCGCGGGCCAGCTCGCGGCGCACGGTGTCCTCCGTCCCGTCGAAGAACGCCGGCGGCATCGACCCGCGCTCGCACTCCAGCTCGAACGTCACGCCGCTCCCCGGCACCCCGGGCTCCACCCGCAGCCCGATCGTGGCGTGGAACTCGTTCCCGTTCTGCTTCTTGATCTCCAGCGCGTGCCCCGTCCCGACCAGCCGCTCGGTGCGCGCCGTCCGCACCTCGCCGAACCTCGCGTCGACGCCGTACTCCCGCTGCAGGATCGCGGCCAGCACCTCGCGCTGCACCTCCCCGTACAGCGACACGGTGATCTCCTCGTCGCGCCGGCGCACGCGGATCAGCGGGTCCTGCTCCGCCAGCTCGGACAGCGCCGCGTACAGCCGCCCGCGCTCGCCGGGCGCGGCGTCCACGACCGTCTCGTACGACGGCGGCGGGAACTGGCTCGACCGCTCGTCCCCCGGCAGCCGGGGCCCGACGACGTCGCCCACGCGCGCCGTCGCCAGTCCCTGCACGACGGCGATCTGGCCGGCCTGCGCCGTCGTCCGCGCCTCGAGCGTTCCCCGGTGGGCGACCCGCAGCCCCGTGACCCGCTCGGAGCGGCCGTGGCCCAGCTCGATCCGGTCGCGCACCCGCAGGGCGCCCGACCGCATCCGGACGAACGCCCGCTTGCGCCCGTCCTCCCGGTCGATCGCGAAGACGACGCCGGACGGCGCAGCGGTGTCGACGCCGGACGGCGCGTCCTCGCGGCGTCCGACCAGGGGCGACGCCGTTTCCGAGCCGGTGTCGGCGGCGGACACGACCGGAAGGTACGTCCCGAGCGCGGCGATCAGCTCCGGCACCCCGACGCCGGTCACCGCCGACCCGAACAGCACCGGGTGCGCGGCGCCGCGCCGGGACTCGTCCGCGAGCCAGGCCCGCAGGCCGTCGTCGGGCAGGGACTCCACACGCGCCGCGGGCGTGCCCGCGGCGTGCACGCGCTGCAGGGGCAGCACGTCGGGGCTGAGGCGCCGCGCGACGGCGTCGGCCACCGCGTCGGGGCGGGCGCCGCGCCGGTCGATCTTGTTCACGAACACGATCAGCGGCAGCCGCAGGCGCTGCAGGGCGCGCATCAGCACGAGCGTCTGCGCCTGGACGCCCTCGACGGCGGACAGCACGAGCACCGCGCCGTCGAGCACGGCGAGGCTGCGGTCCACCTCGGCGATGAAGTCCGGGTGGCCGGGGGTGTCGAGCACGTTGACGACGACGTCTCCCGCGGGGAAGGACGCCACAGACGCGCGGATGGTGATCCCGCGCTCACGCTCCAGCGCGAGCGAGTCGGTGAGGGTGTCGCCGCCGTCGACGGAGCCGAGGCGGTCGATCACGCCCGCGTGGTGCAGCAGGCGTTCGGTCAGGCTGGTCTTACCGGCGTCGACATGGGCGACGATCCCGAGGTTGAGGTACGACAAAAGCAGTCACGTCCGTGGTCAGGTGGGTCAGGGCACGGGGCGTGACAGCTGTCATCGGTGTTCCAATCTCTCGGGTTGCCTCCGACCCTGCCGGTAGGGCGCGGGTCCGGGCAACGGTTTATTCGACGGCGGCCTCCTCCAGCCCGGCCGTGAAGCCAGGTCGGTCGGCGCCGGGGCGCGGCCGTGCGACGTCGGCGTCGGTCACCACGGCCCGCCGCACGGCCTCGGCGACGATCAGGTCGGCGGTCTGCTCCGGCGTCTGCTCGCCGGAGTCCAGCCACCAGCCCAGGTCGCCGAGCTCCCGCTCCTGGTTCCGGGCCAGGGGCGCGACGTCGTAGTCCACCCGCGTCTCGACGGCCCGCGTCGCGTTCCGGTGCCGCGCCACCGCCAGCGGCGGACACAGCACGACCAGCATCAGGGGCCGTGCCCGCAGCCGCCCGTGGACGTAGGCCAGCTCCGCCCGTGTCTCGACGACGGTGTCGACCACCGGCGTGAACCCGGCGTCCGCGAAGTCGTCCGCGGTGGAGCAGGCGGCCGTGGCCCGCAGCCGCAGCTGCGCCAGACCGTCAGGCCCGGGGTTCCAGCTGCCCTGCTCGTCGATCATGTTCGCGCGGCCGCTGACCAGCATCATGCCGAACACGTCGCCGTCCACCCGCGCGGCGCGTGGCAGCCGCTCGGCCACGAGCTGGGAGACGGTCGTCTTGCCGGCGCCGGGCGTGCCGGTGAGCAGGATGCATCCGGGCAGGTGCTCCGGTCGGATCATCGGTGCGCTCCATCGGTGGTCGGGTCGGTTCCTGGGTCGGACAGCGGGTCGGACGGCGGATCGGCGGTCGGGCCGGACGGCGCGGCGTCCCGCCACGCCCAGCGCAGCGCGTCGGGCAGCAGCACGCCGGCGTGGTTCGGGTTGTGGCCGCCGTCGCCCAGCACGAACCGGAAGTCGTAGCCGGCCTCCGCGAGCGCCGCGGCGACCCGGAGGTTCTCGGCGAGCCAGTTGCGTTCGGGCCGGTCCCAGCCGAGGTCCCGGTGGCCTGCCTGGAGGAAGACCCGTAGCGGCTTGCCGGGTTCGGTGGCCAGCGCCGCCGGGTAGGGGTTCCCGCCGGGCATCTGGGCGAAGCTGGACAGGAAGCCGAACACACGGCGAAACCGGTCGGGGCGGTGCCACGCCGCGGTGAACGCGCAGTTCCCGCCGCTGCTGCCGCCCACGATGCCCCAGCGGGCGGGGTCGTCGGTGACGGCGTACCGGCGGCGGACCTCGGGGATCACCTCGGTCAGCAGGAAGGTGACGTAGCGGTCGTCGGCGGCGTCGTACTCGGTGTTGCGGTTCTTGCGCGCGGCAGGGTCCGGACGGTCCTGGAGGACGCCGGGGTCG
Source organism: Promicromonospora kroppenstedtii (assembly GCF_044389675.1). Lineage (NCBI taxonomy): Bacteria > Bacillati > Actinomycetota > Actinomycetes > Micrococcales > Promicromonosporaceae > Promicromonospora > Promicromonospora kroppenstedtii. The sequence continues at coordinate 264,759 of NZ_JBIRYI010000004.1, read as the reverse complement.
ACGAAGACGCCGATGGTCGGCGGGATCGCGCCGACGTGGACCAGGTTGTCCAGCACGATGCCGCCGCGGACGTCGCCGTCGGGGTCGAGGTACCACCAGCCGTCCTGGAACACGAGGAGCCCGGCGGGGTGCGCCGGGTCGTAGGCGGCGGGCACGTGGATCCACACGGTCCGCGTCGTACCGGGGTAGACGGCACTGTCGGTCAGGCTCACCTCGACGGTCTCGCCCGCCGGTACGTCGGGGCGGCGTCGGGAGTCGGGCCCGAGCTCGTACCGGACGTCGACGAGCTCGACGGGCAAGGGCCGAAACGGAACGTCAGAGGTCACGCCCCGACGGTAACGACGGCAGCGGCCGGCGGTCCCGGCCTTTTCGCGCAGCCCACCGTCTGCCGTCGGGAGCCCGGAGCCCGCCACCGGTAGCCTGCCCGCATGATCGTGTGGCTGAACGGACCCTTTGGCGGCGGCAAGACCACGACGGCGACGCAGATCGACGTGCTCCTGCCCGAGGCAGTCGTCTTCGACCCCGAGAGTATGGGCCCCCCGCTGGTGCCCACGCTGTCGGGGATCGAGCCCGTCAGCGACTTCCAGGACTGGCGCCCGTGGCGTGAGCTGGTCGTCGCCGCGCTGACCTCGCTGGACCGCCACACCGGGCGCACCGTGATCGCCCCGCAGACCGTGGTCGTGGAGCAGTACTGGGACGAGATCACCGCGGGCCTCGCGTCCGCCGGTGTGCCGCTGCGGGCGTTCACCCTGGACTGCACGCCCGACGAGCACGAGCGTCGCATCGCCGGCGACACGGTCACGAACTCCACCATCGAAGAGATCAAGGTCAACGACGACGGTGTGGGCTGGCGCCGCCATCGCGCAGCTGACTACCGCGCAGCCCTGCCCTGGCTCACCGCGCGCACCGAGGTCATCGACACGACGACCCTGCGGCCGGCCGAGGTCGCCAAGGAGATCGCGACCCGCGCGGCCCTCACGGCTTGACCGACGCCGCCCACCGGCAGTCGTCGACCACAGCAGTTGCTGCCGCTGCGGACCGTCAGTGGCAGCAACTGCTGTGGTCAACGCCGGGTGTCTTCGGCCAGGCCCGCCTAGCGCGGCGGGCGGCGGCGGTAGTAGGCGACCGTCAGGACCGCGAGCAGCGGGCCCCAGGCCAGCAGCGGCGTGTAGCAGACCGCCAGCAGCACCTTCTGCGCGAGCGTCGGGAAGAGGAAGTCGAGGTTCCCGCCAAAGGTCCCGTTCATCAGGTTGACCGCTGCGAACGTCCAGATCACGGTGAGTGCGATCGACCCGAGCGCGGCGGCGGCGGTCGCGGCGAGCCTGTGCACCGACCGGCCGCCGACCACGGGAAGCCAGTCCGGGAGCACCTCACCCCACCGCTGGACGAGCCCGAGGGACAGCAGGGCCAGCAGCTCCGCGACCAGCGAGAGCCCGACGATCTGGACACGTTCGCCGAGCGGGATGGCGACGGCGGTGCTCGCGACCGGCAGCCCGAGCACCAGGGCGATCCGCCAGAGACCGGACGGCACGGTGAGCAGGGCGACGGCATGCGCCAGACGACGGATACCGGGGCCGGCCTCCCCGGCAGGCGGAGCTGTCCGGGCCGGCGGGGCTGTCAGGGACGACGTGGCTGTCGCGACGGTTGGGGTGTTCATGCCATCGATGCTCGTCGCGCGGACGCGCTACCCGGATCCCCCGCCGTCGTGAGCTCGCTCCCCCGACCGGGTGACCGACCATGCACCTGCTGCCAGGGAACTCACCCGCCTGGCAGCAGGTGCATGGTCGTCTGTCGCGCGACCGGGCACAGCCTCACTCCGCCCCGTAGAACACCCGCTCCATCACTGCCCGCGCCCGCCGCGCGACCCGCAGGTACAGCTCCTCCAGCTCCGGGCCGGTGCCGACGTCGCCGAGCAGGCGCGCGATGCCGGTCAGGGCGTGGCTGTCGTGCGGCAGCATGTCGACACCTGAGCCCGTGGTGCGACCGGACCACAGCACGATCGCCGACCGCAGCCGCGACGCCAGGACCCAGGCCTCCAGCAGCACCTCGGCGTCGTCGTCGGACAGCAGGCCGGCCTGCCGGGCCGCCTCCAGCGCCGAGACGGTGCCGGTCGTGCGCAGGCCCGGCACCTCGAACGCGTGCTGGAGCTGCAGCAGCTGGACCGTCCACTCGACGTCGGACACCCCGCCGCGGCCCAGCTTCAGGTGCCGCGCCGGGTCCGCACCGCGCGGCAGGCGCTCCGACTCGACGCGCGCCTTGATGCGCCGCACCTCCCGCAGCACCGACGCGTCGGGCCCGCCCTCCGGGTAGCGCAGCGGGTCGATCAGCTCTGTGAACCTGGCGCCCAGCGACCGGCCGCCCTCGGCACCGGGCCCCAGGTCCAGCTCGCCGCCGACGTCGGCGGGCGCGCTCCCGTCGTCGGGCAGCGACGCCTCGACGGCGCCCTCGCCGGGGCCGCCGGCCGCGACCACGCTGAGCGTGCCCGACAGGGCACGTGCCCGCAGCAGCGCCTGCGCTTCCCAGGGCGAGGACCAGCGGTCGTAGTACTCCACGTAGGACTCGAACGACCGCACCAGCGGCCCGTTGCGGCCCTCGGGTCGCAGGTCGGCGTCCACGGGCAGGCCCGGCTCCGGCCCGACGGCCGTGAGGATGCGCCGCATCCCCTTGGCCACGGCCAGGGCGTAGTCGTTGGCCTCCTTGTCGCCGGCGCCGCCCACCGCCTCGTAGACGAACATGATGTCGGCGTCCGAGCCGTAGCCCATCTCCTGTCCGCCGAGCCGGCCCATCGCGACGATGAGCAGTCGCGCGGGCTCGTCGCCCCGCGCGACCTTCCGTTCGGCGCGCGCCTCGTGCTCGGCGATGCGCAGCCCACCCGCCAGGACGACGTCGGCGGCGTCCGAGATGGCCTTGGCGGCGTCGACGGGCCCGAGCTCGCCCAGCACCTCCGCCACGCCGGTGCGGGCCAGCTCGCGGCGGCGGAGAGCACGCAGCGCGATCGTCGCGTTGTCGACCTCCTGGGCGCGGCCGAGCAGCGCGTCGGCCTCCGAGGCCAGCCGCCGCACCCCGCGGGGCGCCAGCGAGTCGGACTGCGCGAGCCACCGCACCGACTCCGGGGACCTGCCGATCGCGTCGGCGAGGTACCGCGACGACGACAGCACCTGGGCCAGCCGGGACGCCGCCTCCGCAGAGTCGCGCAGCAGCCGCAGGTACCAGTGGGTGGAGCCCAGCGTGTCCGACAGCTTGCGGAACGCGAGCAGGCCCTCGTCCGGGTCGGCGCCCTCGGCGAACCAGCCGAGCAGCACCGGCAGGAGCTGCCGCTGGATCGCCGCGCGCCGCGAGACGCCGTCGGTCAGGGCCTGGACGTGGCGCATCGCGCCCGCCGGGTCGCGGTAGCCGATCGCTGCGAACCGGGCCATGGCCGCTCGCGGCGCGAGCGACGCCTCGCTCGTGGACAGCAGCGCGGTGGCCGGCAGCAAGGGCCGGTAGTAGACGGCCTCGTGCAGGTCGCGTACCTCGCGCTTCACCGACCGCCACGTCTTGACGAGGTCGTCCGCACCGCCGTAGCCCAGCCCACGGGCCAGCCGGCGCAGCTCCGCCTCGGCGGTCGGCATGAGGTGGGTGCGGCGCAGCCGGAAGAGCTGCACCCGGTGCTCCAGCGCCCGCAGGAACCGGTAGCACTCCCCCATCCGACGCGCGTGCTCACGGCCCACGTAGCCACCCTTCGACAGGGCCGCGAGGGCGTCGAGCGTGGTCCGCGAGCGGATGTCCTCGTCCGCCCGGCCGTGCACGAGCTGCAGCAGCTGCACGGTGAACTCGACGTCGCGCAGGCCGCCCTTGCCGAGCTTGATCTGCCGGTCCGCCTCGGCCACCGGCACGTTGTCCTCGACGCGCTTGCGCATGGCGCGCGCGTCCTCGACGAAGTTGGGCCGCTCCACGGCCTGCCACACCAGCGGCCCGACGGCGGCGGTGTACGCCTCCCCCAGCGCCAGGTCGCCCGCCACGGGACGAGCCTTGAGCAGCGCCTGGAACTCCCAGGTCACGGCCCACCGCTCGTAGTACGCGACGTGGCTGGCCAGCGTCCGTACGAGCGGGCCCTGCTTGCCCTCGGGCCGCAGTGCCGCGTCGACCTGCCACAGCGCGGGCTCGGCCGAGGGGCCCGAGCACACCTGGGCGAGCCGCCCCGCCAGCCGGGTCGCGACCCGCAGGGCGTCGTCCTCGTCGCGGGCCGGCGTGCCGTCGGGCAGCACGCCCGGCTCGGCCACGTAGATGACGTCGACGTCCGAGATGTAGTTCAGCTCGCGGCCGCCGGTCTTGCCCATGCCCAGCACCGCCAGCCGCACGCCGGCGGCATGGTCCTCCTCCTCGGAGCGCGCGACGGCCAGCGCGCCCTCCAGCGCGGCCGCGGCCAGGTCCGCGAGCGCCGCCGCGACGGCGGGCAGCACAGCGGTCGGCTGGGGCGCGGTCACATCGGTCGCGGCGATCCGCAGCAGCCGGGCCCGGTAGGCGCGGCGCAGGCGGTCCGTGTACGACGGCGAGGTGCTCTCGCCGGAAGCGGTCTCGCCCGGCAGGCTCCCGCCCGGCCCGGTGCTGTCCGACCCGGAACCACCCGGTGCGCTCTCGCCCGGACCACCTGGCACGTGCGTCCCCGCGACCGGCTCGGCGGACTCCGGGTCGGCGTCGACGGCGCGCAGCAGCTCGGCGCGGACCTCCGCGGCAGGAACTCCGGTCCCCGGGGTGCGGTCGCGGATCAGGTCGAGCAGTGCGGGGTGCCGCACGAGCTCGTCGCCGAGCGCCGACGACGCGCCCAGCACGCGCAGCAGCCGGTCGCGGACGGTCGGGCGGGGCCGGGTGTCGCCGTCGCCGTCGTCGCCCTCGTCGTCGTCCGAGGAGGCACGGTCCGCCTCCAGGATCTCGCCGTTCGCCGCCAGGACCGCCCGGAGCTGGTCCGGGGCGGCCGCCGCGAGGCGGACGAGCTGCAGGAGGGCGAGGTCAGGGTCGGCGACGCCGGCGAGCGAGCGCAGCAGCGCGACGTCGCCGGGCTCCAGCACGACCGCGCCGCGGTCGGGCCCGGCGGCGAGGTCCGCGCCGCCGGTGCCCGGGGGCCTGGCGTCCAGGACGGCGACCAGGTCGGGATCCCGCCAGAGCGAGGCGGACCGGGTGAGGTCGGCGAACCCGGCCCGGATCAGATGGGTCGTGAGGGTCTCGGGTCGGCGGCTCTGCACCCCCCGACCCTACGACGCGGGCGGGGCGTGCAGCACCCCCTGGTTCCCGAGGTCAGAGCTGCAGGAACCGCTTGAGCTCGAAGGGCGTGACCTGAGCGCTGTAGGCCTCCCACTCCTCGCGCTTGTTGCGCAGGAAGTAGTCGAAGACGTGCTCGCCGAGGGTCTCGGCCACGAGCTCGGACTTCTCCATGAACTGGATGGCCTCGTCGAGGTCGCGCGGCAGCGGCGCGATGCCCAGCGCGCGGCGCTCGGCAGGGGTGAGCTCCCAGACGTCGTCCTCCGTGTGGTCCAGGAGGTCGTAGCCCTCCTCGATGCCCTTGAGGCCGGCGGCGAGGATCACGGCGAACGCCAGGTACGGGTTGGCGGCCGAGTCCAGCGCGCGGTACTCGATGCGTGCCGAGTTGCCCTTGCCCGGCTTGTACATGGGCACGCGGACCAGCGCGGAGCGGTTGTTGTGGCCCCAGCTCACGTAGCTCGGAGCCTCCTGCCCGCCCCAGAGCCGCTTGTAGCTGTTGACGTACTGGTTGGTGACGGCGGTGATCTCACCCGCGTGCACCATGAGTCCCGCGATGAACTGGCGCGCCGTCTTGGACAGCTCGAACTGAGCGCCGGGCTCGTAGAACGCGTTGCGGTCGTCCTCGAACAGCGACACGTGGGTGTGCATGCCGGAGCCGGGCTGGTCGGCCAGCGGCTTGGGCATGAAGGAAGCGAACACGCCCTGCTCGAGCGCCACCTCCTTGACCACGGTGCGGAACGTCATGAGGTTGTCCGCGGTGGTCAGCGCGTCGGCGTACCGCAGGTCGATCTCGTTCTGGCCGGGGCCGGCCTCGTGGTGCGAGAACTCCACCGAGATACCCATGGACTCGAGCATCGTGATCGCGGCACGGCGGAAGTCGTGCGTCGATCCCCGGGCCAGGTGGTCGAAGTAACCGCCCTGGTCGACCGGCTCCAGCTTCGGGTCGGCCTTGGTGAGCTGGTTGAACAGGTAGAACTCGACCTCGGGGTGCGTGTAGAAGGTGAACCCGCGGTCGCTCGCCTTGGCGAGGGTGCGCTTGAGCACGTTGCGCGAGTCCGCCAGCGACGGCTCCCCGTCCGGCGTCAGGATGTCGCAGAACATGCGGCCGGTACCGTGCCGCTCGCCGCGCCACGGGAGCACCTGGAAGGTGGTCGGGTCGGGCTTGGCGACCATGTCCGCCTCGAACACCCGGGTGAGCCCCTCGATGGCACTGCCGTCGAAGCCGATGCCCTCGCTGAACGCCGACTCGAGCTCCGCGGGTGCCACTGCTACCGACTTCAGCACGCCGAGCACATCGGTGAACCAAAGCCGGATGAAGCGGATGTCGCGCTCCTCGACCGTGCGGAGCACGAACTCCTGCTGCCTGTCCATGGGCCCATCTTGCACTAAACCTGTTACAGGTGCGTGTACCGAGCATGGACGACCGGTCGTAGGCTTTCCAGCGGCACCGAGGCCCGTCGAACCACAGGAGGACCATGTCCGCCCACACCTCACCCACTCAGGGTCCCAAGCGGGTCCGCGTGCATCACCTGGCCGAGGCCAAGGCCAAGGGTGAGAAGCTCGCGATGCTCACCGCGTACGACGCGGTGACCGCGGCGATCTTCGACGCGGCCGGCATGGACATCCTGCTGGTGGGTGACTCCATCGGGAACGTCATGCACGGGCACAGCACGACGATCCCCGTGACGGTCGACGACATGATTCCCGCCGCGCGCGCCGTGGCCCGCGCGACCAAGCGCGCCTTCGTGGTGGTCGACCTTCCGTTCGGCTCCTACGAGGCCGGGCCACAGCAGGCCCTGGAGACCTCCGTGCGGATCTTCAAGGAGACCGGCGCCGACGCCGTGAAACTGGAGGGCGGCGTCCGCTCGGCCCCGCAGATCCGTGCGCTGACCGACGCGGGCATCCCCGTCGTCGCGCACCTCGGCTACACGCCCCAGTCGGAGAACCTGCTGGGCGGTCCCCGCGTGCAGGGCCGCGGCGACGACGCCGTCGAGCGGCTGGCCGACGACGCGAAGGCCGTCGAGGAGGCGGGCGCCGTCGCCGTCGTCCTGGAGATGGTGCCCACCGACGTCGCCGCGCGGATCACCGAGATCGTGCGCATCCCGACCATCGGCATCGGGGCGGGGCCGCACTGCGACGGCCAGGTGCTGGTGTGGACGGACATGGCCGGGATGACCGACTGGTCACCGCGGTTCGCCCGCCGCTACGCCGAGCTCGGCGCCGCGCTGCAGCAGGCCGCGGAGGACTACGTGTCCGAGGTCAAGGACGCCTCGTTCCCGGACGAGGCGCACTCGTTCGAGAAGTAGGCGCACGTGTCAGACGTGCGGGTCACCCCGGTGACCCGCACGTCTGACGCGTCGGCCGTTACTTGTCGCGCCAGTCCTTGTCGTCCTGCTCCCAGGACTCGTTGCGCGACTTCGCGCTCTCCAGCGCTCGCTCGGCCTCGGCGCGGGTGCTGTACGGGCCCATGAGGTGCGACCAGGCCGAACGGCGACCCACCTCGACCGCCTTGGTCTCGGTGTTGTACCAGTACTGCTCGTCGGTGCTCATGAGACGATCCTGACATGAGCGACCTGGCGTTCGGCATAGACATCGGTGGTTCGGGCATCAAGGGGGCGCCCGTCGACCTCACGGTGGGCGACTACGCGGAGAAGCGGACCCGCATCCCGACCCCGCAACCCTCCACCCCACAGGCCGTGGCCGACGTGCTCGCGGAGCTCGTCGACGCCTACCACCTGCCCGACGACGTGCCGATCGGCGTCGCATTCCCCGCTCCGATGCAGCACGGCGTGGTGCGCTCCATGGCCAACCTCGACCAGTCCTGGACCGGCGTCGACCTGCCGGCGCTCGTGCAGCGCGCGACCGGCCGGCACGTGGTCGCGGTGAACGACGCCGACGCGGCGGGCGTGGGCGAGGTCCGCTACGGCGCGGCCCGCGACACCGACGGCGTGGTGCTGGTCGCGACGCTCGGCACCGGCATCGGCTCGGCCCTCGTGGTGGACGGCGTGCTGGTGCCGAACACCGAGCTGGGGCACCTCGAGATCGACGGGCACGACGCCGAGTCGCGCGCGGCCGACTCTGCGCGCGAGCGCGAGGACCTGTCCTGGGAGGCCTGGGCGGAGCGACTGCAGCGCTACTTCGGGGTGGTCGAGGACCTGCTCTCCCCCGACCTCATCGTCGTGGGCGGCGGCGTGAGCAAGCATCACGAGAAGTACCTGCCGCACCTGCACCTGCGGGCGCCGATCGTCCCGGCTCAGCTGCGCAACGCGGCCGGCATCGTCGGGGCGGCGGCCCTGGCCGCGGGGCGCTGAACCAGGGCACTTCGACACGGCGCTGAACGAACGACGCCACGGCAGCGCGCCCGGCCGCCGGGCCGGGCGCAGTCATTTCCGGGGGCGGGTCAGGCCTCCCGCGCGGCGCCGCCGTGCGCGGGCTGCGCGAACAGTGCGTCCACCCCGAGCATCTCGATGACGTTCCGGACCACCGCGGGCGGCTCCGGAAGAGAGACGGTCAGCCCGTCCTGCGTTCCGTAGGTGTACATCTGCATGAGGAACGCGACGCCGGTCGAGTCCATGAAGGTCACCTTGGACGTGTCGATGACGACCGCCTTCGCCCGCTCGAGGGCGTTGGCTATGGCAGCACTCGACTCACCGCGCAAAGAGACATCGATCTCTCCCCACATGCTCACGACGCTCGTACGGGCCTGTTCTTCGAACATGATCCCGCCCGTGCGCCCCCTGTTGTCGAATTCGGTGTTGCTCACTTGCATCGCCCCTGTTCATTGCTCCCCGACATGGCCGCCGGAACGGGTCGCCCGACCCCCCGGGCAACTCTGGGAGATTGCAACGCCTTCGTCGCGATCACGGGCAGCCTACATCCGTGAAGATCGCAAGTGGAACAGCCAGTAAGGGTTACATTTCAAGAACCCCAATGGTATAACCCGGTATTTCTCCGGGCAAACTAGCACAAGACTGCCGGTCAGATCGGACATATAGATACCGAGTTGGACATACGTCCAAGTAAAAAATTCACCAGAACTAATTCTCTGACGACCGATTTGGGCCATCCGGGCCCTCTGCGGCACCGGGATTGCGAACGTTCGGTGCGCTTTCCTTCTCCCACGCGTCGAGCTGCATAGTGAGCGCCTTGGCGAGCTCGAACACCTGCTGCGGGGGAATGCGCACGCGCGAAACCACCCGGCCCGGCACGGTGATCGAGGTGACTTCACCCGACTCGGGGTCGGACACCGGGCTCGGGGGCTGCTTCACGGCGATGAAGTCCAGGATGAACGACGTCGGCGTGTGCCAGACGGAGGCGAAGTCAGCCGGTACGCCGGTCTCCATCTCGTCGGGTACGTCGATCTGGAACTCCTGGGGCAGCTCGTCGGACGACACTGAGGCTCCTCGATAGGCCGGGCGGTGCACCCGACCGTACCGTGGGGCAGGTTGGTGCGACAGTGGAAACGGACTCGAGGGACATATGGTTCCGGACCAGCACCTGAACCGGATCCCAGGTCACAAAAAGATGCCGCGCCGTCCGGGTCCGCGGGACTAGACTCGCGCGTTCGCGCGGAACGTCCCGCGACGAGCTTCCCCGGCGCCGGCAGCCCTTGTTCCCGCACCTGCGCCGCCACCCCACCCCCGAGACCCTGGAGGTCCTCCCATGCCCGCCGACGCGTCCGAGCTCGCCACGGAGCGGGAGTTTCTGGCCGAAGCCAGGTCACAGCTCGGGCGGATGCGCGACCGGGTCGCCGCTCTCGACGGCAGCTACGCGGGCAACTGGGTGAGCGCGGAGATCCTGGAAGCCACGCTCGCGCGCAGGATGGAGCAGCTCACCGACGACCCGGAGATCCCGCTCTTCTTCGGCCGCATCGACCTCGTCGCGGGCGAGACCTCCCCCACCGGCGAGTCCTTCCACATCGGGCGCCGCCACGTGTCCGACCCGGACGGCGAGCCCATGGTCGTGGACTGGCGCGCTCCCGTCAGCACGCCGTTCTACCGGGCCACGGCCAAGGAGCCGATGGGCATCTCCGCACGGCGCCGCTACGGGTTCGCCCGGGGCCATCTCACGGCGTTCGAGGACGAGTCGCTGACCCGGCCCGAGCTGACCGGCGACCTTTCCGACGGCGACCTTTCCGACGGCGACGGCGACGCGCACTCGGAGATCCTCGAGGCCGAGATCGAGCGCCCGCGCTCGGGCCCCATGCGCGACATCGTCGCGACGATCCAGCCCGAACAGGACGTCATCGTGCGCATGCCGCTCGAGAGCACGCTCGTGGTCCAGGGTGCGCCGGGCACGGGAAAGACCGCCGTGGGCCTGCACCGCGCGGCCTACCTCCTGTACGCGCACCGCGACCAGCTCACACGCCGGGGCGTGCTCGTCGTCGGGCCGAACAAGAGCTTCCTGCGGTACATCCGCGACGTCCTGCCCGCCCTGGGCGAGATCCACGCCCGCCAGGCGACCATCGAGGAGATCGTGGGCGACCACGCCCCGGTCCGCGCCACCGAGCCCGCCGACGTCGCGACCCTCAAGGGCGACGGGCGGCTGGCCGAGGTATTGCGCCGCGCTGTCTGGTCCCACGTCGGCACCCCGGAGGAGACCCTGGTGCTGCCCCGCGGCTCGTTCCGCTGGCGAGTCGCGGCGTACGAGGCGCGCGAGGCCGTCGAGCAGGTCCGGGCGCGCGACGTGCGCTACGCGCTGGGCGCGGCCCAGCTCCGGCACGCCCTCGCGCACCGGGTGCTGGTGCAGATCGAGGAGACCGGCGACGCCCTCGACGACAAGGCGTGGGACGTGCTGGCCCGGACCAAGCCCGTGCGGGACTACGCCGCCGCCGTCTGGCCCGCGGTCGAGCCGCGCCGGCTGCTCCACCGGCTGCTGTCCGACCCGGAGTTCCTCGCCGAGCACGCCGACGGCGTCCTCACCGAGGACGAGCAGGCGCTCCTGATCTGGGCGCGACCGCCGCGCACGGCGGGCTCCGCCCGCTGGACGACGGCCGACCTGGTGCTGCTCGACGAGATCACAGACCTGCTGGACCGGACCGAGTCCGTGGCGCACATCGTGGTCGACGAGGCGCAGGACCTGTCCGCGATGATGCTGCGTGCCCTCGGCCGGCGGGCCGCCACCGGCTCGCTCACCGTGCTCGGCGACCTCGCCCAGGCCACCACGCCCTGGGCGGCGCGCGACTGGGCCGACGTGCTGGAGCACCTGGCCAAGCCCGACGGGCACGTCGAACAGCTCACGGCCGGGTTCCGCGTGCCCGCCGACGTGATCGAGCTCGCCGCGCGGCTCCTGCCGAGCATCGCGCCCGGCCTGGAGCCGCCGCGGGCCGTGCGGCGCGCCCGCGGACGCCTCACGATCACTCCGGCGCCGCTCGACGACGTGCTGGTCGGCGTCGGCATCGCGGACCTGGAGGGCTCGGTCGGCCTGATCGTGCCCGACGCCGCCGTGCCGCAGGTCCGCGACACGCTCGCCGCCGTCGGCCTGACGTACGCCGTCGTGGGCGAGCAGGACGACGCCGAGCCGGACGCGGGCCCAGTGGCCGACGGTGACGGGCCGGACGGGGATGCGGCCGACGGGGCGCCGGACGACGGTTCCGAGTTCGACTTCCACCTGGACCTGGTGCCCGCCTCGCTGGCGAAGGGTCTGGAGTTCGACCACGTGGTGCTGCACGACCCGGCCGCGATCGTCGCGGGCGAGCCCAACCACGCCACCGGGCTGCGCCGCCTCTACGTCTGCCTCACCCGAGCGGTCACGTCGCTCGTGGTGCGGCACGACGACGACCTGCCGCCCGAGCTCGGTCTCGGGGACCGGGACGAGATGGTCGCGGTCACGGGCGTCCGGTACCCCCTCGGGACGGCGTGAGCCGAGCTCAGGGCTCGACGGGCTCCCCCGTCGGGTCGTCTGCCACCAGCGGGGCCAGCTCGGCCCCGCCCACGGGCTCGGCCACCCACGAGACCAGCCGCCAGCCGCTCTCGGGGTCACCCTCGACCTCGACCGTGCCGGTGTTGGCCAGCGGCGTCCGCTCGGCGTGGTCGACGTCCACGCCACCCACGCGGGCGGCCGCCCACGCGCGGATCGCGGCGCCGTGCGAGACGGCGACGACGCTGTCGGCACCCTGCGCGGCGAGCTGCGCGATCGCGTCGTCGTACCGCTGCAGGAACGCGCGCCCGTCGGGCGCGCCCGGCATGGCACGGCTGACGTCGCCACGCGCCCAGGCGAACAGGGTGTCGAGGTAGCGCAGGTGCGCCTCGTGCGAGTCGGCCATCTCGAGGTCGCCGGCCTCGATCTCGCGCAGGCCGGGGAGCTTCACCGGCTCGATCCCGCGGTCCTTCGCCAGCGGCGCGGCCGTGAACGACGTCCGGATCATGGACGAGACCGCGATCGCGCCGATCTCGCGGTCCCGGAGCGCGCCCGGGACCGCGGCCGCCTGCTTCTCGCCGAGCAGGGTCAGCCCGGGGCCGGGAACCGCGGTGTCGAGCAGGCCCTTCACGTTCGACGGGGTCTGTCCGTGACGCAGCAGCAGAAGTCGCATGGGCGCATTCTCCCTGACGGCGCCCGATAGGTCCGCACTCGTCCGTGGCTCAGCCGTGGGGTCAGCCGTGCCAGGTCCGGCAGCAGGTCCGGTGTCCCCTCCCGCCCGACGGACCGGACGACCGGATGCTAATTTCGAGAGGTGGCTGACGACGCGCCGCACGGCCCGCTGATCGCCCGTCCGGCGCGGTGGGCGCTGGGCCGGGTCGAGCGTACTGGCGGGTTCGTCACCCGCATGACCTGGCACCTCGTCGACGGCTCGTCGGTCCGCTGGGCGTCGCGAGCCGTGCGCCGCCGGGGCCGGGTCGAGGTCCGCGACGCCAGCGGCGCCCTGGCGCGCGTCGTCGGGGCGGAGCCCACCACCGCGGCCCGCCTGGCCCGGGCCAACGTGGTCGCGGGCGTGGCCTTCATGATCGGCGGTGCGATGTTCGCCCTGGGCCCGCTGCTCGCCCAGCTCGGCGTCGGCAGCATCCGGGCCGTCGACACGGTCTACCTGGTGGGCGGGCTGTTCTTCAGCACCGGCGGTTACGCCTCGGTGGTGCAGGCGTCGAACGCACCCACCGCGATCGACGAGCACGGCACCCTGAGCGCCACGGCGTGGCGGTGGTGGGCCTGGCTGCCGCGGCAGATCGGCTGGCTCAGCGTGGCCGTGCTGTTCGCCGGCACCCTGTTCTTCGGGGTCAGCCTGGTCGCCGCTTTCGCGTCCGACCTGACGGCGCGGCAGTCCAACGGCTGGATCTGGCTGCCCGACATGACGGGCTGCGTCTGCTTCCTCCTGTCGGGGCACCTCGCCCTGCTGGAGGTGTGCCACGGTCGCATCGGGGTACGGCCGCGCGAGCTCGGCTGGTGGGTGGTGGCCGTCAACCAGGTGGGCTCGGTGTTCTTCTTCCTGGCCGGGCTCGCGGCGTTCACCCGGCCGGCGACCTCGACCGTGGTCGCCGCGGGACTGGTCAACTGGGGCACGCTCGTCGGAGCGGTCTGCTTCGTCGTCGGCGGGGCGCTGCAGCTCGGCGAGCGCCCGGACCAATGAGTGCCCGGCCCCGGAAGTTCGCCCGCCCACCGGTCGACGACGTCCGGGGCCCATGCTTGACTCGAAAGCATGGGCACGCGTGACGAGCGCACGACGGCGCTGTACGGCAACCGCTTCCTGACCGAGGAAGTTCCGTCCACGGTGTTTCCGGACACCGGCATGAGTCCCACCGACACCATGCGGATGCTGGGCGAGGACCTCGCGCTCGAGGGCGACCCGATGCGCAACCTCGCGACCTTCGTCACCACGTGGATGGAGCCCGAGGCTCAGCGGATCATCGCGGAGAACCTGCACCGCAACTTCATCGACCACGCCGAGTACCCGATCTCGGCGGAGATCGAGCAGCGGTGCGTGCGGATGCTCGCCGACCTGTTCCACGCGCCCGGCGAGACCACCGGCTGCCGCACGCAGGGGTCGTCCGAGGCGATCATGCTCGGCGCGCTGTCACTGAAGTGGAAGTGGAAGGAGCGGCGCCAGGCCGCCGGGGAGCCCGTGGACCGCCCCAACCTCGTGTTCGGCGGCGACGTGCACGTGGTCTGGGAGAAGTTCTGCCGCTACTTCGACGTCGAACCCCGGATCATCCCCCTGGGCGTGGACAAGTACACGATCGGGCCCGACGACGTGGCCCCGTACCTCGACGAGAACACCATCGGCGTGGCCGCGGTGCTCGGCACCACGTTCACCGGGCACATGGACGACATCGTCGGCATCAACCAGCTGCTCCTGGACGTCAGGCGTGATCGCGGGCTCGACATCCCGCTGCACGTCGACGGCGCCAGCGGCGGTTTCGTCTGGCCGTTCCTGTACCCCGACTCCCGCTGGGACTTCCGGCTGGAGCAGGTGCGGTCCATCAACGTGTCCGGCCACAAGTACGGACTGGTCTACCCCGGGATCGGCTGGCTCGTCTTCCGCGAGACGTCCGACCTGGCGCAGGACCTCGTCTTCTACGAGAACTACCTGGGCAAGACCGACGCGACCTTCACGCTGAACTTCTCGACCGGCGCGGCCATGGTGCTCGCGCAGTACTACAACTTCGTGCGGCTCGGGCGCGAGGGCTACACCTACGTGATGACGCAGATGCAGCAGAACGCCCGGGTGCTGGCGGCCAACCTGCGCGACACCGGCCGGTTCGAGGTGATCGGCGACGACGCCGAGCAGCTCCCGCTGGTGGCGTTCCGGCTCGCGGGCGACCACGTCGGGTACGACGAGTCGGACATCGCCTGGCAGCTCTCGGCGGAGCGCGGCTGGATGGTCCCGGCGTACACGCTGCCGCCGGACGCGCAGGACGTGAAGATCCTCCGGGCCCTGGTCAAGGAGACCATGAGCCGGGCGCAGGTCGACCGGCTCACCGAGGACATCGAGGAGGCGTGCAAGACCCTCGACCTGAAGGGCGGCGCGCACCCCAAGGAGCGCCGTCAGGCCAAGACCGGCACGGGTTACTGAGGCGCGGGCAGCGGGTCGTCGTCGTAGGCGGGCAGGCCGTCGATGCTCGTCCGGTTCTTGGCCCGGCGGTACTCCTGCTGCCCTTCCTCGCCCTTGCGCTCGAAGTACGGGCCGACCAGTCCGCGCTCGCCCTCGTAGGACATGAGCGGCACGCCCCAGCCGCAGCTGTCGGAGACCCGCTCGACGTCCACCACGACGACGGCGCGGGCGCCGGGAACGTCGGTGAAGCGGGCCGCGAGCGCCGCGTACCCGTCGTCGTACCGGCTGACGACGCGGCCGGTGCCGTGCAGGCGGACGATGTTCGGCGGGCCGTCGAAGGCGCAGAACATAATGGTGATGCGGCCGTTCTCCCGCAGGTGCGCCACGGTCTCGCTGCCGCTGCCCGTGCCGTCGAGCCAGGCGAACGTGTGGTCGTCCAGCACGGCGAACGTGCCGGGTATGCCGCGCGGCGAGAGGTTGACGTGCCCGTGCTCTGCCAGCGGCGCCGTGGCCACGAAGAACATGGGCTGCCGCTCGACGAACTCGCGGAGCCGGCCTTCGATCCGTTCGTGCAGCTTCATGCCCGCATGCTGCCACGGCGCCGGGCGACGGCGTCTACCTGCCCACGCGGCGTCGGACGGCGATGAGGAGCGCGCCGAGGAGCACCGCGGCCGTCGCGGTTCCCGCCAGGACGGCGGCGGGCGAGCCGGTCACGGCGAGCGAGCCCGGTCCGTCGTCGGGCGTGCCGGGAGTTCCCGGCGTACCCGGGGTGCCCGGGGTGCCAGGCGTGGGTGTGGCCGACGGCGCCGGGGTGCTCGGCGACGGAGTGTCCGACGGCGAGGGACCGGGGCTGCTGGGGCTGGGGCTCGGGGTGCTCGGGCTGGGGCTCGGGGACGGCCCGGGGGTGCTGGCAGACGGGGAGGGGCTGGGGCTCGGGCCGGGCTCCTCGTCGTCGCACAGGAGCAGGCCACCGAACGTGTGGTGGTGGATCTCGCCGCCGCCCGAGGTGGTGACGCCGTCGGCGAACCACTGGCCGTTGGTGGTGATCCCGGAGGCGAACTCGACCGTGGCGTTCGGGGCCCAGATCGCGCCCAGCTCCAGGCCGTCCACGGTGACGGTCCCGGTCACGGCGGACAGGTCGAGCATGATGTAGCGCGCGTAGTCCTGCTGCTCGCCGCTGCCGGCGGACCAGCCCTCGAAGTCGAGCGGCCCGATCGTGGTGGTGCCCTCGGGCACGCGGATCACGAGCGGCGCCTGCGCCGTCGGCACGTAGCCGTCGGCGCGGTCCATCTTGACGGTCGCGCCGGCGACGTCCGCGTAGTCGATGACGTTGGGCATCGTGGTGGAGAAGCCGGAGACGTAGACGAGCCCGCCCTCCTCCTCGACGGTCACGGCATTGGACAGCTCCGGGTTGCCGTACATCGAGGCGAGGCACTCGTTCGTCCGCTCGACGTCCGCCTCCAGATCGGGGAAGTAGTCCGCGACCGCGGCCTGCTCGGTCTGCAGGTCGGAGACGGCGAAGTCGGCGTACGGGGCGGCCTTGAGGTCGAGGAACCCGCCCTCCGGGTTGGTCACGCGGGGAAAGTCGCCGCCCGCGTTGTTGCCTACGCCGCCGCCGCGCACCTGGGCGGTGAGCCCCGTGGTGTCCGCGAGCTTGGCGAGCGCGTTCGCCTCGGGGCTGGAGGTGGCGATGGTCCCGGAGTCGTCGCGGTTCGAGATGTCGAAGGAGCCGGTGCCGGTGAACGTGCCGGCGAGGATCCGCACCGGGGCGCCGTCGACCAGGGGCACGGTGTAGTCGGCCCGGCCTGCCGACTGGTGGAGCACGTCGTATCCGTTCGGGTCGTCCGACGAGATGCTGCCGAAGGCGGCGACGGAGCCCTCCAGCTCGGCGTTCCCGAGGTGCGCGTTCCCGGTCGTGAGGATCGTGAAGTCGCTGTTCACGTCGAACGGGTTGTACGTCGAGACCGCGGCCTGCGCGGCGATCACGCCCGGGACGCCGGCCAGGGCGCCCAGCCCGGCGATCGTGGCCATCCCGGCCAGCCCGACGACGGCGGCCGCGGCCGCCACGACGCGCCCACGACGAACACCGCTCCTGAAGAAACTCACGTGTGTGCCCCCTGCACTCCGGCCGCGCGAGGACCGCGACCTCGGCGGCGCAGACGCGCCGTCGCTGGCGACCATAACGCCGGGCCAAAGAACCCGAAACTGCCAAACCGACGTTTGGCGCAAACGCATACATCGGTCTGGATATATCGGGCTGACTGGATTGCTCGTCGGATGCTCGGAGGTTGGAGTGCTCGGAGGTTGGAGTGCTCGGGCACCGGAGTGGTCAGGGGTCGGGGTGGTCAGGGGTCGGTCCGAGGTGCCCGATAGTGTCGGCAGCATGCTCCTGCTCGAGACCGAACGCCTGCTGCTGCGGCCCTGGCGCGTGTCCGAGGCCGCCGTGCAGCACGAGATGTGGACCGAGCGCGACCCTCGCGTGCCCCCGCACCGCCGGATCGGCGCCGACGGCCGGCCGACGGTCGAGGACGTCGCCCGGTGGATCGAGGACACCGCCGAACCGTCGACGCTCGGGCTGCCGGCGCTGGAGCTGAAGGGCTCGGGGGACGTGATCGGCTACTGCGGCCTGATCACCGGCTCCCAGGTGCCGGACGACGAACCCGAGCTCGCGTTCGAGCTGCTGCGCCGCGCCTGGGGCCACGGGTACGCGACCGAGGCCGCGTGGGCGGTGCTCGGCTGGGCACGGGAGTCGGGTTACGAGCGGCTGTGGGCCACGGTCCGGGCCTGGAACGACGCCTCGCTCCGCGTGCTGGCGAAGGTCGGGTTCACCGAGTCGGGGCGCGTCGAGCCGGACGCGGTGCACGGGGACTCACTGTTTCTCACCAGGGAGCTGTGAGGGCGCCGTCCGTCACTCGGCGTCGGAGAAGCCGTCCGTCACTGGGCGTCGAAGAACATGTCCGGGCGCCCCAGGAACCTCTTCCAGAGGGCGACCGACTCCAGCTCCGACCAGGTGCGCTCGGCGATGCCGTCGTCGGTCATCTCCAGGATCTGCGCGCCGGGGATCGCCGCGACCAGCGGGGAGTGCGTCGCGTAGATGACCTGCGCGTCGTGGTCGGCCACGAGGTCCTGCAGCCGGTACAGCAGCTGGAGGGTCGACTCGAACGACAGCGGCCCCTCGGCCTCGTCGAGCAGGTAGAGGCCGGGGCCGGCGAACCTGCCGGAGATCGCCTGGAGGTAGGACTCGCCGTGGCTGACCTCCGTCGAGAGCTTGTCACCGTAGCCGCTCACCCCGGCGCCGGTCATGAACTCCAGCATCCCGGCGGCGGTCTCGGCGCGCAGGTAGAAGCCCTTCGCCTTCTGCCGGAGCATCCGGGCCCCGGCGATCGACCGGTCCAGCACGAGCGCCTCGCCGAGCGGGCTCGGCTCCAGCTCGCTCGCGTACCTACGGCCCCCGTGGCCGCCACGGACGTCGATTCCGTACTGCTCCGCGATCGCCTCGAGCACGGTGGACTTGCCGGACCCGTTGGCCCCCATCAGGACGACGATCCCGCTGGTCAGCCGCACACCGCGGGCCGCGATCTCGGCGACGGCCGGCACGGTCCACGGCCACACGCCCCGCTCGACCTGGGCGGGCCTGACGCTCAGTCGCTCGATCAGCACCCGGACAGGCTACCGACCCTCGGGGTCCTCCATCCGGGACCGGAGCACGTCGAACTCACAACCTGGTGCGTCGGGGTCGAAGCCATGCTCGATCAGCCAGCGCGACGCCGTCAGGCTGCGCAGCGACCACCAGGCACGGATCACGTCCCGGTCCACGTCGTCGCCGTAGCCGGCGAGCAGGTCGTCGAGGCGCTCCTCGTGTCCGAGCGTCAGGATGGCGAGGTCGAACATGGCGTCGCCGGGGGCCGCCTCGGACCAGTCGATGACGCCGGTGACCTCGTCGCCGTCGACGAACACATGGGTGATCTGCAGGTCGCCGTGGATGAACGCGGGCGTCCACGGCCGGAGCGCGGCCTCCGCGATCTCGCGGTTGCGCCGCACCACCTCGGCGGGCAGCGCGCCGCTGGAGAGCAGCCACTCGCACTCCGTGTCGAGCTCGGCCGCGACGTCGTCGAGCGCGCGCCCCGGCCACGGCGGCAGGGGCGCGTCGTGCAGCTTCCGGATCGCGGCTCCCGCCGCTGCCCACGCGGCCGACGACGCCTCCGACGGCGCGCCGAGCACGCCGAGCGCCGTGCCGGACACGGCGGCGATCGCGAGCGCAGGGGGTTCGCGCCAGAGGATAGCGGGGGTCGGGATCGGCGCCAGGGCCATGGCCCGCACCTCGACGTCGGCGTGGGCCAGGTCGCCGTCGACCTTCAGGAAGATGTCGCCGACGCGCAGCGTCGCGCGCTGGCTGTGGGCGACGACGACCTCGACCTGATCCGTGCCAGCCTTGTCCATGCCGGCCATCCTGACGGAGGCGGCCGCGGATCTCGCCGTTTTTTGCGCTAGTCGCGTCCCCTGTCGAGCAGTGCCCTGGCCATGCGGTCGACGTTGTCGGCGAGCTGGTAGACGCCGACGACCAGCTGAATGGCGCCAACGATGATCGCGGTGCCGCCGATGAACACGAGGAGCACCAACGTCTCCGAGTTGGGCACCATGCGAAGCCCCAGGATGAGGAAGAGGGGACGGCCGCGCCACCGAGGATCAGGCCGAGCCCCAGTGCGAGAGAGCCCGCGGAACCGTGGACCTTCTGCTCCGTGGAGTCGGCGTTCGCGGAACCGATCGTCTCGTCGCTCATGGGGTGAAGGGTGCCATCGAACCGCACGGGAAACTACGAAAGCACGCCCGCGCGGCCCGGCCGTCAGCGCCGGACCCGGCGGTCCACCGCGATCCAGTTCGTCTCCCACGTCGCGCCGTCGTCGGCCGAGAACGCCTGCTCGAACCTCGCTTCGTCCTTGCTCACGCGGGTGATGAGGAACCGCACCTTGATCGGCCGGTCGCCGAGGTGGTCGTCGCCGTAGAACGTGCCGACGCCGTCGTGGAATCCGCCGTACACCGCCGGGGCGAGCAGCCCGTCGCGCATGTTGACGAACGTGAGGCTCCACCGCTGGGCCTGCGGTTCGTACAGCCTGAGGTTGAGCGCGTCGATCCGGCCGTCCGGCCCCGAGACCTCGAACTCGACGACGTTGGCCCGCCCGTCGGAGAGCGGACGCACGATGCTGGTCCCGCTGAACTCGAGCCACTCGTCCGGGGACTCGGAGAGCGGGTCGGCGAGCACCCGCACCGACGATCGCCAGGTGCCGATCTCCCAGTCGAAGTCCCGTTGGCCGTCGACGGCGGTGGACGTGGGATGTGGTGAGGCGTCACCCGCCGCCGTCGTCGCGAAGAACGCCATCGTGAAGAAGAAGGTGGCGGAAAGTCCTGCGGTCAGGATTTTGCGGTATGGAATGGTCATGGGTTCGACTATCGAGCGGAGCTCTGTCGTGAACAAGAAGGCACCTGCGGGTAACCCCTCGCGCCCCAACCCCTTGCCGGGCTGCCCGATGGCGGCGGCGTTCAGCGCGATCGGTGGCAAGTGGAAGCTGACGCTGCTCTACTGGCTCGCCCACGGAGAGTCCAACTTCGCCGGTCTGCGCCGCAGGAGCGCGCCCATCACGCCCAAGGTGCTGGCCGAGCAGCTGCGCGAGCTCGAGGCCGACGGACTCGTCGAACGCGTGGTGACCGGGCCTGTCCCGGCGCCTGTCATCTACCGGCTGACGCCGTACGGGGCGACAGTGCTGCCCGTCGTCGAAGGGGTCAGGGTGTGGGGTGAGGCCCACCTGGTGCGTACGGATGGCACGGCGGCGTCGGACCTGGCGATGAGTTGCGCCGACACGATCGGGTAGCCGGTACGGATGGTCGTGCCGATGAGTTCCCCGCGGTGCGCCGGTCTGCGCTGGGAGACCCGACCGACGGAAGGTACAGAGCCATGCGGAAACTGCTCTACGGCATGAACCTGAGCGTGGACGGCTACATCTCCGCGCCCGGCGACGACCTGGGCTGGAGCGAGCCGAACGACGAGCTGTTCCAGTGGTGGCTGGGCGAGGAGCGGGCCATCGAGCTGTTCCTGTACGGGCGCCGGCTGTGGGAGACCATGAGCTCGTACTGGCCGACGGGCGACCAGCAGCCGGGCGCCACTCCGACAGACATCGAGTTCGCGCGGAACTGGCGGGACACACCGAAGGTGGTGTTCTCGTCGACCCTCGACGAGGTCGACTGGAACGCCCGGCTGTTCGCCGGCGACGCGGTCGCCGAGATCGCCCGGCTCAAGGCCGGGGACGGCGGGCCGATGCGGGTCGGTGGAGCGAAGCTGGCCGCGGCGGCCATGCGGGCCGGGCTGATCGACGAGTACACGATCGTCACCCATCCGGTCCTGGTGGGTGGTGGCGCACCGTTCTTCACCGTGCTGGACAGCTGGGTGAACCTGAACCTGGTGGAGACGCGGGCGTTTCCTGGCGGAGTGGTCATGAACCGGTACGAGACGAGGCGCTGAACCACGCTTACCGGCGTTCACCGCCTGTGGCGTCAAGGATCTGGCCCGTGACCCAGCGGGCATCGCGGGAGGCGAGCAGGGCGACGACGTCCCCGACGTCGGCGTGGCGGCGAGGAACTGCGCGAGTTCTCGCCGGATGACCGCGGTCGATCCGAGAGGGTGACAGCGTCGACGGGCCGGAAGCCCCAGCGGCGACGGCGGAACTCGTCCCCAACGAGCGAGCGACGAGGTCGACGTCGTGCTGGAAGGCGCCGGCAACCTGGGTATCGACGGATCGCGGATCGGGGAGCTCGGTCCACCCGGCACGTTCCGGTGGGCGCAACAACGGCCGGGATCGATGGAACCCCACCGACCCCGGCCGCTCTCAAGGATCGCCGAGCCGCGCGGTCGCGCTACGCGCCGTATCCCCCGTCGATCCTCAGCACTGCGCCGGTGACGTACGAGGCCTGCGGGCTGGCGAGGAAGACGACGCCGGCGGCGATCTCCTCCGGCCTGGCGTACCGCCCCATCGCCGCCGTCGGAAGGAACATGGATGCCGCAGGGCCGTCGGCGGGGTTTCCTTCCGTGTCGACGAACCCGGGCTGGATGACGTTCACCGTGATGCCCCGATGCGCCAGATCACGTGCCGCGCCCCGGCTGTATCCCTCAAGGGCCGACTTCGTGCCCGCGTAGTACGCCATCCCCCGGAAACCCGCCCGAGTGCCCACACCCGAGCTGACGCACAGAGCGGACAGCAGGTCACCACAGGATGGGGTCGAGCTGGTCCTGCGCGGTCATGAACAGAGCGTGGGTCTCGCGAGAGGCGTTCCGGGTGCTGGCGTTCGCGATGGCGATGAGCCCGGACCTGGCCGCCGTGGGGAAGTACGCCGCGTGTTTCGTGTTCTCTGCTGCCCGTGATAGAAACGCCTGATCGGGCGTCTACGCAGGTCGCCCCCGATTTCGATGGATAATTTGGATGAATGTCGACGGGTGGAGGGGCATGCCTGACCTGGAACCGCAGCGGAGCGGGGGCCGGGTCGCGCTGGTGGACCTGACCGGTGCGGAGGACATGACTGCGGCACTGCGCAAGCTGCAGGACCAGTGGGGGCCGGTGGCCCCCGTGGACCTGGAGCCAGGCGTACCGGGCTGGCTCGTGCTGGGGCACGCCGAGGTCATGGAGGTGATGCGCACCGAGAGCGTCTTCGCCCGGAACCCACGGCACTGGAGAGAGCAGCTACCACCGCAGTCGACCCTGCACGCCATCCTGTCCCCGACCGGACGGCGGAACCTGTACTTCTCGGACGGCGCGGAGCACCGGCGGCTGCGGCTCCCGGTGGACGAGGCGTTCGCCGACATGGACGAGGTCCGGACGGCAGCGCTCGTGCGCGTCGTCTGCGCCCGGCTCATCGACTCGTTCGCTGCCAAGGGCAGTGCGGACCTGATGGGCGAGTATGCGGCGGCGGTGTCGTTCCTGGCGGTGTCGGGCATGTTCGGCTTCGACGAGCGGCAGGGGGTCGACCTGTTGCGCTGCGCGAGCGAGATCTTCGGGCACGGCGGCGATCCCGCGTCAGCCCTGGTCCGGATGGACCAGATCGTGATGGATCACGTCATCGCGACCCGGGCGGAGCCAGGCCCGAACCTGACCACCAGCTTCATCGAGCACCCGAATTTCGAGGACGACACCGAGATCGTGCACTCCATGGTGATCGCGATCTGCGCGGCCAACGAGATGCTCGTGACCTGGATCGCGGCCACGCTTCGCCGCATGCTCACCGACCCCCGGTACACCGGCCGCGTCACCGGCGTGCGCCGCGGCCTGGACGACGCGATGGACGAGACGCTGTGGAGCGAGCCGCCCGTGGCGAACCTGCCCGCCCGGTACGCCGTGACCGACTGCACCCTCGGTACCGCCCAGATCCGCGCCGGTGACGCGATAGTGATGGGCGTGGCCGCCGCGAACAACGACCCGCGGGTACGCACCAGCGACGACCTCTTCGAGGCGGGCAACCGGTCGCACCTGTCCTTCGGCGTCGGGCCGCACGCGTGCCCCGCCAAGCGCCCCGGGCGGCTCGTGGTCAAGATCGCGGTGGAGAGCCTGATGGAGCGGCTCGACCTGAGGCTCACCGACCCGGTGGTGAAGTGGGCGCCGTCGCCGTGGTCGCGCTACCCGTCCACGCTGCCGGTGACGTTCACTCCCGAGCGCCAGGCCGCCCGCACGCCTGCCCGCGTCTGACCTGCCCCTGGAGCGTCAGACAGCATCGACGTGCGCCTTGCCGTTGACGCAAGTCTTCGTGCGCCGTGCCCGCGCCGGGTTCGCCGTCGGGGACCTGCATCTTGCAGCATGAACTCGAGGTTCCAGCGTGCCTCGTCGAGGATGTTGGCGACTGCACCTCTCCGCCGGCCGGCCCGGCAATGACGGTGTCGTTCGTGACGAACCGACAGGGAGTCTTCGACACCGGGGTCGGCGTGGCAGGCGGTTGCCGAGGCTGCCAGGTTGCGCCAACGGCGCACAAGACTACCCACACTGTCACATGGCCGCCTCATAGCCACTTCTTTACGCAACTGTCACACGGCGACCCGCAAGGGCCGAATGTTCTGCCCGGTATGCACGTTATGTTTAACGTTGTCCATCGGCAGACGAGATGGTGTCATGGCTGAAGAAGGAGCCCCCAGTGCCTGACCACAGCGGTAGATCCCGGAAGACAACAGACGCCGTCGCAGCCAGTTCGGACCGCAATGCCCGCCGCCGCGTGACCAAGCTGATCCGGCATCTGAGCACGCCCGAAGGGCGCGCCGACCCCCACGCCGTCTACGACGAGCTGCGGGCCATGGGGCCGGCGGTACGCATGCCGTGGGGAGCCTGGATGGTCACCTCGCACGGCGCGAGCCACGAGGTGCTCAGCGGATCCGGCTGGCGCACCGTGGACGCCGCCTGGCGCACCGCGCGCCAGCCGACGTGGGTGCGGCACCCGGGCCTGAAGTTCCTGCACGACTCCGCGCTCGGCACGAACCCGCCCGGGCACGCCGGGCTGCGCCGCAGCCTCGGCTCGTTCGTCTCGCCGCAGTCGGTCGCTGACCTCACACCGCAGATCGTCCAGACCGTCCACGAGTACCTCGACCGGTTCGATGCGGTGCTGCGCGCCGACGGCGAGGCGGACTTCGGGGCCCTGGTCGGCGACCGGCTGCCCATGGCGGTGCTCTGCATCGTTCTCGGGCTGCCGCGCGAGGACATCCCGCTGCTGTGCGAGATGAGCCGCATGCTCTCGAACGTGCACGACCTCGCGCCGAGCAAGGCGCGGATGGCGCAGGCCGACCGCGCGGGCAAGCTGTGGAACGCGTACTGGGAACAGCTCGTAGCCCAGCCCAGACCCCGGCTCGCGGAGGACTCCCCGCTGGGAGAGTGGCTCGACACAGAGACCGACCCCGCGGTGCGCGCGGTGGCCGGCTCCCAGCTCAACGTCATGATCGAGGCGGGCCTCGAGACGACGACGTCCCTGCTGTCCGACGGCATGGTGCAGCTCCTGCGCCGGCCCGACCAGGCCACGTGGATGCTCGAGCACCCGGAAGCCGTGCACGGCGCCGTCGAGGAGCTGGTCCGTTTCGTATCGCCCGTACAGCTCATGACCCGGTACGCGGCGCAGGACACGGAGCTGCCGGGCGGCATCCCGGTGGCAGCCGGGCAGATCGTGCACGCCGTGGTCGCCGCGGCCAACCACGACCCCGACGCCTACGACTCGCCGCACGACCTGAACCTCTCGCGCCCGCCCCGCCGCAACCTCGCCTTCGGCGTGGGCATGCACTACTGCCTGGGCGCGCCGCTGGCCCGTCTGGAAGCGACGACACTGTTCCCCGAGGTGCTGCAGCGGTTCGATCTCGAGTTCGCCGGGCCAGTGGGCTACGACGAGACCCTCGCCTTCCGCGGAACACGTTCGGTGCCGGTACGGCGGCGACCCCGTCCAGCCGCGACCGCGGGTGCCGGTGCGGCGGTGGCCGCCGGTGAGAGCGCGTCCGCCGCTGGACCCGTCGTGGTCAACCGCGAGGACGCCGTGCTGGTGGTGACCCTCACGCGGCCCGACGGCGACAACCGGCTCGACCGAGCGACGCTGACCGCACTGGGCGACGTGCTCACGACGCTGCCCGACGACGTCGCCGCCGTCGTGCTGCGCGCCGAAGGGCGCCACTTCTGCATAGGCGGCGACCTGGACGAGCTCGGCCAGCTCGCCACCAACGACCCCGACGGCTACCGCAACCTCGTCGAGCTCAGCGACGAGGTGCTGCGCGCCTGGCGCACCTGCCCGGCGGTGACAGTCGCGGCGCTGCACGGCAACGTCGCCGGAACAGGGCTCGGGCTGGCGGTCGCGAGCGACCTGCGCGTGGCCGCCGAGGACGCACGGTTCCGCGCGCCCGAGACGGTCGTCAGCATCCCGGTGGGTCCGAGCGAGGTGCTGGACCGCCTGGTCGCCGAGATCGGTTCCGGCTGGACCCGCGCGATGCTGCTGCTCGGCGATGCCATCAACGCCCAGGAGGCGTTGGAGGGCGGGCTCGTGCAATCCGTCGTCCCGACCGAGAACGTGTGGAACGAGGCCAAGCGCCTGGCCCGGCGCATCGCCCGGCGCGACCGGGAGGCTATCCGCGTCACCAAGCAGACGATGGCCCGGCTTCCGCACGACGGTCCCGATCCGACGGAGGGCACCGACGTGTGGGAAGCACCACTGGCCCAGGCCCTGCGGCGCCGGATCACCCTAGGCAACGCGAGGTAGCGAGCCCTCATCGACGAAAGGCCGGCGGGGCCAGCGACAATGCTGGCCCCGGAACGCCTACTGGTATCACCACGGCCTTCAGGCCAGGCGACCATGGCGCAACTGCGTACGTGATCTCGCCCCTGGAAGCCTCCGACTGATGCTCCGATTCAGGTCAGGGCCTTAAAAGCGGACGAGCCGGTCTGTACGCCGGGTTCTGTTCCCGCGCGCGGTTACCCCCGCGCGGGCGACGGTCATCCATCTAGGCCCTGCGTTGCCGCAGGGCTCGAGCGGTCTACCCGACTGTGCTTCTCCGAGGAGAATCGGGCGAGCAGCCCTCGAACACAGTCTGTCTGACCTTGCTCCAGGTGGGGTTTACCTAGCCGCCGCCGTCACCGGTGGCGCTGGTGGTCTCTTACACCACCGTTTCACCCTTACCCCCAGTCCGAGGACCGAGGGCGGTCTGTTTTCTGTGGCACTGTCCCGCGGGTCACCCCGGGTGGCTGTTAACCACCACCTTGCCCTGTGGAGCCCGGACGTTCCTCGGCGGGCACCCGAGGGTGCCCGACGCGACCGCCCGACCGACTCGTCCGCAGGTAGAAGAGTACCGTCAACTCTCCGCACCGCCCGCCGGTTCAGACGTCCACGCGATAGCTCAGCGCCAGCTCGTCCCCCGATACCCCGCGAATCCCCCAGTTCTCGCGCGGGCTCTCCAGGATCACGACCTCCAGGTCGTCCGCGGACAGCCCGAGGCGCGGGGCGACGTCGTCGTACAGCGCAGCGATCAGTGCCCGCCTCGCCTCGGGGCTGCGTCCGGTGAAGCAGACGATCTCGACGATCAGGTAGGCGTCCGAACGCGGGGCGACCAGGTCGCCGTCGTCCAGCAGGAGAAAACGGTGGAACCGCTTCTCCGCGGGGAGCTGCCAGGTGCGCACGAGCGCCTCGTGCAGCGCATCGGAGATCTCCGCCCGCCGCCCGCTCCACACCGACCGGTTCCCGTACACCTTGATCTGCGCCATGCGCGTCAGCCTAAAGCGATGCTGCTGCCCACCGGAACAACGAGGTGAACGTAGGGTTCGTCGGCGTCTGAGCCGTCAGAACGCGACGATCTCTACGTTCGCCGGCTGCGCCGTTCCACAGTCACTAGCCGCGGAACGGCGTGACCGGCCTCATGCGCGCGCACCTGGGTCCGCGACCTAGGCTGGGCGGGTGCTCCTGCTCCTTCCGCCCTCCGAGGGCAAGACGCCCGCGCCCGACGGCGCCGCTCCCCTCGACCTGGCCGCTCTCGCCCACCCGGAGCTCACGGCCCGACGCCGCCAGGTGCTGACCGAGCTGGCGCAGGTCAGCGCGCGCCCGGGTGCAACGACGGCCCTCGGGGTCAGCGACGGGCTCGCCGAGGAGGTGGCGCGCAACACCGCGCTGCAGGAGGCGCCCGCGGCGCCCGCCGCCCAGGTCTACACCGGCGTCCTGTACGCGGCGGCCGGACTGGCCGGCCTGCCCGACGCCGCCGCGCGGCGCGCGCAGGAGAGCGTCCTGACCTTTTCAGGGCTGTGGGGCGTGGTCGCGCCCGGCGACCGCATCCCCGCCTACCGGCTCGGCATGGGTGTGGGCCTACCCGACGCCGGCCGGCTCGCCACGTTCTGGAAGCCCGCCCTGACCGAGGTGCTGGACGCGCGGGCCGCGGGCGACGTCGTCGTCGACTGCCGGTCCGCGACGTACGTCGCGGCGTGGAAGCCGCGCACCACTCCCGGGCCGGGCGGGGAGCCGCCCGCCGAGTGGGTGGAGGTGCGCGTGCTGCGCGAGACGAACGGCAAGCGGACCGTGGTGTCGCACAACGCCAAGCACACGCGCGGTGTGCTCGCCGGGCACCTGCTGCGGCGTGAGTCCGAGGCCCGGACCAGCGAGGACGTGCTCAAGGCCGCCCAGGAGCTGGTCGGTTCGGTGGTGCTGACCGAGATCGGCTCGGGCAAGGACCAGACGCTGATCGAGGCGAACCTGCTGGACGGCAAGCCCCGCGGGCCGCGGACGCTGGAGCTCGTGCTGGCGTAGGGCGTGGGCTGGTCGGTCTGTTCGAGGCGGCAGGGTCGAGGCGGCAGGGTCGAGGGGTCGCGATCGACCTTCTCCTTCGAGGCCTAAGTTTCTTCGCTTTCGGGCGGGTGAAAGCGAAGAAACTTAGGCCTCGAAAGAGGGAAGAGGGTCGAAACCCTGGCGCAGGAGCCAACCGACCGGTTGGATGTGCGGTCATGAGGATCACCAGCCTGACGAGCGCCCGAATCGCAGTGGCCGCGGCGTTCTTCGCGCAGGGCTTCGTCTTCATCAGCCTCACCACCCGGCTGCCGCGGTTCCTGGAGCAGTGGGGCATGGACGAGGTGGCGCTGTCGCTCCTGCTGCTCATGATGGTGCTGCTCGCGGGGGTCGGATCCCTGGTCGCCGAGCGTGCTGCGCACCGCCTCGGCAGTGCGCCGATGCTCCGCCTGGGGCTCGCCCTCATGGTCGTCGCCGTCCCCACGATCACGCTCGCTCCCGCGATGGCGTTCTTCGTGGGCGGGGTGGCGCTCTACGGCATCGCGCTCGGCCTGGTCGACGCCACCACGAACATGCAGGCCGTCGACCTCGAGCACCGGTACGGCCGGCCCATCCTGCCGTCATCCCACGGCTACTGGACCACGGGCGGCATCACCGCCGCGATCATCGCCCTGGCCACCGGGCATCTCTCGCCCGAGGTGGGCGCGGCCGTGGCCGTGGTCCCGCTCGCGATCGCGTTCGCGCGGTTCCTCCCGCGGGTCGCGTCCGGGGCGGGGACGCCCGGGCTGATCAGCCCAGTTCCGGGTCCGACCCCGGGTCCGACGACGGCGGGGGCCGGCTCTCCCGGCGTCGGCTACCCGGACGCCGTCTCCCCCGGCGTCGGCTCACCCGGCACCAGCACGGACGCGGCCCCGGTCCCGTGGCGGCCGATCTGGCTGGTCGGGGCCGGACTGGTCGTCTTCTACATGGTCGACACCACGGCGTCGGCCTGGGGCCCCGTCTACCTGGCGCGGTCCTTCGACGCGCCCGGCAACCTCGTCGCCCTGGCGACCTTCCCCTACCTCTTGACGTCGATCGTGGTGCGTCTCGCGGGCGGGCAGCTCGTGACCCGGTTCGGTGTGGTGCCGCTGCTCCGGATCGGCGCGGTCGTGGCCTGCGGCGCCCTCACCCTCGTCGCGCTCGCGCCGACCTGGCAGGTCGCGGTCGCCGGGTTCACAGTCCTCGGCGCGGCGGTCGCCCTCGTCGCGCCGCTCAGCTTCTCGGCGGCGGGGCGCATCGCGTCCGGCCCTGCGTCCAGTACCGCGTCCGGCCCTGCGTCCCGCCGGGCGGACGGCGGGGCGGACGGCGGCGTGTCCGCCGGGACGTCCGGCCGCGCGTCGGCCACGCCGTCAGCCAACGCGTGGGACACGGCGTCAGGCACGGGCGACGTCGTCGAACCCGACCGTGCCCGCACCGACGCCGTGATAGCGCGCTTCAACCAGTTCAACTACGTGGGCGCGCTGCTCGGCTCGGTACTGACCGGCTTCGTCGGCGCCGAGAACCTGCGGCTCGGCTTCGCCCTGCCGGCCATCCTGGTGCTAGCCCTGGTGCCGCTCGCCCCGGCGTTCGCGCGAGGGGCACTCAGCCGCCGGTAGCTCAGCGTTGGTAACTCAGCCGTCGGTAGGGACGCCGGCGGCGGTCACCTCGGTGCTGCCGTCCTCCCACAGGCGCAGCACCGACAGCGACGCCGGCGGGATCCGCAGCCGGGACCAGGTCGCGGCGGGCGCGCCCAGCGCCTGCCCGACGGCGGTCCGGATCTGCCCGGCGTGCCCCACCACCACGACGGTGCGATCCACGCCACCTGCCAGCAGCTCGGCCAGCCCATCCCACACGCGGGCGCCGAGCTGCGCGTACGACTCGCCGCCCGGCGGCTCGAACGTGCCGGTCGAACGCCACTGCGCCAGCGCGCCGGGCCACCCCTGCTCGATCTCCGGCACGGTGCGCCCCTCCCACTGCCCGAACCGGAACTCGGCGAACCGGTCGTCCGTGCTGACGTGCAGCCCGAGGCGCCGTCCGACGGCGGCCGCCGTCTCCTGGGCGCGCACGGCCGGGGACGCGACGAGCGCCGTCGGGCGGGGCAGGTCCGGCCAGAGGCCGCCGCCGCGCATCCCGCCCGACGACGCCGCCCCCGCCCTGGGCGCACGCCCGACGCGGAACACGGCGTCCGCGGCCTGAGCCGCCTGGATCCGGCCGCGGGCGCTCAACGGCGGGCCCGGGACGTCAGACCCCGAGCCGACGCCGGCCTCCGTCAGCGCGGTGACGCCGTGCCGCACGAGGACCACGGTGAGCGGGTGTGCGTCGTCCAGGCGCGGGGACACTCCCGCAGGGTGGGTCATCCGGCGGCGGCACCCGTCGGGGAGGCGACGCGCACCAGGATGCGGCCGCACTCCTCGCAGCGCACCACGGCGTCGGGTGCGGCGCTGCGGATCTTGTCCAGGTCGACGGGCGGCAGGTCCATGCGGCAGCCGTCGCAGCGGTTGCCGTTCAGCACCGCGGCGCCCGTGCCGCCGAGCTGCGCGCGCAACTTCTCGTAGAGGGCGACCAGGCCCGCGTCGAGGCCCTCGACCGCGGTGACGCGGCTGGCCGCGAGCGCCGCTGCCTGCGCGTCGAGGTCGGCCCAACCCTTGTCGCGCTCCCCCTCGACCTTGGTCTTCTCCGTGACGAGCTCGTCGTTCGCGGCCTCGACCTTGGCCAGCGCGTCCTCGTGCGCGTCGAGGCGCTCCATGACGTCGAGCTCGACCTCCTCGAGCGCGGCCTGGCGCGTGGCGAGCGAGCGGAGCTCATCGGTCAGCGCGACGGCGTCCTTGGCGCTCACGCTGCCCGTGTCGAGCCGCTGCTGGTCGCGTGCGGCGCGGTTGCGCACCTGTTCGACGTCGCCCTCGGCCTTGGTGAGCTCACGCTTCAGGTCTGCCACCCGGGTGCGCGACTCGACGAGCGAGGCACGCAGGTCGGCGATGCGGCCCTCGAGCTCGGTCAGCTGCGCGAGCGCGGGCAGGCTCTTGCGCTGGTGCTCGAGCTGCTGAGCGCGGGTGTCGAGCGCCTGGACCTCCAGCAGCCTGCGCTGGTCTTCGGGTGGTGCAGTTGCCACGGGAGGCGTCCTCTCGGTCGTGATCTGGGGGTGGTCCAACGCTACCCCGCGACCGACGGGCCGGGCGCACGCGGACCGTGTGCCCGGGCTGTGCCCCGCACGTGGCAGAACCACGGACCACTCGGGTGACCCGAGCGTCTGACACAGGCGGGAACCTGCGGTCAGCGGGAGGGGACCTGGCCGGTCCAGGGGTCGGTGACGAGCTCGCTGACGCGGGCCTCGACGGCGAGGCCGTCGGCTGCGAGCGCAGCGGCGAGGTCCTCGACGGCGTAGCGCAGCCAGGGCCACTCACTGGCGTAGTGGGCGGTGTCCACGAGGAACGGGGTGCCGGCCGGGCCGGGAGCTCCGGCGGCACGGGCCTCGAACTCGGCACGTTCGCGCAGCTCGGACGCCGGGTGGTGACGCAGGTCGGAGGTGACGTACACGTCGACGTCGGCCGCGCGGACGGCGTCGAAGTACCCGTCGCCGGAGCCACCGAGGACGGCGGCCGTGGTCACGACGGCGTCGGGGTCGCCGGAGAAGCGGATGCCCTGCGCGGTGGCGGGCAGCGCGGCGGCGACGCGGCGGGCGAAGCCCGCGAGCGTGGTGGGTTCGGCGAGGCGGCCGACGCGGCCGATGCCCCGGGCTGTCTCGTCGGTTCCCGGAGCGCCGGCGTCGCCCGCAGGTGCGCCTGCGGCGGCGCTCTGCTCGAGGGGCCGCCGGTCGGTGATGCCGACCAGGTCGGCGAGGGCGTCGGCGACGCCGCGCGGGGCGGCGTCGGCGTTGGTGTGCGCCACGTGCAGGGCGCAGCCGCCGGTCAGCAGCCGGTGCACCACGGAGCCCTTGAAGGTGGTGGCGGCCACGGAGCTCACGCCGCGCAGGAACAACGGGTGGTGGGTGACCAGCAGGTCGGCGCCCCAGTCCAGCGCCTCGTCGACGACGGCGGACACCGGGTCGACGGCGAACAGCACCTTGCGCACGGGCGCTGCGGGGTCGCCGGCGACGAGCCCGACGGCGTCCCACCCCTCGGCCGTCGACGGCGGGTAGAGGCCGTCGAGGGCGGCGACCACCTGGGCGAGCGTGGGGCCGGTGGGGGTGGTGGGGTCAGGCACGTCGCTGCTGCTCACGCGATGCAGCGTAGTACGGGGGTAGTAGGGGGGAAGTGCGGGGGGGGGGAGCACGGGGCCGAAGACGGCTTAGGCTCGGACCGTGACCGAGTCAGCATCCTCCCCAGCACCCCGCATGAACGTCGAGTCCTTCAACCTGGACCACCGTGCCGTGTCCGCGCCGTACGTGCGCCTGGCGGACCGCAAGCAGCTCCCGGGCGGCGACGTCATCGTCAAGTACGACGTGCGCTTCACCCAGCCCAATGTCGCGCACCTCGAGATGCCGACGGTGCACTCCCTGGAGCACCTGTTCGCGGAGCACTCCCGCAACCACTCGGACGCCGTCCTGGACTTCTCCCCCATGGGCTGCCAGACCGGCTTCTACCTGATGCTGCAGGGCGAGCCCGCCTACGACGACGTGCTCGCGCTGATCGACGCGACCCTGCGCGACATCATCGCGGCGACCGAGGTCCCCGCCGCCAACGAGGTGCAGTGCGGCTGGGGCGCGAACCACACCCTGAGCGGTGCGCAGGAGGCCGCCTCGGCGTTCCTGTCCGCTCGCGGCGTGTGGGCGGAGGTCTATGCGAAGGACGCGCCCGGCGACGCCTCGGCCCGGGACGCCGCCGCTCGCGACGCGGCCGCGCTGGAGGCCGCCGCGCGGGACGCCGCGGCAGGCACGCACCGGCCGGGCTCGCCGCTGCCGTTGGGCCCGATCGAGGCCGAGGGGAAGTAGCGGGTGGCTGGTTCTGTCGCTGAACGGCCCGTCGCGGTCGTGCTCGTCGCCATGGACGACGAGGCCGCGCCGTTCCTCGCGCTGGCGTCCGAGATCGGCGAGCCGGAGCGGGTCGGCTTCGCCGAGGAGCGCCGGATCGTGCTCGCCGGGCAGCCGGTCGTGCTGGTGCGCACCGGTATCGGGTTCGTCAACGCGGCGTCCGCGGGCGTGGCCGCGATCCTGCGGTTCGGCGCGGGCGTACCCCTGATCAGCGCGGGCAGCGCCGGCGGGCTCGCCAAGGACGTCGCCGTGGGCGACGTGGTCCTGGGCGCCCGCCTCCTGAACGCGGACGCCGACGCGCGCGCCTTCGGCTACGTGCTCGGCCAGGTACCCGGCATGCCGGAGGCCTATGACGCCGCGCCCGCGATCGCCGATGCCGTCCGCCGCGCCGCGGCCGGCATCGCCGACCTCGAGGTGCGCGAGGGCGCGATCGGGTCTGCCGAGAAGTTCGTGACGGCGGACCTGGCGGTCACGCTCCGCGCCGACTTCCCGGACATGCTCGCCGTCGACATGGAGTCCGCGGCGCTGGCGCAGCTCTGCCACAACTTCGGCGCGCAGTTCGTGTCCGTGCGGGGTGTCTCGGACCTGTGCGCCCCCGACGGCACGGAGTTCCTCACCCACGTGGACGACGCCGCACAGCGTTCGGCGCGGCTGGTCACGGCCGCGATCGGGCTGCTCGGGGGCTGAGGGCGGGGGCTTGCCGGGTCGGAGTGGCGGCGGTCTCGCAGGCGCTCGCCCGTAGCTGCGCCACGGCGTGGCCGATGAGCGCGGCCCGGCGCCGGTCCTGGCGGGCGTGGACCACGATGCGGCGCGCCACGGCGGGACCGGTCACGGGCCGGACGACAAGGCCGTCGTGCAGGTCCGTGACGGCCAGGCGCGGCAGGACCGTCACCCCGATGCCGGCCGCCACCAGGCGGAGCGTGGCCCGGTGGTCGTCCAGGCGGGCGGCGTACCGCGGGACGAAACCGGCGGCGCTGCACGCGGTGAGTACGATCTGCCCGATCGGGCTGTCGTAGATGTCGTAGTCGATCCAGGGCTCGTCGGCGAGGTCGTGGAGGCTGACCTCCGGGCCGGCGGCCAGCGGGTGCGTGGCCGGGAGCACGGCCACGAAGCCCTCGACGGTCAGCTCGTGCCGCTGGTACCCCTCGAGGTGCACCTCTGTCCCGCCCGCGGGCTCGGTCCGGACGTCGAGGTCCGGCAGGCGGCGTCCGCGGCCGTCCACCGGCTCGTTCAGGCTGATCTCGACGGTGAGGTTGGGCTGGAGCTCGCGCACCGCCCGGACGACGGCCGGCATCCACTGCTCGGCCGCCGAGGCGAAGCACGCGACGGCGAGGTGCTGCCCGTGACCGGCGCGGAGGTCCGCGACCACGCGTTCGAGGCGGCCGAAGTCGGCCAGGAGCGGCTGCGCCTGGTCGGCGAGGTGCCGCGCGTCGTCGGTGGCGACGATGCCGCGCCCCTGCTTCTCGAACAGGACCAGCCCCGTCTCGCGCGCCAGCGCGGTCATGTGCTGGCTGATCGTCGCGGGCGAGTAGCTGAGGTTCCGCGCCGCCTGGTTGATCGACCCGGCTGCCAGGACCGCGCGCAGGATCTCGAGGCGCCGGGGGTTGAGCATGCGGCGACTGTAGGGCTGCCCGGCGGCCGGGCGCAGCCGCGACCGTACGTTGATCACGAATGGTGACCCGGTTTTGTTTGCTTGTCCTGATGCTTCCGGGCGGCAGAGGATGGCATCCGGATCCGGCTTGGGACTTGGGGCTTGGGGCTTGGGGCTTGGGGCTCAGGCCTGACAAGAAGTACGGCGAGAGGGATGGCGATGGACACGACGTTCTTGGACGAGGCGGACCGCCTCCTGATCCGCTACGGACCCAGCTTCAGCCCGCGGCTGATCGAGCGCGCCGCGGGCTCATACGTGTACGACAGCGAGGGCACACCGATCCTCGACTTCACGTCGGGGCAGATGAGCTCGATCCTCGGGCACGCGCACCCGGACATCGTGGCGACCGTGTCGTCATCGGTCGCGGGGCTGGACCACCTGTTCAGCGGCATGCTGAGCGCGCCGGTCCTCGGGCTGGCCGACCGGCTGACCGCGACACTGCCAGCGGGGCTGGACAAGGCGCTGCTGCTGAGCACGGGCGCGGAGTCGAACGAGGCCGCGATCAAGCTGGCCAAGCTGTACACCGGCCGGTACGAGGTCGTCTCGTTCGACCGCTCGTGGCACGGCATGACCCAGGGAGCGGCGTCCGCCACCTTCTCCGCGGGCCGGCGCGGCTACGGCCCACCGACCCCCGGCAACCTCGCCCTGCCGACGCCGAACGCCTACCGCTCCCCGTTCCGGACGGCCGACGGGTCCTACGACTGGGCGGCCGAGCTCGCCTACGGGTTCGCCCTGGTCGACCAGCAGTCCGCCGGCAGCCTCGCCGCGTGCGTCGTCGAGCCGATCCTGTCGTCCGGCGGGATCATCGACCTGCCGCCCGGGTACCTCCGGCGCCTCAAGGAGATGTGCGAGGAGCGCGGCATGCTGCTCGTCCTGGACGAGGCGCAGACGGGGCTGGGCCGCACGGGCACCATGTACGCGTTCGAGCGCGACGGCGTGGCCCCCGACATCCTGACGCTGTCGAAGACGCTCGGCGCCGGGCTGCCGGTGGCCGCCGTCGTGACCAGCGCCGAGATCGAGCAGGTCTGCCATGAGCGGGGGTTTCTCTTCTACACGACGCACGTGTCCGACCCGCTGGCGGCGGCCGTCGGGCTCACCGTGCTCGACGTGATCGAGCGGGAGGGCCTGGTCGAACGGGCGGCACGGCTGGGCGAGCAGCTCACCGGGCGGCTGCTGGAGCTGCGCGACCGGTACGAGGTGGTCGGCGACGTGCGCGGGCGCGGCCTGCTGCAGGGCGTCGAGCTCGTGGAGGACAAGGCGAGCAAGACTCCCGCGGACGCCCTCGGCAACGCGGTGACGACGGCCTGCCTGGAGCGGGGGCTGCACATGAACATCGTGCAGCTGCCGGGGATGGGCGGGATCTTCAGGATCGCGCCGCCGCTGACGATCGGCGAGGACGACCTGCACGGGGGCGTGGACATCCTGGAGGCGTCGCTGAAGGCGGTGCTGGACGGGTAGAGACTGGACCGGGTAGGGGCTGGACGGGTACGGACTGGCGGGCCCGGCCGGACGGGGCTTGGCCGGACGGGGCTTTGTGGTCAGCCCTTCGCGTCCGCGTAGCTCTCCGTCACGGCCACGCTGAGCGGGAAGTCGACCGGGAAGTCGCCGAACAGCAGGCGGCCCGCCTCTTCGGCGGCGGCCCGCACCTCCTGCGCGACGACGTGGGCGAGCGCCGCCGGTGCGTGTACCACGACCTCGTCGTGCAGGAAGAACACGAGGTGCGGGCGGCGGTCGAACGGCGCGGGGGCGAGCCCGGGCCGGGCGCCGTCCGACGTGTCCTCCCCCAGCGCCCAGAGCCGACGGCGGATGGAGGCGATCCAGCACAGCGCCCACTCCGCGGCGGTGCCCTGGACCACGAAGTTCCGGGTGAACCGTCCCCAGGACCGGGTCTGGCTGCGGGCGCGCGACTGGGCGTCGGCGCCGGCGTCCTCGTCGAACGCGGAGCCCTGGACCGCGGCCCAGGACTCGCCCGGCCGGGGCGAGCTGCGACCGAGCCGGGTGGTGACCACCTCGCCGCGCTCCCCCGCCCGGGCCGCACGCTCGACGAGGTCGATGGCCTGCGGGAACGCGCGCGCGAGCCGGGGCAGCACCTGTGCGCTGACGCCGGTGGTGCCGCCGTACATGGCGCCGAGCATGCCGACCTTCGCATGCTCGCGGGAGTCGACGGCGCCGGTCGCGACGATCCCGGCGTACATGTCGGTGCTGGCCCCGTCCTTGGACCGGCCGGCGGCGGCCATCCGCTCGTCGCGCGAGAGGGCCGCCAGCACGCGGGGTTCGAGCTGAGCGGCGTCGGCGACGACGAAGGTCCAGCCCGGGTCGGAGACCACCGCGCGCCGTACGTTGTGCGGCAGCTGCAACGCACCGCCGCCCGTGCTCGCCCAGCGGCCCGTGACCACGCCGCCCACGACGTACTCCATGCGGAAGCGGCCGTCGGGCGCCCAGGTGTCGAGCCAGTTCCAGCCGTTGGCGGTGTAGAGGCGGTAGAGGCTCTTGTATTCCAGGAGGGGCGCGATCACGGGGTGGTCGAGCCTCTCCAGCTCCCACTTGCGCAGGCTGCGCGCGCCGACGCCCGCGTATTCCATGGCCCGCAGCAGGTCCGGGTGGGAGTCGGGGTTGAGTGTCGGCGGGGCGTCCAGGGCGGTCCGGATCTGGTCGACCAGCGCCTCGAGCTTGGCCGGGCGCGCGCCCGGGCGCGGACGCGGACCGAGCGCATCGGTGAGGATCTCGTCGTGGATGTCGCCACGCCACGGCAGGCCGGCGTGGTGCATCTCGGCGGCGGCCAGCGCGCCCGCGGACTCGGCCGCGAGCAGGAGCCGGAGCCGGCCGGGATCGGTGCTGTCCTTGATCGCACGGAGCTGGGCGGTGAGCTCGGTGAGGGGGTCGAGCGGGTTGGCGGGGGCCGTGCCGGGGCCGGGCACGGCGAGGCCGGGCACGGCGGGGCCTGCCGTGCCGGGGCCCGCCGTGCCGGGGCCTGCCCGGTCGATGCCGGCTGAGTCGATGCTGGCTGAGTCGGGGCCGGCTGAGTCGGGGCCGGCTGAGTCGATGCTGGCTGAGTCGGGGCCGGCTGAGTCGATGCTGGCTGTGCCGGGGCCCGTGCCAGGTCTGGCTGGGCTCGTACCACCCGAGCTGGTCCGTGCCGCGCTCTGACCGCGCGCGCTCGGGCCGTCCGCGTCAAGGGCGCGCGGCGTGCCGTCACGCTCATCCCCCGGACGGGGTGCGTCGTCGCGCCCGCGCACCGGAGCGCTCAGCTCGCCGAGGTCGAAGAGCGGTTCGGAGCCGGGATGACGGTCGGGCCGGACCAGCGCGGCCGCCGTCGGCCCACCCGGGGGCGGTACCGCGGCGAGGCGGTCCCAGGCCGTGGGCCCGGCCTCGGCGAGCGCCGTGCGCGCCGACAGCGCTGAGGTGCGCAGCACGGCGTGCGCCAGCCGCAGGTCGTGCGCGCGGTCGACCCGGACTCCCTCGGCGAGCAGGGCCGGGTACCAGCGGTTGGTGTCGTCCCAGGTCCAGCGGACGTGGGACGACTCAGCGGCTGTCACCTCGCGGGTCAGTCCGGAGGCCTCGACGATGTGCGGCTCGCCCTCGGGCGCGCCGGAGTCGGACACCGACCGTAGGCCGATTTCCGCGCCATCCTGGGAGACCACCGTGTGCATGGGGACCAGTCTGCCGTGAGCCACTGACACTCGGAGGTCGGCGGCTCCTCGCCATGGACGTCAGGTCCGACGGCTCGCCGTCGCGCTCCGACGAGTTATCCACAGATCTCAAATCTCACGAGAAGTGAGCACCTCTGTTCGATAGCCTCGTCAGGTCGCCGGCACCAGGCCGAGCGTCGGATCGAGGGGGTGACCGGATGGTGCTGGCACAGCCGAGCACGACGAGCGCCGGGGCGCGCTCGCTCGAGGAGATCGTCACGGACCTCCAGGTACTGACACGGGAACTGGTCGGCGTCGCAGGTCCGGCGGCGCTGGACGACACTCCGCCGGGCGGGACCGCTGGGATCGCCGGACGCCTGACTGCGGCATCACCGCTGCTGCGCGTCGTGTGCTCGCAGCTGGAAGTGCTCCGGATGACCTGGCTGCCCCGGATCGAGACCGACGGCAGATGGGCGCTCGACGGTTCACGGACGTTCCGGGTCTGGCTCGCTCGCCGTGAGAAGGTCACCATGCGCACGGCGAGCCGGGACGTGCTGACCGGTGAGCGGCTTCTCGACCACCTTCCGGCCACGCTCGCTGCCGCGCTGAGCGGACGGCTCGGCATGGACCAGGTCCGGGCGATGGTCGATGTCGGCCCGACGTCGGAGGACCGGCGCAAGGCGCTGGTGAGCCCGGTCGACACGGCGCCCGGCGGGACAGGCGAGGACGAGCCCCCGAACGACGGCGACGAGGCCGCTGCGGACGGCGCCGACGGTCCCGGGGCTGACGACGGCGAGCCGGCCGGGCCCACAGGCGGGGACCCCGCTGGCGACGGCGCGGGGGCCGTGGTTCACGGGCCGACCGGGGAGGAGGTGCTGCTGGACCTGGCCGACCAGCACGGCCCGCTCGTGTTCCGCCGGTTCGTGGACCGGTTCGCACGCGTCGCTGACCCGGAGTCCGACGAGCGCGGGTACAAGCGGGCTTCGGAGCGCGAGCACCTCGAGGTGGCCAAGACCTTCGGCGGCTACCATGTCGCCGGATTCCTCACCGACGAGCACGGTGAGGCACTGCGCACCGCGATGGACTCGGTGATGGGCGCTCCGACGCCAGGCGACGACCGCACCCCCACGCAGCGACGCGCTCAGGCTCTCGCCGACCTCGCCCGCACCGTGCTCGACAACGGCCACACCGGGACAGGCGGCGCCGTACGACCGCACGTCACCGTGACCGTGTCGTGGACGGAGCTCGCTCGCCTGACCGGTCGGTCCGGTGCGCCTGGCAGCAGCGGCAGCGGGGCCAGCGCGAGTGATGGCGGAAGCGTGGGCGATCACGACCATGAGGCGGATCGCCTACCTCCCAAGGAACTGCCGGGGACCGGCGGCCAGACGGGCCTGACCGACGTCACCGCGGCGCCCGCGAGATTCGGCATCTCCGCATCGCTCGTGCCGACCAGCACCCTGCGGCGTCTGCTCTGTGACGCCGCGGTGACCCGGGTGGTCTTCGGACCCGACAGCCAGGTGCTCGACGTCGGTCGGGCGCAGCGCACCGTCACCGGGCAGATGCGCCGGGCCGTGATCGCCCGCGACAGACATTGCGTCTACGTCGACTGCACGCAGCCGCCCGTTCGCTGCGAGGTCCACCACGCCGAACGCCACTGGGCCGACGGCGGAGACACGAGCGTGCGCAACGCAGCCCTGCTGTGCTGGCACCACCACGACCTGGTCGACCGGACCGGCATCACGATGCGGTGGACCGGAAACCCGGACGGCGCCCGCCACTCCGGATGGACGCTCGTCGACCGGCACGGCCGCGAGCTCACCCCGGTGGGCAGCCCACCTGGCACGCACTGGCGAAGAACATGACCCACGCCGTGCGGGCCGGAACACCGCGAGACCGCAGCACCGTGGGCGGGACGACTGCTGGCGTCCGCGCCGGCGCGGGCTCTCCGGCCGGTCGCTCGGCCGGCGGGCAGGAGCTCTGCCGGCCGAGCGCCGCAGCCGACGGATCGAAGCTCGATCGATCGGGGTTCGGCCGATCGGGGTTCGGCCGATCGGGGTTCGGCCGATCGGCGTTCGGTCGATCGGCGTTCGGTCGACGGGCCACAGCTCGACCGACCCAACGCCGTCGTCAACTGGCCGGAGCTCGGTCGACCGTAACCCGATCGACCGAGCCCCGACCCGCGAGTTACCACCCGGGCGGTCACGACCTGGCGCTCAGCCCGCGACGTCCGCCACGGCGCGGGCCCGGCCCACGACGAAGGCCGCGTGCAGCACCGTGGGCGGCGTCAGGTCGCCGGCCAGCAACCCCTGGGCCGTGCGCTCCAGCGTTGCGAGCCCGAGGTCTCGCGCCAGGAGGCGCGCCTGCTCGACGTCCGATCGCTGCCGGGTCGTGAGCGCCGGGCGGCCCGTCGCGGCGGCGGCCAGCAGGACGTCGCCCAGCAGCAGTGTCACGCGGCGGACCGGGGCCGGCGGAGCAGGCGCCGGACGCACCGACCTGGCCGAGGAAGCCTGCGCTTTGAGCTTCCGCAACCGTCGGCGCCAGAAGTCCCAGTAGCTCGTCTCGAGGGACCACGCCGGGGTGATCGTGGGGCTGACCAGCCTGATCGCCCCTTTCTTGTCGCGCACGAACAGGCCGACCGGCTCGTCCCGTTCCTCGCGTCGCTCGATCGTCACCGCGACCAGCTTGGACCGGACCGACAGCAGCGTCTGGACCGCCTGCTCGCCCGCAACCGGCAGCCGCAGCAGCCGGGTGTCCCCCTCCGACGTGATGACGGAGAGCGTCAGCTCCTGGCGCACCTCGTCGATGCCGACCTCACCGACGTCGCGCACCAGCACCAGCCGGACGTTGGCCGGACGGCGCCCGAACCCGACGACGTCGCGCGGCTGTACCCCGGCGCCGGTGCGCTCGGCGATGACGCGGAGCTCGTCGAGGTCGAACCCGTCGCCCTCCAAACGCTGGAGCACCGGGGCACCACCGGCGCCGAGGCCGCCGTCCGGCTTGGTGCGCACCCTGGTGAGGGCGAACCCGCCCTCGCACAGCGTGCTCAGCGACCTGTTCCACAGCAGCGGGCTGGTCCAGCTGCGCTGGAACCGCGGGTCGGTGCCCGACGGGCGTCCCGTCACGACCTGCCGCACCTGGCCGGCGTCGGCCACGGAGTGCGCGCCCGCTTCGGTCTCGGCGTCCCAGCCCAGGTAGGCCAGGCCACGCGAGCCGCTCTGCGAGGTCCACCACCGGGCCCCGAGCGGGACCCAACGCGCGATGTCCACCTCGTCGTCGGCGTCCCCGGCCTTGCCGTCCTTGCCGGCCTTGCCCGACCCGGCCTTGCTGTCCTTGCCCGGCCCTGTCTTGCCGACCGGGCCCGCGCCAGCACCGCCGGCACCGGTTCCGGCAGCGACCGGGTCCGTCGCACGCTCCAGCACCTCGCACATCGCCCAGATCTCGGCGAGGACGTCGAGCAGGTCCGACTCGGTGACGGCGTCGTCGCGGCCAGCCAGACCCGCGACGAGGCCGCCGCCGACCCGGATGAGCCCGTCGAACCGCACGTTACCGATCCGCTCGGGCGCGACCTGGTCGAACCCGGCGACGCGCACGCGGCCGGCCAGCGCGGTCAGTGACTCGGCATCGTCGGTGCCGAGGTGGGACAGGCCGCCCGACATCAGCCGTCCGACGACGTCGCGTACCTCCGCGAGCGCCTCCCGGCGCCGCTTGAGCACTGCCGGGGTCGGGCCGCGCTTCGCCGACGTGCCCGAGCCCGCAGCCGTTGCTCCGGCAGCAACCGATCCGGACCTGGCCGCAGCATCCGGAGCCCCGGGAGCCCCGGGAGCCCCGACACCGGGCTCGCCTGAGCCGCCCGACTCCGCGCTAGCTCCCGCCGACCTGGGCACCGACAGCGCCACGACCGACGTCGAACCGGCCTGCCCAGCGCCAGACTGTCCCGCACCAGACGGTCCAGCACCAGACAGTCCAGCACCAGCCGGCGGCGCCTCGGGTGCTACCTCGATCGCCCAGAGGCACGCGGTCAGCACGTGCTGGCACACGCCCGCCGTCGGGCAGTCGCACGAGACCGCCGCGGGACCGCGGCCGTCCACACGCACGGTCACCCCGGACACGTCGAGCACCGCGCCCTTGGCGTCGTGCGACACCTCGGTCACGGTGTCCTTGCGGGCGCGACGCAGCAGGCCCGGGTTGCCGAGCGCCTTGAGCGCGTCGTCGTCCAGGCCGGCATAGGGCGCCGCCCAGGCATAGGTCTTCCTCTCGCTCACGAGAGCACCTCCCCCAGCCACTCGGCGAATCGTTCGGGTGTCAGGGCGGCGACCTCCATGCCGCACTCGGCCAGGTGCCGCGCCGTGCCCTGGTCGTAGACGGGTTCGGCCGCCTCGTCCAGCGCGGCGAGCCCGAGCATGGTGACGCCCGACGACGCCATGCGCCGCACGGTCGTGAGCAGACTCGACACCGATCCGCCCTCGTAGAAGTCGCTGACCAGCGCCACCACCGTCCGGGACGGGTTGCGGACCTGCTGCTCGGCGTGCCGCATGGCGCGCGCGATGTCGGTGCCGCCGCCGAGCTGGGCGGTCATCAGCACCTCGACGGGGTCGGCGGCCAGGTGCGACATGTCCACCACCGAGGTGTCGAACAGGTAGAGCTGCACGTTGATGCCGGGCAGCCCCGACAGGATCCCGGCGCACACCGCGGAGTACAGCAGCGAGGGCGCCATCGATCCCGACTGGTCGACCAGCAGGATGACGTCCCAGGTCAGGGTGCGCTTGGCCCGCGCGGAGAACCGGACGTCCTGCACCATCATGCGGCCGTCCGCGTCGACCCGGCCAAGGTTGGCGCGCAGGGTGCGCTTCCAGTCGAAGTTCCGCGCGACACGGTGCATCGAGCGGCGCGACCTGTCGATGCG
The DNA here is from genome assembly GCF_044389675.1 of Promicromonospora kroppenstedtii. Taxonomy (NCBI): domain Bacteria; kingdom Bacillati; phylum Actinomycetota; class Actinomycetes; order Micrococcales; family Promicromonosporaceae; genus Promicromonospora; species Promicromonospora kroppenstedtii. Next base: position 221,115 of record NZ_JBIRYI010000004.1, on the reverse strand, counting down.
GCCGTTGACCGCGGTGGTGAACCGAGGCCGCAGCCGCTTCACGACGTCGTCGACGACGCGGCGGATGATGCGGCGCAGGCCGTTGGCGGCCTGGTCGTTCAGGGCACCGCGCACCTGCAGCATCGCGACCGCGAGCTCGCGCGACGGCTCCAGTGTCTCGAGCGCGGTCTCGTCCTGGAGCAGCTCGGTGAGGCCGTACCGGCTCACGGCGTCGACCTGCATGCGCTCGAAGGTCTCGCGCGGGAACAGGCTGCCGGCCTCGTTGAGCCAGCCAAGCGCGGTGACGTCGACGCCGTGCGGCTGGGAACCGCCCAGCCCTGCGCCGCCACCGCCCCGACCGCCCTCTCCGCCCGGTCCACCTCGGCCGACGCGGTGCCCGCGGGCCGTGTACTCGCGGTCGTACAGGTACCGCAGCGACCGCTCCAGACCCTGGTCCTGCTGGCCCATCTGCAGCTCGTCGGCGGCGTACCGGCCCAGGACCAGACGCCAGCGGCGGGCGGCCTCGCCGTCCGATACCGACGTCCCCGCTGCCAACCCGGCCGACGACGCCGATGACGCGTCCACCGCCGGATTGGGCGGCGTCCGATCGATCGCGCTCATGCTTCTCCTCCTGCCGGGGTCGCGCCCACAGCACTCTCCATGTCAGTTGCTGCAACCCAGTGGGCCAGGCCGTCCCGCTCCAGCACCGCCGCCAGCTCGCGGTCCAGGGCCAGGCCTGTGGCGAGGTCCTCCTCGGACAGCGCGACCCGCACGTCCACCTGGTCGACCCGCGCTCCGGTCCGCTCCGCGACCCGCTTGGCCAGTCGGTGCGTCTCGGTGGGCCGCAGCCACGTGAAGGCCCGCCGCAGGTCGGGCAGCACCGCGAGGAACGCATCGCCCTCCAGGGCGCGCAAAGCCTCGTCGACGGCGTCGAACATCTCCGGGGTGTGCAGGATGAGGTCCGGCGCCGCCCGCATGACGCCGCCCAGGAACCGCACCGCGGCGCCCGGGTCGGCGCCCGCGGCCAGGGCACCGCGCACCCGCGTGACCAGGACGTCGTCGGCCACCTCGCCGTCGGTGAACCCCAGGGCGAGCAGGGCGCCGGCCACCGCGGGGGCCGTGCTCTCGTCGTCACGCAGGCGCCCCAGCTCTCGGGCGACGGCGAGGCGGTTCACCGCGCCGACGGTCGCCCAGTCCGCGCCCGCGGCCACATTGCCCGCGGCCACATTGCCCGCCACGGCAGTGTCAGCCGGCGCGCCGTCAGCCAACGTGCCGTCAGCCAACCCGCCGTCTGCCAACGCTCCGTCGGCGGCCGCCGCGTCGCGCAGCAGGGAACGCAGGCCGATCAGGGTGCCGATAGCGGCGTCCTCGTCCTCGGCACGCACCTTGCCAAGGTCGCTGACCAGGTAGGCGGCCGTGGCGAGCGCCTGGCTCACGAGGTCGAGCAGCTCTCCCGCGTACTCCTCGGCGCCGAGCTCGACCCGCGCCTCCCAGAGGCCGAGCAGCCGGCGCGCGCCAGAGACGACGGAGTCCACGTCGCGGTCGGTGTCCAGGGTGACGCGCAGCAAGGCGACGATCCGCGGCAGGTGCGAGCCCATGCCGATCACCAGCGCCTGCGCCACGAGCCGTGCAATGGCGTCGACAGAGGCGGACCCCGTGCCGGGCACAGCCCTCGTACCGGGCACAGCCCCCGTGCCCGGCACAGCCCCCGTACCAGAACTTACTCCGGGCACGGCACCGGACCCCGCACGGGCACCCGACAGCCGAGCCTCCGCCTCGGTCAGCCGAGCGACGGCGACGGCCTCCAGCGTGGCACCGAGGTGCACCATCTCCACGAGGCGCGCCTCGACGAGCGGCGTCCAGCAGTACTGCCACTCCTCCGTGATCAGCCCGAGACCTCGGCCGGCCACGTGGTCAGGCCCCGAGACAAGCTGCCCGAAGCCGGCCCCGACGAAGTCGAGCAGGGCCAGCACCTGACGCTTGGCCCGGTGCGACGCCGTCCGACGCGCGTCCAGGCGGGCCGTGCGCGGCAACGAGTCGTCGACGACGAGCCGCACCGCGCGCACCCGCTCGCGCACGTCGCGCACCAGGGGCGGGGACGCGCTGCCGGGCGGTACGTCGCCGAGCGCCCGCCCGCCGAACACCTCCGCGATCGCCAGCCCCAGCGGACGCTCGGGCTCACCCGGTCCGCCGACGCCGCCGTCGTCCTGCACATAGCACGACCGCATCGCGTCGAGCAGGTCGGTACGACCCGCGAAGGCCCGCTCGCGGAGGACCGCGAGCCGCGTGGCCGCCTCGGCGGCGGCGCTGACCTGCGGCAGGCTCACCGCGTGGCCTCGTTCGACGGCGCCCCGGGCGACGTCGACCAGGATCTCGGCGGCCAGGGCGCGGGCGCCGACCGGGCCGGGCGCCTTGCCGACAGCACCATCCACAGCACCGTCTAAGGCGCCAGCGCCAGCGCCAGCGACAGCCCCGTCGAGCGCGCCGCCGACGAGAGTGCCGTGGAACGCGAGCTCCCGGAGGTGCGCAGCGTGCAGGCGCTCGTAATACCCCGGCGAGGGCATGCCCGCGCCGTATCCCCGAAGGCCGTCGAGCCGCTCGTTGTCGTACCGCACCAGCCACGCCTCGCCCTCCGCGACCGGGCCGAAGCCGCCCTCCGGCTGGCGGTCGCGCACCGGCGCACCCTCCGCCGCGCCGGACAACGCCTCCACCAGCGCGAGCGTGTGGAAGGCGCCGGTCACCACGAGCACCGGCCCGTCGACCTCGGCCGCTGTCTCGGCGACACGGGCTGCCATGCGTGCCTCGCGGTCCAGGGAACCGTCGGCGGCGAGCACGCTCTCCTCGTAGTCGAGGCGCGCGAGCGCCGCCCACGCGAAGACGTCGTCGAAGACGGCCCGCCAGTCGGCCAGCTCGGCACTCGGCCGCGACTCGAACAGGTGGTCCCAGACCTCGTCGTGGTCCCGGCACCCGAGCCGACGTGCGAGTGCGGCGACCGCCTCGGAGTGCGCCAGGTACCGCTCGGACATCAACGTGCGCGCGAAAGGATCGGGTTCGGCATCCGCCCCACCGGCACCCAGCGCGGCACCGTTCGGATCAGCACCGCCCAGACCAGCACCACCCGGACCAGCACCGGGCCCATCAGACCCGGACCCGCCCGACCCCGACACCGCGCGCTCCGCGGCCGACCGCTCGCCGAAGGACCGGTCGATGAACCGGAGCTCGGCGCCGACGTCGCGCCCCGCCTGCAGGGCCACCCACTCCGGGGAGAAGGAAGCGAGCGGGTAGAAACCGGAGCCGCCGCCGGCCTCGGAGTTCTCCGCCGACGAACCGGTTCCGGAGTCGCCGAGGCTCAGCACCGCGATCGGCGGTCGCGTCGCCTCGTGCAGCAGGTCCGGGATGAGCCGCGTGAACTCTTCCGGCCCCTCGATGAGGACGGCCGCCGGCCGCAGCTCCTCGATCGCCGCGCGCACCGCCACGGCGCACGCCGGGCTGTGGTGCCGCACCGGCGCGAGGTAGACGCCGCGGTCGGCACGTAGCCCTCCGACGGCGTCCGCGGCCGCACGCAGGCGCTCCGGAGCCAGCTCCCAGACGGCGCCGGCCCGCCGGCCGTCACCGACGGCGCCCCCGCCCGTCACCGCCACAGCGGCTCTGCCGCGGTGAAGAAGGCCTTCCAGCGCGCGTCGGTCCGTGCGCGCTCGCGCACCACGTTGTCGACGTAGTGCCGCAGCCGGCGCGCGTCCTCCTCCTCGCCCTTGAGGGCCACGCCTGCAACCTGCCGCGCGACCTCGGCCGCGGTCACGGTGCCGTCGCCCAGGTACCGGGCCTCCAGCGAGGCCGCGACGGCGACGTTGACGGCCTCCGCCGTCGACATGACCGTCTCCGGCCGCTTGACCGGCGCGCCCTCGCGGGTGCTGCCCGTGCGCAGGTCCTGGAACACGGTGACCAGCACCTCGAGCACATCGCGCGGCACCTCGGGCCGGTCCCCCTCGGGGCCGAGCTCGGCCGCGAGCTGGCGCTGCACCAGCTCGATCTCGAAGGCGCGGTCCCGCACCGGGGCCACGGTCTCGAAGCTGAAGCGGCGCTTGAGGGCCGCCGACATCTCGTGCACGCCGCGGTCCTTCAGGTTCGCCGTCGCGATCACGGTGAACCCCGGCCGGGCCGCGACCCGTGCGTCGGGACCGAGCTCGGGGACCATGAGCTGCTTCTCCGACAGGATCGACACGAGGGTGTCCTGAATCTCCGGGGCACAGCGCGTGATCTCTTCGAACCGCACCACGCGGCCCTCACGCATGCCCGTGCAGATCGGCGACGGCACGAGGGACCGCTCGCTCGGCCCCTCGGAGACCAGCAGTGCGTAGTTCCAGGAGTACCGCACGTGGTCCTCGGTGGTGCCCGCGGTGCCCTGCACCGTCAGGGTCGAGCTGCCCGACACCGCCGCCGAGAGCAGCTCCGACAGCATCGACTTGGCCGTGCCCGGCTCGCCCACGAGCATCAGGCCCTGGCGCCCCATCAGGGAGACGACGGCACGGTCCACCAGCGGGTCGTCGCCGTAGAACTTGCGGCTCACACCGAGCTCGTCGGAGCCGACGACGAACGCCCGCACTGCCCGCGGGCTGAGCCGCCAGCCCGGCGGGAGCTCGTGCCCGCGCTCGACGTCCCAGGCGGCCAGGGTCGCCAGCTCGGCGGCGTAGCGGACCTCGGCGGGCGGGCGGATCTCGTCGATTCCGGCAGTCGTTCCTGCCGTGGCGCTGGTGTCTGGCTGGGTGGTTTGCGTGGTCATGACGTCCTTCTGTGCTCGCAGCGAGTGGTGACGCAACGGCCCAGGTCAGAGCCGCTGCGGTCGGCGTGCGGGTAGCGGAAGCCGCTGACACGCCTGTCGGGTCCGGTGCCGGCTCCACCTGGGGAGCCGGCACCGGACCACCGAGCCTCAGTACTGGCTCTTCTTCTCCCAGTCCGCGTCGAACGCCCCGCCCTCGGCGACGTGCACGTAGTCCCGGTAGGACACCGCGAGCAGCACCTTGGGCACGTCCTTGATCGCGAGCCGCCCCCGGTCGTCCCAGGTGCCGGTGCGGCGGAACACGAGGTGCTCCACGGCGGCGGTGATGTTCTCCTCGGGCAGGAACGCGCCGGTGAACTCGATCTCGACCGTGAGGTCGAGCGTCGGGTACTCCTTGCGGTAGGCGGAGAACCAGCCGGCGTCCTCGGCCTGCGACCGGGAGTAGCCGAGCTTCGTGGCGCGCCCGCGGATCGTGAACGAGTCGCTGAGCCAGCCCCGGCGGGTACTGATCACGGTGGCGGTGTCGGGCAGATCCGGCAGCGCGCCGGCGGCGTCCTCCGCGTCGGCGCCCAGGCCCTGGTCGAACAGCGGCGTGATCTCGTAGTCCCCGAGGTGAGCGCGCCAGGCCGGTGCGCCGGTCTCGTCGTCGTCCCCGAGGGTGGCCGCGTGCACCAGCGACACGAGCGCGTCGTCCGGCAGGGTGACGTCCTCGTCGTCGACGCCGATCAGCGCGCCGCCGTCGCCCGGCCGGAACGTCACGGGGCCGGCGCCCGACCCGGCGCCCGGCACCTCCGCGGCCCACACCAGGCGCGCGGCGAGGCGCGACATGAGCGGGTGGCCCAGCACGAACTCGCGCCAGTCGGCGAACGTCCAGGTACGCCCGGTGACCATCGCCTCGGCGAACCGCTGCGTCTGGAGGGCCACGACGGCCTTCAGCTCGGCGCGCGACTCCTTGAGCTGGCGCTTCGCCTCGGCGTACACCTCGTCGTCGTCCGACGCGCGCTTGGCCGGCAGCGCCTTGACGACCTTGCCCGCGGGGTTGCGCAGCTCGAGCGTGAACGACTCGGTGATGCGCCCGGTGACCACCCGCGCGTCGTCGCCGTCCGGGCCGCCCAGGTCGAGGCGCAGGATGCCGTCGTCGTCGAACCCGGCGGTCTGCACCGTGCGGTCGGCGAGCTGGTCGCCGTCCCAGCCGTTGCGGTCCGCGATGTCCTGGGCCAGCGCGCCGGCCGTCTCCTGGACGGTGCGCTGCTTGAACCGCCGCGAGACCGCGAGCAGCTGCTGCACCGCGGCGCGGTCGCCGTTGGCGGCCAGGGCCCGCACGAGGTACTCGGCCTGCGCACGCCGGCCCTTGTGCGCGGTGAAGTAGTGCTGGGCCGTGGTCGCGAGCCCGGATCCGGGCATCCCGACGGTCAGCGCGAGCAGGCCCTTCTCCTGCGTGGCCGACCCGAGGTAGGTGGCCTGGTCCTCGCGGTAGAGGCGCTTCCAGAAGTCCTCGACGGTCTGCCCGGCCTGGTCGGCGTAGTACTCGGGGTAGCGCTTGATCGAGGACTGCAGGTTGTCCCACCGGGACTGTGCGTACTGGTCGGCGTACTCGCGGGAGTGCTCGACCGACGGGTTGCGCGTGTCCTGCGCGACCCAGGCCCGGAGCACGAACGAACCGAGTGCGGCCTGCGAGGCCGGGTCCAGAAGCCCGACGTAGCGGGCGATCAGGCCCTCGCCGCTGGGCGACTTCAGCTTGGTCGCGAGCACGACCCACCAGCGCACGACGTCCCGGGGGACGACGTCGCCCGCCCCGGCGTCAGCCCCGGCCCCAGCACCAGCACCAGCACCAGCAGCCCACCGGACCTCCGGCAGCTGCTCGAAGGGGAACCAGTCCAGGCTCGCCGGCATCTTGGCCTTGAGCCCCTTGGTGGCCTCGGCCTGCAGCACCTCGGGCGCGAGGTCGGCCGAGATGTCGTCGCCGAGCGTCTCCAGCGCCGAGAGCAGCGCCGCCCGCGCGGCCTCGCGCCGCTCCTTCTTCAGGGCGGCCCGCAGGGCCGGCACCGCCGCGGCGTCCCCGATGCGGCCGAGCCAGGCCGCGGCTGACGCCCGCACCTCGCTCTTGGTGTCCGCGAGCGCCTGCTCGGCCAGGGGCCGGGCGCCGGTGTGGGCCTCGAGCACGTGCTGTGCGGTGATGCGGTGGGTCTTGCCCGCGCCGAGCGCGAGCGCGGTGAGGTTGGGCAGCACCAGCGGGGGCACCACAGGGAACTGGCGCAGCACGTCGAGCGCCTTGCCGACACGGTCGCTGCCGCCCTCGCCCGACTGCAGCGTGCGCTCCAGGAGCTGCGGCCGCTCGGCGAACCACGGCCAGGACACGGTCGTCGGGATCTCCTCCTGCCCCCACCAGCGGTGGAGCACGAGCTCGGTGATGAGTTCCTCGGGCTCCGGGATCTGCACGCGCTCCAGGGCCTCCTGCAGCTGGCGCAGGTCGGTGAGCTCGTCGAGGTGACCGCGGAGGGTCCACAGCAGGTTGTTGTTGTTGCCGTTGCCCCGGTGCGTGAGCGCCTGGAGCCGGATGTGGAGCATGAGGCCCTGCCCGGCGAACGGGTCGCGGCGGCGTTCGGTGAGCCACTGGACCAGCGCCGAGGCCTGGTACTTGCCCTTGACCGGCGTCTGGCCGGACAGGTGACCGGGCAGCGCGTCGAGGTCCTTGTCGGTGATCTTCTGCAGGCGGTCGAGGTTGCTCTGGGCGGACCGCAGGGCCCAGTCCTTGGCATTGCCCGAGGACCGCTTCTTCATCTCGGCGAGGTTCTCGCGCGCCTCGACGGTCGCCTTCTCGATGTCGGCGCGGAGCTGGGCCAGCCAGGCGGCGTCGAGCGCGACGTCGGGCAGCGGCTGCCACTCCGGGAGCTCGATGACGACGTCCTCGGCCGGCGTCTCCAGCGCGCGCGAGCGCTCGACGGTCTGCTCCAGGAGCTTGACGCGGGCACTCTGCCCGCCGGCGATCTTGCCGTTCGCGTCGCGCAGCGGCAGGAGGGCCGCCTCGCACGCCGCGATGCCGCCGTCCAGCGCGGCGAGGCGGGTCACGGCCTCGGCGAGGCGGCCGGACGGCGCCGTGGCCAGGTGCGGCGCGAGCAGCTCGACCTGCTGGCCGTCGGGCAGGCTCGCGAGGTACTTGAGCGCGGCGGCACGCACGCCCTTGGCGGGGTCGACGGCGAGCGCCGCGACGATCCGCGCGAAGTCGTCGCTCGCGGCCTCCTGCGTGGAGACGCGCTTGCCGATGCGGTCGAGGACCTCTTCCTTGCCGGCGGCGCCCACCGTGTGGACGACGTCGCCCAGCAGGCCGACGTGCCGGGCGACGTACTCGTCGAAGCCGAGGGACTTCAGGATTCCCTCGCGGGCGTCGGAGTACCAGGAGCGCCCCTTCGCGGAGCGGTGCGCGATGCCCATCAGGACGACGCGCGGGGCGTCCTCGGCCGGCACGCCGCCCTCGATCGCGGCCTCCTCGAACGTGGACGGCGTCCAGCGCGTGCGGGTGGCCTGGTCACCGGAACCGGACCGGTTGCGCTTCGGCGTGCCGATGTGGCCGACATCGTGCAGCAGGAGGGAGAGCCACTCGGGCACGCCCGGGATCTCGACGGTCTCGGTGATCTGTGCCAGCACCCGGCCGAACCGGACGACCTGCGGCATGGCGCCGACCGCGTAGACGCGGCGGCGGCCGTTGATGCCCTTGTCCTTGGTCCAGTTCTTGTGGTGGGCGGCGACCTTCTTCTCCTCGTCGGGCGAGACCCAGCTCGACCAGTAGTTCGAGCGGCCCGGCTCGTCGAGCAGCTTGTCGATCTCCCCCGTGCCGGCGGACGCCAGGCTCGTCACGATCTCCGGTGTCGTGCCCTGCAGCACGTAACCCACCGCGTCCTCGTACGAACCGGTGCCGAGCAGCGACAACGGTGCGAGCGCATCCGCCACGCCTCGCGCCGTCTCGTCGCCGCCCCGCACCCGGTCCATCAGCTCCTGCAGCATCTCGCCCCATCACGTCGTCGTCGGCCATCGGGGCAGAGCTCGCCCCTGGATCGTGCTGCCTTCAGCAGCACGCGCCACAAGGTACTGGTGGCCTCTGACACACCCGCGCGCCCGGCCGGCCGACGGACGAACCGCCCGGGTGAAACGCCCTGGCAGGGCCGCCCGGCCGATCAGCAGGGCCGCCCGGCCGATCAGCAGAGCCGCCCGGCCGGGCGCCCGGGAGGGCCCGCCGGCCGCTAGGGCACGAGCCGGTGCAGGTCCCGCGGGAACGGCGTCACCTCGCGGACGTTGGCCGCCCCGACCAGCCGCGCCACCCAGCGCTCCAGGCCGATCGCGAACCCTCCGTGGGGCGGCATCCCGTGCCGGAACGCCTCCAGGTAGGTCGCGTACGACGCCGGGTCCTCGCCGCGGGCCTCGATCGCCGCCACGTAGTCGGCATGCCGGTGCAGGCGCTGCCCGCCCGTGACCAGCTCCAGCCCGCGGAACAGCAGGTCGAAGCTGTTGCTCCACCGGCTCTCCCCCACCGTCCGGTGGGCTGGCTCGGGGTGCGTGTAGAACGGCCGCTTGGCCATCGGATAGCCCTCGACCGCGAGGAAGTCCGACCCGTGCTCGGCCAACGCCCACTCGCCCAGCGCCCGCTCGTGCTCGGGCGCGAGGTCTGGCTCGTCGGCGGGCGCGCCGACCAGCTCCAGGGCGTCGGCGAAGTGCAGCACCGGGAACTCGTCCGGGACCTGTGGCACCGCGACGTCCAGCCGTTCGGCCGCCCCGGACGCGCGGACGGCGTCCGTCATCCCGGCGAGCACGTCGCGCAGCACCGCCAGCACGTCGCGGTGGTCGCGCACGAACCCGAGCTCGACGTCGAGCGAGCGGTACTCGGCGAGGTGCCGCACGGTGTCGTGCGGCTCGGCCCGGAACACTGGACCCACCTCGTACACCCGCTCGAACACGCCCACCATCTGCTGCTTGTAGAACTGCGGCGACTGCGCCAGGTAGGCGGGACGGCCGAAGTAGTCGACGGGAAACACGTTCGCCCCCGACTCCGTGGCCGTGCCGACCAGCTTGGGCGTGCAGATCTCCGTGAAGCCCGCCGCGTCCAGCGTCGCGCGGAACCCACGCAGGCTCGCGGCCGCGACCTCCCAGCGCGCCTTCTGCGCTGGGTGCCGCCAGGCGACGGCAGCGTGGTCCAGCAGGGTGGGCAGCGCGGCCGTCAGAGCCGGCCGCCACAGCTCGACCGGCGGGGTCTCCGCCGGGTCGGTGAGCGGCGTGATCAGCGGGTTCGCGCCGTCGAGCCCGGTGACCTCGACCCCGCCGGGCGCCTGCGCGTTGGCGGTGACCGTACCGGTCACCTCGACGGTGGTCTCCTCCGGCGGCACGACCGGCACAGTCGGCACGACCGACGCCTCCGGCAGCGCGGCTGGTACGGCCGGCAGCACGTCCGACGCCGCGGGCCCGACGCCGGTACGCACCACGACCTGGGCGAGCCCGGTGCGGTCGCGCAGCACCAGGAACGTCACGGTGGCGAGCTCGCGGCGCCGGTGCACCCAGCCCTGCAGCCGCACGCGCGAACCGGGCGGGACGCCCGGCAGGTCACGGGCAAGCACACGGGCCGGTTCGAGAGCGTCGGTCTCGGGGCCCCGGGCCTCGGACGCAGACGCGCTCGAGGACGACACAGGGGACGGCAAAGGTGGTCTCATCATTCCTCCAGAAGGCGCAGGCCCTGGAGGAGCGGGCGGGGGCTAGGTCGCGGTGCCACCACTCCTTTGCCGGGATGCCCCGGCCTCTCGTCGGTACGCCGCACGCGCGGGTGGGCAGTTGCCCGGCCGACCGGGCGGAGGTTTGTCAGGCCTCCCGCTCACCACCGCACACGCTATGCCCGACGGCGGCCTCCGCGCCACCACGATTCGGAACCGGGTCCGGCCACGCCCCTGCCGGCGTCGACCGAGCACGCGGCAAGCGGCTGCTATCACCTCCGAGCGGTCGGCAGAACGTCAGGTGATCGGTAGCTCGGGTTGCCGATCACCTGACGTTCTGCCGACCACCCAACGGCGATCACCCAACGCCGATCACGCAACGCCGATCACGCGACGCCGATCACCCGTCCCGGGCCACGGGCCCTGGGGCGCCGGCCCCGGCGAGCCACTCGCGGACAGCCTGGCCGACGGCGGCGTCGTCCTCCAGGGGCACGAGGTGACCGAGCCCGGGAAACGCCACCACCTCCGGGTCGCCGGGCAGCGCCTCGCGGAGCCGGGCGGCCTGCTCGAACGGGATCCACGGGTCGGCGTCGGCCCAGCCGACGCGGACCGGGCAGCGCACCTCGCCGAGCCGGCGCACGATCGGCGCGGTGTGCTCGGGCGAGAGCCGCGCGATCTGGCGGTAGAACGCCGCCTGCCCCACCGGGTCGAGCCACGGCTCGGCGAGCAGGTCGACGTCGTCGTCCGGCAGCCCGTGGTTCGCGGCCCCGGCGATGTACTCGCGCACCAGGGCGCCGTGCAGCGGGCCGGGCACGGCCGCGAAGACGGCCTCGTTCTCGGCCACGAGCCGGAAGAAGGGCGACCCCCAGGGGTCCAGCGTGACGATGTCGAGCAGGAACAGGCTCGCGACGTCGACGGCCTCCAGGAGGTGGGCACCGAGGGCCACCGCTCCCCCGATGTCGTGCGCCACGACGTGCGGCCGGTCCAGCGACCAGTGCCTCAGCAGCGCGGCCAGCCGCCGGCGCTGGGCCACGAGGTCGACGGCGACGTCGGGCCCCTTGGGCGAGGCGCCGTAGCCGGGCATGTCCCACAGGAAGACGCGATACTCCCGGCTCAGCGCGCGGGCCACGGGCGCCCACACCCGCGCGGACCACGGCGTGCCGTGGCAGAGCACGACGTCGCCCGCCGGTTCACGGCCGGCCGGCTCCAGCACCCAGGTGGCGACCCGCTCGCCCCGCACGCGGAGATCGCCGTCCCCGGGACCTGGGCCGACCTCCAGCTCGACGACGACGGGCTCCGGCAGCTCGGATGCGGCGACCGAGTGGGCGGCCGGCGTACCGGCTGGGGTCAGAGGCTGTGCGGCGGACATCGCCCGACCGTACCGAAGACGCCGTCGGGCACCCCCCTTCAAACCCACCCCTAGGGGGGTTAGGCTGACCTAACTCTGTTGCTATGATCCCGTGGTGATGACACATTGTCAGCACGTCAGAACTGCGTCGGAGGAGACCACGTGAGCCTGCCCGCCGAGGAATTCGCCCCAGTCCCCCTGTCGGCCGTGCTCCGTCAGGGCACCCGTGACGCCCATGCCGGCGCGAACTCAGAGCGGTTCATCGAGGAGCTCCTGTCCGGCGGACTCACGCGCGCCGCGCACGCCGACCTGACCGCCCAGCTCCTCCCGGTGTACGAGGCGCTGGAGGAGGCGAGCGCCGCCCTGGGCGACGACCACCGCGGCGCCGGCCTCGTCTTCGCCGAGCTCGCCCGCGTCCCGGCGCTCGAACGGGACCTGGCCTTCCTGTACGGCCCGGGATGGCGCGAGGAGATCCGCATCCTGCCGGCCACCCGCGCGTACGCGGACCACGTCCGCGAGGTCGGGGGCAGCCTGCCGCACTACACCGCGCACTCCTACACGCGGTACCTGGGCGACCTGTCCGGCGGGCAGATCGTGAAGCGCATGATGAAGGAGCACTACGGGCTGGACGAGGAGGGCGTGGCCTTCTACACCTTCCCCGACATCCCGAAGGTGAAGGTGTTCAAGGACGCCTACCGGCACCAGCTCGACCTGCTCGACCTGGACGACGACGAGGTGGCCGCGACCCTGGCGGAGACGCACCTGGCGTTCACGCTGAACCGCGCGGTCTTCACGGAGCTGGCCGCCGTCCACTGCTGACACGTCGGGGTGCTGACGACCTCACGTCCGACATGTCACAACGTCTGACTTGTCACAGCTCAGAGGGGTCACAACCCGGCGGCCTGCGGTGTCAACTCGAGTATGGACACCATCGAACGGCGCATCTCCACCACCGCACTGGTCATCGGCACCGGGGGCTCCGGCCTCCGGGCCGCCATCGAGCTCGCCGAACAGGGGGTGGACGTCCTGGCGCTGGGCAAGCGGCCCCGCATGGACGCCCACACCTCGCTCGCCGCGGGCGGCATCAACGCGGCTCTCGGCACGATGGACGCGGAGGACAGCTGGCAGCAGCACGCCGCCGACACCATCAAGGAGAGCTACTTCCTGGCCAACCCGCACACGGCCGAGATCGTCGCGCGCGGCGCCGCCCAGGGCATCGCCGACCTGGAGCGGTACGGCATGGCGTTCGCCCGGGAGGAGGACGGCCGCATCTCGCAGCGGTTCTTCGGCGCGCACACCTACCGCCGTACCGCCTTCGCCGGCGACTACACGGGCCTGGAGATCCAGCGATCCCTGGTCAACCGGGCGACGCAGCTCGACATCCCGATCCTGGACTCGGTCTACGTCACCCGGATCCTGACGCACGACGGCGCCGTCTTCGGCGCCTACGGCTTCGACCTCACCGACGGCACGCCCTACCTGATCCACGCCGACGCCGTGATCCTCGCCGCGGGCGGGCACAACCGCATCTGGCGGCGCACGTCCTCGCGCCGCGACGAGAACACCGGCGACTCGTTCCGCCTCGCCGTCGAGGCGGGTGCGCGGCTGCGCGACCCGGAGCTGGTGCAGTTCCACCCGTCGGGCATCCTGGAGCCCGAGAACGCGGCGGGCACCCTGGTCTCCGAGGCGGCGCGCGGTGAGGGCGGCATCCTGCGCAACGCGCTGGGCGAGCGGTTCATGGCGAAGTACGACCCCGAGCGGATGGAGCTGTCCACCCGTGACCGCGTGGCCCTGGCCGCGTACACGGAGATCAAGGAGGGGCGCGGCACCGACAAGGGCGGCGTCTGGCTCGACGTCTCGCACCTGCCGCGGGAGACGATCATGACGCGCCTGCCGCGCGTCTACCAGACGATGCTCGAGCTGCAGATGCTCGACATCACCACCGACCCGATCGAGATCGCGCCCACCGCGCACTACTCGATGGGCGGCGTCTGGGTGCGGCCCGAGGACCACAGCACCGAGGTGAACGGCCTGTACGCGATCGGCGAGGCGTCCAGCGGCCTGCACGGCGCCAACCGCCTCGGCGGCAACTCGCTCATCGAGCTGCTGGTCTTCGGCCGCCTCGTCGGCCGCGCCGCCGCGGCGTACTCCGCCGGCCTGGAGGCGCAGCTCCGCTCGCACGACGCCGAGGCCCGCGCTCGCGCCGAGGTCGCCGACCTGCTGGCCGCCGACGGCACCGAGAACGTGCGGGCCCTGCAGCGCGCGGTGCGCAACACGATGACCGAGCACGCCGGCGTCGTCCGGGACGAGGAAGGGCTGCTCGCGGGCCTGACGGAGCTGGCCGAGATCGAGGAGCGCGCCACGCACGTCGGCGTGCACCCGGACATCGCGGGCTACCAGGACCTCGCCCACGCGTTCGACCTCAAGGCCTCCCTCATCGCGGCGCGGGCCACGCTGGAGGCCGCGCTCGAGCGGCGCGAGACCCGCGGCTGCCACAACCGCAGCGACTACCCGGACCTGGACCCGAACCTGCAGGTGAACCTGGTCTGGTCGCCGACGACGGGCATCGTCCGCGAGGAGATCCCCGCCGTCCCGGAGGAGATCGCCGCCCTGATCGCGGCCCAGGAGGTCTCGACGGCGGGCAAGCTCGTCGAGTGACCGACCCACGGCCCGGCTGAGCACAGGATCTCGGCCCTTTTCGCGACTCGGAAAGGGCCGAGATCTCGCGCTCAGCGGAGGTGGCGAGGGTCGTGGGTGTCGCCCGTCGCGCGCTCCGTCCAGCCCGGCCACACGCGCCGCGCGTCACGCGGGTGCAGCTTGCCGCCCAGGTGCATGGCCCGCCACACCCCGCGGTAGCCAGGCAGGATGCCGGACGCGATGACCACGTGGCCGACGACGACCGGGGTCACCACGTATGTCGACCACCGGTGGATCTGGGCGAACCACACGAACACCGGCCCGCCGCTGACCAGCACCAGCCCGATCCCGGACCCGATCAGCGCCAGCAGCGTGACGACGAGCACGAGGTTGGCGACCCGCTGCCCCGGGTCGAACCGCCCCTCGTGCCGGCCGAACCGGCCCGTGAGGATCGCGGTAGGCCAGCGCCGGAACCACGCGCCGTCGCCGTGCTGGAACCGGACGGTCTCGCGCCAGAACACCCGCCACCCGCGGGCGCCGACGACGACCGTCAGCGCAGTGACCCCCGCGAGCACCCAGCCGGCCACGGTGTGCACCTCGGTGTCCGGGACCCCCGTGACCCGGGCGATGAGGCTCGGGCTGCCCTCGTTGCCGAGCAGCAGCCACCAGCCGGTGATCAGCAGGACGATGACGGACACGTACACGCCGGCGTGGAACCAGCGCGCGGCTCGGGGGTTGCGTTCGACGGTGTTGGCGGCGACGTCGTGCTGCTCGATGTCCTGCTCCTCGGTGTCGCGCTGTCCGGTGTCGTGGCGCTCAGTAGGACCCACCGCTGTCTCCCGTGCTATCACCCGTGCTGCCGCCGGACCCCACGGTCACGTTGACCTGGGTCTCCACCCCGGCCGCGGAGTGGTCGGCGTGGCGCAGCGACGCGTCGATCTCGTGCTCGCCCGCGGGCAGGTCGGTGATCTCGACGCTGTTGCCCTCGACGACCTGGTACTCCTGGTCGTTGCCGTCGAAGAACACGTGGACATGGTCCTTGCCGGTGTCGGGCGCGCCGAGTTCCTCGCTCGACTTGAGCTCGATCGTGAACGGCGTCTCGACCGTGGCGCCGTCCGCGGGGGACGTGATCTCAAGGGTCATACCGCCCCCGGATCCGCCCGATTCGGTCGAACCACCGCCGCCTCCGTAACCGCCCCCGGTGCCGCCGGTGCTGCCGCAACCTGCCATGAGCAGGACCGCCAGCCCCGCGCCGGCGGCGAGCCTCGCTCCTCGTAGTCTGGACATGGTTGTCTCCCTTGTTCCGGGGCTCTCCCCGGGCTCGGTCCGGACGTCGTCGGCGGCGCCCGTCACCAGTCCCTACGTGGCGGGGTGCCCGGCGGATCTCTCGGCCCGCGGACTCGTCACGAACTTCGGCCGGCACGAGATCGGCCCGACACGAGATCAGTCCGGCACGAGATCGGCCCGGCACGAGATCAGTCCGGCAGAGATCCGCACGCGAGTCCGGGACGTAGGAAAGGACATGACGGCATCGGACGAGGCGCTGCTCGCCGGGATGGCCGCGGACGATCAGGACGCGGCGGCCGTCTTCGTGCGCCGGCACCAGGCTCGGGTGTACGGGCTGGCGCTCTTCGTCGTCGGTATTCCCGCGGTCGCCGAGGAGGTGGCGCAGGAGACCTTCGTCCGGGCGTGGCGGCACGCCGACGGGTTCGACCCCCGGCGGGGACGCGCGACGACGTGGCTGCTCGCGATCGCCCGGCACGCCGCGATCGACGTGCTCCGGGTGCGCCGCGACGTACCCGTGGACCCCGTGATCATGGCGGAACGGATCACGGCGCAGGCGGTCGGTGACCCCGACCGCCTGGCGGACCAGGTGGCGACCGGCACCACGGTGGACGCCGCGTTGTCCCACGTGCCCCGCGAGCAGGCCACAGCGGTGGTGCTCGCGTCGGTGTTCGGGCTCAGCGGGGCCGAGATCGCGGAGCGCACCGGGGTGCCCCTCGGGACCGCGAAGACCCGCATCCGGCTCGGGCTGCGGCACCTGCGGGACGAGCTGGCGACCAGCCGGGAGGTGGATCGACCATGAACTCGCGCGGCGGGAACCACGACGGGAACGGTGGCGGGAGCGACAACGGGAACGACGACGGGAACAGCGGCAGGAACGGCGGCAGAAGCGGAGATGGGAACGGGGACATGAACGGCACCGACCGCTGCGCCGACCTGCGCGACGCGCTCACCGAGGTGGCGCTGGGAGTCGCGGACGGCACCACGCGCGGCGAGGTGATGGCGCACCTGGCCACGTGCGACCGCTGCCGGGACGAGCTGTCGTCGCTGTCCGCGGCCGCGGACGAGCTGCTCCTGCTGGTCCCGGAGCGTGAGCCAGCCGCTGGGTTCGAGGGCCGCGTGCTGGACCGGCTCACGCGGGTTCCCGCCGGATCCGCCGGCGACCACCACCCCACGACGGTCCGTCGGCACCGGATGCGGCGCGCGGCGCTCGCCGGCGTCGCCGCGGCGGGACTGCTCGTGGCGGGCGGCGCGGGTGTCTGGATCGTCACGGCGCCGGACCGCGAGCTCGCCGCGAGCTACCGCACCACCCTCGACACGGCGGGCGGCCACTACCTCGCCGCCGCCGACCTCGTCGCGGACGGCACAAAGGACGGCGCCGCAGCCTCGGTCGGCACCGTCTTCCTCTACGACGGCAACCCCTCCTGGGCCTACGTGGTGGTTCGTGACGCCGGCGCCGCGACCAGCTACGACGTCACGGCGGTCGTCGCGGCTGTCGCGAACAGCGGGATCGGCGGGACCGACAGCACCGACATGAGCACCGCCGCCCCCTACGGCCGAGGCGTCCGTGCGACGGAGCCAGGCCACACGACCTTCGACCGCAGGAACTCCGACGCCGGGACCCCGCCCGGCGCCGGCACCCCTGGCAGCGCGGAGACCCGGGAGATCGCGCTGGGATCGTGCGTCGTGGCGACGGGCAGCTGCTCGGCGGGCGGCGTGCTCGACGTGCCCGTCCGCGACGTCCGGTCCGTGCGGCTCACCACCCCGGACGGCACGACCTGGGCCACGGCGACCCTCCCCTGACCCACAGCACCAGCACCCGCCCCCAGCCCGACCCGGCCGGCCTCAGCCCCGGCCGGCTCACTCCGCCCCGCGCACCACCAGCCGCGGCTCCACCAGCACAAATGCCGCGTCGTGGCCGGCCTCCCGCTGCAGGACGACGTTCCCCGTCGGCCCCATCAGCAGGTCCAGCACCCCGGCCGCGACCTGCTCGGGCAGCTGCTCCACGCTGCTGATCCCGAGAGCCTCGGCGGCCGGCGTGTTGTCGAAGCCGACCACCGGCAGCCCCGGCCGGCCCAGGGCCGTCGCGGCGAGGTGGGCGCCGATCGCCAGGGAGTCGCTCACACAGACGACGGCGTCCACGGGGTCGGCCGCGAGCGCCGCGCCGACCAGCTCGCGGGCCAGGCCGACGCTGTCCTCGGTGTACCAGCGGGGTCCGTCGTACCCGGCGTCGGACATGGCCTCGCTCCAGCCGCGGGCGCGGTCGTCGCCCGTCCCGGAGCCCTCGGGCCACCCGAGGAACGCGATGCGTGGTCCGGCCTGGTCGAGGAGGTGCCGGGTTGCGGCGCGGGTGCCGGCTGCGCCGTCGACGTCGGCCCAGGGGTGCGCGGGCGCGCCGTCGTCGGCATCTTCGCCGTCGGACCGCCAGGGGCGGCCGAAGGAGACGAAGGGCACGTCGCGCTCCTGCAGCCAGGTGGTGCGGGTGTCCTCGTGGGAGGTGCCGGTCAGGACGACGGCGTCGATCTCGCCGCCGTCGACGAGGTCGCCGATGCGGTCGATCTCCTCGGTGGGCGTGCGGGCGGCGTAGAGGAGCACGCGCATGCCGCGCTCGCTGGCCCGCTCGGTCAGGGCGTGCACGAACCGGTCGAGCACGACGCCGGAGATGCCGCCGGCGTACGGGTCGAGGCGCACGCCGATGGTGGAGCTGCGCCGGGTGCGCAGGCGGCGCGCGGCGGCGTGGGGGCGGTAGCCGAGCTCGACGATGGCGCGCTGGACGCGCTCGCGGGTGGGGCCGCGCACGATGTCCGGGGAGTTCAGGACGTTGGAGACGGTCTGCCGCGAGACGCCGGCCGCGCGGGCGACGTCCTCGACGGTAGGCGCCTTCGCCATCGTTCCCCTCCCCTGTCAACCCAGTCGATACGAACCGGTCGGGACAACCCCGCCCCACCGAACCCTGTCCGATCACGCCTGTCGTGAATGTTCGGAAACGTCATCCTAGGTGGCACATCCCGTCACCCGTCCATCTTGACATCGCGCTCAGCCCCTCCTTAGTGTCCTGCCCAGCGTAATTTGATCGTTCAAACGTCGTCACCATCACGTGCCTCATCAAGGGAGAAGAGACATGACAAGGCCCATCTCACGACACCTCGCCGGCGCGGGCGCCGTCCTGGTGGCCGGTGCGCTCGTGCTCACCGGCTGCGGCGGCTCCGGCTTCGCGGACGAGCCCGCGGCGCAGGACGACGCCGCCGCCGACTCGCTCACCAGCTCCGACGACCCGCTGTCGATCCTCATCGGCAGTTCCGGTGACGCCGAGACCGACGCGGTCACGGAGGCGGTCGCCGCCTGGTCCGAGGAGTCCGGAGTGGACGCCGAGGTACAGGTCGCGAGCGACCTGCCGCAGCAGCTCTCGCAGGGCTTCGCGGCTGGCTCCCCGCCGGACCTGTTCTACCTGGCGCCCGAGGCGATCGCCGGCTACGCGGACAACGGCTCGCTCCAGGCCTACGGCGACCTGCTGGCGAACAAGGACGACTTCTACCCGTCGCTCGTGGAGAACTTCACCGTCGACGACACGTTCTACTGCGCCCCCAAGGACTTCTCGACGCTCGGCCTGGTCATCAACACCCAGCTCTGGGAGGACGCCGGCCTGACCGACGCCGACGTCCCCACCACGTGGGACGAGCTGACGGACGTGGCCAAGACCCTGACCACGGACGACCGGGTGGGCCTGTCGTTCGGCGCCGAGTACCAGCGCGTGGGCACCTTCATGGCGCAGGCGGGCGGCGGCCTCGTGGTCGACGGCGAGCCCGTCGCCAACAGCGAGGGCAGCGTCGAGGGCCTGACCTACGTGCAGAGCCACCTCGAGGACGGCACGTTCGCCTACGCCGCCGACCTCGGCGCAGGCTGGGGCGGCGAGGCCCTCGGCAAGGGTCTGGCCGCGATGGTCATCGAGGGCAACTGGGTCACCGGTGCGCTGACGAACGACTTCCCGGACGTCGAGTACACGGTGGCCGAGCTGCCCGCCGGCCCCGCCGGCCCGGGCACGCTGCAGTTCACGAACTGCTGGGGCATGGCCGCCGACAGCCCCAACCAGGAGGCCGCGCTGAGCCTGGTGGAGCACCTGACGAGCGCCGAGCAGCAGCTCGCGTTCTCGGAGGCGTTCGGCCCCATGCCCTCCTCTCAGTCGGCCGCGGCCGACTGGACGAGCGCCAACCCCGACCTGACCGCGTTCCTGGACGGCGCCGCGTACGCGCAGTTCCCGCCGAACTGGGCCGGCACCACCGACGTCATCACGGACCTGAACTCCCAGCTGGAGTCGCTGAAGACCGGTGACGTCGCCACGATCCTCGGCACCGCGCAGTCGAACCTCGAAGCGATCGCCGAGTAGCACGCCCATGTCTCTTCTCGCGACGCCGCGCGACGCCGGTTACCGTTCCGGGCCCGATCGGGCCCGGAACGGTGCCGGACGCGGCATCCGGCGCGGCGAGGCCGCCGCCGGGTGGCTGTTCATGCTGCCCGTGCTGGTGATCCTCGGCGTGTTCCTGCTGGTGCCGGTGCTGATGGCCCTGTGGGTCAGCTTCTCCGACTGGTCCGGGCGCGGCAGCCCGCTGTCGTCCGGCGTCGGCTTCGTGGGGCTGGACAACTACGCGGCCGTCACCACCGGTGGCGGCCTCGCCGAGCGTGACTTCGGCATCGCGCTGCGCAACAACACCTGGTACGTGCTGCTGGTGGTGCCGCTGCAGACGGCGCTGGCGCTGCTCCTGGCGGTGCTCGTCAACCGCGCGGTCCTGCGGGGCCGCGGCGTGTTCCGCACGGCGTTCTACTTCCCGTCGGTCACGAGCTCGGTCGCGATCACCGTGCTGTGGCTGTTCCTGTTCTCGACGTCGGGCGTGGTCAACACGGTCCTGGCGCGGGTGGGGATCGCCGGGCCCAACTGGTTCAACGACCCGAGCGGCGTGCTGCACAACCTGCTGGGCGCGCTCGGCCTGCGCACCGGGCCCGAGGCCCTGACGCAGCACGGCTTCCTCGGCGTGACGTGGTGGGACTGGCTGGCCGGGCCCTCGGTCGCGATGTCGGCGTTCGTGCTCATGGCGATCTTCACCACCAGCGGCACGTTCATGCTGCTGTTCCTGGCGGGCCTGCAGAACATCGCCCCCGAGGTCGAGGAGGCCGCCATGGTCGACGGCGCGGGCGCCTGGCAGCGCTTCTGGCGTATCACTCTCCCCCAGCTCAAGCCGACCCTCTTCACGGTGCTGACCCTGGGCCTGATCGGCTGCTGGCAGGTGTTCGACCAGATCTACACCGGCACGCAGGGCGGCCCCGGCAAGACGACGCTGACCCCCGCCTACCTCAGCTACCAGTCGGCGTTCCTGTCGCAGGACTGGGGGCAGGGCGCGGCGATCGCGTTCATCCTCTTCGTCATCATCGTGCTGCTGACGATCCTGCAGCGCTGGATCCTGCGCGAGCGCCCCGACGTGCCGCGCCGGTCCCGGCGCGGCGGCCCGAACCCCCACCGGAACCCGGACCGGAACACGGAGGCCGAGCGATGAGCCTGACCTTGGGCCGCGACGCGGGCCACACCACGGGCGGCAGCGGGGGCCGCGGCACGGACCGGGTCCTGCGCCGCCGGCCGCGCAAGGCGTTCGCCTGGCAGATCGGGCTGTACGTGCTGCTGATCGGCCTCGCGCTGGTCTACGTCTACCCGTTCCTGGTCCAGCTCGCGACGTCGGTCAAGACCGAGGCGGACGCCGCGGCCGACCCGGTCTCGCTCGTGCCCGACCCGCTGACCTGGTCCGCGTACGCGCGCCTGTTCCTGCGGTCGGACTTCCCCGTGTGGTTCGCCAACTCCGCGATCGTGACCGTACTGGTCACCGCGGGGCGCGTGTTCTTCGACTCCCTGGCGGGCTACGCCCTGGCCCGGCTGCACTTCCGCGGGCGCGGCGTGATCTTCGCGGCGCTCGTCGCCGTGATGGCGGTGCCCACCGTGGTGCTGCTCATCCCGAAGTTCCTCGTGATCAACCAGCTCGGCATCTACGACTCGTATGCAGGCATGGTGCTGCCGCTGCTCGTGGACGCGGCCGGCGTGTTCATCATGAAGAACTTCTTCGAGTCCGTCCCGGCCTCGGTCGAGGAACAGGCCCGCATCGACGGCGCCGGCACGTTCCGGATCTTCTGGTCCGTGGTGCTCCCCATGGCGCGGCCCGCACTCGTGACCATCGTGATCCTGTCGTTCCAGGGGTCGTGGAACGAGCTGAGCCACTTCATCGTCGCCGCCCAGTCCCCCGACCTGACGACCCTCACCAAGGGCGTCGCCTCCCTGGCCAGCGGCCAGCTCAGCCAGGGCAGCCAGTACCCCATCAAGCTCGCCGCCGCGGCGATCATGACCATCCCCGTGGCGGTCGTGTTCTTCGTGTTCCAGCGACGCATCATGAACACCAGCGAAGGAGCCGTCAAGGAATGACGCCGAGCATGACGCCGAGCATGACGCCGCCCACCACCCCACCGCTGCAGCCGCTGCTCGGCGACGCCGTCATCGCCCTGCGCGCCCCGACCCAGGTCTGGTCGGGCCGCGACGGCGACCTCGGTGCCGCAGCGATCGACGGCGTCTACCACGGCGACGTGCGGCACGTGCGCGGCCTGACGCTGGAGTGCGCCGAGTCGGCGATCGAGTACATCTCGCTCGCCCCGGAGAGCGCCTCGCACGTCGTGTTCGGCGGGCTCCTGCGCGAGGCGGACGACGCCACGCCCGACCCCAAGGTGCGCCTCGTGCGCGACCGCCGCGTGGCCGACGGCTCGCTCACCGAGACCTGGACCGTCGCCTCGCACCTGGCCGAGCCGACGCGCGTGACCCTCCGGCTGCGGCTGCAGCCCGACTTCGCGAGCATGCACGAGGTCAAGGCCGGCCTCGCCGCCCCGGGCGGCGCACCGGAGATCACGCTCGGCGACGGCTCTGGGCCGGGTAGCAGCACCGTGACGGCACGCTCCGGCAGCCACGCGTTCACGCTGGCTACCACCGGCGCGACCGTCACGACCAGCGCGGACGGCGAGATCGTCGCGACCTGGCCGCTGGACGTCCCGGCCCGCGGCCGCGCGGAGGCCGCCTGGTCGCTCGCCCTGCACGACGACGCCATGGTCGTCCGGGGCGCAGCCGGCACCTGGCCGGGGACGGCGGAGGCACTGCGCGGGGCCGAGGTCGACGCGTCGGTCTCTGCCGGCTCGGCTCGTGCCGGCGCGGCCCGGATCGCCGTCTCCGAGGGCGCCGACCCCCGCCTCGGCCGCTGGCTCGACACCGCGCTGGACGACCTCGACGCCCTGCGCCTGACCCTGCCCGGCCACCCCGACGACGAGTTCTTCGCCGCCGGTGCGCCCTGGTTCTTCACGCTGTTCGGCCGCGACGCCCTCTGGGCCGCCCGGCTCGCACTCCCGCTCGACGTCCGGATCGCGGCGTCCACGCTGCGTGTCCTGGCCCGGCTGCAGGGCACCGACCACGACGTCGACACCGCGCAGGAGCCCGGCAAGATCCTGCACGAGCTGCGCGCGACGCCGCTCGAGATCCCCGGCGAGGGCGTCGTCCTACCCCCGCTGTACTACGGCAGCGTCGACTCCACCCCGCTGTGGATCTGCCTGCTCGCCGACGCCTGGCGCGCCGGCATGCCCGACGACGAGGTCACCGCCCTGCTCCCCGCGCTGCGCGGCGCCCTGACCTGGCTGGTCGAGCACGGCGACAGCGACGGCGACGGGTTCCTCGACTACATCGACCGGTCCGGACGCGGCCTGGCCAACCAGGGCTGGAAGGACTCCGGCGACTCCATCCAGTGGCGCCACGGGGCGCTCGCCGACGGCCCGATCGCACTCTGCGAGGTCCAGGGCTACGCCTACGAGGCGGCGCTCGCGGGCGCGGACCTGCTGGAGGCGTTCG
This sequence comes from Promicromonospora kroppenstedtii, assembly GCF_044389675.1. Taxonomy (NCBI): domain Bacteria; kingdom Bacillati; phylum Actinomycetota; class Actinomycetes; order Micrococcales; family Promicromonosporaceae; genus Promicromonospora; species Promicromonospora kroppenstedtii. Next base: position 197,482 of record NZ_JBIRYI010000004.1, on the reverse strand, counting down.
GGCCGGAGGCCTCGCCGTCGGACAACGGGACGTCCGTGGAGACCGCCGCCGTCCTGGACCCGGCCGGGCTGCGCACCTGGGCCGCCGGCCTGCGGGCCAGGTTCGCGGCGTCATACTGGGTGCAGACGCCGGAGGGCCGGTACCCGGCCGTGGCGCTGGACAGGGACAAGCGTCCCGTCGACACGCTGACCAGCAACATCGGGCATCTGCTGGGCACCGGGATCCTGGAGCCGGACGAGGAGCAGCACGTCGCCGACCTGCTGCTGGACCCCGCGATGTCGACCGGTTTCGGCATCCGCACCATGTCGACGGGCGCGGCGGGCTACTGGCCGCTGTCGTACCACGGGGGCAGCGTGTGGACGCACGACACCGCCATCGCGGTGCACGGCATGCACCGCGCCGGCCTGGCCGACCACGCGCGCCGCGCCGTGGACGGGCTGCTCGCAGCGGCCGAGGGCTTCGACTACCGCGTGCCCGAGCTGCACGGGGGCGACCCCGCGACGCGCGCCGGGGTGCCGACGCCGTACCCGGCGGCCTGCCGCCCGCAGGCCTGGTCGGCGGCGGCGGCGATCACCTGCCTGGCGGTGACGAGCGCCCCGCGCGCGGACTCCGTCGTCGGCTGAGACTCCGTCGGCCGAGGCGCCGTCGGCCGAGGCGCCGTCGGCCGAGGCGCCGTCGGACGAGGGCTCTCCGAAGGTCCGCCGCAAGCAGGCGGTTCGGCTGGGTTCCGGACCCGGAACCAGACCCGGCCGCCTGCTCGCGGCGGACCTTTCCCGGTGTCCCGGGGGCCAAAGGTAATCTTCCGACATGAGCCGGGTGACCCTGCAGGACGTCGCGGAGCACGCGGGGGTCTCGATGAAGACCGTGTCCAACGTCGTCCGCGGGTACCAGCACGTCAGCCCGGGGATGCGCGAGCGGGTGCAGGCCGCGATCGACGAGCTCGGCTACCGGCCCAACCGCACCGGCCGCAGCCTCGCCACGGGACGGTCGAGCATGCTCGGGCTCGCGTTCCCGGACCTGCGCCGCCCGTACTTCGCCGAGCTCGCGCACGTCTTCGCGCGGGTCGCCGAGTCGCGCGGCTACCGGCTCCTGCTCGCCGAGACAGGTGCGACGGCAGACGGCGAGCGCTCCGTGCTGCGCGACCGCGAGGCCGGCATCATGGACGCGATGGTGATGCAGCCGCAGGTCCTGCCCGCCCGCGAGCTGGACGGCGAGCGGCACGGCATGCCCATCGTCTTCCTGGGCGAGGACCCGCAGCCCGAGGGCGCGGACCAGGTCGCGATCGACAACGTGGCCGCCGCCCGGGACGCCGTCGGGCACCTGGTGCGCGCCGGACGTCGCCGCATCGGGTTCCTCGGGCACGAGACCGACCGGATGTCGTGGACGTCCAGGCTCCGGATCGAGGGCTACCGCCGGGCGCTCGCCGACGCCGGCCTGCCCGCCGACCCGGAGCTGCTCGTGATGCGACGGCAGGACGGCGACGCCCGCGACGCCGAGGAGGCCCTCGACGCCGCGCTGACCGCGGGGCTCCAGCTGGACGGGCTGCTGTGCCGCGACGACCTCGCGGCGATCGGCGCGCTGCGCGCCCTGCGACGGCACGGCCTGGACGTGCCGGGCGACGTCGCCGTGATCGGCTGGGACGCGATCGAGCTCGGCGCGAGCACCGCGCCGAGCCTGACGTCGGTCGCCCCGGACACCCGGGCGCTCGCCGAACGAGCGCTCGACCTGCTGCTGGAGCGCCTGGAGGGCTACGCGGGCCCGGGCCGGCACGTCACGGTGGGCCACACGATCGAGTTCCGCGAGAGCGCGCCGGCGGTTGGAGTGGGGGCTGGCGACGCGGTGGGCGGCGCCGCGTCGCGCTGAGCTCGGCACCTGGCACTTGGCGGTCGGCACTTGGCATCGAGATCGGTCCAGGGCTGAGCCGATCTCGATGCCAACTGCCGAGCACTCGGGAGACGTGCCGAACTTGGTGTGCGGCACGAGCGCCAGGCCGCCGGGTCGACCGCACAAGGTCAGGCCGTCGGGCCAGGCGCGCGAGGTCAGACGCACGAAGTCAGCCGCTCAAGGTCAGGCCGCCGAGGTCAGGCCTCCGGGGTTACCGCCGCCAGTTGCTCGACCAGGGCCGCGCGAAGCTGGGCCGGCAGGTCGACGGCGGAGAGCTCCGCGATCTTCTCGGCCGCGCCGCGCGGGCTGCTGACGATGTCCCAGGCCGCGAGCTTCTCCGGGTTCGCCGACTGCGCGGACTCCAGGATCACGCGGGCCGCCTCGGTCCGGTCCGTGCCGATGCGCAGCGGGCCGCCCTCGACCCGCACGACGACCTCGGCCGTGGGCGCGGAGGAGGCGGTAACGCTCCACCGCCCGTCGACGCCATCCACCGAGACGATCGTTCCGTTCACCGTCACCGAGCCCTCGGGCCGGGCCGCGAGGAACGTGAGGGTCCACTCCCGCTGCGCGGGCAGCGCCGACGCGTCGCCGCGCACGGGCTCGATCCGGAACTCGCCGCGCTCGCGGTCCCACGTCAGCGCGGTCCGCGCGGCCGGGCCGCCACCGACGCCGCCCGCCCCCGCGAAGCTGTCAGTCCCCGCGAAGCCGTCAGTCCCCGCGAAGCTGTCAGTCCCCGCGAAGCCGTCGGTCCCAGCACCGCTCCCGCCAGCATCCACAGCACCAGCACCAGCACCAGCACCAGCCCCAGCCCAGGCCCCGCCCTCGACGTCCTCCGCCAGCACGAACTCCCCCGACGCCCCCGGCGCCACCAGCACCTCCAGCGTCTCCGGATTGCGCGTCGCGTCCAGCTCCACACCGCCGTCGAGCGGCAGAATCCCGCCTGCCCGCAGCAGCGCCGGCACCGACCCCAGCGTCCGGTGCATCTCGACCGTGCGTCCGCCCTGGTAGACGGCGTCGGTGAAGATGTCGGTCCAGAGCCCCTCGGGCAGCCACACCTTGACGCGACCCCGCAGCGACGCGTCGTCGCGGGGCGTCGTGACGGGCGCGACCAGCAGCTCGCTGCCGAACGCGTACTGGTTGGGCACCTCGTACGCCTCCTGCCGCCGCGGCTCCAGGTGGTACATCGGCCGCACGAGCGGCACCCCGGCGGCGGCGCGGTGGTTCATCGTGTGCAGGTACGGCACCATCCGGTGCCGGAACCGCAGCGCGTCGTCCATCGCGGCGCGGTGCTCGGGCGGGAAGACCCACGGCTCCTTGCGGATGAACGGGTTGTTCGCCGAGTGCAGCCGCATGATCGGCGAGAAGACGCCGAATTGCACCCACCGGGTGGCGAGCTCGTCGTCGCGCACGCCGCGGGTGTGGCCGCCGATGTCGTGGCTCCACCAGCCGTAGCCGATGTTGGCGGCGGTGGCGGTGAACTCGGGCTGGAAGTCGAGCGACTCCCACGAGACCACGGCGTCGCCGGAGAACCCGACGGCGTACCGGTGGCTGCCGGGGCCCGCGTACCGGGAGAACGTCATGCCCGGCTTGCCGTCGCGAGCGGCGTCGAGGTGGTGGAAGTGGTTGAGCACCCACAGCGGGTCCACGCCCGCCATCCCGGAGGTACGGCCCTGCTGCCAGTCGATCCACCAGAAGTCGACGCCCTGCCGCTCCAGCGGGTGGTGCAGCTCCCGGAAGTACGCCTGGAGGAACGCCGGATCGGCCGGGTCGAACGGGATGGGCTGCTCGGTGTCCGGGTCCACGCCCAGGGCGCGGGCCATGGCGGGGTACGCGTCCTCGAAGGCGCGGACGCCGTCGGCCGGGTGCAGGTTCAGCGTGGTGCGCAGCCCGCGCTCGTGCAGCGCGCCGAGGAACGCGGCGGGGTCCGGGAAGAGCGTGGGCTCCCAGGAGTAGCCGGTCCAGCTGCTGCCGAACCACTTCGGCACCGAGTCGACCCGGTGCCAGTCCATGTCGATCACCGCGACGGAGAACGGGATGCGTTCCTCGTCGAACCGGTCCATGAGCGCCAGGTACGACTCGTCGCTGTAGGGGTGGTAGCGGCTCCACCAGTTGCCGAGCGCCCAGCGGGGCAGCCGCATCGGGTGCCCGGAGACCCGGTAGAGGTCGCCGACGGCGTCGGTGTAGTCGCGGCCGAACGCGAACACGTACAGGTCGCTGCGGCCGGGCACGCGCGAGCCCACCCAGCCGTCGTCCTCGAACAGGAACGACGTCGAGTCGTCGACCACGCCGATGCCGTCGCGGGACACGACCCCGGGTTCGAGGTCGACCCGGCCGTCGACATCGTCCAGGGTGCGCGCCGTGCCGCCCAGGTCGCGGGTGGGCTCGCCGTACCGCCAGCGCCCGGAGTCGCTGCCGAGGATCTCGACCACGAGCCCGCTCGCCGAGAACTCCCCGCCGTCGTACCGCAGGCGGGCGCGCGCCGTGGTGACCACGACGCCGTCGCCCACCCGCTCGACGGCGAACTCGGCCGGCGGCAGGTCGCGCCGGATCGCGAACGTCGAGGCGCGGTCCTCGAACTCGCCGTCCGCCGAGCGCTCGACCCGGAAGACGCCGTCGCTCAGCACGGTGATGCGCCAGCCCGCGCCGTGCACCTGCTGCTCGGACCGCGCCCGGGGCGCGGCCTCCGGCAGCGGCCGGACGACGGACAGGCTGTCGACGATCTCTTGCATGGAACTCCTCGGTGCTTGCGGTGCTCGCTCGGACGGTACGGCTCAGTGCTTGACGGCGCCCTGCGTCACGCCGCTGATCACCCAGCGCTGCGCGAACAGGTAGACGACGATCGTCGGCGCCATCGCCATGAGGTACGACGCGAAGGCGACGTTGTAGTTGGTGCCGAACTGGCTCTGGAAGATGTTCTGCACCACGGGCAGGGTCTGCAACGTGGGGTCGGACATGATGAGCGACGGCATCATGAAGTCGTTCCAGGACGCCAGGAAGGCAAAGATGCCGACCGTGGCGTTCATGGGCCCGAGCAGCGGCAGGATGATGCGCCAGAAGATCTGCCACGTGCTCGCGCCGTCGATCCGCGCGCTCTCCTCCAGCTCGATCGGGATGGAGCGCAGGTACGCGGTGTAGAGCAGCACGCTGAACGAGAGCTGGAACATCGCGTGCAGGATCCCCACGCCCAGCGGGTTGTCCAGGCCGGTCAACGCCGTGAGCTGGATCTGCGGCAGCGCGACGACGGGGAACGGCAGGAACAGCGCCGCGAGCAGGTAGATCATCGACCAGCGGAAGAACCGGCGGTCCCAGTTCCGGGCGATGGCGTAGGCCGCGAGCGAGCTGAGGAGCAGCGTGAGCAGCACGGCGATCGCCGCCACTGCCAGCGAGATGCCGAACGAGACCGGGAACCGCGTGAGCGACCAGGCCTCGGCGAAGCTCGCCGGGTTGAACGGCGCCGGCAGCGAGAACGCGTTCCCATCAGCGGACTGCCCGCTGGTCTTGAACGCCATGGACAGCGTCACGTATAGCGGCACGAAGACGGTGAGCGTCGCGAGGCCGAGCGCGATCGTGAGCGGCCAGTTGGTGCGGTGCACCCGGCCCGTCTTGGTGGGGCGTGCGGATCGGGCGGACGGGCGCGAGCCGGCCGCGCGGGGGCCGTCAGCGCGAGAGGTTTCGACGGTGGTCACAGCTGGACCGCCCTTCCACGGGTGGCGACGATCTGGGCGACGGAGATGAGCGCGGTGACGACGAGGAACACGGTGGCGTTGGCCATCTGGTAGGCGTAGTCGCCGCCGGTGAAGCCGCCGAAGATCGTCATAGCGACGCTGCTGGTGGCCGTGCCGGGGCCGCCGCCGGTCAGGCCGACGATGACGTCGTACACACCGAGGTACCCCTTCACGCCGAGGATCGTGTTGATCAGGATGAAGCCCGCGATGAGCGGCACGGTGATCGAGCGGAACTGCCGCCAGGGCGTGGCGCCGTCCAGGGCGCTCGCCTCGTACAGGTCGCTCGGGATGGACGTCAGCCCGGCCGTGTAGACCAGGAGCGCGCCCGGGATGGTCTGCCACGCGGACACGATCACGATGGACAGCCAGGCCAGGTCGGGGTTGCCGAGGATGCTCTCCTCCAGCGGCCCGAACCCGACCGCCGTCGCGATGGCGGGCAGCGAGTTGGAGAACAGGAAGTTGAACACGTACGCCACGACGATCCCGGAGACCACCATCGGAATGACGAACACCGTGCGCAGCGTGGTCGCGAACCGGATGCGCCGGGTCAGGGCCACGGCCAGGGCGAGCGCGATCGTCTGGGCGACGACCACGGTGACCAGCGCGAACCCGAGCGTGAACCCGTACGACTCGAGGATGCGCGGGTCGCTGAACAACGCGGCGTAGTTGCGCAACCCCAGGAACGACCAGTCACCGAACCCAACGTAGTCGGTGAGGCTGTAGAAGATGCCGATCAGCGCCGGGATGATCACGAACGCCGTGAAGATCAGCAGCGTCGGGACCAGGAACACGTAGTACAGCGGCTCCACCCGCCGGCCCTTCGCGCGCCGGGCCGAGCGCCCGCCCGTGCGGCCGGCCGACGCCGGGCGCCCCGCCGCCGTCGTGCTCTGGTACATCGTTGTGTCAGTCATACCGTGGCCTCCCGTCCGGCGAGCCGGCGCCAGTCGGCGTCGAGCTGGCGGAGCATGCCCTGGAAGTTGCCGCTGCGGATCGCGGACTGCAGGTAGTTGCCGAGCGGGATCGACGTCGGCACGAACGTCCCGGCCCCCTGGTAGAAGGCGGCGCGGTCCACGTAGTCCTGGAGCCCGGCCAGCCGCTCGTCCTCCTGCGGCGGCGCGTCCTTGAGCGTCGAGTACGCGAGGTTGTCGGCGTTGTAGGCGTTGAGGACGTCGGGCCGCATCAGGAACTCGACCAGCTCGCGCGCCTCGTCCTGGTGAGTCGACGCCGTCGGGATCCACAGGCCCAGGTCGATGTTGACCCGCGCCTGCCGGTCCTCGGGGTTCTCGGAGACGGGCAGCGCGAAGGTCCCGATCTCGAGGTCCGGGTCGACCAGGGCGATCTGGGAGAGCGCCCAGGGGCCCTGGAGGTACATCGCGGCCTCGCCCTTGCCGAACGCGAGGTTGCCGTCGGCGTAGGCCCGCACCGCGTGGTCCTTGTTGAAGTACGACGAGATGGTCTTGGCGCGCTCCATCGGCACGGCGAAGTCCTTCTCGAAGGAGACCTCCGAGTCCGGCCCGACGTCGGTCCCGAGCTCCTTGAGGCGGCGGAAGAACTCGCCCGGCGCCACGAGGCTGCCCACCGAGTAGTCGAACAGACCCTGCCAGAGCGTCCAGGTGTCGCGGTCGGTCGCGTAGATCGGCGTGATACCGGCGGCGACGAGCTCGTCGCAGACGTCGACGAACTGCGACCAGGTCTCCGGGACGGGCAGCTCGTGCTCCGCGAAGATCTTCTTGTTGTAGATGACGCCGGCCGCGGCGAGCGAGTACGGCAGCACGCTGGTGCGGCCGGGGTAGGTCGCGTACTGGTCGGTCAGCTCGCCGATGTCCGTGCGGACCGTCTGCGCCGACGGCAGGTCGGACAGGTCCCCGAGCACGCCGCGCTTGATGTAGCGGGCCAGCTCCAGGTTGTCGTTGAAGCAGCCGACGTCGGCGGGCTCGTTGCGCACGAACTGCGGGGCGATGGCGACCGTGGAGTCGTGCACCACGGTGATGCCCGGCCGTTCCTTCTCGAACCGGCGGAGCAGCTCGTCGAAGTAGGCGATGACCTCCTGCTTCTGCTCGTAGAAGCGCAGGGCGACACCCCCACCGCCGACCGACGACGACGTGGCCGACGACGGCGCGCAGCCGGCCACGCCCAGCGCGACCAGCGCGGCGGAGCCGGCCAGGAAGGACCTCCGGCTGACCGGGGCGGAACGACCAGAACCTGGACTCACGCTGCATCTCCCATGCTCGAACTCCGTTGCTCGCGGCGACCGTCGGAATTTACAGCGCTGTAAACAATCCCGTCAAACGTCCGGCGATCCGCGGGCGCCCCGCCGGACGCCGCGTGGCAGGATCACGCACGGAGGTCCAGATGAACACCGCACAGCCGCCGGAGCGCACCAGCGAGCGCCTCATCGCGTTCCTCGACGCCGCGATCGCGATCTCGATGACGCTGCTGATCCTGCCGCTCATGGAGAGCGTCTCGGAGGCGGTCGCCGACCAGCGGACCGTGGTCGAGTACGTCCGGGAGCACTCCTGGCAGCTGGTCGCGTTCGCGCTGAGCTTCGTGATCATCGCGATGTTCTGGCGCCTGCACCACGGCATCCTGCACGCGGACACCTCAGCGGGCCGACGGCGGACGAACCTGCAGCTCGCGTGGCTGTTCACCATCACGGTGATGCCCGTGGTCACGGCGCTGACGGGCGGCCTGGACACCGGCCGGGAGGTCGTGGCGTCCTACATCGGCACGCTCGCGGTGAGCGCCTGGCTGCTGTTCACGATCGCCGTCGTCGAGCGCCGCACCCGGACCGCCGCCGGGCTGCCCGTGGCGGCCTCGATCGCGGCGATGCCGCTGTCCCTGGCGCTGCTGTTCACGCTCGCGCTGCTGCTCGGGCTCCTGGTGCCGTCGTACCTCTGGCTGTTCGTCATGGTGCTGGTGACGCCACTGCGCGCGATCCTGCTGCGGGCCGGCGTCGTCGGCCGTTAGAACGCCCCGTAGAACGCCCCGTAGAACACCTCGGAGAAGGCGGTCAGGAATCGAGAAGCGCTGCCCGCACCCCGCTCCCTAACGTTGTGGGCATGGCAAACATCGACTCCGTCACCCTCGAGGTGGCCGACCCCAGCACCGCCCGTTCCTTCTACGACGCCGCCTTCGGCCTGGGCGAGGACCGCCTCCGCCTGACCGCCGGCGAGACGCCGTCCTCCGGCTTCCGCGGGTTCCACATCTCGCTGGTCGCTGACCAGCCGGGTGACGTCCACGCCCTGTTCGACGCCGCCGTCGGCGCCGGGGCCACGGTGCTCAAGCCCCTGGCCAAGTCCATGTGGGGCCACGGCGGCGTGCTCCAGGCGCCCGACGGCACCATCTGGAAGGTCGCCACCTCCGCCAAGAAGGACACGCGGCCCCCCGAGCGGCGGTTCGACAAGATCGTCCTCCTGGTCGGCGCGGACGACGTGTCCGCGAGCAAGAAGTTCTACGTGGGCCACGGCCTGACGGTCGGCAAGAGCTTCGGCTCGTACGTCGACTTCAAGATGGGCTCCAGCCCCATCGGCTTCGGCCTCTACAAGCGCGCCGCCCTGGCCAAGGACGCCGGGGTGCCGCCGGAGGGCACGGGCTCGCACCGGCTCACGGTCGGCGGCGACGTCGGCGAGTTCACGGACCCGGACGGGTTCGCGTGGGAGTCGGTGCGGGTGAACTCGTAGTGGTGGGCCGGTCGCGGTGGGGCGCTCCCGGTCACGTGTCCGCGAGCGCCCCGGTCACGGCCGCCCGCAGCGCGGGCACGACGTCCGCCTCGAACCAGGGGTTCTTGGCCTGCCAGCGGAAGTTCAGCGGCGACGGATGTACCAGTGGCACGGTCTGCGGCAGATACTCCTGGTACGCCCGCACGGTCTCCGTCAGGCTCTTCTTGGCCCGGCCGCCCAGGTAGTACTTCTGGGCGTAGCTGCCCACCAGGACCGTGAGACTGCGGCTCGGCAGCTCGGCGAGGATCCGCGGATGCCACCGCCCTGCGAAATCTTTGCGCGGCGGCAGGTCGCCCGACGCTCCCTTGCCCGGGTAGTAGAAGTCCATCGGCAGGATCGCGAACAGGTCGGGATCGTAGAACTGCTCGTCGGTCACGCCGAGCCAGGTGCGCAGCTTGACGCCGCTGGCGTCGTTCCACGGCTTGCGGCTCTCCTGGGCCTTGCGGCCGGGCGCCTGCCCCACCAGGACGATCCGGGCTCCCTCCGACACCGAGTAGAGCGGCTCCCAGCCGAGCTCGGCGGCCCAGGCGTTGGCGGGGTCGGCGATGATCTCCGCACGGATCAGGTCGAGGTTGCCGGTCACCGGCCCAGTCTGTCCCCCGTGCGAGCTACCCGCGAGTGTCCACCCCGCGGTGACGACTGCTGACCTGGGAATTCATAGCGTTCGGGGTGGCACGCGGCGCCCGGCCGCGGCCTCTTCCCAAGGAGTCATCGTGCGTCTGATGTGGCAGCTCATCGCGGTTGTGGCGATCTCGTTCCTCGGCGGCCAGGGCCTCATGGCGGTCCAGGACAACCCCTGGCTGACGTTCGCCGTCGGCCTCGCCACGGCCGTGGTCGGCGTCGTCGTCTATACGTGGGTCGTGCGGGTGACCGAGCGCCGGCCCGTCATCGAGGTGGAGCTCAAGGGTGCGGCGCCCGCGCTGACCTGGGGCACGCTGCTCGGGCTCGGGCTGTTCGGCCTGGTCATCGTGAACCTCGCCTTCCTCGGCAGCTACACCGTGCACGGCCTGGGCTCCCCCACGGGCGCGCTGGGCCTGCTCGGCTTCATGGCCGCGGCGGCCGTGACCGAGGAGCTCATGTGGCGCGGCGTCCTGTTCCGGATCGTCGAGGGCTGGACCGGCACCTGGGTCGCACTGACGATCACGGGCCTCCTGTTCGGCCTGGCGCACCTGCTCAACCCGAACGCCACCCTGTGGGGCGCCGTCGCCATCGCGCTGGAGGCCGGCGGCATGCTCACGGCCGCGTACGTCGCCACCCGCAAGCTCTGGGTGCCGATCGGCCTGCACCTCGGCTGGAACGTCGCCGGCAGCGCCATCTTCAGCACCGAGGTTTCCGGTAACGACACCCCGCAGGGCCTGCTCGACGCCACGACGTCCGGCCACGTGCTGGTCACCGGCGGCGCCTTCGGCCCCGAGGGCAGCCTCTACTCCGTGGTGTTCTGCGTGATCACCGCCGCGATCTTCCTCGTGGTCGCCCACCGTCGCGGCCGCATCGTGCCGCTGAACCGCGCCGCCCGGGCCGCCCACGCCGCCGATGCGGCCGACAAGGCCGCTAGGCTCCCCGCGTGACCGACCTGCATGGGGCCCTGGACCGGTGGCGCCGGCTCGACGTCACCGTCCGGGACCTGCCGCTCGCCCTCGGGTTCGCCGGCCTCGCGTTCCTCCCGTTCCTGCGCGAGTACGGCACCCAGGTCGGCGAGCTGCCTGCCCGTCCCCTGGACGGGTGGGCGGTTCTCGTCATCGCCCTGCAGTGCCTTCCCCTCGCGGTCCGACGGCGGTTTCCGGCGGTCTGCATGCTCCTGGTCGCGGCCGGCTTCGCCGCCGCCCAGGTCACCGGTTACCACTCGTTCGCGGGCAACGCCCTGGGCGTCGCCCTCGTGAGCACGGGCGCCCACCTCGGCCGACGACGCCGCGTGGTCCCCGCCGTCCTGACCGTGGCCTACGTGGCGCTCGCTGTCGTGCTCGACCGGCTGACCGGGGCCGAGCGCGTGGACGAGCTCGTCACGTTCTACCTGGCGATGGCGCTGGCATGGGGCGTCGGCGTCTGGCTGCGCTCCACCCGGGCAGCCGAGGCGGAACGCCGGCGCCGGGTCGCGCAGGACACGCTGGTGGCGGAACGCACCCGGATCGCCCGCGAGCTGCACGACGTCGTGACCCACCACGTCACGGCGATGGTGGTGCAGGCCGAGGCGGCGAAGTACCTGACCGCGGCGCCCGAGCGTCTGGGGCAGACCCTGGGCGCCGTCACCGACACGGGCCGGCACGCCATCGCCGACCTGCGGCACCTGCTCGACCTGCTCGATCCGGGGCACGACGGCGCCGCGCGGACGCCGTCGGCGGGCGAGGTGCGCGACCTGGTGGAGCAGACGCGGCGGGCCGGGCAGCCGGTGGAGCTGGTGGAGGACGGCCAGCCGGCCGGCCCGGCGGACAGCGCCGGGCTGACCGTGTACCGCGTGGTGCAGGAGGCCCTCACCAACGCGCTCAAGCACGCGCACGGCGCCCCGACGGCGGTCGACGTGCGGCACACGGAACGGGAGATCGTCGTGGAGATCAGTACGGCGGGTACGGGTACAGGTGTGGGTGCGGGATCACGCCCGGACTCGGGCGGGGTCCGGGGTTCCGCGGCCGTCCCCGGTGGGAGCGGGCGCGGGTTGGCGGGCCTCCGCGAGCGGGTGGTCACCCTGGGCGGCGAGTTCGACACGGAGCGCCTGGACGACGGCGGCTTCGTCGTGCGGGCGCGAGTCCCCCGCCCGTACTCGACCGTGGCGGACCGGACGTGAGCGGCGGGGTGCCGATCCGGGTGCTGGTGTGCGACGACCAGGCGCTGATCCGCACGGGCTTCGCGACGATCATCGACGCCCAGCCCGACCTGGAGGTGGTGGGCGAGTGCGCGGACGGGCGTGCCGCCGTCGACCTGGCGCGGCGGCTGGAGCCGGACCTCGTGGTGATGGACGTCCGCATGCCGGTGCTCGACGGGATCGAGGCGACCCGCCTGCTGGCGGGCGCCGGGGTCGAGCGGCCGGTCAAGGTGCTGGTGGTGACCACGTTCAACCTGGACGAGTACGTGTACGAGGCGCTGCGCGCCGGGGCCAGCGGGTTCCTGCTCAAGGACGCGCCCGCCGGCCAGCTGCTGCAGGGCATCCGCACGGTCGCGAGCGGCGCGGCGCTGCTGGCGCCCGAAGTGACGCGGCAGCTCGTCGGCCGGTACGCGGCGCGCATCCGGCCCGCCGAGGCCCCGGTCGCCGACACGACCCTGACGCCGCGCGAGCTGGAGGTGCTGCGGCTCATCGCGGACGGGCGGTCCAACGGCGAGATCGCCGCGACCCTCGTGATCAGCCAGGAGACCGTCAAGACCTACGTGTCGCGCATCCTGGCCAAGCTCGGCCTGCGCGACCGGGTGCAGGCAGTGGTGCACGCCTACCGCACGGGGCTGGTCACCTGACGCTTGGCCGGCCGCGCACGACCGGCCACGCGGCGCCGTCGAGCACCGGGTGATCTCCGCGCCTCGGCCCGCCAGGTCCATGCGTGCGGACGTACGTTGAAGGTCCGGAGGGCGGACCGGGTCCGACCGACCTACCCGGACGCCCTTCACCACGAGGAGGTGGTGAACATGAGGCGTGTCATCCTGACGTGCGTCGTGACAGCAGGACTGACCCTCGGCGGCGCCATGTCTGCCATGGCGGGCGAGACCAACGGCAACGGCGACCCGGTCCCGGGTGCGCACCAGGCCAGCTCGGCCTGCGCGTTCTCCGGCAGGGACCTGCCCGACGCCCAGGAGAACCAGCCGCCGGAGTTCAACGACGACTTCGTGACGGGCGGCAGGGTTCAGAGCTACGGCAAGTTCGTGAGCCACGGCCTCAAGGACGCCGTGCCCAGCCCCGGCGTCGCCTGCCGCGGCAACGTCGACTTCGAGGGCTGACGCCGACGCGCGGTCCGGCGTCCTGTCGCCGTCCGCCATCCCCTTCGAGGCCTAAGTTTCTTGGCTTTCCGACGCCGGAAAGCCAAGAAACTTAGGCCTCGAAGGTAAGCCCAACCGTCAGACGGGGCCGGCAGACAGGGGCGTCAGACAGGGGCGTCAGGCTGAGCCAGCCGTCAGCCGCAGGCTGACGCCGGGTAGCCCGCGGTCAGAGCGGCCTCGCCGCGCGCCGAGACCCTGACGGTCCCCGCGTCGAGCGCGGCCTCCCGCGTGCTGACGACGGCCTGCCCCGTGCGGCCCGGCGCGACGTCGCGCACCACGCGGGTACCGAACGGCGTCCGGACCTCGAAGTCCGCACTGCGGTCACCGAGGTTCCGCACCGTGGTCACGACCTGGGCCTTGTCGCGCGCCACACATCGCGCCTCCACCTCGGGCGCGACGGCGGAAACCCTCGCGCCGACCCCGAGCGCGGGGATCTTGAGGTACGAGCCGGGCGTCGCGAACGTCAGCCGCACGGCCGACGCCCAGACCGGCTCGAACTCGACCGACGTCGGCGCGCCGGTCGCGGCGGGCGCCACGTCCTGGGCCGTGGTCGGGTGCCACGTGCCCTGGGCGTCGCGGTACTCGACGTCCACGGTCGCGATGGTGCCCTCGGTCGTCGTGAAGCCGACCCGGTCGACGGCGCGAGCCTCGGCCGGCTCGACCGTGAACGTCACCTCGTCGCGGCCGGCACTGCCGGACCACGTCGACCACGAGGTCGCGGCGTTGCCGTCGCACGCGTTGGCCGCCGGCATGGTCTCCCACTCGGTCTGGTGGAAGCTCGCCGAGACCGTGGTGCCCTCGGCCCGGCACAGGTCGACGACGTCGTCCGCGCCCCAGACCTGGACCTCGGAGATCGACTGCCACGTGTTCGTCGCCGTCGTCAGCCGCACGCGCAGGGCGTTCGTGCGGGGAAGGTCCGACACATCGAGCGTCGCGACCGGCGCGGCGGAGGCGGCGTCCTGCGCGAGGTCGACGCGCACGTCCGTCGTCGTCCAGGCGCCCGACGCGTCCAGGTACTCCGCGGCGACCGTGGACGGCCAGGTGGCTCCCGAACCGTCCTTGTAGGTGTGCACCACGACCTGGTCGAGGTCCTGCGCGAGCGGCCACGTGAACGACAGCCAGCTGTTGCGCGGGTAGCCCGACGACGTCCAGTCGTCCCAGCCCTTGCCCTTGACGTTGCCGTCCACGACCGTCGGGGCGAGGCTCGCCCGGCTGGACGCGGCGACCGACGCGCCGGGCGCGAGGTTGGCGACGCCGTCCTCGTGCACCTCGATCGTGCGCGTGAAGGTGCGGCCCGCCGTGAAGCCGTCGCCGGCGGCGAGCGTGCCCGTGATGGTCTGCGTGCCGCGTGTCTCGAACGACGTCGCGCTCCAGGTCACCGGCACGTCACTGGTGGCGCCGCCGACCTCGACCGGGACCGCGTCGGGCAGGGTCGCGCCGAAGTCCTCGCCGGGCGCCACCTGGTCGGGCACGCCGTCGTCGGTCACCCGCCAGATCTCGGTACCGGTGCCCTTGTCGTCCCAGTAGCTCTCGTCCCAGCCGTCTGCCCAGCGGGCCGGGTCCTCGGTGGCGGGGTTGCGCATCTCGGCGCGGCCGTTCTCGCCGATCGTGACGGGCAGCCACACGTAGTTCGAGTTCGCGGCCCCGGCGTTCCAGCGGTCGCCCATGTAGACGAAGCGGCCGCCGCCCAGGTCGAGCACGTTGGTCGACTGCGAGCCGAACGTGGTGCGGCGCGTGTCGCCGACCGCCAGCAGGCCGTCGCCGCCCTCGGGGATGGCGTTGTAGGCGACGTTCTCATGCTGGTCGCCCGCCTCGACACCACGGATCCAGGAGCCCAGGATGTTGTCGGCCGTGTAGTAGGTCTGCGGGTTCGGGGCCCAGCCCGTCGCGCCCGACGCCACCGTGTAGTACGTGCCGCCGTGCTGGAACAGCGCGGGCGCCTCCAGCACGCCGCATTCCTTGACGATCTGGAAGTCCTCGCCGCGCACCGGGGCGGCGGCGGTGCCGTCCGCGAACAGGTACGGGAAGCGGCCGTCCTCCGAGTACTGCCCGGCGTCCGCCATGTCGACGTCGGTGGTGTGCGTGACGTTCGTGTAGTCCGCGTCGAGCTCCGCGATGTACAGCGTCCGGTTCTCCTCGGAGGAGTAGACGATGTACGCGGTGCCGTCGGCGTCCTGGAACACCGTCATGTCCCGCGCCTGCCCCGGCACGGCCGCGGAGATGCACGCCTGGTAGTTGGTCCGGTTCGGCATCCGGTACACGCCCGTCATCTTGAAGGGCCCGGTCGGGCTGTCCGAGACCGCGACGCCCGCCATCGAGCGCGCGTACATGCTGCCACCCGGGGTGGTCTGCCCGTCGGAGTGCCACCACAGCACCCACTGCTTGGTCGCCCCGTTGTAGAGCACCTTGGGCCGCTCGAAGATCGTGGTGTAGTCGGCGGCGTCGTTGGTGTTCAGGTGGTAGTCGAGCTCGGCGATGCGGTCCGCGCGGGGCTCGCCGGCGTCGTCGACCGTGTCGTAGAGGGCGTCGAAGTAGTCCGACTCCAGCTCCGCGGCATTCGACACGGAGCGCAGCACGACGCCCTCGTCCGTCCAGTTCCTCGTGTCGTACGACTTGTACGCGTGCACGCCCGGGCTGCCGTAGTAGCCGTTGCTGCGGTCCTCGCCGTACCAGTAGTAGACGGTCTGTCCCGCCTCCTCGCCCTCGACGACGGACCCGGCGTCGACGCCGAGTTCCTCAGCCGAGACGGACACGACCTGGCCGCCGTGGGCCTGGATGTGGTTGCCGCCGTCGTCGAGCCAGGACGGCGTGAAGTAGTCGGCCGCGCCGGAGCCGGGGTCGAGGATGGGCGGGTAGGCGGAGTAGGCGGCGGCTGCGGTGCCTGCCTCGACTGGTGCGGCCGGTGCTGCGTCGGCTGCCACGGCCTGGGCCGCCGGGACGGCGACCGCCGCGGCCAGCGCCACGGCGAGGGCGGCGCCCAGAGGGGCCGCACGGGTGGCCGCCGGACGAGCGGCTGCCGGACGAGCTGCGGTGCGAGCGGATGGTGCGGTGCGGTTGCTGCGCGGGGCGCGGCGGTGACCCATGTCCGTCTCCTTCATCCTCGAAGTCTGTGGACGCGGAAGTCTGTGGACACGCGAGGACGGGCGCCGCCGGCCTCGCGAAACGCGACTCTGCGTTCCGGCGGGCCCTGCGGGACCGCCGCGGAACAGGCTGGCACCCGTCAAATGTTGGCGTCAACACGATGTCCGAAAGTGATCGACTCCGCGGGTGGGTTCCGACGTCGGGAGTCGGGGGCCCGGGCCGACAAGGCCCGCCCGGGCGCCCCGCTCAGCCGTGCGCGAGCAGCTTGAGCCCGACCACCCCGACCGCGAGCGCCGCGAGCACGCCCAGTGCCAGGATGCGGGCGGGCCAGGGCAGCTTGGTGCGGCGGATGCCGAGCCAGGCGATGAGCACGAGGGTGGCGATGAGCACGCCGACGCCGACCCGCAGGGCGGTGGTGACCTCCCACCAGCCGAGGCCGGCGACCGCGAGGGCCAGCAGAGGGAAGACGAGGGTGACGAGGGCGCCGGCGCTGGTGCGGGTCATGGCGGCCAGGTGGTGGCGGTCGGGGAACCCGCCGTGGGCGGCGAGGTGGGAGATGAGCTCGGCGAGCCAGGCGGCGGCGACGGTGCCGACGGCGGTGATGGTGAGCGAGGCGGCGGCCGTCCCGGCGCCGAGCCCGTGGGCGTGCGCCAGGAGCGTGAGGGTGACGGCGAGGGTGGCGAAGGTGACGTAGACGCGCTCGCGAAGCCGCTCGGCGAGGTCCTCGCGCTCCTCGGGGGTCATGGTGGCGTGGGTACCGGGCTGGTCCGGGTGCGCGGGGCGGCGCGGGGTGCTCATGCGGCCATTGTGTCGTGTCGCCGTCTCGTGTCGCCGTCTCGCGTCGCCGCAGGTCGTTGCCTGCGTGGGCGTGACGGTCGACCGGCCTGGCGTCAACTAGCCTCTCGTCATCACCGGTCGGACGAAGGAGCCCGAGCATGTCGAACGAGGAGACCCAGGTGGTCGCGATCACCGGGGCGGCGGGCCGGATCGGCCGCGCGATCACGCCGCTGCTGCGGCGTCCGGGGCGGGAGCTGCGGCTGCTGGACCGGGAGGTGCCCGCCGACCGGGACGAGCGGGACCGGTGGTTCGCGGGCGACATCACCGAGCCGGGCGCCCTGGACGAGGCGTTCCGGGGCGCGGACCTGGTGGTGCATCTCGCGGCCCATCCGTGGGAGCGGCCGTGGCCCGAGATCGTCGCCGTGAACATCGACGGCACGCAGAGGACGCTGGAGGCGGCGCACGTCGCGGGCGTGCCGCGCGTGCTGTTCGCGAGCTCGATCCACGCGGTGGGGTACGCGACGCCCGCCGAGGCCGCGGCGGTCGACGAGCTCCACCCGCGGCCCGACACGTTCTACGGCATGAGCAAGGCCGCCGGCGAGGCGCTGGGCAGCGTCTACGCGGACCGGTTCGGCATGACCGTGGTGAGCGCGCGGATCTGCGCCTTCAGCCCGGACGTCGCCGGAGGCCATTCGGTCGCCCTGTGGCTCTCCCCCGCCGATGCCGCCCGGCTGGTCGAGGCCGTGGCCGCGCTCGACCGGCCCGGGCACCACGTGGTCTGGGGCGTCTCCGACAACGGGCCGGGCTGGTTCCCGCTCGGGCCGGGGCATGCGATCGGCTTCCACCCGCAGGACGACGCGGTGCGCCGGGCGACCGAGCGCGACGGCGTCGCGCCGCCGGAGCCGGAGCGCGACAGGATCCTCGCGGGGATCTTCGCTGACGAGGACCACCCGCTGGGCGGGGAGTGGTGACGGGGGTCGGCTCAGGTATCGGCCGGTGAGGTGTGGAGCGCGCCGATGGTGCGCCCGACCGCGCCGGTCCAGTCGCGCAGCGCGGTCGGGGCGATCCGGGCCTCAGGACCGGGCAGGAGCGCGCCGCGGTCCACGATCCCGCCGAAGTAGGTCGCGTCGGGATCGCGGACGACGGCGCCGGCCTCGCCCAGGTGCGCCAGCGCGGCGCGGACGAAGACGTCGAGCTCGAACCGTTCGGGTCCCGCGAGGTCGAGGTCCGGCATCGGCGAGGGTCCGTCGACGAGGCGGGCGAGCTCCGCGGCGACGTCCGCCCCGGCGACCGGCTGGACGAGGACCGGGGCGAGGCGCGCGGGGCCGCCGTCCGGCCCGGCCGAGGCCCGGGCGATGGTGGGCGCGAACTCGAAGAACTGGGTGGCGTGCAGGATGGTGCAGGGCACCTCACCCGCGCGGACGGCGTCCTCCAGGCGCACCTTGGCCGCGTAGAAGGGGACGTCGGGTGCCCTGTCGGACCCGACGATGGACAGCATGACGTGGTGCTGCACGCCGGCCTCGCGTTCGTAGCGCGTGAGGTGCTCGCCGGCGCGCGCGAAGAACTCGTCGATGCCGGCGGGGTCCAGCGAGCCGGTCTTGGCGGTGTCGACGACGACCTGGGCGCCGTCGAACGCCTCGCGCAGACCCTGGCCCGTGACCAGGTCGACGCCGCTCGCGCGCGACGCGACCCGGACGTCGTCGCCCCGCGCGCGCAGGAGCCGCACCACCTGGGTGCCGATGGTGCCGGTGCCGCCCAGCACGGTGATCGTCGTCATCGTCGGTCCTTCCGCGTAGAACACCATCTTGTGCCGCGGAGGCCGTACTGGCTCGGCGTCGGAGGCTCGCCCTAGAGTCGTGCCGTGTCCGAGGAACGCACCGCCTGGCGCCCCACGGGGCTGGTCTGGTCCGACGACGGCGCCGGGCTGGAGTGGCTCACCCCCGCGGGCGGCACGCGCACCAGCCCGCTGCCGGTCGGGGCGAACCTGGCGCTGACCGTCGGGACGGACCGCCGGTGCCTCGGGCTGTGGTGGGAGGGACGGCGGGTGCCGTGCGTGTCGGCGACGCCTTCCGGCGGGGCGCTGCTCGACGCCGGGGCGAAGTCGGGCCAGTGCGAGTCCTGCGCGGCGATCGCCCGCACCCGGTCGGTCGCCACGGACACCCGGCTCGACGACCCGCGGGAGTTCCGCGTGTACCTCGCGCACCACGGCAGCGTGGTCAAGGCTGGCATCACCGCGGCCCAGCGCAGGCAGGCGCGGCTGCTGGAGCAGGGCGCGCTGTCGTCGCTGTTCCTCTCGACGGGCACGCTGGTCTCCGCCCGTCGGTGCGAGTCGCTGCTCACCACGGCGCTCGGGCTGCCGCAGCAGGTGCACACCGCGCGCAAGCGAGCTGCCCGCGCGGCGCCGGGGACGGCGTCGTCCCGCGCCGCGGAGCTCTCCGCCGTCGTCGGGCGGGCCGCCGCGCTGGACTGGCCGCCGGGCCAGGCCTGGGATCCGACCGAACCTGCCGACCACACCGTTGGCTACGGGCTGGCGGACGGCGGCGTGGTGCCGACTCGGCAGCTGGACCCGCTGCGGCCCGGGGTGACGGTCGCGGGCGAGGTGATCTGCCGGGTCGGCCGGGACCTGTACCTGGCGTCGGCGGGGCCCACGACGCCAGGCGACTCCACGACAGGAGGTGGCGTGCTGCTGGTCGACACCGGCCTGCTGGCGGGCTGGGACCTGGGGCGGGCGGCGGCGGGTGTAGCCGGGACCGCGAGCACCTCCCCCGTAGCCGCGCCGGCCGGGACGGGGTCGGGCGCGGAGCAGGACGCGCTGTTCTGACCGGGGCTCAGATTCGGACCAAGGCTTGGATTCGGACCAGGGCCTAGATGAGGTCGTCCCGGGCCTGTTCGAGCTGGGTGTGCCACCACGATCCCGGCTTCAGGGCGGGCTTCTCGACCGTCACGAGCCGACGGCGCAGCCGCCGCACCCGGTCGCGATGGGACCGCTCGGGGACTGGCGCCGGCCGGGGCTTGATCATGCCCGCTCGGAACTGCGCGAGCTTCTCGGCGGCCTCCGCGGCGCTGAGCACGGTGGGCGGCGTCGGGCGCGGACCGGAGCCGATGTACTCCGCGAAGGCGGCGACGAACTCGTCGAGCTGCTCGCGGGAACCGTTGAGGGGGTGCAGCTCTCCCCGGGCCGTGAGCACGGCGACGGAGCTGTCATCGGTGAGCTCGACGATCTCGGCCTCCGCGGGGTCGTGGAGGTAACCGATCACCCGGGCGTCGCGTGCCGCCGGCTCGGCCGGGATCTGGACCGACCGTGTGGCGTCCGGGTGCAGGACGAGGCCCAGCGGGGCGTCGTCGACCGCACTCATGCTGGAACCTCGTCCGGATGACTGCGCACGTCAGAGCCGCAGCAGGTCTCGTGCCAGGCCCTCGCGCAGGCCGGCCGGCGGGTCCACGTACCCCTCCGCACGCAGCTCGCCGGGGAACCCGCCGGCCGCGAACGCGTTGTTGAGGTCGTCGACGAACCAGAGCGTCGGACCGACCAGCCCGTCGACGCCGACGCCCGGCAGCTGGATCCCGTACGGGCCGTCACCGCTGATGTTGGCCTTGTGCAGGGCGTCGGGGGCGTAGTCGATCTGGAACGGCTCGGTTTCGTAGTCGACGTCGTCCGCGTCGTCCTGCCAGTTCTGCCATTCCTCGGTGTAGTAGTCGCGCGCGCCGCCCCCGTCCGCGATGAACTCGAACTGGACCACGAGCGGGTCAGCGAGCACGCTCTCGGGCCAGCGCGGGTGCTCGCCCACGAGCCACACGTCCCCGACCTCGCGGATCCACGCCGACACCGTCATCGGGACCGGCCCGAACGTCGCCTCCATCCAGTCGGCCAGGGCGGACGCGCCGTCGGACGGTGGGAAGTGCGCCGCGCGCGGCGTGGCCTCGTCGTCGTTCTGCGCCGCGACGAAGCCGTCGGCCTGGAGCCGGTCCACGATCGTCTCGACGTTCCGGCGCGCCCGCAGAGCCATCTCGCGCGCCACGGCCTGCGCGTCCTCGCGGTGCGGCTCGTCGAACGCTGTCATCCCCAGGGCGCGCAGGTCGCGCCACACGTCGTCGTGCTCCCCGGCCTGGTACCGGGCGAAGTAACTGGTCACGACGGGAATCCTGGCAGAGTCCGGGCGGCTCCGGGTGTGCCCGGTCGGGGCGCGGCGCCGTCACTCAGCCCTGGCTGGAAGGACAGCAGGTCGAAGCGCATCCGCTCGGTCTCGGGCTGCGGTCCTTGGAACCGGTCCCGCGCGTCCAGCGCCTTGAGCACCAGCCCGCGGCCGACGTCGTCGATCTGACCCGTAAGGCGCAGCAGCGCGAAGCCCGCGCCGATGGTGAAGTCGGCCATGTCCATGTCGTCGTCGTCGTCGAGACCCTCAGCGACGGCAGCCTCGTCCACGAACCACTCGGGATCGATCTGCACCAGGGTCGTGCTGCTGTCGAGCTCATCGAGCCTCTGGGCCGTCCTGACGAGCGTGTCCCACCCCTCGTCGTTGCCGAACGGCGCGAAGTCGTCGCCCTGGTCGTCGTAGATAGGGTCGCGAAAATGAGCCGCGAAGGCAGGGTGCTTGGGTCCGAAGTGAGCGTCGTCGTCTGGTCCCGCCGTGTCCGTAGAGGCGAGGTGGTCAGTCATTCGGAGCCTCCGCCAACGGCACCGGCCAGCGCCGCCGTCCCCAACGCCTGCCGCAGGTCCTCGATCGACGTCTCGACCTTGCCGAGCCACTCGCTCAGCGACTGTTCGCTCGCTTCCTGCCACAGCTCGTAGACCTCCGAGCCGGCGCCGAGCACCCGGTCCGTCTGCTCCAGCAGCCACGTAGCGCGCTCGTCGTCGAGCAGGTCGCGGGCCGCCTCCACGGCCTCGGTGTGCGGCAGGTCGCGCAGCCCGCGCGCGGCCAGCGCCACCTCGACGAGCGCGAGGACGGCCGCGCCGGCGTCGCTCTCGATGTAGTCGCCCCGCAGCTCGTCGGCGAGGTCGGTGAACGAGAGCTCGCGGTCCGCGAGCGCCCCCAGCGTGTCCAGGGCCGCGTCGTTGCCCAGGATGTCAGTGCTCCATGTACCCATGGCGAGGAACGTACGCGGAGCCACTGACACTCCCCCGGCTGCCAGGAACAGGCCTACCGCAGCAGCTCCTGCAGCCAGGCGATGCTGGCTTCCGCCTGCACGCGCTGGAACTGGCGCAGGTGCGGGATCCCAGGCGGCGGCTCCTGCAGCGAGCCGTGCGCGAAGTAGGCGGCGAGCACCGCGACCCGGGTCGCGACGGCCTCGGGCTCGGTGCCGCGCGGGAGCGGCGTCCGGTCCAGCACTTCCGACGGCGTGGGCCCGCCGAGCGCGTGCATGGCCGGCAGCATCCCGACGAGGTCGAGGAACGCCGCGCCTCGCACGGCATGCGGCCAGTCGACGACGACGCCCCGCGGCCGGTCGTCGGGCCCGAGGATCAGCACGTTGTCCGCGCGGAAGTCGGCGTGGACCAGCCGGTCGCCCCCGAAGGCCTCGGCCTGCCGTTTCGGAGCGGCGACCTGCGCGATCAGGTCGAGGTGCTCGGCGAGCCAGGGGTCGTAGGTCGCCAGTCCCTGCGGGCGCTCGTCGGCCAGGACCTGCGCCTCGGACCGCGGCTCCTGGGCGTAGTCGGGGAACGCGTCGCCGTCGGGCGCCTGATGCTCGCCGACCTGAAGGGCGAGGCGCGCGAGCAGGTCGACGTCGTCGAGGTCCCACGGGTCGGTGCGCACCGCGCGCCCGTGCACGGGTTCGAAGGCCAGCACGGCCCAGCTGGGCACGTCCGCGCCGGCGACGCCGCCGTCGTCCGGCACGTCGAGGGACCACAGGAAGCGGGGCGACGGGAGGGTCGCGGGCAGCCGCGCGGCCTTGACCGCCTCGTTCCGGTGCAGCCGACGAGCCTCGGTCTGGTCAGGGGAAGCGGTCTTGACGAAGACCGGGCCGTTCTCGGTGGTGAGCACGCTGGCCAGGCCGGGCGAGTAGCCGCCGTCGTGCGAGACCCAGGAGGTGACCTTCGCGCCCAGGCGGTCCTCGATCGCCGTGCGGATCGGATCGGGCAGGTCGGGCCAGGTGGGACGTACGCGGGTCATGCCAGTGCAGCCTGCCGGAGCGGTCAGCGCCGCACCAACGGAATTTCGGGACGACGCCGGAACCGACGGCGCGGAGGGTGGTTCAGAGCCGGTGCAGCAGGTCGATGAACTCGTCGGCCATGGCGAGCTTGCGGGCCAGGTCCGCGCGCCGCTCCTGCGCGGAGGTCACGTAGGCAGCCAGGCGGGCCCGAGCCTCCGGGGTGTCGTCCTGGGCCAGGGAGTCGGTGAGGTCGAGCAGGTCGGCCATCTCCTCCAGGCTGAAGCCCAGCGGCTTCATGCGCCGGATCAGCAGCAGGCGCTGGACGTCGGCCTCGGTGTAGAGGCGGAAGCCGCCCTCGGTGCGGCCCGACGGTGTGAGCAGGCCGACCTCGTCGTAGTGGCGCAGGGTGCGCAGCGAGAGCGCCGTCCGCTCGGCGACCGCCCCGATGTGGAACGTGACCTCGTTGATCACCGGTCGCTGCACCATGGGGCCAGCCTCCCACAACACGACCGTCCGAACTCTACCCTCACGTCAGGGTAGAGTTGCCTCCCGTGCCTCAGACCCCTGCCGCCCCTGGCCCCGCGACCTCCCCCGCATCCGGCGCCCCCGAGGCCGCCGCGTCCGGTTCGTTCCGGGCCGCCTTCCGCTCCGTGACGACGCTGCGCACCGAGGTGCTGGCGGGCCTGGTGGTGGCGCTGGCCCTGATCCCGGAGGCGATCGCGTTCTCGATCATCGCGGGCGTCGACCCGCGGATCGGCCTGTTCGCGTCGTTCACGATGGCCGTCACCATCTCGTTCCTCGGTGGACGCCCGGCCATGATCTCCGCGGCGACGGGCGCCGTGGCCCTGGTCATCGCGCCAGTGGTGCGCGAGCACGGGCTCGACTACCTGGTGGCGACCGTCATCCTCGCCGGGGTGATCCAGGTGGTCCTGGGCCTGCTCGGCGTCGCGAAGATCATGCGGTTCATCCCGCGTTCGGTGATGGTCGGCTTCGTCAACGCGCTCGCCATCCTGATCTTCCTGTCGCAGGTGACGCACCTGGTGGGCGTGCCGTGGGTGGTGTACCCGCTGGTCGCGGTCGGTATCGCGATCATCGTGCTGCTCCCGAGGTGGACCAAGGCCGTGCCCGCACCGCTGGTCGCGATCGTGCTGCTGACGGCGACCGTCGTCGTCGCCGGGATCAAGGTGCCGACCGTGGGCGACGAGGGCGCGCTGCCCGAGTCGCTGCCCTCCCTCTTCTTCCCGGACGTGCCCCTGAACCTGGAGACGCTGCGGATCATCGCGCCGTACGCGCTGGCGATGGCGCTGGTGGGCATCCTGGAGTCGCTGCTGACCGCCAAGCTGGTGGACGACGTGACCGACACCCACTCGAACAAGACCCGCGAGGCGTGGGGCCAGGGCGTCGCCAACGTCGTGACCGGGTTCTTCGGTGGCATGGGCGGCTGCGCGATGATCGGCCAGACCATGATCAACGTGCGCGGTTCGGGTGCCCGCACCCGGCTGTCGACCTTCCTGGCCGGTGTGTTCCTGCTGATCCTGGTGGTCGGGCTGGGCGACGTCGTGGCCATGATGCCGATGGCGGCTCTGGTCGCGGTGATGATCATGGTCTCGGTCGGGACGTTCGACTGGCGTTCGATCCGGCCCTCCACGTTGCGTCGCATGCCGAAGTCGGAGACGACAGTCATGCTCGCGACGGTCATCGTGACGGTGGCGACGCACAACCTGGCGTACGGCGTGATCGTGGGCGTGCTGACGGCGATGGTGCT
This sequence comes from Promicromonospora kroppenstedtii, assembly GCF_044389675.1. Taxonomy (NCBI): domain Bacteria; kingdom Bacillati; phylum Actinomycetota; class Actinomycetes; order Micrococcales; family Promicromonosporaceae; genus Promicromonospora; species Promicromonospora kroppenstedtii. The sequence goes on along the minus strand of NZ_JBIRYI010000004.1, from coordinate 172,487 downwards.
GTTCGCGCACCGGGTCGCGCACTTCACGTCGGTGACGCGGCTGGATGTGTCGGACGACGACGGCGAGCGGGTCTACGCGGTCGAGGGCGAGCTGTTCTTCGCGTCGTCGAACGATCTGGTCTACCAGTTCGACTACGCGAGCGACCCGAAGAACGTGGTGATCGACCTGAGCCGGGCGCACATCTGGGACGCGTCCACGGTCGCGTCGCTGGACGCGGTGCGGGCCAAGTACGAGGCACGGGGCAAGACGGTGACGATCGTCGGGATGAACGAGGACTCGGCGGCGCGGCACGGGCGGCTGGCCGGGGTGGTCGGGGGCGGGCACTGAGCCGCGGGTTCAGCCCTGGTCGGCGGGCGGCCCGGCGATTGGATGGCCGTTCTCCAGCTCGGCCACGCCACCCTCGGTGATCGCACGCAGTGCGGCGGCGATCCGCCGAGCGACCAGTGGGCGCATCCGCTCGCGCGCCTCGTCGACGGTGCACCACGCCCAGGACCGCAGCTCGTCCTCGGCGAGACGGATGGCCGCTGTCTGCTGCCCGGTCAGCCGGCCGCCGTCGTACACGAGGACCAGGGCCTCCGTGCGCCCGGCGGCGGCTGGGACGTGGTCGACGGCGACGAGGCGGCCCGGGCCAAGGTCCAGCCCGAGCTCCTCGCGGACCTCCCGCGAGGCGGCAGTGCGGGGCGACTCACCGAGCTCGACGGCGCCGCCCGGGGCCTCCCAGACCTGCTTGTACGTGGGCTCGCACAGGAGCACGCGGCCTGTGTGATCGGTGAACACGACGGTCGCCGCCATGCGCTTCCTTGGGACGGTGTGGGTGTGCTGCGCCGAGCCGATGTCCTGGGGCTGTTCGTCGGTGGCCATGTTGGCGAACGTAGACCATGCCTGGCCGGAGTACTGGCCGGTGAGCCGACGTCAGAAGACCGCCGCGGAGAACCAGTCGAACCCGACCTCACCGTTGCGCTGGATCAGCACGCTCGCGAACCCCTGATCCGTCGTCTTGACACCAACAGGCACCTTGAGCGCGAACGAGCTCTGCCCTACGGTGAGCGCGGCCGGGCTGTTCAGACCCGTGATCCGCACGGTGCCCGCTGAGAACACCTGGAGGGTCACCTCGACGGTGTGGGTCGCGTTCGGCGGAAACTTGAACAGGTAGACGATGTGGTACGGGTTGTGCGAGGCGAAGCTCGGGAGCCGGTGGTACGGGGGTTCCGCCTCCGTGCTGATGAGGCAGTCCTGCACGTACATGCCGAGCACCCGCCCGCCCGGCAGGCTCCGTCGGGACTGCCGGGGGTTGAGGCGCCCGATCGGCGTCGCGTCGAGCGCGGCGTCGCCGTTCTCCTCCACGCCAAAGGTCGCGGCGAGGTTCGTCCCGTCCCGTTCGGCCTCGTAGAGGACGTCCCGAACCGGCAGGTCGTTCCCCAGGTCCACCAGCCCGGCCGCGTGGAGCCGTTCGAGGACAGCGCCGTCCGGGCCGGTCGCCGTGATGTCTCTCAACTGCGTGAGGGGGTTTGTTCCCGAGTGGGTCTCATCAGACATGATCGCTCCTCGTCGAGCGTCTTCCGCATTGATCCCACCGTTGTCACGGTCTGATGATCTCCATGCTAGGTCAGGCGCCAACACGCCACTTGGTGAGCCCCGCGCCGGGCCGATTGTTCACCCGACGCGCGGTCGTTCAGCTGCCGGCGTGTTGCAGCCGGTGCGGGCCCGCCTGTTTCGGCGCGGCCCTACCTGCCCTTCCCGCTGTGTGAGTACGTCACAGCTCCTCGTTACCTAGGACGACGGCTGGAGAAGAGACCTCAGACGATCGCCGATCGGCCCTTCGCGCCAGTTCTTGTCGTAGAAGCTGACCTGGATCCGCTGCAGGGCGGGGTGTCCGGCGGCGGCTTTGGGGACCCGGGTGGGCTTGTCCGCGGCGTCGACGAAGGTGACGACGGGGCTGGCAAGCACGAGTTCGTCCGCAAGAAGGCCCTGACGACGCTTCCGGTCGATCCCGACCACCTCGGACCAGGGCGCCCCGATCCTGTACGCGTCGCGCTGGACTACCAGGCTGGTATCCGAGACCGTGAGCGTCCGACGGCGTGCCTGCCGGTACATCCGGATCATGAGCACCACGGAAACCACGACGTAGACGACGGCCAGCACAACAAGGACTGGCCGCTGCGTCGTGATCAGAACCAGTGAGATGGCGGCCGTGAGGATCGGGATCGGCAGGACGAGCAAGGCGGCAAGGTCTCGGCGGATCCGGTAGACGGTCACGGCTCGTGAGCCTAGTGGACGCCTTCCGCTCCTGGTGCCACAGGTTCCTGGCCGCTCGATCGTCCGCGGCGCCTTATTACCCCTTCCGACCGCCGGACAGGCCGGCGTCCTCGACCGCTCGTTCGAGGGCGTCGATGGACCGGTCGAGGATGTCGCGCAACAGGCGCGCCTTGTGCAGGGAGTTGCGCGCCTCGGCCGGGGTATCGGCGTCGAGGTCGAGCGTGACGACGCGGCCGCAGTCAGCGATCGTCAGGCGTGCGCTGACCCGCTTGGCGTCGTCGTCCGGGGTGTATCCGGGCTCGACGGTGAAGTCCGCGAGCGCGTACGCGCCCGCGTGGTGGCCGCGGCGGTTCAGGAAGGTGCGGCGGTAGAAGCGTCGGAACGCCATGAGTACCTCGTCTCAGGACAACTCCCGCCTGAGTGGGCGGGGTCGGAACCCGCGGGTGCTTCTCGCCATGTCGGCACTGTAGGTCGGTGCGGTTGGGGTTCGCACTGGAATTCGACGCCACTGAACGCCTTGTACCTAGGCTGGCGGACATGAGGCGCCTCCTCGACGACCCCGCTGCCCTTCGCACAGCTCTGTCGGAAGCCGGCGCGATCCAGCCGGGGTACTCGGGCAGTCTGGAGACCACGCAGATCGGCGCCGAGTTCGGCCTGAGCGGCACGACGGCGAGCGTCCGCCTCGGCGACGACGCCTCCCCCGGGCTGGTCGTCAAGCTCGACACCGCGGAGACGATCCGCCGCGAGCAACTCTTCTACACCCGGTACGCCGCGGCGCTCGCGGGCCAGGCCCCCCGCTACCTGGGTTCTCTGCTCGACGATGACGCCGGTCTCCTCGCGCTCGAACTGGTCGCGCCGGCGGAGCAGCTCGACGTGCTCACCGGCTGCGACGACGCGACCGCCGAACGCCTGGTGTCCCTGCTCGCGACGCTGCACGCCGCGACGTGGGTCGATCCGTCCGACGTCGACCCGCGGTTGCCACGCTGGCGGCGTCGCCCGTACGCGCCGGACGAGTGGGCCGCGCGCCTCGACACCGCCCGACGCCGGTTCCCGGAGATCATCGACGGTGAGGCGACCGAGCGCCTCGCCGGGCTGCCGGGCCGGGTCGCCGGTGTACTCGACCGGCTCGCCGCCGTCCCGCACGCCTGGACCCACGCCGACGCCCACCTCGACAACGTGCTGCGCCGACCGGACGGCGGCGTGGTGCTGCTGGACTGGGCGACGTCGTGTGTGGGCCCGCCGCTGGCGGACCTGGCGCACCTGCTGGCGGGAGGTCTCGTCGACGACCCGTCCGCGAGCACGCGCGTGGCGGCCCTGCTCGAGGTCTATGCCGAGACGCTGGGCGCGCACGGGATCGAGACCGACCCCGGCGTCGTCGCCTCGCTCACGCGCGACGCCGCACTGCCCTGGGTCCAGGGCATGGTCGGCTGGGCGGCGGCGCCGGTCCGTCCGACCGGGCGAACGGACGCGGTGCTCCGTTTCCAGCTCGGCGTCGCTGTGGCCTGGACCTGAGCCGAGCCGCCGCCATTCTGGGACGACCGGTCCGATGGCGACACACGACGGGTAATGCTTCTCTCCACTCATGACACTCGTCGTGATCGGGGCGATCCTCTTCCTGGCCGGCACGGCGGTTGCTTTCATCGTGAGCCGGCCACGGGACGGTGTCCCGGCCCCGGGCTGGTTCCCCGATCCCGCCTCCCGCCTCGCTCGCCAGCGCTTCTGGGACGGCCGGGCCTGGACCGGCCAGATCGCCGACGGCGGCCCGCTCGCCGAGCGCGGCCGCCGGTTCCGCGGACGCTTCTGGGGCTCGTGGGTCTGGCACCTGCTGGCGGCCGTCGTCGTCCTGCTGGCTGGGTCGGTCCTGTACCAGTCGTCGGGGAACATCCACGTGATGGGTTTGGCGAGCCTGCTCGGCATGGCCGGCGTCTGCTGGGCCTTCTACGGTTTCGTAAGTCGTCGGCTCGCCCTGCACGACGTCGTCGGCCCCCTCACCATCGTGTCGGTCGTGGTCGGCACCAGCGGCGCCGTGATCCTGATCGCGGCGAACATCAACTCCTGGATCATCAACGGCGCGGGGATCGCGACGGCGACGGCGTGGGTCGGCGTCGTCGAGGAGGGGACCAAGCTGCTTGTCCCGCTGCTGCTGTTCGTCCTGGGCCGCTACCGCGACCCGCGGGCCGGCATCGCGCTGGGCCTGGCCTCGGGCTTCGGCTTCGCGATCACGGAGACCACGCAGTACGCCTATGCCACGGCGACGGCGTCGGGCCCGAACTTCTGCGGCACCGGCACCCTGGATTCGACGCCGGCTGCAGTGGTACGGGAGCAGCTCTTCCGGGTGTTCACGGTGTCGCCCCTGCACTGGCTGTGGACCGGCATCGCTGCTGCGATCGCGTGGCGTCTGTGGCACCTGTACGGACGCCGCGGCATGTGGGGCGCGCTGGGCGGAATCGCGCTGGTGATGGTGGTGCACTCGCTCAACGACAGCTCGGCGACGGCGTTCTGCGACGATCCTGCCGCCAGCACGGTCGCGGTGGTGCTGCGGTGGGTGCTGGTGGTGGTGATGTATGTGGTGTTCCGGGCGTGGGCGCGGAAGTCGGTACCGCCGCAGATGGTGGGAGTGGTTGGGCGAGGGTGGGTGCCTCGGCGATTGCCTGCGGGTCGCGGTCGGTAGCGTCGTGCTCCAGCTCAGCGGATGAGGTAGCGCGAGACGTGAGCCTGGATGTGAGCTCGGACAGATGCCTGGTCGCCGATGGGCACCGCACGCTTGGGCAGCCAGTAGACGAGCGAGGCCAGTCCGTTCGGCACGTAGACGTAGTACGCCTCGTTCGTCTCCAGGGCACGCGCGGCAACGCTCCACGTGAAGGACTGGCTGCCGCTGGGGCCCTCGTGGCGGAAACCCTTGCTGTCCAGAACTGCGTGAATGGGTTCGCGGTTCAGCGGCTTGCGCCAGGCGGCTCGGCCGCCGAAAGGCGCGTAGCCGAAGCCGATCAGGGCGGCCAGGGCCGCAGCCACGGTGAGGGACAGGAGCGTTGCCGTATCGAGGACGGGTTGGCCGTCGTCGTGAACGAGGAAGAGGCCCATCAGGAGGGCAACTGCGAACACGGCGAGCATCACCCAGGTCAGCGTCTTGAGCATCCGCAGCTGGGGCATGCTGCGGAGGAGATCGGCATAGTCCGACTGGGTGGGCGTGAAGTCGTACGCCGCCGCGAAGCTGGTGCTGGCCGTGGTCGGTCGGTAGGCGTCTGGTGTCACGCGGCGCAGCGTAACCATGGAGGCTGGCCGGTTGGCTGGCCGACGGGGTGAATGTGCGGATGAGGTGCCCTGGCAGCGCCTCGCGGCGCGGTGCACAAGACCGGGGTCATAACACTGTTCGCGACCCGTGTGCCAGCATTGCGGCATGTCAGAGAGCGTGTTCTTCGCCGATCTCCAGATGGCCGACCTCGTGCTGGACAGGGTTTACCAGGGTGGGTCGAAGGGCAACATGGGAGACGATCCCATCGGAAAGCTCCTGCCGGTGGGCAACCAGGGTGGTTTCCGATACAAGGGCAGTGTCGAGAAGCAGGATGTACGCCTTGTCGTCCTGTACACCTCGGGCGAAGAGACCGACTGGCCCGACCAGCTCGACCCGACCACCGGCGACTTCACGTACTACGGCGACAACCGCAAGCCCGGCCGCGGTCTCCACGAGACGCAGAGGAAGGGAAACCTCCTGCTGCGAGACATCTTTGACTGGTCTCGCGGCGACGCCACCGGCAGAGCGGCGGTGCCGCCGCTCCTCTTGTTCCAGAAGTCGTCGGGCAGGGATGTCGTCTTCCGTGGCCTTCTCGCCCCAGGCTCACCTCGCCTGGAGAGCGACGAGGAACTCGTCGCGGTCTGGCGCACGACGCGGGAGCTGAGATTCCAGAACTACCGCGCCCACTTCACCATGCTGAACACGCCAGCCGTCACACGCTCGTGGATCGACCAGATCCTCGCGGGCGAACCGCTCGGAGATGCCTGCCCACCGGAGTGGCGGGCGTGGGTGAAGAGCCGGTCCTACCGTGCCCTTGAAGCGCCGAGGACGATCGCGATCCGCACCAAGGAAGAGCAGCTCCCGCTGGCTGCCGACCGGTGGATCCTCGAAATCATCTACGAGCACTTCAGCCACGACCCGATCCAGTTCGAGCATTTCGCAGCGAGTATCTGGGCAAGGTTCGACAGCAATGTCGAAGCAGTCGAGGTCACACGTCCGAGCCGGGACGGCGGCCGTGACGCGCTCGGGACGTATCGGCTGGGACCTCTCACGGACCCGGTCAGGCTCCAGTTCGCCCTTGAGGCCAAGTGCTACGGGCTGGACACCGGTATCGGCGTGAAGATGATCAGCCGCCTCATCTCACGGCTCAAGCACCGGGAGTTCGGGGTTTTCGTGACAACGTCGTTCGTCAGTCAGCAGGCGTATACCGAGATCCGTGAGGATCAGCATCCGGTCGTTTTCATCACCGGGCGGGACATCGTGGAGTCCGTGAAGCGCCGCAGCCTCAACCGGCACGCAGCTCTGGAGACGTTCCTCAGGACGGAGTATCCCGTTGAGCGCAGTGTCGTCGAGGCAGCCTTCCAAGACGGATTGGCCGCGAGGGAGCCAGCGGCGAAAGGGTGATCTAAATGCACACGCGGTGACACGACCGACTGAGAGGGTCACCCGGGCCGACGCGGATTGTCACTGACTCTGCGAGCAAAGGATGCCGAGGACCGCGTAGCAGTGTCCCGCGCCGACCTCATGGGCTTACACCACCACGCAGCCGCTCCTAGCCCGGGGTGCGCGACAGTCGGATTCGTTATGGATGGCCCTAGGCCTATAGTCCACGCCTGGCAACGACGGTCGCAGGATCAACTAGATGTTGATCATGTGGTTCGGGGGCGATGGATCGTTGGAATTCTGCGGTTTCTAGGTTAGCGGAGGCGGGGCGTGCCTGCTGCGTGCCACTCCGAACTGAGTGGCGGCAGTGGGCTAGGGATCAAGTAATACGTCGAAGGCATCTGCGAGCCGGCGCATGTCTTCTCCTGCACCGTGCCGTGTCGTAGTGGAAAACGTCCATCGTGCGTCGTCATACGGACGGTGTGTCAACTCCCAGCGCAGGTGCACCTGCCCGTCGTGCAGCGCGGTCAGCTGGAGCTCGGATTCGAGCGAGTGCCATGTGCGGTCGCCGGCCCAGCCCCGGAAGTCCTCGTACAGCCCGCGCAGGAAGTGGGGGATTTCGCTCGTACCCAGGAGAAGAACCTGTTGCTCCACCCGAACATGAGCCCCAACCGCACGCATCAGCACGCCTACGACGTGTGGGTCGTCCGGACCGTATGGAAACGCCTTCTCGAACTCCAAGCGCAGGCCTGCCTCCGTGATGATGCGCAGGGATGACGGATCGTCGCTGTCTACGAGCACCAGACGCACGCTACCGGCGCCTGGAACAGGCGCCCACCTCATTGTGACCGTCAGGCATGGGCTGGAGGCGTCCAGCAGCGAGCCTGAGCGAGCAGAGGGCAGTCCGCGTCCACAGCCCCCCAGGACAGCAATGCATCTACTTCGAGCACAAGTAGGTGCATTACTGCTAAGGTCACTTCCCGAGAGGTGGTGAGGTCATTGTGATCATCGTCAACGTCGGCCGTTCGTGGCCGAAGGCGCAGTCCGAGCAGCAGCGCACCAGCGCCATCGAGAGTGGCTGGCCGATCCGTGGCACCAATCTCCCGTCGGTTGACATGCCGGACGCGGTGTCAAGATTGTTCAGGGGAAAAGCCCGCAACGTGGCCATGCTCGAAGACCTGACGCGCTTGGTTGGCAACCTGGACTTCCTCGTCGCGGTTTCGTCAAACGTCGTGGTTGATGTCCGCATCATTGATCATTGGGATGTCTTCGATGACCGTCTCGCGTTCAAGACAAGCCTGCCGACCTGGCGCGCCTCTGTCGTCGGTGAGCGACTCCCGGCCGATCTCGCGTGGCAGCGTGGCGAATCATGGCCGCTCAAGGCGGTCGAGTCGCACTGGCTGGACGAAGTCGTTAAGACCGAGACGGTCCAGGTCGGCGACTACACCGTGCATCTGCTCCCGAACGGCACCCTGCACGTGGCCCTTCCGCAGGCATCCGGACTCGTGACCGTCGGGTCGCATGATCAACCCGTTCCCGTGCATCGACCGCGTGCCACTCGCGACCCTGATGCTGAGTACGCCGACGAGCTCGAGACTGAGAAGGCTGCGATCGGCGCGTGGGAGCAACAGCAGCAGGGCCGAGCCACGAAGCGGCAGCAGCCATGAACCGGCACCCGGGCTCGGAGTCTGACGCTCACGCCACACTAAAGCAGGCTCTTCGCGAAGCCGCAGTGTTGGCGGGCTGGTCGGCCGAGATCGAGGCGCGCCTGACAGATGGGTCCCGAGCTGATGTCCTGTGCGAGCTCGGCGGCCGAAGGATCGCGCTCGAAGCGCAGATCTCCCATCAGGCGCCGAGGGAGTACCAGTCCCGGGTTTCCAGGTATGCGGCGATGGGCATCGAGAGCTTCTGGTTTACGCCCGGCAAACCCCCAGCTCTCCAAACCGGCCTCCCGGTGCTTCCCGTCGAAAGCCAGGATCGCACGTGGTCTGTCGTCGAAATACCAGACAAGAATTCACGCCTATCCCAAATGGTCACCCACCCGTTGCACGAAGTGGTGGCCGATCTGCTGTCAGGACGGCTCCAGATCTACTCGGCCGCGGCTCCCGTGTTCCAACTTGTCGATGTCATGGTCTACGGGTGCTGGCGACAGGAGTGCGATGCCACCTCCGTCGTATGGGAGCTGTACGACCAGTTGCACGTCTGCCTTCGCTGCGGCCTGCACAATGAAGGAAGCACAAGCCGGGAGCTCTTCCCGCGCAAGCGCCCCGAGAGCGACCCTGACGTTATCGCCGAGGTGGCCGGATGGGCTCGCGCAGTCGGCCGAGCACCACTGGCACCGATCGAGATGACCTACTCGCACACCGCCGGCGGCTCCTACCACGCGTTTCAGTGCCACGCGTGCCGCGCCATCATCGGCGACTTCCACCTAGGCCGGGCGTTCTTCGAGATCCGCGTAAACGAGGATCCTGAAGTGCCTCCCGACCGACGCGCGATGCCCAGCACCGAGGAAAGACAGTTCCCTTGGCACTGGTGCCTAGCCGAAGAGCGGAGACACAGTCTCACCGCCCGGGCTGCATGACCCTGCGGTACCCACGTCGCAGCCGCGAAGGCGAACCCACAACCGCCAGCCCTTCGACGACTTGGCCCGAAGACAGGGACTCGGGCTACCGACCTTCTCCTTCTGGGATGCCGCGTCTCGTCAGACAAGCTGTGGCGCCAACAAAAGTGGCCCGGAACCCAAGGGATTCCGGGCCACGTTTGGCGCCGTGGTCAAGCGTCGTTGCTTGACCCGCGAAGGATAGCCAGTCGGAGGCCAACGCTCCTACACCGGCCTCGAGGATCGCTTCTACCATGAAGTAGAAGATGGTAATCGAGGTTGCGATGCCTACGTTGAATGGTTTGGTCACGACGGTCTCCTCTGGGGATCTCTTCTGCTCGCGAATGCGAGCGATTGTTCGAAGAACCCCGAGGAAGATAACGATCGTAATCGCCCACGGCAACGAATTGTAGAATCGAACTACGTCAACTGGCGCGCTTTTGGGTCATTCAGTTTTGCGGTAACACAATAGCACACTCAGGAGCATTAGTCGAATGCGCCTATTGGTCCAATATCCCGCCTCGGGGAAGTTCGTACCGGTATCGGATGGCGGTCAAGTGGGATCGTCGGGCTGTCCAGTCCTTCCAGCACCTCGCGTCTCCTCCCACCGCACGGACCGAGCCGTCCGCCCCTCGCTGCCACTGGATGCCGTCGACGACGAACAGATCGGTTGGGATCGCCCCACGCGAGTTTTCGACTTCACCCACAGTCAGCTCGACCGTATCGATCGCACCCAACGACCCCTTCACTTCAACACGTCGCCGATCAGGACCCTTCTGGACAGCTAGGTCGTATGGCTGCGACGATCCCGTGTATTCGACCGCATAGCCACGAGCCTGGTAATCCGCAACTGCAAGATTCACGGCGCGCCATTCGATGGCGCTCCGCACCGCCGCATCCGCGATGTAGCCGCTGCCACGCATCTTCGGCGCTTTGCCTCTGCCTGTGGGAAGACTCGGACCGCTGCCGTCCCCCACCTCGCCGACTGATAGAACGTCCAACACCTCACGTGGCATCTTCACGAAGTACGTCTGCTGGGCACGGAGCTCTCGCTTATCACTAAAACCGAAGGGGAAGTACAGACTCCCGCCTGGGTTCTGGACCTCAAGCTCGGTGAGCACCTTCCGGAGCTCCGCGTCCTTGGCTCGGACATCGCTGATTAGGACCGGCTCCGACAGTGGCGTGTAGTTCACCAGCGGCATGCGCCATGCCGGCCGCAGGTCCAGTTTGCCCCTAGAGCGGCCCACTGTGCTGTGGGCCTGCCACGAGATGTCTGCGTCCTCGTACGCTCCAACTGCTCGTGACCAGCCCACGATGGCCGGTTCCCCCGCTAACGCCTTGTGCCAATGCAAGATGACATCGCCAGGCTGAACGTACGTGATCAGCTCGTATCCCCAGTAGGGCTTCCCGCTGCCATCCGTAGTGGGCGCGAAGAGATCAGCTCCGAGGTCGGCTCGGTCTGTGATCTCCATCCAGAACCGCTGGTCGGGATCGGCAGCCCACCACTCGTTAATCGGCATGGCCACATCCTGCCGCGTCGCCCCACGACTGTCTGCGGACTCGCAGCAACACACGCTCAAGGCGATGTCAGAGGAAGTGCCGCTTCATGGCGCGCACCGCTGGGTTTCCGCTGGTCTGGCGCCTTGTAACACAGAAGCCCAGGCCAGAAGTACCTTCTGACCTGGGCTTTCTGAGCCGCCTGTGTGGGAATCGAACTCACGACCTTCTCAGTACGCGTGCTCGGCTCCTCGTCTCGCGTGGGCGACATGGCCCCGTCGGGTCCATCGAAACCTCGATGTTTGCGATAGTGTTTGTGTGAACGAGGATTTCACGCTAATACGGGATCCGATTGGTGGCTGTTGCGAACACCAGTCAGGCGACCCAGGGGCCAAACTTGGCCTGTAAAGGGTCCACCCGGCCAAATGGCGGCTCAAACGCCTTCCGCACCATCGAGTGCCGCCCCTTGACGGTGCCGCAGATCGCTTCAGCCATTTTGACGTTAACTTCAGCTCGCAATGGGAGCGCATAGCCCTTGCGGTTGGCATACTCACCGCAGTGCTCGCACGCGCACTCGACGATCGTTGTCGGGATATCGGTACGGGATGTTGTGGCCACCAGGCCGGTCCTCTCGTCGCCCTCCAGTACACTCCCACCCTACCCAAGGCGCGCATACGCGGGCGCTCAGCCTGCGTCCTCTTGCTAGAGGCAGTTGCCGTGACGCATCCGTTCAGATGGCAAGGTCAAGGGGGAGGTCACTGATGTCCTTCAGCCGCTTGCCGTCGACCATCGAGTCGAGGAGCGCAACGTGCTCGTCGTCGCCGGACGCGCGCACTGCGGCTTCCAACTCGTACAGCGCGAAGTGATAGACGGTATCGATGTCCCCAGTTCCGAGCGCCAAGGATGAGATCCGCGAGAGGGTTGGCTCGCCGGTAACAACTGCGATGTGTGGCACCTGGCCCTTGCGGTTTCGAATCAAGTTCAGTGCCTCGGTGCGAGCGTTCTGCGCCCGGTCAGACCGAAGCGTCCATTTGCACGAGATCACCGCATGCAAGATCGGGTCCGGCTGAACTGACGATCGGAGGCTCGCGTGTGTCGCGATCCTGCCGTCGACCAGCGGTGAACCGGCATTGAGCTCGACGTCGCTGACCGGCCGTCGGGCGACGATGACGTCGGGCGCGACAACGTAAGCGTTCCCGAGCGATGCCCTGAGCATTGGACTCGCTTTCACGGCACGGTCTAGATCAGCCAAGTGCCGGTACTGCTCGAACTGGGATACTCCACTGGAGTTCCGCCCCGTAATCTTCCGGATATCCCAGTCGCCCGGGCGCAGGGCCGACAGCGCTGGGAACGAACTGCTGAGATACACCGCGACCGCGTCTTCGAACGTATTGCCTGAAGTCTGACCAGCCGCGCGCTCGTGGACGGTCTCGACCCTGAGCTGCTGCGCGATCGCCTGCGCCCACGCGACTGACCGAGCATTCTGCTTGTCCGCGTTGCTAGGCACGCCGTTCTTGTCGATCGTCAGCGTGCCTGACGCAAGGAGGCTCGCGTGGAACTCCCGCCGCTCCTGTGCGAGGCGTGCCTGACTCTCTGCGATCGCCTCAGCTGTGTCGGCAGAGGACGATTCGTCGTCGAACATCGGTTGGATCATCAGGTACCTCCAGGGGATGGCCGCGGTCGCTGTCTGAAGATACATGCGCTGTTGCAGGTCAGCTCACAGGCAGCACGACAGGGTGCGGCCCGTGAAGGCCATCTTCGGAGCACGTGGGGTGATGTTGGCGTTGCCACGCGGCCGACAGCGCCTTCCGCATGGATCCGCCGGCCATACTCCGCATGTGGATACATATCCGGCAGATGCGTATGCGCCGAGCGGGGTGCTGTGGTGGGACCTGACAATCTGGCCGGGAACCGAGAAAAAGCGGTTCGGCCAGGTGCCCCGTGTCGCGGCCTGGCTCTGGTTCAACAAGGAAGTCGGCGAGCGGTTCACGATGAACGAGCTCCGAGAAGCATTGGGCCCAGAGATCGTCGGGCAGTCTGAACACCTGAACCGCCGCCTCCGAAAGCTCAGGGAAGCCGGTTGGACGATCCTCTCGCAGAAGGACGCAGGTCGGGTGCTCGAACGAGACGAGTACCGGATCGACAAGTTCGGGTCGCGCTACTGGATCGATGCTGAGCGGAACCAGCAGAAAAAGTTCGGGCCGTCGGCTCGGGTACGGCGCCTAGTGATTGAGCGCGACGGCAGCCGGTGCGTGCTATGTGGTGTCGCCGGGGGCGAGACCTATCCCGGGGAGCCGGGCCGGAGGGCAAGGCTCACGATCGGACACCGGGTTCCCCAGGAGCGGCTGCGGATCCGTGATGCGGCTGACGACCTCGACAACTGGCGAACGGAATGCGCGCTCTGTAACGAGACCGTACGAGACCAGATGCCGGACCCCCACCGTTATGACGAAGTGCTTGCTCAGGTGCGAGGGCTGCGCGCTCAGGACAAGCGAATCCTGCGACTTTGGCTCACTCGTGGTGAGCGTGGGCGAAACGATCTCGACCGTGTCTACGACCTGGCGCGACTACTTGGAGCGGCTGAGCGGGAGGAGCTGCGTGACTATCTTGAGCAGAGTGCTCACTGACCTGCAAGTACCCGCCTTGCCGCTGCGGAGGGGTCTGCGCGGACGTCGTGCTCCCAGATACGTACGGCCGTCCACCCAAGGCTTTCGGCCTGCCGAACGGCGATGGCGTCGCGTTCCCTCGTGCGCTCCATCTTCGCAGTCCACAGATCCGCATTGGGCCCTTCGAAGGCTTTGCGTCGTCCGTGTTCCGCGCAGGAGTGCCAGTAACACCCATCGACCCAGACCGCGATCCGGCGCCTGGGAAGGACGAAGTCCGGCGCGCACTCTGGACCCAGGCGCCGGTGCAGTCGGAACCGCGCTCCCATTGCGTGAAGAGCACGGCGCAGGTCAACTTCAGGCGTGGTGTTGCGGCTCTTCCGCCCGGAGAGGCTGGGGCTCGCCTTCGTGCTGATCCACTGCTCGGCCACGCAACTAAGGTTATTGGATGGCTTCAGCTGATCCTGTTCCGGGCTCTTGCGAACGCAAGATGCCGACCGTGGTCGTCCTGTCCAACGAAGCCCTTGAACGCGCCAAGCATGTAGGTGCGGGCCTCGCCCTCGCCATCAGTCTTGATGTCGAAGTCACGTGACAGCAGGCCAACGCGCTGCTCGAAATCGCTCGGATGGATGGCCCCACCCGCGGCCCTGATGAGTTCCTTGGCAGTACGGGGCCCGTCAGCCTCTTTGAGGGCGACATAGATCGGCTCGTGCTGCATCACCTCGGCCTCGGTCTCGGCAAGGTCCTTCAGCCTTCCCTTGCCTGTCAAGGCGTCACGGATTGAGGCACCCACGGCTCGCGCAACTGGGGGTGGGAACGCGTTACCGATCTGCCGGTACTGGCTGGTCTTCTTGCCCTCGAAGTTCCAGGCATAGTCGCCGTCGTCGAGCCAGCCCTGCAGGATCTTCACCATGTCGATCGTGAGCTTCGGCGTGTGATCACGCGTGTGTACCTTGGGGTGAGGGGCGTCATTGGCAATGCCCATCGCGTCGACCCCCAGCTCGGCCCACGCGCGCTTGGCACGTGTTGGCCCGAGATCAGCGCCTCCGTGCTTCTTGGACCCCCCGACGATAGTTGGAGCGATGCCCTTGTTCGCCGTTTCGCGCCAGGCTTCGGCCCCGGCCCAGTCGTGAACACGCATCAGGTCGTAAAGAGAGTCTCCGACACCACCAACGTACGGAGTCTTCTCGGGCCAGTTGAAGTGGCGGGCGTCGCTCTCGTCGCGGAGTGCAACGAGGATGAAGCGGGGCCGCAGCTGGGGCACGCCATAGTCCCTGGCTTCCAGCAGCTTCCAGTCCGACCAGTAGCCGTGCTCTTTGAGACGATCCTTCACCCACTGCCTGTACGCAGCGAACCTCGGCATGGAGAGACCCCGGACATTTTCGAGCATCAGTGCGCGCGGCCGCATCCTGCCCACTAGCTCGACGGCCCAGGCAAACAGGTCTCGCTCGTCGCTGGTGCCAAGCTGCTTACCAGCGATTGAGAACGGGGGACACGGCACGCCGCCGGCCAGAAGGTCGATCCCTACATGGTCGTCTGGGTTCCAGACGTGGCGTTCCTCGTCGAACTTCTCGCCACGCTCTGGTACTGCCGCAACGTCGCCGACGGCGACTGTCATGTCCCAGCCGAGCCGCTTGCCGTTCGTGCGCAGGGTTTGCGCTGCAGTCTCGTCGATCTCGACCGCCAACGAGTGCTCAAACCCGGCCAGGTGGAGCCCCAGGCTCTGCCCGCCCGCACCGGCACAGATCTCTACGACACGAAGTTCAGACACACTCTGCTCCTTGGGGACTCTCTCGATGCCAGGTAACGCTTCGCCCCATTCAACACCTCGCCACCGACAGTCACTCTGTCTAACAACGTGTCGTGGTGTGCACCTAGCCACACCGGATCCTTGCGCTGTCGGCCAGCTCGACTGTGGCCAACGACGCGCTCCCCAGCTGTTCCAGACTGCACAAGCGAGCGCGGCTCACGGGCCAGTGACATGCACCAACATCCGCCCACTCGGGCTGAGTGCCACGCTGCAGCTATCCGCTCGGTTGCGCAGCACTCATGGTGGGCGTGCTCCTAGTTGGCCAGGGTCATGGCGCTGAAGTTTCGCCAACGCCACTCGCTCCGACTCTCGTCCGCTGCGAGGACAGGGCTGACCCGCGCTACGCGCACAGTATCCCCCGAGCCAACCGAGGCGAGCGCACCTGGGATGCCGCTAACCCACGCCCGGCCGTTCGCGGTCGTCAAGAGCAGCGCGACGACACCGGTTGCGGCATGCTCAGTCCTCTCGACCGTGCCTGTCACGGCATCCGCGTCGGGCCACTTCGCTGCAGCGCTCCAGTGAGGCTCACAGACAAGCCGACGGTCACAAAAGCGGCACACCTCCGGGCTCGGATTGGCACGGGAGGGGTCGAGGGTTCGGGCGCTCGCCAGTGCTACCAGCGTCGCCTCCAACGACTCATCTGTAATGACCACTTCCCTGCGGCCCCGGTTCAGACTGAACACCTCGGCGCGGGTCGGCAGCTGGCCGTGGACCGTCCGAATGAGATGGGCGTACACGGTCAGCTGAAACTCCACCCACGCAGGCAGCTCTTCTTCTCGCAGTGTCTGTGTCTTGAGGTCGACGACGACGATCTCATCGCCGGTCAGCAGGAGATCGGGCCGGCCACGCAGCCTTAGGTCCTCGTCCTTGAGCTCGATCTCCGAGTGGACCTGATCGGGCGCGCGTCCACCGATCAGGTCCACGAGTGACATGCCCCTTGCCACAAGGCGGGCCCGGGAGACCCGCCAACCGGCCGGTGGCTGACCAGCAAGTTCGGCCGCGCAAGCGTCCGTTGCTTCTGCGAGGGCAGTCTTAGGATCAGCTGCCCGGAACCCCTCGCTACGGATCCAACGCTCCAGTGCGCGGTGAGCCAGTATGCCCGTGTTGACCTCGGGCTTGCCTTTGCCGCCAGAGACCGTGCCGGCTACGGGAAGCACCGAGGCCGGACATTCAATCAGGCGCCAGGCGCGACTGGGCGACAGCCAGCCAATTCCAGCGCTCGGCCGGCTCACACGCTGCCGCCAATCTCGTCGCAGAGCTGGAAGACTCTGCCCGGGTCACGGTCGAGGGTGACGTCATCAACGAAGACCACGCCCCGTATGCCTTCTTCTTCCACCTCAGCCCGGGCGAGAGCTTCCGCCAGCCGCTCGGCCATGAAGTTGGCTTCCGATGCTTCCAGGGCGTGGCGGACGACCACAACGTGGTCGCCGAGACGCGGGTGCCGGAACCGTGCAGCACCCGGGACACTCGTCAGCACCGTGGCGTCGTAGCCGTGCGCCCAGGCAGCGAGCGCAGCCTGCAGCCGCTGCTTGTCGACGACGAGGTTGCCATGCCTGAGGACGTGGAGCAGGTCGCGAGCCAGTCGCCAGTCGAGCAGCGCGTGGTACGACATGTTCGCGTAGTCGCGCAGGCACTTGTAGCAGGACGCCGAACACGTGCTGGAGTGGTCGTCCTTGGCCAGATGGCAGAGGTGCTGGTCGACGGCATCAAGGAAGGTCGGCAGGACGTCGTCCCGTCCGAGGTGAGTCGAGAAGCCCGCCCCGTTTTCCAGCGTGTCAGCGATGAAGGCGTACGGTGCGGGATCGGCGTTGTCGGCGAGGCCTGCGAAGATGCCTGCGACGAGCTCGAGCGGCTCGACGTCGAGTTCTGAGGCTGCGACCTTACGCAGGAGGAACGCTAGCGAATACCAGGCCGCACGGCGGCCGTCGGTCAGTTCGGTGACTCCGTAGGGCTGGAGACCTGCCGAGAAGTTTAGGCGTACTCCAGCGTCCGGGAGGGTGCCTGTCTGTGGACCGAGGAAGAGGAAGTCGGTCGGCTGGACCGCGCCGAGTGCCACATCGAATGGTTCCCCAATGACGTCGTTCCGCCGGACGAGTCCTTTCTCGACTGCTTCGACTGCGACGTAGCCGCCCCAGTCCGGATTGCCGGGCGCGGCAGCCTTGAATTGAAATAGGTTGCCGCCGTTGTCGTTGATCACGAACCTGCGCCCCGCGCCGCTGTATGCCGAGGCCGATCCAAGGCTGGTCCTGTGAAGCTTGCTCAGGTCAGCCAGCGCCCGCGCAGCCATCGCGCGGGGCGACCAGGCGAAGTTGCCGTCGAAGTCGCGCTTGCCACCAGCTCGGAAACCAAGGGGCTCACGAAGCGGCATGCGCGCGAATCCCTCGGGGCCATTGCCGCACTGCGGGCAGGTCGCGATCTCGCCGAGCTCCTCGTCGGAAAGGAAGGAGCACGACCGGCAGAGATAGATTGTTCGATCAATGCCCAGGGCATTCGTAGGAGGGTGCTGCGGTCGGCGGCCAATTGGCTCGAATGCAGCTACGCCAACGGCGGTGTGCACTCGGCCGTCGCGCACCACCTCGCTCATGGGAGCAAACTGGCTGACTGCCATGGCGAGGTCGCGGTCGATGACGTCATTGGGCGGCCAGGGGTACGACTGGAATGGGCGCTTGAGATACAAGTAGCGGACGCTGGTCGGGAAGCCGAACATCGGCAGAACGCCATGCTCTGCTAGGCGCTGGCTGAGTTCGTCATGACCAACGGTGCCGGGGCCGGCAGCTCGGTCAATCACGCTCGGCAGCTCCGCCACGCAGTCATCTGCCAGGGTGACCGAGTCCGCCGCGACCGGAGTACGGTCGGCCAGCGCAGCGGCGGTGGTACGCACGAGGTCTCGGTTGTCCAGCAGCCACTGCTCCAGATGCGTTCGGGCGTCAGCCCATTCCGATACCAGTCCGAAAGCACCGTGGACGTTACGTGTCGGCGTGAATTCTGCGCCCGCGGCGATAGTTGCCTTTTCGATGTGTGGTACGGCTAGGCGAAGTACCTCGGCCCTGAGCGACCTATCGATGATTTCGCGACGGTCGACTGCGAGGTACGGCTTTGGGGTCGGGTCGTTGGTGATCCGGCCGGGCTGGTCGAAGTAGTACTCGTCATGGCTGCGGCCCCGGCAGACGGTCAGGGCGATGGCGGTGGGGTTGCCGCGACGGCCAGCGCGTCCGACCCGCTGCTGGTAGTTGAACCGCGTCGGGGGCATGTTGCCGAGCACAACGGCCGATAGGGCACCGATGTCGACGCCGGCTTCCATTGTGGTGGTGACACTGAGCAGATCGATGCCGTCAGCGGAGGGTACTTCGGCGTGCTGGCCCGTGTTGAGGAAGATGCCCTGAAACCGCGCCTGCCGCGCCTGTGCATCGATACGGTCGGTTTGGCCGGTTAGCTCCTCACTTTTGAATCGGAAACGTCCGGCATTTCGAACGGCCTTCCAACCGTAGTAGTCGCTCTCGGGCTGAATGGGGACGCCGTCCGTCGGCAAGACATTCCCGCAGTGGGTGCAGTAGCCAGACGCTCTTGTCATATGCAGCCGACTGCAGGTGCCGCACTTCCAGCCCTGCTCACCTGCACGGCGGAGTACGACATGATCAGGGTCGATCAGATAGTCCCGGACGGTAGTGCCACAGCGGGCCAGGAAGATATCGCGAAGCTCGGCCTCACTCGGTCCACCATCGCTTTCAATGGCGCGCCAGAAGTTGCGTAGTTGCCGAGGTGGCTCCGAACGTGGCGATCGCAGCCCGTCGAACCGGCGCAAGTCGGCCAGGACACGCAGGCTGGCACGGGTGAAGGCGAGTTCGGATGTGGCGGACACGTCCGCCGGAGCACTGTCGTCGGCCAGCGCCATCCAGCCAAGGCCGAGGGACTCGAAGTCCCGGCCTGCTCCGGAGAAGAGTCCTTGGAGAACTTCCTCCAGCAGCGAGTGGTTGATATCTGTACGAAGGGCTTCCTGCTCCGCCGAGAGGTTGGCTCGCTGCACAGGATTGGTGGCGCCCCAGTCGTAAAGGCTCGTCCACCGGCGCTCGTTGGAGGTCAGTTGCAGGCTGGCATGGGGCCCACCTGGGTTCAGCCCCATACTCAGGAGGTGTCCAGCGATCGCACCCGCGGTTGCAGCAACGCTGGGGCCTCCGTCCAACTGGGCGATAAGGGACGGCTCGGTGTCCGAGCTCGTGCCCGGGCGCTCCTCCCAGATATCGCGCAGCTGGCCGAAAACGGCCGCGTCACGCTTCTCCAGCCGGTCTACAGCAGCCCAAGACTCGGCAGACCGTTCCCGGTCGATGAAGTGCGCCTTCGCCAGAGCGACGTCGGCGGAGGCATCCCCGAGCGATGCCATCTGGCCGTGGAGGAGTAGTCGCAGGAGGTCCTGGTAGTGGCGTAGGCCGAGTCCGGAAGACAACTTGGCCGCATCCTGGCGGCTGTCTGTAAACATGATGAGCTTGCGGTCATCCACGGCGAGGTCGGTGGCCAGCTCGGTCGTGAGCACTTGGTTGATCTTCTCGAAACCGGTGCGCATGCCCCGGATCGGCGAGCGCTGAGTTAACGGGTCGGTGTGCGGTAGTCGCAGCCCGCCCCGCCCGTATTGGATCTCCCAGTCATCACCGCAGGAGGGGCATTGCGTTGGGAACGGGCTGATCGTTGCCGGATCGCGGTGTGTCCGTGCTGCTGGCGGAACGAAGGCGTGGAACGTCCAACCAGACTGGTCGCCCTGAGTGCCGACGTTGCGAATGCCGCCGGTGGCGGGCTCCAAGGCACTGCGCCGGAACTGGTAGCGGACGCGTTTGCCGTCGCGGGTCCACCTGCTGGTGTCGAGCGCGTCGAGCGCCGCGGACGGGTTCGGCCAGTACACAAGATAGTTGTTGGCGGTGCGCTCTAACTTCACCTGATCGGGCAGCTTGGCAAGCTCGGGCACGTCGGCCAGCAGCAGGGTGTCCACGCGGTTCGACTGCGCCTGGCCCTCCGGGGTGAAGCCGCCGAGCAGGACATCACCACAGTTTTGGCAGTAGAGGAGCTCCAAGACACGGGACCCGCATATGCAGCGGGTGGCAGGCTCGGCGTAAAGACGGCCTACTGGACGGGGCTCACCACTCTCGGGAGCGGCCGAGCAGTTGGGATCACTACAGGCCCAAACCCCGGGGACGTTGCGAAAGAAGTAGTGAGCGCGCAGCTTGGGATCACTGTCCAACGGGCTCGCGGAGAGCGCCGACAGCACCTTCGAGAGCGCGGTCTCAGCAGTTCCGAGCCCCACATCGGGAAAGACACGAGCACCAAGATCGCTCAACGAGCGTGCCACTGCCTTCTCAGTGTCGCCTTCGTCCTTCTCGAGAAACGCACGGCGCAGTGTGTCCGTCAGTCGCTCCTGTCGAGCGATGTCGGCTGCGCCGTCGTGCTCAGCGGCGGTGAGAGCTGCGACATGCGTAGCCGTTCCGACTGGCGCCGTGGCGGGCACGGCAAGGCTGCCAGGAACGAACTCGAAGCTTGAGGCATCCACGCCGAAGAACTCTTCAAGGTACTGCTGGTCTCGCTCGGCGTCGATCGAGGCCGAGGCAGCAAGGACACGGAGCTGGTCGGGGCGATCGGTGAGACCGAGCCGCTGCTTGAGATTGCGCAGGAGGTAGGCGACCTCAGTTCCGGCAGTGCCTCGGTACATGTGTAGCTCGTCTACGACGAGGGTGAAGCGGTGCTCAGGGCTTGCGTCCAGCCATGCTCGGGTCGAGTCGAAAAAGTGGCTATCCCGGTCGCGGAACAGCATTACGTTCAGCATCGAGTAGTTGGTCACCAGGACGTCCGGCGGGGCATCCGCCATATCCCAACGGGAGCGCATTTCAGCACCATCGAGCCGGGGCGCAAAGTAGCGGACGTCATCGTTGCTCATCTCGGCGGCGATCTGAAGAGCACGTGCACCCCGCTGTTCGGTCGCGAGAAGCACCTCGCGCAGACGCTTGAGCGCTGTCTCGGTGGTCCGGTGACCCGTTACCGGTGTTGCGCCGGTGTAGCGGCCGAAGTAGAAGCGGTGGCCTCGGCGGTGGGTGTCGAGCCAGGTACGGACAGCATCGCTGTCCAGCGCCCGGCGCATGCGTATCAGCTGGTCGTCGACCAAGGCGTTCATCGGATAGAGGATCAGGGCTCGGACAGCTTGCGTACGCCCCGTCTCCCCGTCACGCTGTGACGAGAACTCCGAACCGGAAGAACGCCACCAGGGGCGAAACGGGGCTGGTTCCCCCTCCCAGCCAGCGGACTCAGCGAGCAATGAACCGAGAACGGGAAGCAGGAACGACTCGGTCTTTCCCGAGCCTGTACCTGCTGTGACGATCATGTTGCGGCCCGGGGTCAGGCCAGCGGTCAGCGCATGCTCCTGGTGAAGGTAGAGCGAACGGCCCGACGGGATCAGCCCACAGCCAGCGAATTCGGCGAGCTCGGACGTTGCACCTGCCGCGGCAGCTGACTCGGCAATGGTGCGCCTGGTCGTGACGTACTCCGGCCGCAGCTCGATAAGAGGCATCCGAAAGGCACCGTTGTCACGGTCGAAGAGGTCATTTCGCTCCCGTTGCAGCCGCTCGTCGGCTAGGCCAAACGGCGTGTTGTAGTACCGGAAGTACGCCTCCCGAAGACGGTCGAAGGTACCCATGACGTCCAGACCACGAGGTACTTCTTCTTTGAGGTGAACCATCGGGACTCCAGGTGTGGTCAGGCGATAACGGTCACCTGTTGGCGGACGGATCTTGCCACCAGCAGGGCGATGTCTCGCGGAACGTTGCGGTAGATGGTGGTGTGCATAGCGTCGCCAAACTGAGCGGGTAGCCCACTGCAGAGAACAAGTGCACGGGCTTGTAATGGTGGCAATGGCACTCCGGGGTCAACGAAGACTGTGCCGATCTCCTCACCATCAGCAACGCGTTCTGAGCGGAACCGGAACACGTTGATGTGTCGGTCAGCCCGGTCGAGCAGAATTCCGGTGGCATGGTCTGTGTGGTACCAGCCGCCATTCGAGCGATAGCGGTAGCTCAGGCGACCATGAACCGTTGTCCGGCAGAGCCCGTCGCCGGAAGGCAAGCCGGAGCAGAAGGTCACTTCATCATCCCGTGAAAGATGCTCAACCACGTCCTCCCAGGCTGGTGGTGCCGCAGGCGCCCCGAGTGCGATCGGTCCGAGCCCTAGTGCGATGCCACGCGAAGCGAAACCACCCCACTGAACTCCCACATCTGCCAACACTGTACGGAGCTCCGACATACTGTCCGCTTGCACAAAGACGGACGACGGCGCTGGGAGCGGCCAGCCGTGTCCGCTCTCGTGTCGCAGCAGGTGGACTGCAAGGCTCTCCTCGAGCCGTTCGATCGTGCGAGTGCGCCTGCTACCCGCCAGCACCGCTGTACCCCCACTTGCCGGCAGCAATGCTGCCGTGGCAGGGGCCATCGCCCACGCTCCACTCTGCCAGTCAATTTCGGCATGGCCGAGGGTTGAGATGCCGCGTAGCCAGCTGCTGGTCTCGTTGGACTCCGGACTACGGTCCACGGCCCGGACGGCCCATGCGACCCGCTGTCTGGCGTCACGGATCTGACCGGAGCCCACCTCACTCATCCAGGTCAGTAGTAGGTCAGCGTTCACGGGCACGCTCCCACGCACTGATGTAGAGCGGCCAGAGCCGGTCGCTGGTTCGCACCGAGGCAGCAGCCTCTCTCCAGACGTCACGGTCGTGGTTGCCTAGGGTTTGAAAAGCTGGCTCGCCGGACTCCAGGCGAGTCACGTGCCAACCCTTCGACCATTTCTGGAGCAGCCACGCCCCTCGGTCGCGACGGATCTCGAAGTACATGAATGGAACACCTGGGGCGAAACTCGGCGGCGCCGGCTCCTCCAGTTGCGTGGCCTGTCCCGTGCGGTGCACCAGCCAGTTCTCAACGGCACCTCGGCGGGCGAGTATGACGTCAGTACCGCTGTCCTCCCCCGCAAGAGCACCGCAGACGTCGCCCTGCTTTGCCGAAGATAACTCGCCGTCCCTCCAGGACAGCCCGCCGGTTCCTGGAGGCTCGTATTCGCCCCCGGAGCCGGAAAGGACCGAAAATACTAAAGTCTCCCCGTCCGCTTCGATCGTGTGCGTGCCTTCGTGGTACGGGCCGAACCGGCTGAATGGAACGGGAAACATGGTCGCTCGGAATACCTGGTGCTTGTCCCCATCCAACACAACCGCGACGTCGCGGGGCTCGGTCCCGACTGGCAACTCAAGATCAGGCTCACCGCCCGCCAAGTAGGTGTTACGGCTTAGGTTGCGGTGCAGCGGCAG
This sequence comes from Promicromonospora kroppenstedtii, assembly GCF_044389675.1. Taxonomy (NCBI): domain Bacteria; kingdom Bacillati; phylum Actinomycetota; class Actinomycetes; order Micrococcales; family Promicromonosporaceae; genus Promicromonospora; species Promicromonospora kroppenstedtii. Next base: position 148,786 of record NZ_JBIRYI010000004.1, on the reverse strand, counting down.
CCCGCTGGCGAGTCGGGGGCGTACAGCCGTCCCGAGGTAGATCCTTGCCGCGAGGGATTCGGGCAAGAGTTGGACAGCCTGCTCCAGGGAATTCGCGTTCGAGAATGTCACCCCGTAGTAGATGGCGTAATTGTGGAGCATCTCGGTGGCGATCCCGTCATCCATCCGCCTCCAGCCCGGGTCCGCTGCCACGGCTAAAGCACCCTCTACTACCGAGACGACCTCGGGCGCCACGACGAATACATGCTCCTCGTACGCCTGTATCGCATCGACGGAAGTCCAGCCGCCAGCATCCGCATTGTCCGTCATGACTAGAAGACGCCTCGGCTGGAACTCGGCCATACAAAGACTCCCGCGGGCCTTCAAACCACGGGTTAACGCCTCGGAACCAACTGGAGGCATGCCCTCCGTCTCGAACATGGAGCTATAGGGATCGGGCGTCACAAGGACGGTGAATTCCACGCCATCTGTAGAGCCCTCTAGGAGGTCGCTTGACGCACCAGGCGCCGTCGGGATCACCCACCAGGCCTTTCCTCTGTCGAGATCGAGCGCCAGCCGAAACTCGAGCCTCCTAAGGCCATCCGCCGTAATGACCTTTCCGTCCCATGCTGTCGCTAGGTCGTGAACGAGTGGGCGCAGGTAGTCCTGGACCCCCGGATCTTCGAGCACCTCGACGAATCGGTCGCTGAAACCTCGTGCGCGGTTGTGCGTCCAGACCTTCAAGAGTTCAAGCAGAGCCGTCGGTGACGGGGTACCGGTTCCCCTCATGTCGAGGCGATCGAAGAACCGCGTGAGCGCTGCCCGGTCACTTCGCCGAACGAGTGCCTGCGAGAGCGGGAAACCAATGCGGCTCCGCGGTGGGTTCACTGGAATCGTAGAGTTTCCGAATCGACCCTGCTGTTCGCCGAGCCACCGGTCAAGGCGCTGCCACATGCCGGCTACATTGGCGAAAGACCCACGCCCGCGTAGCGCGTACCGCACCGATTCGAGCAAATCATCGGGGCCGTCGGGAAGCAGTGCCCTGGAGAACCGGATGTAGTAGTTATGGCTTGCGCCTGATGCGTCACTCCGCATCTCAGAGGCGGCGAGCACGCTTAAGGCCAGTACCGGCAAGGTCGGAGGGGGCTTGTCCTGTGGCCCATTAAGCCACGCCGTCTCTTGGCGCAGCACGTGAGAGAACATCGAAGGTCCCTGGTTGACCCTGACGAGCTGCTTCACGGCGCTCGACAGGGAACGGACGGGGTCGGTACCAGGGTCCGAGAGGAGGCTGAGCTCGTCACGGTCGACAAACATCACGATGGGCAGCCCCTCCCGCCCGTCAAAGAACTCGTGCGCAAGCCGTTCCTGCCATCGGGCATACTCCGGCGGCAAAGCTAGATCGGCGCCTGCTGACACGTCACCCACGCTAGTGGTGCTACGCGGCTTTTTTCGGGTCGCAAGGGGTGAGATCTGGGTGATGTGCCTGGTCGACGGCTCGCGTTTGAGGAGTCGGCTTGCCCCAGCGATCAGCGCGACGTCGGCTACGGAGTTCCGAAGGAGCGGGCACCGACCCTACGCGACCACTTTGACACCCTTGCAGTCGTTGCACTGCCAGAAGTGTCTCAAAATTCCCCAGAACACTCACACCCCTGAACTTTCGGCGCGATGTAGTCCACCTCAAGCAGCAGCCTGCAGCGCCTGGTTGCCCGGCCGGAACTGCAACACGGGCAGGCGGTCCTGTCACCAGTTTCTGCAACAGTTCCCCGCGTGACAGGTGGATGTGTAGCCACCTTACGGAGCACATGTCAGTCTTCAGTTGGACTCTTCGGCGTTCGCTGCGCCCCCTCGCTGGCAAGGTTCATAACCTGGACAGCACGCTCCGTTCGCGCAGCTTCGCCCGCAGCTGTCTGAGCCGCGTCCGACAGCGCCCTCCACGTTGACGTCGCCGCCTCAATCTGATCGCTCGTGGCGTGCCTTATGACCCGATCCTCAGCAATAGCCGCGATCCGCTTCGTGCGGCGTATCCGGACAGCAGCACGCTTACTGCCGTCGTCGACTAGCACTGCCCGCTCTCTCGCCTCTACAGCGACAAACCAATCCGCGATCTGCCGTGTAGCACGTTCCGACTCCCTAGTCTCCTTAGAGTCATGCTGCGCGTCGGCACGCAGAAGCAGATGCCAAGTACCAGCAGCAAGCAGCGGCGCCACAACGGCCGACACGACGGACACCACGCCAGCACCTACGTTGAGTGCAGCCATCGCGGCATACCCACCGGCAAGTACAGACAGCGCCCACATGAGCCCAATCAATCGACTGCCTGGACGGCCTCGGAGCACTGCGTCCCGCGCCCACAGGGCCACAGTCATGGGCGCGAGCGTGTAGGCCGCAGCTGCTAGCGGTAGACCACTGTTCGCCTCGTCAAGCGCTCGGCCTTGAACGCTGGTCATGAAGACGAACACCCCAGCGGCAATCCACACGACTAGGGCGACCAGCGCTGATAAGCGCCAAATCCTCGGCACAGGAGCGATGTCAGACATGGTGCGCAAGGTTAGTTCCGCCGCTCGGGCTTGCGTATCACCAACAGCGATAGCACGGTCTACCGCCAGTGAAGGTGCCGAAGACTGCCGACCGTCGCAGGCTTCGGGCTGTGGGCCGAGCTCGCAACGCGACCAGATTCGACGGGCTCAGTTCAGAGAGCGCCTAGCTGCGGTGCCCAGGGACGTTGGTCACTCGCTCGGCACCCGAGACGGTCCGCGGTCCTGGTCGAGAAGTGCGAGGAGCAGAGCGAGAGCACTGCATGGCGTCTCGCACAGGGCATGCTCGACCTGAACGGCTCCGCCGGGTAGGCGCCCGGAACGACGCGTGGAACCCTTCGGGGTCGGCTACACGCGCGCCGGTTCCGGGTCACGTGCGTTAGCTGACGGTGACGGACTGGGGCAATGCTTGGTCGCGAAGTAGGCGACCTGACATCGGTGTCACTATTCGGCTCAGTTACGTCCCTGAGTCGAGGAGAGATCGTGCCCGAAGACCCGCACCCAGACGCCTCCGCGCACGCAGTCGGTGCCCCGTCGAGCACCCCCGTGCTGGTCTGTGAGACCTGCCGAGAAGCGGGTGCTCCGGTCAGGATCGAGGGGCGCGGTGAGGTGGTGCTCTGCGAGGCGTGTTTGGGCTCGCAGCTGCGCCGCCGGCTGCCGTGGCGGCGCTACACCGGACTAGCGGTCCTAAGTCTGGCCATGATCCCGTTCCTGACCCTGGTCGTCGGCTCGACCACAGGACCCGAGGACAGGCCGCGCACGAGCACGGCCCCGGCGGCCGCTTCGCTGAGAGAGACTTTCGAGCGTGGGTGGGACCTGCTGACCACCGTGACCGACGTGTGGGCTTCGCTGGGCGTGATCACCGCGATCGCGATTGCGCTACCGATCTCGCTGGGGACGATCGCGTCCCACGGTGAGCGGATCGCGCGTCGCGCGGAGACGGCGGCGGTGCCGAGCCTGGACGACTACGCCCGCCTCACCCTCCTGGACGGCGCACTGACGATCAGCACGGGGATCGCCATGCTGACCGCGGTTCTCACGTTCATGCTGGGCATCGACACGGTGCTTGATTCTCGAACCGGGTGGGTGCAGCCGGCGTTCTTCTACCTGATGCTCGCGGCGGTTCTCATCATCGAGATCGGGAAGCTCGGCGCGTTCCCGAAGTTCGCTGACCGCAGCAGGTTGCTGGTCAAGACCACGCTGGCCCGTAGCGTCGCCGGACGACGCGACCGTGCCGGGCGTGTCGGCCAGCGTAAAGCCGCGCGCACGCTAGGCATCGTCCTGGCTATCCACTGCGCGGGCTACCTCGCGCTTGCCTGGCCGGCCGGGCCCATGGTCCTGGGCAAGAGTCTGAACGTCGCGGTTGCCGGCCTACTCTGCATCGCGCTGCTGACGACCGTCGCCGGCCTGCATCTGGGTATCGGCGACCGGCCCACCGCCGTGATGAGCGTGCTCATGGGATCCTTCATCGGGATGTTCTGGGTCGGGATCCTCCTGTCAGCGGCCAGTGAACTGCGGACCTACCCGGTCAACCCGTGGGGTGTGATGGTCGGTGCGTGGCTGTTCGCCCCGCTCTACCTGCTCATCACGCTGGGACTGATCGGCACCGGACCGTTGAGCCGACTGGCTTACTACAGCCTGGGCATCGACGACGTCCTGAGCGGCTGGGACCGCGCCCTGCTGGCACGGGCTCGCAGGCGGCTCGCCCTGGAACCGACCGTCAGTGGGAGCGACAACCAGGCCGCGATGGCGCCCGACGACGCGACGCAACAGCCCGACGGCCGACGGCTGCCCGCCAGTCCACCCAGCCCGGCCGATGCCCGCACCACCGCGCACACAGACCACCCTGTCGCCGCGACAACAGCCACTACCGCAGACGACGGTCTTGCCCCGGTGCCTCCCTGCGCCGAACAGGCCCCCGACCCAGCCGTGGAACCGCAGTACCCGGGTGGCGAGGGCTCGTCCTCGCCACCTGATCCGACCCAGGCCCCCGCGCTCGACGGGCCGGAAGGGCGGGCCAAGCCACCGCAGCGAATCGACATCGACGACTCCTGAGTGCCGCCCCGCCACCGGCCCGAGGGGTTCTTCCGTGACCGTTCGCCCCGACCGGTGGTGCGGTCGTGTCCGCCGCTTTTCTCGTTGCCGCTACCAGGTGGGCCCGTTTGAACTGTCGCGTGCACGCTCAGCATGGTCACGGCGGGCGCGCTCATCAGCCTCGCGGCGCACCCGCTCGCCGGCACGCGCTCGCACCTCAGCCAGGACGGCCGGGACACGCTCCATCGGCCGCCCAGAACGGGCCCGCTGCCGGCCACTGAGCACCAGGTCAGTAGCCCCGTCGGTGGTGATGCCGCTCGTGATGCTCTCCAGGGCTCGAGCGGCTCCCCTGTAGGCCACACTGCGTTCCCCCTCAGACAGGCGTGGTCCGAGCGGGTCGACCGAGTCGGTAACTTGGTACCGGTCGCGGTAGGCCAGTATCTGCCGCATCGCCGCCTGCCAGATCTCGCGCGCTGGGCCGTTCGCAGACGGCGGGGTGATGGTCTCCATCCACAGCTGCGGGTTCGTCATTGCGTCCTCGACCAGGGCGTCCAGTCGGGCAGCGATCAGGTCAGCGTGCCGGGTCAGCCACGCCTGCACCAGCGGATCAGTTACTGGGCGCTCCCGCAGGCCCTGTGCTCCGCCGACCGCAGCGGTGCGATCGACGCTAGTAGTTGGGTCGGTCTGGGCCTGGTTGGTGATGCGGTCGGCGAGGTGGTCGGTCATGACCTTGCGCACCGAGGCGACGTCCAGCTGCTGGTGGTTCTGGGCGCCGAGCGTGTGGCCAATGGTCTGGGCGACGTGCTCGATCAGGGTCCACCACTGGTCCAGCTCGACCCGGTCATAGAGGTGGTCGACCAGGGCCCGCAGCTGCGGGATCTGCCGTTCGAAGTGGTCCAGGTCCCGGATGGTCTGCAGGTTGGGTGCCATCGCGAACCACGTCAACGGAATGCTCTCCACCAGGGCCGCTGCGAGGGCTTCGGGGTCGTCGGTTGCCGTCTGGGCGGGATCGGTGGCCAGGTCGAGCGCCCGGGCGTTAGCGGCCTCCTCAGGGGTGAGTAGCGACCAAACACGGGCCGCGGCGGTCCGGCCGGCGGTGTCGGGGTCCAGGGCGACGACCAGGTCGGTCAGATCCCTGCCGGTCGCGTCCCGCAGCGCCCGCAGGTGCTGGGCCGTCACGCCGGTGCCGCCCGCGGCGACCGGCACGATCTGGATCCCGGTCTGTTCCGCGAGGCGGGCGGCGGCCAGGTGGAGGGCGGCGTGGTCGGTCGGGCCCTCGACCAGGACCGGTCGGGCACCCGCTGCCAGGCGTGTGATGGCGTCGGGGTCCAGCCCGTAGACGAGTTCGCTCTTGCGGTAGGCAGCGGTCTCGGGGCTGTTGAGGTACTTCGGTGCACGCCCGTCGCCGGTGTCTGCCTCGGTGGGGTTGATGCGGCCGGTGACGCCCACGACCTGCCCGGTCTGGTTCCGGTAAGGGAACATGATCCGGTTGCGGAACTTGTCGATGACCCGGCCACCCCGGGTACGCGTGGCGACCCCGGCGGTCACGAGCTGGTCGGGTGTATATCCGAGGGCTCGGAGGTGGTCCGTCAGGCCGGACCAGGACCCGGGTGCGACACCCCACTCCGCATCGGTCAGGCCCCGGCTGGTCATGTACTGGGTCGCCCAGGGCTGGGTGACCTTCTGCCGTGTCCACCAGGTCCAGGCGTGCGCGGTGATCTCGACGGCCTGGTCCCGCTCCCCCATATCGACTGGCTCCTGGGTGCCCTCAGTCGGTGCACGATCCGTACCGGCAGGTGCGTCCGCTCCATCCGGGACACCCAGGGCGGGCTCTGGTGCTTGCCCTGCGCCGGCCCCGTGATGCAGCGATGCCTCGTCCAGCTCACCGGGCGTGCCCGAGCCGATGGTCGACGCGGTCAATCCGTCAGGCTCCCAGAGCAGCTTGTCGGTGGTGTCGGGCGCGGTCGTCATCCAGACCGGCAGTCCGCGCTCGTCGTGGTCGTGGGGTCGGGGAAGGCCGATGCGGTGGTGCAGGACCTTCGCGACCGAGCGGGCATCCCTGAACCCGGTCCCGGCCGCGCGGCGGACCACGGTGGCGGGGTCGGTGCCGGCGGCCTCGTGCATGGACAGCCGCTTAGCCAGCACCGGCCACACCTCGTCAGCGAGGACGAGGTCCGCCACCCGTCCGGGCAGCACCGACCGCACCGCCTGGGCCAGCCGCCCGACACGGTCCGGCTCGAGGAAGGCGAGGTAGGCGTCCTCGTACTCAGGGACCAGCTTGGCCAGAGAGTGCGCGTAGTCCCACTCCTCCTCGATCACCCTCGATGCGGACTGCTCTTCCCCGTCGCGGTCCAGGACACCCTTCAGGGCGTTCAGGACCGCGCGCTCGGTGTTCGGTTGGCGGTGGGGGTCGAGGTCCAGGACGTCGTCGGTCTCGACGTAGACCCGGTTCGAGATGGCACCGCGGGTGATGGCGGTGTAGAGCGGGTTGCGGGTCATCCCGACGCCGACCATCGCGTGGCTGGTGTCCACCGTCGTGCCCTGGACCCGGTGAATCGTCGCGGCGTACCCGAGCTCGACATGCTCGCTCACGTAGTCCGCAGGGAGTACCACGGTCGCGCCGGTGTCCTGGTGGCGCGCCTGCAGCGCGCCGTCGGCACCGCGGGCGGTCACGTGCCACAGGTCACCGTTCTTGACCCAGCCGCGCGCCCAGTCGATGTGCCCGTCCTCGTCCTCGGCGTGCAGGTGCCGGTTGTTCAGCCGGGTCACGATGATGTCCCCGACCCCGGCCCGGTTCTCGTCATGCAGAACCACGCCGTCGTCCTCGACCTCACCCCGAGTCACCCGGTGCGCGCGGGCCCTGGCGGAGAGCTCGGTGACCAGCGTGTTGGTCGCGGCGATCATGATCGCCTTGGACCCTGCGTCGGAGTCGGTGATCCAGTTCGCGAACATCTCCTCCGCCATCTGAGCTGCCGACCCGCCCTGGGTGCGACGCCCGGTGATGTAGAAGTCCAGGCCCCGGTGGTCGCCGTCGCGGACCTGCAGGGAAGCGTCGGCCTCGCCTGGGGTGTGGAAGCGGTGGATGTGCGTCAGCTCGACCGCCCCGGCCTGCTGGGTGATCAACCGCAGCGCCCCACCGGCAGCGACAGCGCTGAGCTGGGCCGGGTCACCCAGCAACCGCACACTGCCGCCAGCGGCCTGGGTGATGGTGAGGATCTCGGCCAGGGAGAGGGTGCCGGCCAGGCTGGCCTCGTCGACCAGCACGACCGTGCCGGGCTCCACCGCCAGGCGTTCGCGCAGGCGCTCCCCGCCCTTGCCGCGGCTGGCCAGGAGGAACATGTCCAGGGTCTCGGCCGTGATCCCGTCACCCAGGTCCGCCCCGAGGACTTCCGCGGCGGCGGCCGACGGCGCCAAGGCGATGAGCTTGCCGCCGGAGTCCTGGACGGCGTCCGCGAAGGCGCGCATGGCGGTGGTCTTGCCCGTCCCGGCCGGGCCGATTCCTGCCGCGAGCACCGTGCTGGCCGCGAAGTGCGCCACGAGGTCCCGCTGCCCGGCGTTCAAGATCCGACCCCGGTCGACCCGCACCCGCTCGATCGCGGCCTCTACCGCGCCTGGGTCGATGACCAGGCCGCCGGGGGTGCCGGCGGCGGCCAGGAGGCGGTCTTCGGCTTCCAGGACCGCGAGCGAGGTGTACCGGGTGGAGCCGTGGACGAAGTACACCGACTCGCCGTCCTTTCGGCGCATCACGTCCGGTGGCTCGTTCACGTCCGGTGGCGTGACCTGCAAGCTGCCGGCCACGGCATATCCGGAGATCGTCCCAGCCAGGGCGAGCAAGTCCGTGCCGGTGGGGGCGTGCTCGCGGGCCAGGCGGGTGGCCTCGGCCTGCAGGTGGTACGTCGTCCAGGTCGATCGCTTGCCCGCCACGTTCGTCAGGCACGCATCGACCAGGTCACCCTGGGCCAGCACCTGCCCGGCCAGGCTGGTGAGCATGCCCTGGCGTCGAGCAGGGCTCGTCCACCCGAGCGGCCGGAAGACCTGGGCGTGGGGCCACAGGGTCGCGAGCCGGCCGACGACGTCCGTGACGTCCTGGGCCGCCCAGCGGGCGATCCCGCGCCCCGCCAGGTCCTGCGCGACAGCGGCCCACAGGTCGCCCGGCTCGTCCACCACGACCCGACCCTCCCCCGCGCTGGGGTGCAGGGCCGTCGTGAGCATGCCGGTCACCGCCGCCCGGCCGCCCAGGACGCTCGCGGCGACGGCCGCCCACTGCGGCAGCCGGTCACGCAGCCCGACCGGTACCCCTTTGCCCGGACGGGTATCCAGGTTGGCCTGCTGCGTCAGGCCGAACGCCGCCTCAGTGGCCGGCTCGTGCCCATGGCTGGCCCGGTACGCGGCCCGCAGGCTCTCGTACGACTCCACGATCGCGGCCCGCCGCTTGGAGAACGCGTCCCTCAACGTCTTCGGGATGCCCACGATCTCCCGCACGCCCTGCTTGCCCCGACCCCGGGCCTCGGTGTGGAACACAACCCCGAGCCGCTCGACCAGCAGCTGCTCGATCCGCGTGTTGTACCGCTCGGAGGCCGCGACCTTCAGCCCCAGCAGCACCCGCCCGTCCAGGGCCCGCCACCCGCCGTCCACGCCGAGGACCTTCGTCGAGACCGCGACATGGGTATGCAGGTTCGGGTCTCCCGTGCGGGAGTCGAGATGGTCGAACGCGACCGCCGTTAGACCGTGAGTATCGATCTGCCGCACACCACCGGCGCCCGCCCGCGTAAGCGCCGCTTCGGACTCGATCCACGTGAGGGTGTCTTGCCAGGCATCGGTGTGCGCCTTTGTGATCGCCTCTCGCGTGGCCGGGTCACCGGGCCCCCACAGCACGCTGATGCTCTTGGACGGGGTGAACACCAGGTCATACCCCGCCACCGCACGCCGCGGCTGCCCACCCCGCTCGGCCAACCACCGCGCGACCTCGTCGTCGGTCAGCGGGCCACCACCCCCGGTGTCGCCCTTCCGTGTCGCCAGGGCCCGGCCCACCTCCCAGCGAAGCCCATCCCGCTCCACACCCGGCTCGGGCGGGCGGTCGTTCTCGCGAGCGAACCGCGCGTACGCCGCCTCCAATGCAGCCCGGTACCCGTCGTCTTCCGCGCTCTCGAAGACTGGGAACGCCCGACCCAGCGCGCCTGCGCGGGCCGCGTCCTGCTTCGACGCCCCATTCGCCAGGGCCTCGAGCTCCAGGCGGCCGGCATCCGGGTGGCGGCCCTGACCGAACAACGACATCATCTGCCTCTCCAGCACCCGGCCCGAGACCCCGAGCTGCTCCGTGCCGGCGCCCACCCACCGGCCAGGCGGGTTGCCGTGCTGCATGTAGTAGTCCGTCAACGACACCCCGCGACCGCGCGGCACATCCCCCGACGCAACCTGTTGCGTCAGGTACGTGTACCCGCTCCCCGCGCTCAGCACATGGACCGTCATCATGTCCCCCACCCCCTTCCCGGCAGGACTGGAACGGCTCAGCTCGGGGCTGATTCGGGACCGCTCACAGCGTTGTGCACTAGGTGTGTGGCCTTCGTCGTGGCGGTCCGCGGGACCCGCAGTCCCGGTGCCTGCCTGCCCGCGTCACGCAGCCGCGTGCGTCGTGTCGCCGTGCGTCGTGTCGCCGTGTGTCCGTCGCGCGTGCTCGTCGTCGCGCGCCTGTGCGTTGCCGTCGCCGCTCGTCGCCTGTGTCGGTGCTACTCCCCGCTGCCGGGAGACTTGGCTGTGGTCCCCTCGCCCTGCCATACCGAGAGCCCGCCCTCCCGTGAGGGCGGGGGCTCTAGTGCTCTGTCTGCCGTTGTTGTCGGGTCAGGTCTGACGTGGAGCTGCGGGTGGCACAGGCGACAATCGGGGCAGCCTCGAGCTGCACCTCCGTGGTGTGCGTCGAGCAGAGCGCACCCCGAAGCCAGTTCGACATTCGTTCGACACTGGGTGGTTCCGTTCGCCCGTTGTGTCCGGCGAGGATGGGAACGCCGTCGTTCATTCGGCGGTCGCGTTGACCCACAGCATGAGACGTTCGGATACCGCATGATGACTACGCACGACCCGTTCTACGGAGAACGCAGTGGGGTTCACCCGCGCGTCGCAGGGGGAGCCCATGTCGAGAACGATCCAGCGCTGGACCGGGCGCGAGTCGCGAGCGCTACGCCATGCGCTGCGATTGAGTGTGCGTACGTTCGCGCAGCATCTGGGCGTCAGCGACCGGGCCGTGTCCAAGTGGGAAGCCGATGACGGAGTTCGTGCACCTGGCCCAGAGTCCCAGGCGATCCTCGACACTGCGTACGACCGGGCAGACCCCGGTGTGCATGATCGGTTCTGGGAGTCGCTCGGGGTGCCGATCGGCGTCATCTCTCCCAGCACGAGCGGCTTCGCGATGGTTCCGGACCTGGAGCCCGCGTTGATCGCCCGCGCGGATGTTCTCAAGACGCTTGTCGCCATGATCGGTGAGGCTGAAGACGCAACCGGCGCGCAGATCATCTGCGTGGCGGGGCCCGGCGGGTTCGGCAAGACGACCCTAGCGACACAGGCAGGACATGCGACGCCGGTGCGCGACACGTTCCCGGAGATCCTCTGGGTCGAGACCGGCGAGGACTGCACACCAGCGCGGATCACCCACCTGATCTCCGATCTGTGCTTCCACCTCGACGGCACCCGGCCCGAGCTCTCGGATCCCGAGCAGGCTGGGTTCCACCTCGCGAGAGTCATCGGGAAACGTCGGCTGCTGCTCGTGGTGGACAACGTCTGGTCCGGGGCGGACTTGGCACCGTTCGTGATGGGCGCGCCGAACTGCGTCCGCCTGGTCACGACCCGCAACGTGCGCGTCGCGCCGAGCACCGCTCGGGTGCTGCGCTTGGGGCCCATGCGCGCGGACCAGGTCGCCGAGCTCCTGCAGCGCACCATCCCGTCCGCTTCGACGTCTGCACTCCTGCCGCTTGCAGAGCTATGCGGCGGGTGGCCGCTGCTGGCAAATCTCGTCGGCGCGAGCGTGAGCAGTGACGTCGTCGCCGGTGCGCCCCCTGGGCACGCAGTAGCCGTCGCGCGCCAAGCGCTTCAAACGCACGGTCCTCAGGCCTTCGACATCTGGGACACCGACCAACGCAAGGTTGCGATCAGCCAGGTGATCTCCGCGACCTTGCGCGCCCTCGACGAGAACGTGCGCATTCCTGGCGCAAGCGATCTGAGCGAACGGTATATGTCGCTGGCAGTCTTCCCGCCGGCGACACCGATCTCGCTGGAGGTCCTGACTCGGTGGTGGGGTCATTCGTACGGCTGGTCGTCCGTCGCGGTCCGGCAATTCTGCAAGGTGCTCGCCGACAGGTCGCTCCTCAGCGCATACCGCGCCGACCAAGACATCGTTGTTCTGCACGACGTCTTCCGTGCTTACCTGCTCAATTTGGTCGCCCAGTCGCTTCCTGGCCTGCACCGGTCGTTCCTGGAGGCGAGCGCGCCGTCGTCGGGTTGGCTCGGCATGCCCCACGATCGGACGTACGAATGGACGAACCTTGCGTTCCATCTCTACGAGTCCGGCGACCATAAGGCACTAGCTGACTTGCTCGCCGATCCGCGGTATGTGATCGCTAAGGCGAGCATCTGTGGCGCGCACTCCTTGCGCGCTGACCGCGACCTCGCCCTATCCGCCGGTGACGAAAACGCCGGTGAAACCGCAAGCAAGGCGCTGAGGAAGGCTCGCTACCTCACGTCGCAGGGGTATCTTCTCCACGGCCAGCAGACCGAACAAGACATGGCCAGCACCCTGCTCGTCGCCCTGGCCCGGACAGGACAGGAAGCAGACCAGAAGCTCCTCGGGATCACTCGAGCCGCTGGCACTTCGCTCCCCTGGGCGGCCGGTGTTGAGGACCCTGACGTCCCTGGTCACGTCGGCACCGTAGTTGCCGTCGCCGCTCGCAACGATCTGCTCGTCTCCGGCGGCGAAGACGGCGCTGTGCAGGTGTGGAACCTGGCCTCACGAGCGCTGGTCAGGTCGTTGCGCGGCCATACCGGATGGGTGCACGCCGTCGCGATCTCCCCGGATGGCAGCGTGATCGCCTCGGCCGGTGAAGACAGCGCGATCCGGTTGTGGTCGACGGCGGACGGATCACAGGTCGGGATCCTGCCGGGTCACGACAAGCGGATCCGCACGCTGACGTTCCTCCGGGACAGCGGTGAGCTCGTGTCAGGTGCCGAAGATGGACTGGTGCGTGTCTGGGACCTGGCCTCACTGACACTGGCGAGGCAGGCGACGACGCGCGGCAGCGGCATCTGGTCGCTGGCCGTGTCCAACGACGACGCACTCGTGGCGGCCAGCGGCGAGGACGAGTACGTCCGTCTGCTCGACCTGCGCACGGGAGAGCTGCTCGACGAGAAGGCATTGCATCGCAGCTGGGTCAGGTCGGTGGCCTTCCTCCCGGGGCAGCCGGTGCTCGTCTCGGCGTCCGCCGACGGCACGGCCCGCACCTGGGACGTGCGCGACAGGCAGTTGGACCCGGTAGATGTCCTGGATGCCGATGGCGAACGCCTGCGTGCCCTCGCGATCTGGGACGGGCACGTCGTGACTGCTGGTGAGGACGCCACCGTCACCGTTCACGGTGACTCGCCGCTGCGGGTGAGGATGCCGGCCGGGGTCAACTGGATCAGGACCGTCGCATCCACCCCTCACGGCATCGTGGCTGGCTGCGAGGACGGGGGGCTCCGTGTATGGCAGCCCGGGAGCACGCCCGCGCTGGAGACCCTCGCTGAAGGCCGCAACACGGTCTGGTCGGCAGCATTCACCGGAGACAGCACGGTGGCACTTGGGCGCGCCGACGGCACGGTGCGCTTGCTCGACGCCCCGACAGGCCGGGAGACAACACGCCTTGCGGCTGGTCAGGGTCGGGTCTGGGCGCTGGCCTCAGCTGGTCCCTACCTCGCGGCGGCATGCGGCGACGGGCTCCTGCGTGTCTGGAACGCCGGGCAGCAAATCCTTGAGCTGAACGACGACGTCGTCCTTACCTGGGCAGTTGCCATCACCGATGACGGCTCGCTGATGACGGCCAGCGATACGAGCGGACATGTGCGTGTCTGGTCGTTGCCGGACGGGGAGTTGCGCTGGGATCACGATGCCAAGGCGGGGCGTGTCCGCTCGCTCGCAGTGTCCGCCGAGGCGGACCTTGTCGCGGCGGCGGGCGGCGACGGCGTGGTCCGCACCTGGGCGCTCAGCACGGGAGAAGAACGTACTGATCTGCCGGTGCCAGGTTGGGCCCGGACCGTCACGTTCGATCGGTCGGGGTCGCGACTGGCTGTCGGTGCGGGCAACGGCGACGTCTACATCCATCAGCTGGGCGCGGCCGAGGCCGAGACCGTGCTGCGCGGGCATCGAGGCCGGGTACTGATGCTCGGATTCGCCGAGGACGGTTCGTGGCTCGCATCGACCGCGGCTGACGGGACTGTAAGGCGCTGGTCGCTCGACGGCGAAACCGCTGGGCGACCCGGCTCCGTGCAGGTACGTGTGGACGCCAGCGGTCAGTGCGCCGCATTTGATGCCCGCACGGCGAGCGTCGTCGTCGGCAGCGCGGGCGGCACTGCCCTGCTGAGATTGAGTGAAAATGAGCGAGGAGCCAGAGCGTGACCATCGACCACCACCAGCAGCCCCACCCGGCCGGTGCGGCCATCGTGTCGAACGTGCCCGGCTCGTTCCCCTGGGGCGTGCTGACACGACGACACCCCGACCTGATCGCGACCGTCCGCCGACTTGTGCCCTACCCGCCGGTGATCCAGGAGTCGCTCGACCAGTTGCTGGTGACGATCGACGGCACCGTTCCGCCCCTTCCGGCGGACGCTCACGATGAGGCGGCATGGCGGGAGTGGGCGGCCCCGTACCTGGGTCGTGCGTGGATCGACGTTCCGTTCCTCTGGGCCGAGTCCTACTTCTACCGCCTCCTGCTGGAGGCCACGGGCTATTTCGGTTCGGGACCGTGGGCCGGGATAGACCCATTTGCCCCGCAGAAGAGCGCCGAGCTCGACACGCCCGACCTGGCCCGAGACCTGCAAGCCCTCGACCGTCTCGTCACAGCGCCCGAACAAGCCAGCCTGTCCGCGGCTCTGACCGCCTCGCTATGGGGCAACCGGGCTGACCTCGGCTTTCGGATGTCCGACCCGTCCACCCAAGACAAGGACCAGGTCGACGACCTCGTCGCGGACGACTCGGCGGAGCTGTGGCGCCTCCTGAGTGCGGGCTCAACGAGCCAGGTGCACGTCGTCGCGGACAACGCAGGCCGGGAGCTGCTCGCCGACCTCGTCCTGATCGACCGCCTCCTGGCCACCAGGCGAGCGGCGACAGTGACGCTGCACCTCAAGCCTCACCCCTACTACGTCTCCGATGCCACAACTACCGACCTGCTTCAGGTACTACGCCACATGAAGGCGACAGGCGACACCGCCGGCGACATCGGCGCTCGGCTCAATGCCGCGATCAGTGACGGGCGACTCAAGGTCCGCACCCACGCATTCTGGTGCAGCCCGCTGACCTTCCACGAGCTGCCGACCGGCCTCGCCACCGAACTAGCCCAGGCATCGGTGGTGATCATCAAGGGCGACCTGAACTACCGACGCCTCGTCGGCGACGCCCACTGGGATCCCACCACCTCTTTCCAGAGCCTGACGTCCTACTTCCCCGCCCCACTAGCGGCACTACGGACCCTCAAGTCCGACGTCGCCGTCGGTGTAGACCCGGATCGCCTCGCACACCTGGAGACCACCGCTCCCGGATGGCGCACCGACGGCACACATGCCGTAATCCACGTTCGCCCTGAACCGAGTTGAGAGGCCAATGACCACACAGCAACCGCGCGATGGTCAGCCTGGTCAGGAAGTCGGCTGCGACCTCGTTCCCCGGGCCGCCAGGCATCCCTCAGCGTCAGGCAATGCCGTAGTTTCGACGTGGGACACTCTGAGCATGGCAGTGGCTGCGATCGGTGTGATCGAGTACCGCGAGGTCTTCGCAGGACGATGGGTCGTCGATACGAGCCTCAAGCCAGTCGGAAACATGAGCGATGCGGAAATGACACGAACCGTCACTGTCGCACAATGCATCAGATCCAGCGCCTCGGCGCCCACCGAGGCATTGCTCGCGGCAAGCGTCAGACAGCCGCACGACGTCCGGCGAGGATCGAATCGTCCAGTGGCAGGGCCAGAAAATTGATGCCGGAACCCGGCAATGGTGAGCGCCGGCCGTGGCCACCCGGCGCCGTGTTCGAGTTTCTGGTACGCCAGACCTTGCCCCATCTGCTCGGCGGCGATGCCATCGATTTGACGGACACAATAGGCGACGACGGAGTCGACATCTCAATTCGTGATACGGATGGGCGCGTTTCACTCATCGAAGTGAAATATCCGACACCGTCGACAGGGGCGAGGCTCGATCACGTCAAACGGCACCTCTCGGCGGCCGCAAAGAACTACGCGCGTCAAAATCTCGACGCGCCACGCCCGCGCCTCATCCTTGTTGTTCCCGGGACACTGTCCAATGACCACACCGAGTATCTCCGAGAATCCGGTATTGAAGTGGTCGACGGTCCGGCCCTTCGAACCGTCGAAGCCCCGGTCCCAAACATGGCGTGGCCAGATTGGATAGAGCAGTCACATCGGCCGGAGACGGCCTCCTTCGAGAGCGGAGTCGCCGCCGGCCTCGCAGAGATTGCACCCGGGCGCACGCACTGGTCCCGCTATCAACGATTTGTCACCGACACCTTGAGCCGGGCACTGTGCCCCCCACTCGATACCCCGCTCACAGAGTTCTCAAACACTTCGGGAATCAACCGAAGAGACATAATCTTTCGGAACTACGCCGAATCCGGATTTTGGTCATTTCTGCGCAATCATTATGAAGCTCACTACATTGTCGTTGACGCCAAGAATTATCAAGATGGCATCGAGAAGAACGACGTGCTACAGGTCGCGAACTACCTGTCACCACACGGCGCCGGCCTCTTCGGGATGATTGTCACTCGGGAAGGTCAGAAGCAAAGTTCCGAGCTAACCAGGATGGAGCAGTGGGTCGGTCATCGCAAGATGATCTTGGTCCTTACTGACTCCGATCTCATACAGATGGCGAATCTCGCCGAAGGCCCCGAGAGTGCCTCTGACTTGATCCGACAGAAGATCGAGGATTTCCGGCTCGGGTTCTAGCAGGAGATACCTAGCCACTCTATTGTATTTCATTCATACACCACGAATGCCAGCAGACCTCGGATCGTGTCCGAAGTTGCCGCGTATCACCCGAATCCCGACCTCTACCGTGCGAAGCCCGTCCTCTCCTGTGGAGGGCGGGCTTCGTCGTGCTGCGGGTTCGACTCGTTCGACAGTTCGCGGTCGTGTTCGACGACCGTTCGACGGCGATGCACCGGCCGATCGTTTTTCGTCCGGGCTGCTGACACGACGCTGGTCATCACGACGACACAACGTCGGCGGCCCGGGTGTCCGGGCGGCAGCAACCACTGGAGAGGGCCGATCCGGATGGACAGCGCAACCACATCAGAGAAAGTCGAGCAAGACCTCGTCGTCCTGCCACGATCCGCGACAATCATCGAGGTATTCCGCAGGGAGAACGAGCAGAGCGACGGCCTGCTGCGTTTGGCCGCGCACCTGGCACGCCAACACGAGCGCCAGTGGGAAGCCGAGACCATCAGCCGGGACACGACAGCCGCAGATGCGGCAGTCGCCGCCTCCAAGCGCACGATCGACTCGCTGAACGCCGCCCGCGTCACACTCGTCGAGCAGATCGACGAGCACGTCGCTTCCTGCTCTACAGGTACCGACGATGCCCCACTACATACCGAGACGGTGGGATCGGTGATCGACCGGCTGGCCATCGCCTGGGTGCGCGCGAACAAGCTGATCGACACCGGTGCGAAGGACCGTGCCCGCCAGGCACTGCACCAGCTCCGCGAGCTCGCCGATGCGTACGACGACCTGGTCCGGGATGTCGCCAGTGGGGCACGTCGCATTCCTGCCTGGCGTCACCTCAAGCAGTACGGGGCGGCATCATGAGCGCGGCGGCCGTGGCACACCCGCTGAGCCTTTCTCTCAACGGAGTCGACAACGTCGGCAAGACCGCACAGCTCTCCTGGCTCGCGCGAGCGATCGACGGGGCCCACCACGTCGGCTCCGCCGACAAGTGGCACCGCCGGTGGGCAGACCTCGCGGGCGAGGGCTTCGCCCAGTGGTGGTTCGAGGACTCCAGCACCGCCGAGCACACCGCCTTGATGTTCAGCAGCCACGTCGCACGCCGCGAAGCCAGCGGCCCGCTGGCACTGGAGGACCGCGGCCTGCCGATGATCCTGGCGGCGTGTGCCGCGACCTCCGCGGTCAAGGACGGGCTCACACCTCAGGACGCGCTCGACGAGGTCACGCACATCACGCGCGAGCTTCCGCAGCCGGCGCACCGGCACGAAATACACCTGCTGCTCCGGCGGCACAGTGATCCGACGCAGGAGGCGGCCATGTCGCTCCAGCGCGAGGCCCAGAGCGTCGGCGACCGATACCGGGCCTACCAGGAGGCACTCGCCCAGGTGCTCGCGATACAGGTCGAGCAGGGCGCCTACGACATGGTCGTCGACCAGCGTGACGCGCCGATCCTCGACGTCCAGCGCGCGATCCGCGCTCGGATCGCCGACATCGGTGTCGCGGTCGAGTCGCTGCCCGATCCCCAGCTGGACCGCATCTGGGTGCTGGGCGGGATGTCCGAGTCCGGCAAGAGCACCGTCGGTGAGCTGCTCCGCGACGAGCACGGTGTAGCGCGGCTCAAGATCGGCTACCTGCTGGAGGTCGCCGCGCTCCGAGCCGGCGAGAACGACCCGTACGCCTGGTCCGAGGCAGAGCAGGCAGGCCGCCTCACCGAGGAGATCTTGCGGTTCGCCACCGCGACGAAGGCGAGAGCCATCAGCCTGGAGAGCGCCCACCGCTTCGGGCAGACCGCCAGCCTGCGCAAGACCTGGGGTCCGCGCTGCCAGGTCGTATACGTAGACGCCGCCCCGGAGACCCGTGCCGACCGCGCCACCGAGAGCCGTGCCGAGCTCCGGGAACGCGATGCGATCAAGACAAACCGAGGTGCTGGCCGCATCCTCGACGTCGCCGACCATGTCCTGGACAACTCGGGTCCGCTCAGCAACCTCAAGCTCGCCGTCGATTCCATGGTCCGCGAAATGCACACGGCCCGCGTGACGCCTCCATCATGGCGGCCGCGCAGCGACGAAGAGTGGCTGCAGAAGGCAGCCCACCTGCTCACCGACGACGCCGTCGCGCTGGTGATGGCGACCGGCAGCACCGGAACTCGGCACTGGGTCGACGGGTGGAGCGACGTCGACCTGCTAGTCGTGCGCAACGAGTTGTCTGCCGAGTGGCTTCATCAGGCCACGACGCTCCTGACCCGACCCGGGATCAAGGTGGCCCTCAGCGCCTTCACCGTCACGGACCTGGCCACGCACCGTGTGCCGCCAAGGGTCATCCATTCACTACGAGGCGCACGGACCGGCGCCGGAGTCCTGTACCGGCGCACGGACTACGCGATCCCGCTGCCGACCTATCGGGACGACGACGCAGCGAGCCGGGGTGAGCTCGGCCTCGTCCTGATGAACACACGCCGCGTCCTGGCCGCCGACGGTCTCGACACGCGCGCCCTTCACAAGCACCTCGTGATCCTGGGCAGGGTCCTGCTCCGTGCGGACGGGATCGACGCTCTGACTCCCACACAGGTGTTCGACGCTCTCACCGAGACCCACACCCGCCTGCGGTGCACGCCTCCGTCTCTCGACGAGGTCGTCGCCGACCCGAACGGCACGGAGGTCCAGGCGCGACTCGTACACGCCGCCGAGAACCTTCTGCGCTACGTCGACTCGATCGGAAGGACCACCCCATGACCGTCACTGACTCCACCACCTCGTTCACCGCCCAGCGCGTACGCCGACTCGGCGTGCCCGAGCACGCCCGGGACGTTCGTATCGTCCATGACCTCGACGGGATCCAGGACCAGGTCACGCCCGAAGCACTCACCACCACGGGCGGCGCCCTTTGGAGCCGGTGGGTGCACGACCCCGCGTTCGTCGTGCCCGACGTCCTGCTCGGTCTGGACGCCGGGGGCATCCTCCCGACCGTCGCAGTCGCCCTCGCCAGCGATGTCCCCTACCGGCTGGCATGGAAGCTCGACCTCGACCTGCCACACAAAGCCCGGTTCTCCGAACCCCACGCCCGCCGCACCGACGTCTACACCTACGGCGACCTGCGCGGAAAGCGGGTCCTGATCGTCGACGACGAGATCACCACCGGGCGCACTCTGGCCAACCTCGTCGCGGTACTCCGTGCAGGCGGAGCCGAGGTGACGGGTATCGCATGCCTCATCGAGGACGCGTCAGGAGATGCACGAGCCGTCATAGAACAGCTGGGGGTGCCGCTGTGCACACTGACGCGCATCTGAGTGTCCTCAATCTACCCGTCCCGGTGACAGCTTCCGGTGGCCGCACGGTGGTTCGCGGGCAGGACGCTCCGCTCGGTCGGGTTCTGCCCTACCAGCGCAGCAGGCATGCCTCGCTGCCCACCCGGGTCCGGGCCGAGGCGCCAGGCTGGAGCGTCGACCTCGGCGCTGGTGGGCTCGGCGACACGCTGCTCGGGCTGGGTGCCGTCACCGCGTTCACCGACGCGTTCCCCGCCAGCGAGCCGATCTATCGCGGTCCGCGGCCGGAGCTCTTCGCCCGCTGCCGGTTGCCCTTGCGTACTGTCCGGGGCGTCGGCGGGAGCACGGTGAGCGCCGAGGGCCCCGGACAGTACATGTTCGACGCAGTCCCGGAACGACCGCCGACGTGGCTCGACCTGCGGGACGACGATCTCGTAGAGGTCCATGCTGCCCTGCCGATGCGCTACTACCTGGAGGTCGAGCAGCACCTGGGCCGTGAACTACCCCGCGCGGGAGCGCCGCTGCCCACGTTCACCGGGACCGGCGCGCTCGATCCCTGGCATATCGTCTTCGTCGCAGCGACTAGCATGCCCAGCCGCAAGGACTACGGCCCGGACGGGTTCGACGAGATCGCCCAGTACCTCGGCGACGCCCGCCCCGGTCCGTGGCGGTTCACTCTCCTCACGGGTAACGATGCCTCATTGGGGCAGGCGCCCGGCCGGCTCGATGTCATCGCCGGCCTCGATGCCACGGACTGCCTCGACGTGTTCGCGACGGCAGCGTTGGTGATCGGCAACGACACTGGCCTGACCCACCTGGCGGCACTCACCGAACGCCCGGACGGAACCTCCCCGCAGGTGCTCGGCCTGTACGGACGCCACTCCTACGCGAAGTGGATGACCGGAAGAAGCAACCACCACGCGGTAGCCACACCGTTCTCCCAGATGCTTGCCCACGCCGACCGGTGCCCGGTCCGTGACCAGCTTGACGACGCGGTCTGGGGCAACGCATCGGACCTGCGCCAGATACCACCCGCGGCGATCGCCCGATTCGCGCTGCAGAAGCTGGACGGGAGGTGACCCACATGCTCCGGATCTTCAACCACCGCCGCTACACCCGTAACCACACCTGGCGCCTCGACGTCGCAGGATCACCCCTGTTCGTCAAGGTCAACCCCAACCGTGCCGAAGCGCGTCAAGAGCTCGCCGGCCACGCCGCGATCGACGCCTACTACCCGATCTCCCCACTCCGCTGGGCCGGAGCGATGGGTCCCTGGGCAGTCCACGTATTCGACCGGTCACTGCACCAGGACGAGGGCGGTGGCCTCCTCGTGGACGAGATCTCGCGCGCCGAGACCACGAGAGACTACGAGCGCCTCGACCTGTTCCTGGACGATGTCCTGACCTACTACCGCGACACCATCCTCAACAGTGCCAGGCACATCCCCGCGCGCCGCGTCGTCGGAAAGCTCTACGGAGACCGCCTGCGCCCCGGCGGACGCGTCGATCAGTACTACGGCCAGGACTCACCCTGGCCGCTGCTTCCGGGCGGCGTTGTCCCTGCCGCCCTTCGCGCCGAGGTGAACGGTCGTCCCTTTGTGATCGACCTGCCGTCCATCGTCGGACGCCTGCGCTCGGAATTCGCCACCGACAGGCGCGTCTGGGCGGCCGTTTCACAAGGGGACCCGACCGACTTCAACATCGGCTGGTCGCCACGCTCAGGGCCGGTGTGGTTCGACTACGACACCGGCGGCCTGAACGCCGTCGCTGGTGAGTTCGCCTGCTTCCTGATGTACCAGGTACTCCATGGGGCCTGGCTCACCCCGCGGTACAACCGCGACGCCTACGAAGACCACCCTGAGGCGCTGCATCGTTCCATGTTCCGCCGCCCTCGTTTTCACGCCGAGCGATCGGACACAGGCCTGACGATCACCTACACGTTCGACCCAGGACCGGTCCGAGCTCACGTCGTCGGCCGCTACCTGTCCGAGGTCGTCCTGCCGGTCGCGAACGCGCTCGGCGTACGAGATCTCTGGGCATGGCTGCGCCCCTACCTCATCGCACGTGTCCTGGGCGTCTACGACGTCACGCGCCTCGACCGTGCCGATGCCACCTTGTCGCTCGCCATACTCGCCCAGCTCGCCGACGACGACGTGAGCCCGACCGTCCCGTTCCCGTGCTTCGCCACGGCCCCGACAGGAGCGACCCGATGAACTCACGACGCCCGGTCGCGATCGTCACCGGAGCAGGCAGCGGGATCGGAACTGCGATCGCTGTACGCCTCGCACCGGACTACGACCTGATCCTGACTCACCTCAGCGACGACGCCGGCTTCGCACGTGTCTCGACCGAGGCAGACAGGCACGGTGCGGAAGTCACCACCGTGACAGGCGACCTGACGGAAACCGCTACGGTCGACCGACTGCATGGTCTTGTCGACGAGCACCACGACCGGATCACCGTGCTCGTGTCGAACGCCGGGGCATATCCCCGCATCCCGTGGGCCGAGCACGACGCCGATACCTTCCGCCGACAGGTCGACGTCAACCTCATGACACATGCCGCCGTCGCGCACCTGGCTTCTCCTGCCCTGCGCACCAACGAGGGCGGACGGATCGTCGCGATCTCATCGGTCCTGAGCCAGCTCGGTCGGGTCGACCTCGCCGGTTACATCGCGGCGAAGGCTGGGCTGGAGGGACTGGTCCGAGCACTGGCCCGCGAGCTCGGACCGGACGAGGTCACCGTGAACACCGTGCGCCTTGGATCCATCGAGGTGCCCGCAGAGCATGCGGTGGTTGACGACCACGAGGCAATGGTCGTACGTCAGCTCGCTCGCCAGGCGATCCGACGACGAGGCGCGCCGGAAGACGTCGCCGGCGTCGTGTCGTTCTTGCTCTCGGACGACGCTGCATTCATCACGGGGCAGTGCCTCACCGTTGACGGCGGGTGGCACCTGTCGTGAGCGTCACCGTCACTTGGATACGGCATGGGACCTGTGCCGACGGCTTCCACCGTCCGGACGCACACGCGCGTCCGCGAAGCCTGCTCACACGGCTCGGAGCACGGCAGGCGGAACGCGCAGCGCTGGGCCTGCGAAAGTCCGGAGCGACCAGCGGCGTGATCGCTTCCAGCACCCTCCTGCGTGCCCGCAGCACTGCCCGGATCGTCTCCGAGCTGACCGGACTCACGCTCACCCCTGCTGACTCCACGTTCGACGAATGGCGTGCGCCAGCCTGTGTGCTGGGTAGGTCGCCTGCGCAATATCCGGACGCCTACGTCGAATGGCGCAGCAGGAGAACCACGGATCCGAAGAGCGCGCTGCCCGGCGGCGAGAGTCTCGTCGAGTTCCACGGTCGTGCGCGCCGAGCGTTGGCCGCCACCGCCGTGCTGGCGGAGGCCGGCGAGCCCGTCGTCATCGTGTCGCATCGCCTCCTGATCGGTGCCGTCGCGGCGATCAGCGCGGGCGTCGACGATCCGGTAGCTGTATTCGACCACGCACGGCACTTCGAGCTCCGTCCTACGGAGGCATGGACCCACGAGAAGAGAGGCACTCCCTATGCGCCAGCATGATGAGACCCTGCTGCCCCACGAGTCTGCTCGTGAGGCTGAGACCCGCAAGGCCCTTGCCGAACGCCTCGCGACCACCCCGATACCGCCCGACGAGTTGGTCGACAACATCGCGCTCTACCTGCAGCGACGACCCTTGACCGATGTGCTCGCCATGGACGCTCTGTACCGCATGGTCCGCGACGTCCCTGGAGTGATCATGGAGTTCGGCGTCCATCGCGGCCGGCACATCGCCACCCTCACCGCGCTGCGCGGCATTCACGAGCCGTACAGTCCCCACCGCAGGATCATCGGCTTCGACACCTTTACCGGATTCCCCGACGTCAGCGTCCACGACAGCACCCGGAGCGCCGTCCCTGGCCGGTTCGAACTCGGCAGGGACTACCCCGACCACCTGCGTGCCGTCCTGGATGCCCACGAGAGAGATGAGCCGCTTGGGCACATCCGCCGGACGCTTCTTGTCCAAGGAGATGTGCGCGAGACGCTCCCGCAATATCTGGCCGACAACCCGCAAACAGTCATCGCTCTCGCGTACTTCGACCTGGACCTCTACGAGCCGACCCTGGCATCGCTCACGGCCATCCGCCCATATCTCACCCGGGGCAGCATCCTGGCGTTCGACGAGTTGGCCCACGCCAAGTGGCCAGGCGAGACGTCCGCGCTACGCGACTGGCTCGGCACGGACGTCTCAACCCTTCGTACCATTCCCGGGTTCGCGACTCCGGCCTACCTGAGATGGGACGGTCAACATCGGTGACCTGTACCCGCCCGGAACCCGGCGTGCCGGCTCTGCCGGAATGAGGGTCAGGCGGCGAAGCCAGCCTCGGCCAGCAGCGCTTCCCGGTTCGCGAGCACGAACTCCTTGAGCACCGCGGGCTTGAGGTCGATCGCATCGAGTGAGTCGTCGCCCAAGGGCACATAGTCCAGGTCGTATCCGCCGCGCTCAGGCTTGGTGAACTCCGACCCGTACCGCTCGGTCAGGTTCAGCGACGTCAGCCGGGCGACGAAGAAGTGCTGGATCGCCACGCCGGCATCTGTGGAGTCCGAAGCGAGAAACACCTGCTGGTAGCCGTCAGCCGTCGCACCGAGTTCCTCGGCCAGCTCACGACGCAACGCGGCCTCGACAGAGGCGTCGGATCCCTCGACTCCGCCGCCGGGAGAGGTCCAGTACGGGTCCTGACCGGGCTTTGTCCGCTTGATCAGTACTATCCGCCTCTCGTCGTCGATCACGATGCCCCGTGCCCCTCGACGCCCCACTGCAACAGTCTCCGCAGCGCTCATGTGCGATCTCCTTCTTCATCGGCGGGCGGGTCTCGCGCCGCCCACTACCTGGCTGGCACCCAACGCTATCCGCGCGGGGTCCCCCGAAGCCGCTGTAGAACGTGGTGTGCGTCAGGGGTTCGACGCATGTTCAGCACGCCAGCCCTCGGGGAGAACGTTCGAGCTGTACCGTCGATGGCGCTGTCGAACACGCGATCGACGTCGAGGGGAACAGATGACGCAGACCGATGCGAGCACCACCAGCGATGCCGAAGCGACGTCGGGCTCCGGGGCCTTGCGCGAGGCGAAGGTCCTGGCCAACAACACCGCCGCCATCCGCGCCTACGAAAAGGCCGGCTTCCGCACCGTCGGCACCAGACGCCGCACCGGCTCCTGGCTCGGCCAGCCCGCTGACGAGGTCATCATGGACGCCGTCCCTGAGGAGTACGGCGGACCGCAACTCGTCGAAGCCGCCGTCCTCGGTACCCAGCGACCCCAGATATGACGGGTACTTCTCGGGCCGGTCTGAGCGCAGTCCTACCGACATTCGGATTGCGGGTCCGTTGGGATGACCTGGAGTTGCGCCTGCCCGACGACGTCGAGCTGCTCGCGCTCGCCAGTCTCGCCGCCGATGGCGTGCACAACCCCGAGGTCGCCCCGTTCTCCTGGCCATGGACCCGGGGCACCCACGAAGAGGTCAAGCGGAATGTCCTCGCCCATCAGTGGAAGAACCGGGGCCGGACCGCCGCCGACGACTGGGCACTGTCGCTTGCCGCGTTCCGCGACGGCGAGATCGTCGGGGAGCAACAGATCTCCGCGAAGTACTTCCAGGTCACCCGCTCGGGGCTTACCGGCTCCTGGCTGGGGCTTCGACACCATGGCCAGGGCATCGGCACCCGGATGCGGCTCATGGTGCTGCACCTCGCCTTCGAAGGGCTCGACGCGGCAGAGATGATCAGCGAGGCGTACGACGACAATCCCGCCTCGAACGCCGTGTCCCGCCGTCTCAGGTACACGGCAAACGGTTGGCGGGCGACCGCCAGGGAAGGGCAGTCGGTCATCGAGCGCAGCTACCGCATGACCCGAGAACTATGGGACGCCCGGCCGGACGATCTGCGTGCCGAGATCGCACTCGACGGAGCGTCGTCGGTCCGCCAGCTGTTCGGAATCGATCAACCGAAGCAGTCAACGTACAGGGAGAACGCATGACACAGACCGATGCGCAGAGCGGCATCGACGCCGACCCCACGTTGAGTTCCGAAGCCTTGCGTGAGCGGATGATCGCTGAGCTCATCGAGTCTGGCGTGCTCTCGGACCCGAAGATCGAGGCAGCGTTCCGTGCAGTACCCCGCGAGGTGTTCGCCCCCGCTGGCACCCCAGCAGACCTGTCATACGCGATCCACGATGCCTTGCGGACGCGGTTCGCCGACGACGGCAAGGCCCTGTCCTCGCTGTCCGCACCAACGATGCACGCCGGCAACCTCGCGCAGGCCGAGATCCAGGAAGGGCAGCGCGTGCTGGAGGTCGGGTCCGGCGGCCCCAATGCCGCCATGCTCGCCCAACTTGTCGGACCCACCGGCACCGTGGTCAGCGTCGACATCGACGAGGACGTCAGCGCCCGCACCCGCACCGGCCTCCAACATCTCGGCCTGACCGACCGGGTCGAGGTCATCACCGCCGATGCCGCCGAACCCCTCGGGCGCGGCGTGTTCGACCGGATCATGGTCACCGTCTCCCCCTGGTCCCTCCCGCAAACCTGGATCGAGCAGCTCGCACCCGACGGGATCCTGGTCGTCCCCCTCCAGATCGCACCCGGTCTCCAGCGCATCATCGGGTTCCGTAACAAGGACGGGCGATTCGTCTCAGAGTCAACGGTCCCAGGTGGGTTCGTACCCCTCCAGGGCGCGGGGCTGTTCAACCCGCCCTCGGTCCAGCTCACCGGCCCGTCAAGCAAGCCCGTCACGTTCACGTTCCCCGGCACCAAGGTCCCCGAAGGATTCGCGGTGTCGGACGACGTCCTGGCGACCGAACCAGTAGAGGCCTGGTCCGGCGTGTTCTACAAGAACCGCACCATCTGGCTCGACCTGCTCACCTACGTCCTGGTCCAGCCGGGCGCCTGCGCGATGGAAGCCGAGGACCCGGCGGACCGCGGCTCGGACATGTCGTTCTACCCGGCCCTCGTCGACGGGGCTTCTTTCGCCGCTCTGCACCGCCGTCCCGCCACCGAGACCACGCTCGAAGTCGGCGCGATCGGCAAAGGCCCCGAAGCAGCTCGCCTCACCCGACGGCTCGCCGACACGATCGCCCACTACGGTGCCCACCACCGCTGCGCCGAACCGCTCTTCCAGTGGTGGCCCGTCGGTACCGAGCCAGACGAGGATGTCTCATCGTCCGTGGCGGTCCTGTCACGCCCACACGGCACGCTCGCGATCAACTGGCCCGTGCTCCTCACCTAGACGTCGTCTACGGCGGAGTCCTCTGCCGGTCCACCCCGCCGACAGGTTCGACCAGCACGAACTCATCACTGACCTCTGGAGTAGCAGACGACCATGACCCGCCTCGCCCAGTCCGTCCAGACCACAACCACGCTGCTGCGCGGAGCGGACCTGGCCGGCTATCAGGCGGTCACCGACCTGCTCACCGAGACAACGGCCCGCCGCACGATGGACCTCTCGGACCTCTCGCCGACCGAGCAGGCCGAGCTGATCGCAGCCCGAAGCCAGCAGCTCCAGCCGTCCGCTGCCACGCTCGCCGAACGCGTCGCCAAAGCCGCTGCCGAGGATCGTATGTTCATCGCGAAGTTCGGCATCGACCCGACCGGCTCCGAGGTCCACCTCGGCCACTCCGTGCCGATGATGCTGCTGTCCCGGTTCCAGCGGATGGGCCACCAGGTCGTCTTCATCGTCGGCGACGTCACCGCGACGATCGGCGACCCCTCGGGGCGGTCCGACGAGCGCCCCGAACTGACCGACGAGGACATCGCCCGGAACCTGGCGACCTACAAGGATCAGGTCACCCCGTTCTTCGACTTCTCACACGCCCAGTTCCGCTACAACGGCGACTGGCTGCGCGATGTGAAGCTTCCGCAGATCATCGAGATACTCGCGAAGATCCCGGTCTCGATGCCGCTGCAGCGCGAGGACTTCCGCAAGCGGCTCGAAGCCGGCCAGGGGCTGTCGATGGCCGAGCTGATCTACTCCGTCGTCATGGCCTTGGACTCGGTCGAGATCAAGAGTGACCTGGAGGTCGGCGGGATCGACCAGTTCCTCAACATGCAGATGGGTCGCAAGGTCATGGAGATCAGCGGCCAGACACCCGAGATCGTCGCGGCGACCTCGCTCATCGAGGGCTCCGACGGCACAGGCGCGAAGATGTCCAAGTCGCTGGGCAACTACGTGCCTGTCGCAGCCCCGGCCGGCGAGATCTTCGGCAAGCTCATGTCTGTGCCGGACCGGCTGGTCGAGCCCTACTTCCGCGCATTGTCGGAGTGGACCGATGCCGAGCTCACGGTCGTCATCGAGCGGCTCGAGGCCGGGACCCTGCACCCGATGGACCTGAAGAAGATCCTCGCGGGCGAGGTCACCGCCGCGATCCACGGCGTCGACGCCGCGATGAAGGCCCGTGAGGAATTCACTGCCCGGTTCTCGAAGCGCACCTTCAGCGACGTCGCCGACCTCCCGGTCGTGGCGGACCTCGACGTGCCAGTCACCGAGATCGTGAAGGGCCTCGGATTCGCGAGGTCGAACGGCGACGTGCGCCGCGTCGCAGAACAGCATGGACTGCGGATCGTCGTGGAGACCGATGGTGGGCAGGAACAGACGACGCTGACGCCGGACGACGCCCGCGAGAGCCTGGCGACGGTCCTCGCGGGGATCGACACGACTGCGGGCAAGGCCTTCCTCAAGGTCGGCCGCAAACTCGCCAAGATCGCCGGCTGAGCCCATGGTCGGGGGCGCGCCGTCGTCTTCGATCTCTTCGGAACTCTGGTCGTGGCGCTGACCGCAGTCGGTCGCTCCTCGACGGCAGCGTGCCGATCAGACCGTGGTCGCGGCCCTCGATGCGTCCCGCACTGAACCCTGCGACAAGCCGCCAGCTGTGGCGGTACTCCCTCACCCGCACGGCACACTGACCATTGGCTGGCCCGCCGCGAGACACCGGTAGCGCACCCGGCGCTTGCGCCAGAAGCATGCGATCGTCGCGACCGACGCCATCCAACGAAGGGATCACTTGATGACCGACCTCCTGGCACGTCACCAGCAGGAACTTCGCACGATCGATGACGGCCTGTTCGCGATGCGCATGTTCCCACTCCTCGGCGAGGAGGCTGTTGCCGGGCAGGTCCTCATCCCGGTTGTGGCAGCTGGGCACGAAGGTGTCGCAGAGCAGATCGGTCTGCAGTTCAAGCGGGAACTCAGCTACGACTTCAACCCGTTCGACCTGGAGTCCGACACCCTGCTCATCACATCCACCTTCCAGGCGACATTCCCCGTCGTCGCCGGGGCAGTCGGAATGGACAACGAGGACGACCACTGGGTTCTGCGTTGGGCGTGGCTCCACCCGTATGAGCGGGGCCCTCGGCACCTCGGGCGCGGCGGACAGTTCGCGCTCGCATGGGACCAGCTCGAGGAACGCTACGGGGACTTCTACGTCGAAGGCCCCTACTCCCAGGCGATGTACGCCTTCATGAAGCATCGAGGCATCTCTCCATCGCGCTTCTCAGCTGACGAGGTCGAGTGATCCCCCACCCACCCGTGTAGCAACTGCTCGTGTAGTCATCGCGTCATCACTGCCATTCCCACAGGAGCCCCGTGCCGATGATCTCCGACAGCACCCGTGAACTCGCCCGTGACCTGATCGCACGCGGCGGTGAGCTCGTAGACAGCATCGCGTTCGACGCACACGAAGCTCGCGCTCTCGTGCGCGTGTCACCGGAGCAAGCCCCTGTGGAGTTCGTCGTCGACCTGGAAGGCCTGCAGCGATTCATCGGATCCGCCCAGCAGGACGCACGCGACGTCTTCCCCGACGCCGACCCAACCGAGGGTGGCCTCCGACTCATCTCCGTGCACCTGTGGGAGGAAGTCGCCTCAGCAGATGCGCAGGTCATCACGGTTGGTGTCGATCGAAAGGGCGAGATCTGGCGCCGCACGGCGCCCGCGTCACCCCAGAGCGCCCCAACTCGGGGCAATTACCGCTGGACAGCAGACCGAGCGGAAGCCCCGGGTCCGGACCCGCAGATCGGTCCCCAGTGACCCCGGCGGAGCACACCCGGCACGATCGTTGTTGCCGACGCTCGAGCCCAGCCCGGGCGCCAGAGCAGCATTGTTCGGTGCGTGATCGTTCCGCGCCCGCGGTCTGCGGGACCGTTACCGTCGAGGCGTGACTGTGGTCGAGATCCCTGGTTCGAAGTCCATGACGGCGCGTGCGCTCTTCCTCGCCGCGGCGGCGGATGGTGACACGACGCTGGTGAACCCGCTGGTCTCGGACGACACCGAGGCGTTCGTCGAGGGACTGCGGCTGCTCGGGTACCGGGTCGAGCAGGACGCGTCGCAATGGGTGATCGGTGGAGCACCTGCCGGGCCGCCGCGCGAGTCAGCCGAGGTGTTCACTCGTGACGGCGCGACGACGTCGCGCTTCCTGCCGTCTCTGGCAGCAACCGGTCACGGCCGGTACGCCTTCGACGCCTCGGCCCAGATGCGTCGCCGTCCGATGGCGCCCCTCACCGATGCGCTACGACAGCTCGGGGCGCTCCTGGAGTTCGGTGGAGAGCCCGACCACCACCCCGTGACCGTGAACGCCGCAGGGCTCGCCGGCGGCTCGGTCCGCCTGGACGCGGGGACCTCGTCGCAGTTCCTCACAGCGCTGCTGCTGGCCGGGCCGTTGATGCGAGACGGGTTGACCGTCGAAGTCACCGATCTCGTCTCGCAGCCGTATGTCGCGATCACGACGGCGATGATGCGCGCGTTCGGCGTCGAGGTCACCCGGTCCAGGCACACGTACCGCGTCGAGCCGGGAACCTACACGGCGCGGCGGTACGAGATCGAGCCGGACGCGTCGTCGGCGAGCTACTTCTTCGGGGCAGCGGCATTGCTTGGAGAGTCGGTCACCGTGCGCGGTCTCGGCCTCGACGCGCTACAGGGTGACCTCGCGTTCGTGGACGTCCTCTCACGCGTGGGCGCCCATGTCGAACTGGGGGCCACAGCGACGACGGTCCGGGGCACTGGCAGGCTCAGCGGCATCACCGTGAACATGCGTGATATCTCGGACACGATGCCCACACTGGCGGCGCTCGCTCCCTTCGCCGACAGCCCGACGCGGATCGTCGATGTCGCCAACACCCGGGTCAAGGAATGCGACCGGCTCGATGCCTGCGCCACGAACCTGCGCGCGATGGGAGTCCAGGTCGAGACCGGACCCGACTGGATCGAGATCCAGCCGGCCACGCCGCACCCGGCCCGGATCCGCTGTTTCGGCGATCACCGGATCGCCACGGCCTTCAGCGTCACCGGCCTGCGAACGCCCGGTGTCACGCTCGACGGCCCAGGGTGCGTGAAGAAGACCTTTCCGACCTTTCATAGGACCCTGGGCGACGTTGTCCGATCGTTTACTTCTCCGACCGAGTCAAGCGGTACAACCGGGGTCTTGCGTCGTCGGTGATCGTTCTGTTCGAGCGCGTCGAACCCGTCTCGTCGTTGCCGGCTTGCTGGAACTGCCGTTCAGCCTGGCGCTTCAGAAGCGGAGTTCGGGGATCGCAGCCAGGTCGATGCCATACCGGTCGTAGACCTTCATCGTGTTCTCCCCGGTGAGGTCATCGGCGCCGAAGCCGAGCATGCCGGCGATTCGGATCACTTCCTCGGCTGATGCGGCTTCGATCTCCAGGTAGGTGGGAATCCGCGGCCAGCTGTCGATCTCGATCTCGGCGCCGTCCAGGACGAAGCTCACCCGTTTGTTCTCCTGGTACGACTTCGCGGTGAAACCGAGCATCCCGAGCAGCGCATTCGTCTCCTCGAAGCCGTCGACGACGACCTCGGTCTCATGGGTGCCGTCGATCGCGTCGCTCTTGATCTCCTTGACCGTGAGTGTCGTTTCCTGGCCTGTGTCCCGCAGCCGGATCCACTTGGACATGTCGCCAGGCACGATGTCGTAAACATACCGCCGCATCAGCTTCTCGCCGAGCTTCTGGCCACCCTTTTCGAGGATCGTCCGTTCGACGGCGGCTGGGTCGATATTGAGGATCTTGCCCTCGTGCTCGATCGGCACAACGGGTCCATTCGTTAGCAGAATCACGCTCGGTCGAATTGCGATGGGGTCATCTCACCATGCGGATCAGGGCGAAGCCGAGACTGTCGGTAAGGCCTGCGCCGTCAGGTATGAACCCGTGCTTCTCGTAGAACCTGCGGGCACGCGGGTTCACACCAGCCACCCAGAGTTCGGCGGGCCGGTCGGGCGGCAGAACGGTGTCGAGCAGGAGCCCGCTGATCCCGGTCCCGTGGTGCTCACCGAGCACGTAGAGCGACCACAGCTCATCGGCCCGGACGGGCGGCGGCACGTCCTGCTTCTTCCGCGTCGGACCAGCGATGGCGAAGCCCACCACCAGTTGGTCGACGACGGCGACCGAGGGATACCCAGCAGCGTCGTCGGAAAGGCGTTCTTGCCACCGCTGCGCACGGCGCTCGACGGTGTCGGTCTCCCAGTGCTCGGCTGGGAGCAGGTCTGAGTAGGTCTCCACCCAAGAGGTGTGGTGCACGACTGCGATCGCCTCGGCGTCATCGAGGACCGCGGGTCGCACCAGTGGCTCGCTCATCGGCTCCCGATGGCACCTGACGATCAACGGCCGCGAGGCATTTGCCGAAGCCTCGGCTCGCGAATCAGCATCCGGCCACTCGTCGCCACGCGACACCACCGCTCAGGTCACCCACGCCCACGACGGCGGTCAGGTGGGGTTCGACTGCCTTCGGGCCACTGCCAGTCAAGAGTCTCCAGCTGTGGGTGCGAGCGGACCTTCTCGATCAGGGCGCGAGATCCGGACACTCGGGTCGCGGTGAGGTCGTAGTCCGTCCACACGAACCAGGATCGGTCCGCGGGCCACCAGTTCGATGGGCTCAGACCGCGGAACAGGTCTTCATTTCGTGTCAGACTGCCGATGGCCGACAGCGTTCCCTCCAGGACGGTGAGCCTCTCGTACTCGTTGGCGGGCACCATCCCGTAGTAGGCGAAGCAGGCGACGTCAGGTCCGGAGACCTCACCCACGATGTCGAGCAATGCTGTCAATGACTCGCCATCGAAGGTGCCCTCCTCAATCTCTATGTCCGGCCAGTGAAGTTCCCTGATCAGGTACACGGCGTTCGGCGGCCATCCCCTTGCCTTCGACATTGTTGCCAGATCCTCGTCGGTGACGTCATGCCATCGGCGCCTGTGCCGTGGCCCTTCCTCGCGATCCGCGAGATCGATCGGAACCGTCAGATCGTGCAGGATCCACGTGTCGTCCTCCCAGCCTGAAGCGTCCATTCCACAGAGGTCTCCTTCCTCACGGACGTCCTGCGGGATCCACGCGAGCGCTGCCTGTGGGTCGGCTACCGGCCGGAATCCGTCGACCTCATCGGCGTC
The DNA here is from genome assembly GCF_044389675.1 of Promicromonospora kroppenstedtii. NCBI lineage: Bacteria > Bacillati > Actinomycetota > Actinomycetes > Micrococcales > Promicromonosporaceae > Promicromonospora > Promicromonospora kroppenstedtii. The sequence continues at coordinate 115,358 of NZ_JBIRYI010000004.1, read as the reverse complement.
TTGCGTCATGACCGTCCTTCACCCTGCGAGTTCGCGTCATCGGTATCGGCGATGAGCCTATTGGCGGCAGTCAATGCCTGTGAAAGCGCGCCGTTTGCCTGGGGACGTCCAGCTCTCGTTCCGCAATCGGACCGCCCGCTGGAACCCGCAGATCCGCGAAACCGACGGAACATTCGATCCGGCCGACGGCGTAGCGCGGCCCGTCACGACTCCAGACCGAGCAGCCATGTCGCGATCTCGACGACGCCTTCGGCGGTCAGCCCGACAGACGATTCGACCTGGAACAGCAGCGCAGGCCCAGGATGCTCCCGTTCGACGAGCGAGCGGTCCGTCTCCGTGATGACGTCGTCGACCCACACGAACGGTCGGCCCGCCGCAACGCGGACCAGGGCGCGGGTCTTCCACCCAAGACCGTTCGGATCGCCCTCGCCATAAGCCGGCAGGTCCGCGACCAACAGCTCTGGTAGCCCGACCCGCGGCGCGATCACTTCGTTCGCGTCACTCATCCAGGCAGTCGCCCACACCAGGTCGCAGCCCAGACCCAGCAGGAGCGGACCAAGGGCCGGATCGATGAAGTCGAGCTCCGGGCGCGGCATGTCGGGGTCCTCGGGCTTACCGTCGCGAGGCTGAGGGAGCATCCCGGGCCCGCCGAACGGCAAGAGGGTCCCGTCGACGTCGAGGAACAACAGCGGGTGGGCAGCAGTCACGCATGCACGATAGCGGCCAGCGCCGGCGTGCCCCCGCCTTGCAGACGATAGGAGGCGGACGATGCGCACCGACGCGCACCGCCCGGGAGATGCAGCAGACCAGGATGCCAATCTCGAGCGACTGTGCCACGAAGCGGGCCCCACGACGACAAACAGGTGCGCGCTCCTGACCAGGGCGTACGCCCCGCACACCAACAGGTGTGCGCTCCTTGGGTGTGCGGAAAGTGCGCGCACGATCTGCATGATCGCGCCCATGAACACGAAGCCAAACGCTCCCTCGCCACATCCCACGTTGCACGGTGACCCACGCATGTCGTGCGGCCCGCGACCACCAGACACCGCGGCCAATCTGCACGAGTTGGGGGACATGGACGACCCGCGCATCGACCTGCGTGAACGCCATGTCCCCCAACCGCCTGGACTGCAGAATGCGCGCCCAGGGGGACGTCGCGTGGTACCTCGACGGGTACAGGTGCATGTCACGGTGCAGGACATGGACGCCACCGATCGCATGACGCCGCCCGGCCCGCTCGGCCAGCCGGCAGAGCCACGCAGATTCACTTCACCAGAAGGCCTGCGCCAACTCTTGCTTCGACTGCATGACGCAGGCCCCGACGTCTGGGCCACCGATCCGGAGGCAGAGGCCCTGCTTGAGCACTGCGCCCGCCGGTACGGAGCGCTGGCCCGCCGGTACCGGCAGACTCCGCACGACGCCGCGGTGGCCGCGTTCGAGGTGCTGCGTGCCGCGGCGACCGCGCGTGCCGTGGATCCGTGGGCGGTGGTGACCAGAGCGGTGGAACTGACCGTGCAGGCGAACGAGCGCGCAGACGCCCTGCTGTGCTCCACCGGCAAGGCCCGGCGCCTGATGTCCGGCGAGCACCATGACGTGGTCCGGTTCAGCGAGCGCGATGACGACGACCGCTCCTGGACGGACCATCTCGACGCGATCACTGATGCTCGGCGCCGGTCGTCGGACGACACTTCCGCCGACCCGAGTCCAGTCAACGGCGTCGCTCCCCGGGAGGTTCGGGTGGCCGTGGCGAACATCGTCGAGCTGCTCGTCGCGCTCGGCTGGCCCCGCGCCGTCGCCACGAACGGCCTGGACTACATCTGCTCCCGCCTGGTCGAGGCCGGCAACCCAGCCACCGCATTCGAGTACCTGCGGCGTGACCTGACGCCACTGACCCTGCTGGACATCCCGCACCGCTCGTGGACCGCCCTGTGCCGCATCGTCCTAGGACCCGACGATGGCCTCGGGCAGGTCTCCGGTCTCCTGCGCCGTGTCCTGTCCGGCGAACCGATCGCCACTCTGCTGACGGATAAGAAGCTCGTCAACCAGGTCGCCCATTCCTGGCTGCCGGGACGCGAGGCCATCACGCCCGCGACAGATCGATCGGGCATGACACGGGCGGCGCGCAATGCCTAACGAAGCCGACGCCCTCACCGCGGCGCTCACCGTGACAGTTGACTCGATCATCGTCGGGGCTCGCCATCGCAAGGACGCTGGCGACCTGGGTTCGCTCGCCGCGTCGATCGACCAGCTCGGGCTGCTGCAGCCAATCACCGTCACGCCGGACCGGGTGCTGGTGTGCGGGTGGCGGCGTCTGGAGGCCGTCAAGCGCCTGCGTTGGAAGTCGATCAGGGTCTGGGTGCGCTCCGGGATCTCCGACCCGGTCACAGCGCTGTTGGCCGAGCGCGACGAGAACACCCAACGCAAGGACTACACCCCGCTGGAGAAGGAAGCCCTCTACCGCGAGATCAAGGTGCTACTCCGCGAAGATGCCGAACGTCGTCAGGCCGAGACACGGTTCGGCGGGGCGCGGCGGAACGAGAACAAGAAGACAGGCGCGGTCGATGCCAGCGGTGGAGTCCACCGGACCTCACCGGGACGGCCTGAGGGCAAGACGGAGGCCGCGCGGGACCGGTCTGGACGGGGCAAGGTGCGGGAGCAGGCAGCGCTGGTCGTCACCGGCAGCAAGTCGCAGAACACGCTCGAACGCCTCAGCATGCTCGTCGACCTCACCCGCGACGCCACCCGGCCCGACCACATCCGGAGCCTCGCCACTGAGGCCCTGGCTCGGATCCAGGACGGGCACCCGGTATACCCCGAGTACGAGGCCGTCCGTGCGGCCCTCGCCGCCACCAATCCCGACCAGCAGACCATCGAGCCAGTGACCGCCGCCGACGTCCAAGAAGTCCTGGCTACGGTCAGGAAGAACGCGAATCGCCCTCACGCCTCAGGCAACGACGTGGGCACGGTCTCGGACCGCGAGAGTGCCCACCCCGCCAACAGGCTGCACTCCGCCCCGGCCAGCCTCCGCCAATGGGCTTCGATCTGGCCTGGCCTCAAGGGCTGGTCCGCCCGGTACGACCCCACGGTCATCGCTGCAAATGCGTCCGAGGCGGACTGGGCCACATTCCGCGAGGTTCTCGCGGAGACCAACGCGTTTGCTCGGCGAGCGATGGCCGCACGGAATGTGAACCGGCCGTCGTCCAACGCCGGCGGCGACCAGACACTTTTCGACGTCCCGAACCCAGTTCCAGACGAAAACGGATGACCGCGAGTGCCATGGCCCTGCGCGATCCCACGAGTCTCGGCTCCATCAAGGGGCTTCCCTGGCGGCCGTGCAGGATCCATCCGCACGGTCACCTGCTCGCGTAATACCACTGTCGGTGGCGCCGCCTACGCTGTCTCCCGATGGACCTTGACCTCGTCGATCAGCTCCGGGAGCGCCACCCCGCGTGGCGTCTGCTGCGCGCCCGCAACGCCCCTCTCATCCTGTCCTTCCTCGGCGCGCACTTCATCGACGCCAACCACGGCCCGACCCCAGCCGGCCACCTGACGGCGGCCCTGGACGACGTCCTGCTGGACCTGCACCGCACCGACCCCGACCGCTACCCCTCCGAACCCCAGGCCTACCTCGACGACTGGTCCGGCACCGAGTCCGGCTGGCTGCGGCGCTACTACCCAGCGGACTCGGAGGAGATCCACTACGACGCGACGCCCGCGCTCGAGCGGGCCTACCGGTGGGTCGAGGGCTTGCAGGCGCGGTCCTTCGTGGGCACCGAGTCACGCCTGCACACCCTGGTGGAGCTGTTGCGGCAGATCGTCCACGGCACGGAGGAGGACCCGGACGTCCGGCTAGCCGGGCTGCAGCGGCGCCGGGCGGAGATCGACGAGGAGATCGCACAGGTCAAGGCGGGCGATGTGGCGGTCATGGACGAGACCGCGGTCCGCGACCGGTACCAGCAGTTCTCTTCGACCGCTCGCGAGCTGCTGTCAGACTTCCGTGAGGTGGAGGAGAACTTCCGGGCCTTAGATCGGTCTGCGCGCGAGAAGATCGCGAGCTGGGACGGCGGCAAGGGCGGGCTGCTCGCCGAACTGGTCGGCAGCCGCACCGACATCGCCTCCTCCGACCAGGGGCGCAGCTTCCAGGCGTTCTACGACTTCCTGCTTAGCGAGGACCGCCAGGACGAGCTGGCCGGCCTCCTCGCCCAGGTGCAGGCGATTCCGAGGATCGGCGCCGACCAGCGGCTGCGCACCGTGCACCACGACTGGTCCGACGCCGCCGAGCGCACCCAGCAGACGGTTCGCAATCTGTCCGAGCAGCTGCGCAGGTTCCTCGAGGACCGTGTCTGGCTGGAGAATCGGCGTGTCCTCGACCTTGTCCGTTCCATCGAGGCGGCCGCGATCGCCGTCCGCTCATCGCCTCCGCCGGACGCCTCAGGGGTCGGCCTCGAGGTCGACCAGCCCGGTGTCGCTGTCGCGCTCCCGTTCGAACGACCCCTGTACGACACGGTCCCGGCGTCGGCAGTGGACAGCTTGATCGCGCCCGAGGAGCCCGATCCTGCCGAGATCGACGCCCTGCTGGAGCAGCGGTTCGTGGACACCGCACGGCTGGTCGACAACATCCTTGCCGTGGTGCCGCCGCGCAGCACCGCCGCCCTCAGCGACGTGGTGCTGATGTTCCCGGTCGAGCAGGGTGTCGCCGAGATCGTGGGCTATCTGTCGCTGGGTGACCAGGAGCAGGTGGCGGTCGATGTGGACGACACCGAGAAGATGGTCGTCGAGTACACCGACCCGGACGGTGTCGCGCGCCGGGTCACGATGCCGAAGGTGACGGTGACCCGCCGATGAGGACCCCGGAGGAGCAGGCGATCGGCACGGCCGTGATCGGCCTGATGCGCGGCGTCGTGTACCGCGAGTCGGACGAGACCAGGTGGGTGGCACTGGGGCGTCATGCGGGGCCGGTGCGGGACCACTTCGCGGCCATCGGCGTCGACGTGGTCATCGACGATGTGGAGGGTTACGCCTACCTGCGCGCACGGGAGGCGGAGGACGGCGAGGAGCCGCTCCCCCGCCTGGTCAACCGGCGTGCCCTGACCTACAACGTGAGCCTGCTGCTCGTGCTGCTGCGCAAACGCCTCGCCGAGTTCGAGGCGACTGGCGGCGAGGGGCGCCTGGTATTGAGCCGCGACCAGATCGTAGAGATGCTGCGGGTGTTCCTGGCTGAGTCGACCAACGAGGCGCGTGTCCTTGACCAGGCGGTGCGCACGATCGGCCAGGTCAGGGACCTGGGCTTCCTCCGCGAGCTGCGAGGCCAGACAGACCTGTGGGAGGTGCGCCGCGTCCTGAAGGCATATGTCGACGCATCGACCATGGGCGACTTCGACGCGAAGCTCACCGAGTACGCGAACGCCCAGACGGGAAGCGGGTCCGATGACTGACGCACTGTTCTCGGCGGTGGAGGTCGAGTCGACGGACAAGCTCACCGGCTACCGCCTGCAACGCATCGAGGTCTACAACTGGGGAACGTTCCACAAGCACGTGTGGTCGCTCTCGCCGGCGGGGCAGACGTCCCTGCTGACCGGCGACATCGGCAGCGGCAAGTCGACCCTGGTCGACGCCGTGACGACCCTGCTGCTGCCGGCCAACCGCATCGCGTACAACAAGGCGGCGGGGGCCGACAGCAAGGAGCGCACGCTGCGGTCGTACGTACTGGGCCACTACAAGTCGGAGCGCAATGAGACCACTGGTGCGTCGCGGCCCGTCGGCCTGCGCGATCACACGTCGTACTCGGTGATCCTGGGTGTCTTCGGCAACACCGGGTTCGACGAGACCGTGACGATCGCTCAGGTCTTCCACCAGCGGGACCGCACCGGTCAGCCCGACCGGTTCTTCGTCACCGCGCAGGCGGACCTCTCGGTCGACCCCGACTTCAGCGGTTTCGGCGCAGACCTAAAGGCCCTCAGGTCCCGACTGCGCGCGGCGGGTGCGCAGATCGACAACGGGTTCCCCGACTACTCCCGGCGAGTACGACGGCTGCTCGGGATCCGTTCGGAGCAGGCGATGGAGCTGTTCCACCAGACGGTCTCAATGAAGTCGGTGGGCAACCTCAACGAGTTCGTCCGCGGCCACATGCTGGAGCCTGCCGACGCCGCGAGCCGTGTGAGCGGCATGGTCGATCACTTCGAGAACCTCACGAAGGCGCACGAGGCCGTCCGCCGAGCGACCGACCAGCTCGCGGCTCTCGACCCGCTGATCGACTCCTGCGACCGCTACGAGGAGGCCGTCGAGCGGCACAGGTCCCACGTGCGCCAGCGGGACGCCGTCGCCCCCTACGTTGCCGAACGTGCTGCGACCATCCTCACGGCCACGCTTGACCGTGATCGCACCGCTCTGACCGCCCGCGAGGGCGAGCAGCGGGACCTGGAACGTGAGCGGCGGTCGCTCGCCCCGCAGCGGGACCGCCTCGTGGGCGAGCGGCAGAACGCGGGCGGTGACCGCCTCGGCGAGCTGGAGGAGGCGATCCCGAAGGCCAAGCAGATGCTCCAGGACCGCACCGTCCGTCGTCAGGCCTACGCGCTCCTGCTCGACCAGGCGAGCCTCAACGACGTCACGACGGCGGCGGACTTCGCGGGCCGCATGGTCGACGTCGCAGCCCGCCGCGAAGGGCTCAAGGACGAGCGTGACCGGATCGACGCTGACAGGCGGCCCCTGCTGGAGCGCCACTCCGAGATCAACCGCAGGGGCGCTGCGTTGCTCAAGGAGATCTCCGGGCTGGAGAGCCGGCGCAACAACCTTCCCGGCCGCCTGGTCGAGCTGCGCGAACGGCTGTGCACCGAGCTGGGCCTCGACGAGGCGGACCTGCCGTTCGCGGGCGAGCTCGTCGACGTGCGCGACCAGCACGCGCAGTGGCGCGGCGCCGCGGAGCGGGTCCTACGTGGTTTCGCGCAGAACCTCCTGGTGCCCCAGCGCCTGTATGAGGACGTGACCGGCTGGGTCAACGCCAACCACCTCGGCACCCGGCTGGTCTACCTGCGCGTCGCGGAGCGCCGGGTCCCCTCCCGGCCGGCGGACCGCGGGCCGGGGCTCCGCCTGTACGACGTCCTGGAGGTCGAGGACGGCGGCTTCGCCGGCTACCTGACGGCCGAGCTGGCGCACCGGGCCGACCACCGGTGCGTCGACGACGTCGGCCAGCTGCGCCGGGAGGACCGTGCCGTCACACGCGAGGGTCTGGTCAGGGATCGCGATCGGCACGAGAAGGACGACCGCACCCGCGCGGACGACCCCCGCACTTGGGTGCTCGGTCGCGGCAGCGAGCAGAAGATCAAGGCGCTCAACGCCGAGGCCCGCACGCTCCAGGGAGAGCTGACCGGCATCAACGGCCAGCTCACTGCGCTGGACACGCGGCGGAACGCCCTCGACGACAGCGCCGCCGCGCTCGCCGGCCTGGCCCAGTACACGACCTGGCGCGAGGTCGACGTGGACGAGGCCCGCGAGGCCCTGACGGCTCTCACCGGCGAGCGCGACCGTCTGGTGGCCGGTTCGTCACGGCTGACGGAGATCGACCGACAGCTCAGCGAGCTCGCCGAGCGGGAAGACAAGCTGACCCAGCGAATCGGCAGCGTCGGCGAGACGATCGGCGGCCTCAAGAGCGACGTCACGGCCGCGCAGCATCGCCTTGACCGGGAACTCGCCACCATCGACGCGCTCGACGAGGCCGCTCTCGCGGATGCCCGCGACTGCTACCCGTTGCTGGAGGAGCGGATGGGTCGCAAGGTGCCGGCCACGATCGACGAGTGCGACGCGACCGCCGCGACGCTCCCGCGCGCCATCAACGCGACCGTCGACGACGCACAGCGCCAGATGAACGGCTACGTGACCAGCATCCAGCAGCAAATGTCCGAGGTCCGGCGCCGGTGGCCCGAGGCGACCACCGAGATGGACGCCAACGTCGCGGCGATCGGCGAGTACCGGAGCCTGCGGGACCGGGTGCGCCGTGACGACCTGCCGCGGTTCGAGGCCGAGTTCAAGCACCAGCTCAACACCAACGCCGTCCGCGAGCTGACCCAGTTCTTCTCCTGGCTGCGCCGGCAGGCCGAGCAGATCGGCGACCGGGTGGAGCGGATCAACGAGGCGCTCTCGGCGATCGACTACAGCCCCGGCCGGATCGTGCGCCTGGTCGCGGAACCCACGCCGAACCAGGAGATCAAGCAGTTCCGGTTCGACCTGCGTGCCGCGACCACGAACGTGCTCAGCCCGGACGACGCGTACACGGAGCAGCGGTTCGAAGAGGTGCGCCGCATCATTGAACGGTTCCGCGGCCGGGAGAACCACGCCGACAGCGACAAGGCGTGGACGCGCCGGGTCACGGACGTGCGCAACTGGTTCACGTTCGCCGCCTCCGAGCAGGACCGGGAGACGGGCGCCGAGCACGAGCACTACACCGACTCCGACGGCAAGTCGGGAGGACAGAAGGAGAAGCTCGCCTACACGATCCTGGCCGCGTCGCTCGCCTACCAGTTCGGCCTGGAGTGGGGGGCCGAGGCCTCGCGCGACTTCCGCTTTGCCGTCATCGACGAGGCGTTCGGCCGTGGCTCGGACGCCTCGACCCGGTACGCGCTCGGGCTATTCGCCAAGCTCGGCCTCCAGCTCCTGATCGTGACCCCGCTGCAGAAGGTGCACGTGATCGAGCCGTACGTGCACTCGATCGGCTTCGTCGACAACCCGACGGGCGCCTCCTCCCGTGTGCACACCCTCACCATCGAGGAGTACCACGAGCGGCGGCGCGAGCACGCCGGGCAGGGCGGCGCGTGAGCGGCCGGGCGATGCGGCCGGCCAAGCGCTGGACGGCACCCTCGGACATCGCGACGAAGGTGCGGCGCCGGTGGGACGACGGCACCCTGTTGCGCGCCTTCGCGGCGGGCGACCCGTTCCCGGTGCTCGATGTCCCGGTCCACGGCCCGTCCGCCGCAGACCTCGGTGAGCGCTTCGACGAGGCGCGCGACTGGCTGGCGGCCTTGGACGCCGGCTCACGTGGCGGCCGGGCGTACGACCTGGTCAGCACGAGCGTCGGCGGCCGGGATCTCGGCCGCACCGAAGTTCCGGGACGCGCGGTGGTCACGTCGTTCGACCAGGCCTGGCGCCTGCTCGGCGTTCTCGACGACGTCGCGGCGTTCGGCCGCGTACTCACGACCGCCGACGCCCTCCTGCCCGACGCCGCCGTCCGCACCTGGGTGCTGGACAAGCCTCTGCGGGCCCTGGCACTGGAACCAGAGTGGCCGGCGATCACCGCCGCCTACCGGTGGCTACGGGACAACCGCGGCTCCGACAAGTACCTACGCCAGGTCGACGCGCCCGGCGTGGACACCAAGCTGGTCGAGCGGCACCGGGGCGTGCTCGCGGAGATGCTCGGTGTCAGCTCGCGCGCCGTCGCCTTCACCGCCGACCTCGGCCTGTCCGGCAAGCCCGCGATGGTCCGGCTGCGCTGCGTACCAGGATTGCTCGGTCTGCCCGACGTCGTGACGGATATGGCGCTGCGCCTGGATGAGGCCCGGCAACTCGCTCCCCGTGTCGTTACGCAGGCACTGATCGTGGAGAACGAGATCACCTATCTGAGTGTGCCGGTCCCCGCCGGCGGGCTGGTCCTATGGGGCAAGGGGTTCGACGTCGACCAGCCCGCCTCGCTCCCCTGGCTCCGGGACACCGACGTGACCTACTGGGGCGACCTCGACACACACGGGTTCGCGATCCTCGACCGCCTCCGCGCGTGGCTCCCGCAGGCGCGCTCGGTGCTGATGGACCGGGACACCCTCCTGGCCCACGAGGACCGCTGGGGACGAGAGGAGCGTCCGACGTCCGCGGCCCTCACGCGCCTGACCGACGCCGAGGCGGACGTCTACGCCGACCTCGTCAGCGACCGGTACGGGGCGCGCGTGCGGCTGGAGCAGGAGCGGATCGACTGGGCGTGGGCTTCCGGACGGTTGTCAGCTGAACACACCCTCTGAGACGAGAGCAGACGTCGAGGGTCGCGAAAGCGATCCCAACGCCACCAAGTTTGCGCCAACGCAACGACCAGTGTCACGCAATGCCTACAGCCGGTGTCGCGACCGAGGGTGAGTCGAGCAAAGGCCGCATGCGCCCTGGGCCTCCCACGCGCACGGCAGCAGTGCAACCCTCTGACCTGCAGGCGCAGGCTCGGTAGTTCGCCCGGGTGAACAACAGCCAGCGAGCACACACGACGGCGGAATCTCGACGAAGGTTGGCCAGTGGCTCATGCGCTGCCGCAGAAGGCGAGAGCGTAGGAGAGCCCAAGCCCGCGTCAGACGGAGGATGCAATGACGCACTGGCTCTATCCGGTGAACCGAGACTCCTGGGGATATAAGGCCTCGCCGACGATGTTCATGGCAGGCAAGAAGCACACCTATCCCTGGCGCCTGCCCAGGAAGCTGGAAATCACCACCGGTGACCTGATCTGGGTACGAGAGTCCATACACCCGGAGAATCCCGTGGCGAAGGTGGTCGGTGTAGGCGTAGTGCAAAGTGATGAGCCCGAACCTCATGGCGGCGCCTTTCGGTTCGACGTTCTCTTCGGTACCGACCTGTGCCGTCACCTGGCAGCCAACCCGTTCGCCCTGGTGGTCGACAGCATCCCGATGCGCGCGAGGAAGCTGAAGGACCAGGAGCAGGCCCAGCTTGCCCTGGCGCTCTTCGAGTTCACCGTGGCGGAGACGCGAACGCAGGCCAGCGGCAAGCGATCAGGGAGCCTCTGGTGAACCAGGAGATTCAGCTGATCAGCGACGGCGACGGCCTCGCTGTCATCGGGCACCCTGACGCCGTCGAACGGTTCCTCAGCGCCGAGGGTCTGCCGTCGAAGGATCTCGGACTGCAGCGGCTTGGGCCGAGCCTCAGCGCCGCGGCCGGCATCACGCAGGCAGGTTCCGAACTGGCAGCCAACTCCGGCCGCTGGGTGAAGCTGTCCAAGGAGTCGGCTCAGCTCGTCGACAAGTGGGGGCTTCGGACGAGCTCGAAGACCGGCCTGAGTTCTGGCGTGCTGAAGGGACCTAGCGGTCAGATCAAGGGGTTCGTCGAGTTCTCGACGAAGGGTCTGCTGACCAACCCGGCGGTGTTGGCAGGTGCCGCCGGGATCATGGCGCAGCTCGCAATGCAGCAGGCCATGGACGAGATCACTGACTATCTCGCCACGATCGACGCGAAGGTCGACGACGTCCTGCGCGCCCAGAAGGACGCAGTTCTGTCCGAGATGATCGGGGCGGACCTCGTGATCGAGGAAGCCATGACGATCCGCGAGCACGTAGGACGGGTTTCAGAGGTGACCTGGTCGAAGGTCCAGGCGACGTCGATGACGATCGCACAGACACAGGCCTATGCGTTGCGCCGGCTCGACGCCCTCGCGGAGAAGCTGGAGCGCAGGTCCTCCATCGGCGATCTTGCCGCGGCGTCGAAAGACGCCGAGTCTACGGTCACGGAGTGGCTCGCTGTTCTCGCTCGCTGCTTCCAGCTGCACGACGCGCTCGCGGTACTCGAGCTCGACCGTGTGCTGGACACGTCGCCGGAAGAGTTGGACCGTCATCGCGTCGCGCTGAAAGTGGCCCGCGGAAGACGCCTGGAACTCATCTCGCGCAGCACTGCACACCTCCTGACCCGCATCGACAGTGCGGCTGGCACGGCGAATACGAAGGTGCTCCTGCACCCTGCCTCGTCCAGGGCCGTGGTGCAGTCCAGCAACCAGGTGGTGACTGCCGTCGTCGACTTCCAGGGACGCCTCGGGATCGAGGACGAGCGACAGGCTCTGGAAGCGAGGCGATGGCTGGACGCCGTCACCGAGGTGAAGGACAAGGCTCTGGAAACAGGGGCCGAGGGTGTCGACGCCGCCAGGCGCATCGGCAACGGCACCCTCGACCGAGCGCGATCCGTGACCGGCAAGCTCTCAGGCGAGATCGCCACAAGAACTCTCCGCAGACGCGGGGACGAAGAGACGAGGTAACTGGTGACTAAGGCTGCCCAGCTCGCCGGATATCTGCTCGAGGAATTCATCGCCCACCTGCTGACAGCAAATGGGTACAGGCTCCTCGCTAGGGAGGACGATCCAGAGGTCCTCGAATGGCAAGGCAGCGGCCTCACCGTCAAGGGCCGAGGCGCCGTCCACCAGGCGGACGCACTTGGAGCGCTCGACATCACCATTCCGTTCTCACTGCCAGTGCGGCTGTTCGCCGAAGCGAAGAACACCACCTCGAAGATCGGCCTTGACGTCATACGCAACGCTCACGGCGTCGTACACGATGTCAACGAGTACGTCCGTATGACAGAGGGGGTCAGCCGGGCCGAGCACCTGCGGCGCGTTCAGTACCGCTACTCGCTCTTCTCGACCGGAGGCTTCACGACCGATGCCCAGAATTTCGCACTCGCACACCAGATCTCGCTGATCGACTTGTCCGGCCCGTCGTGGCGCGAGCTCGGCGAAACCCTCCGGACAGCCGCGCAGGAAATCCTCCTCGACGATTCGGAGGTGTCACTGGGTGCCGCGCGCATGGCCGTACGTCACGTCCTCGCGGTACGGAGTGCAGAGAGCGCCCGCGACCTCCGCCAGGTCGCCGCTCCCAGCACGCCACTTCTCGTATGGTGGGCCGAGGACACGGTCACGCGTGCGCTCCCCCATGACAACGTTCAAGAACTGTTTGTCGGGTTCGTAGATGCGCCGTTCGTCCTCGCTTTACGCGCCACGGATACCGAAGCGTTCCGCACGTACGCCGAGGCTGCGACCGGCCCCATACCTGTCGGAATCGGCTACGGCCACACCGGTCCGACAGGCGGCGAGTGGCTCATTTGGCCTTCGGACGAACCCGAAGCATTTACCCTGACTTTCCCGCTTCCCGGAATCCTCGAGCGTCTCCTTCTCACCGCTAACTCGGACGACGTCGCTCGGATGGCCTCCGACGCCAAGCAAGCGCTGATGCAGTCCATCACCATGTACGTCGACGGTCGGCCTGTACGCCTCAAGTACGAACGTCAGCGCCGGGCCATACCCGATCCCATCCCTGAAGACTCGACCTCGACAGACGCGCTCCGTCGAACTCTTCCGGTACCGGATGGCGTAGGCACCGAACGCTCGAGACCGCGGCCCCGGCGACGCCCTCGACCAACGGGGTGGACACGCAACACTGCCACCGATCTGATCGACCGGCTGCAGCAAGGCCAATACCTGGTCCAGCGTGGGGTGATCCGTCGAGCAGTGGCGAACGGCGGCCAGATCTCACGCGACGAGCTCTACGAAGTGGCTGGGTTCGATCCTGAGCGCTCTGTCAGAGGACTCGCGCGCTCGACCAACCGGATCACGGAGGCCCTCATCAACGAGGGACGCCTCGCCGTGGGCACACCACGGGCCTTGCGGCCGATCTATGGCACGAGCGGACGGGCCGAGGCCTACGAAGTTCCCAACGATCTGGTGCAGGCGCTGAACCTGTGGGCCGCTGGCCGGTCGTGACATAAGCGCGTCCCCCTTTTCGGGCGTGGGCCGATCACTGCCAGCGTCGGAGAACGCGCTCCAGCCAGGTGATGCGTCGGGTGCTACGCCTCTGTGTCGATCACGACCACGATCGCTGTGGGCGTTCCGGCGGCGTCGAGCTCGAGGTGCACGGCAAACTCACCGTCGCCAACCGATGTCATCGCCATCATGACGTCGGCGCCGCCGACCGAGATCGTGCCAACCTCGTGCTCGTCCGCGCGGACCTTCGCCATGACATGCCAGTGGTGCGAGTGCCGCCGGAAGTCGAAGTTGAACATCGCCTGCCCGCTCGATCGCCGTCGCGACTCCAGGTCGAGCGCCCGGTCCAGCGCGTCCTGGAACGGCAGGTCCACCCAGCCGTAGCCGACATCGCCCGGACCGGTCAGGCGCGGGGCGTCCAGCTCGACCGCGAGCTGCGCATCGTCCCGACCCCAGAACACGACGTCGGCCAGTCCATCAATCGGGTCCTCGTGCACCCACGAGCCGAGGGCATCGGCGTCGCCGATCACGAGGCGCGCCTGCTCGACGCGCAGGTAACCGAGCTCCCGGATCTGGGCGGTCGGTGCGGCGCCTAGCACGATGCGGATCTGTGTCCAGCCCCAATCACCGGCAGTCGCGGTCACGAGAAGCGGGCTGCTGGTGGAAATACCGCCGACGGGGAGCACGGGCACGCCGAAATTCAGGAAGGTGGGATCACCGTTGGCGATCGCGTACCGAACCCGCTCGCGATGCGGGACCTGGTCCGGCAAGACCTGAAGGCTGGCATCGAGACCCGCCTTCTTGGAATGCTCGGCAAACGCCTCGGTGATCTCCTCGACGCCCTGAGCCGGGATGTCATAGAGCCTGATCCCGGGCTGCCGGTCGAACGACCGTGCGGCCGCACTGGCATCGGGTCCGACGATCTCCATGTCCACAGCGGGACCCGGCCGCGCCGCGACGTCCTCGGGGCGACGGTCACCCGACCACAGGCTGAGGTAGCCACCATCGGTCAGCACGAGCTGTCCCGAGGGGCAGGTGATCTTCCCGAGTTCAACGACGTCAGCCATGTGCCGGGAGTCTAAGGCTCTCCTCGGCCGTCGTGGCGGGAGTGACCGATACCGCTCGGACCTGAGCCGGTGGGAACGTGTTTTCTATTCGATGAGCCAGTCAGCCGGGTAGCGACGACGAAACTCATCGGCCGCCTCATGGGTCCGTGCACTCATCAGAATTGTGGTCTCGTCGACCAGCACGATGACGCCATCGAACATCAGCCACCGCGCTCCGGTCTGGGTGCTCAGGTGCCCCGTGGGGAAGGGGGCGATGTCCAGCGACCTGCCACGTGCAGCGAGCTCGGCGAGGTCCTCAGGTCGTTCCAATTCCGTAGCCAGATCACCGACCGAGGGACGCATGCACGACTCGTAGACCAGCCATTGGACCACCGCTGCGGAGAACGTTTCGGTCCATGGCTCCCACGCCTCCTGAGACTTGTCCGCGAGGTCGCTACGCACGACGACGGGCGGGTCGTCGCGGTCCAGATGTTCCAGGAGGATGCCCCACCGGCAGACACCCTGGTTCTCGTGGCGGAGGATCAGCGCGCCTTCGTCGACGTACATCTGTCTCTGCACGACGGACAACAGCACGTCCTGGTTGCTGAACAGGTCATGACGACGGCCGAAATGCCGGTAGAACTCACGCACCGCCGGGGGCAGCCGAACACCGAGGTCGACCTCACGCGCCTCGGTCTGTTCCGCGGATACTCCGGATGTAGCGTCGAGCGGTTCTCCGAGCCAATACTCGGCGAACCGCGCCACAAACCGCCACGCTGACGAACGCTCTCCCGCGGCTTCTGAAACTTCGGAGATGAGGTCAAAGCGATCAGAATCATCAGTGCTCCCACCGAAGTAGTTCAGCATCACTCCACCCATCCTTCGTACGTGCGGAAGCGCTGCGCGGCTTCAGAAGCCTTGCCCTGAATCACGAACGAAGGGCAATTCTCGGAATGCTCTGGGTTGCCGCTCCATGTAGGGTGCACGACCGCAAGAGTCCCGTCATCGAGACGAGCCAGGACGTCGTCCGACGCCGCATGAAAGGCCTCGATCCCGGTGATCCTGCCGAACAGTGGATGTCTCCGCACCAGCTCACGTCTCAGCTCGGCCAGGACGGCGCTGCGGCGACTTTCGGTCACCGCATCCGACTCGCCGAACCCAGTCCACCGGGGCCAGATCATTGGGTCGCCAAGCTCGTCCGGCTGCTCTTCGAAGATCGCTAGCGGTTCGCCAGTGCTGCTGTCGCTTTCTGGGTGCCCAGGCCGCGCCAGCCATCGTGATCCAGGCAGGTCACCGAACCGCAGGTACGGTCCGTAGTTGGTATCGAGGACGCCGTGGAGCCCTTCGGTCACCGCCAGCACGAGTTGCCTAACGTCTTCGCGCACGCCGTACTCAAGCATCACCGCGTGCGCCTGCACGCTTGGCAGCGCCTGCTCAAGCACGCCTGCGTCGTACTCGGCAAGGACCGCATCGGTGGGATCGACACCGAACGACGCATCTCCCACGGTCAGTCGGTCAAAGACTGGCTCCGGTCGGTACTCTCCTGCCGCGCGAAGACGTTCAAGGATCACCATCTTCGTCTCGGCATCGGACAACAGGATCAGGGTCGGGCGCACCTCAGGCGCCCCCTAGAGGCTCGTCGGCCACGTCCCGTGTCCCGATCCCACGCCGGAAGCAGCTGACGACGACGTCGGCCTTTCCGGGCAGGTGAGCTGCGGCCCACGTCTCGAGCGTCGCGAGGAACCCCCGCAGGTCGCCTTCGATCGGGTCGAGCGCGACCCGCACCTCGTCGAGGCCCGCCGTGAACGCGACCTCCTCGGTCCGCTCGGTGTCGACGACAAGGCGGACGTCGTCCCCGTTGAACTGGACCGCAGGCCATGGACCGTGCCCGAGCCAGGGGTCACCCGCGCCGTCGGCCACGCACTGGACAAGGTCGAAGCGGCTCGACAGGTCGCTGCAGCACCCGGGCAGCAGCACGGTTCCCGTCGTCGAATCGGTGATCCGGACGCCGCCGAACAGGATCGAGCCGTCGGCACCTGGGTCGTCGAATGCATGGTTCGCGTTCAGGAACGACCACACCACCGATCCGATCTCCTCGACGGTCAGATCGGCTTGCAGCCTCGCGTGCCCGAACCCTGCGGTTCTGGTCGTAGGCCAGCCGTCGAAGCCAGCATGATCAGACAGTTCGATGACGGCGTCGGCGATAAGCACGTCCCGGACGGTACCTAGCCGCACCTTGTACCTCCGAGTCCGTGGTCGACAACCTCGCGAGTTCAGACAGGCTCGCTGGATCATGTTCCCAGAAGCGTCGTCGATGAACGACGATGTCCCGGCGTCGGTGCCGGTAGCTGTCACGCCTGTGACCGCGTGCGATCGCGCCACACCCGCCCCGGAGGTCAGGTAAGGGTGATGCCCGCTGAAACTCGTCTCGTGCGCCGTGTCACTGGGCATGGCTGTTCCACACCTTCCTGTGGCAGGAGACCCCAAACCAGGGGGGCCTGTGACGGCAGAGGAACAAGGTCGGCTGTCACACGCGACACGAACTGCGCCGTTACCTGAAGAGACGGGAAGCAGACGGGTGAGGGGAACGTGTGGACACGGAACACTGGGTACCGATTTCGCTGGCAGCAGCAGGAGTGGCGGCCGCCATGACCAAGCGGTTGGACGCCCTTCTGGACGCCATTGCCCACCGCATCCGAAGGCGTACCGAAACCACCAGCTACGTGCGGGAAACTGAAGCTGGCTCCAAGGCGGCGCTCACACTGGGCTGGGCAGAGGCTGGAACGGATACGGGGAAGCGTGAGCAGATCATCACGTTCCTGAGCCTGTACGGGCAGGCGCCCGGAACAGAAGCCACGCCGCTGCACTGCGCGCTCGACAAGAACGGAAAAACTCCTCCATCACCCGAGACACCGTGAACCGACAGCAAGTCGCGCGCCGCGAGCTCGCTCCCCACTCTCCCCGCTGCAGTGGGTCGTCGGGCTTACTGACAGCTTGGCCGGGCTGTCGGTGGTCGCCAGTACGGTTCACCGCGCCGGCCAGTTCGCCTGACGTCGGCAACTTGGTCTCAGCCACGGAGGGGAAGTATGTCGTCAGGGACGATCTGGTCGGAGTTCAAGGATGCGCTACCGCATTTCGAGAGGTTGTTCGGGGTCTCATGGGAGCGGGTCCTTGCCGGGATCGTTTACAGCCTCGCCAGCGGCTGGTTCTGGTGGGCGATGCTCACACCGACCCGCCCACGGACCCCCTCGACGGCTTGACCCGACTTCTTGAGGCGCTGGGGATCACGCCTCCGGGATGGATCAGTGACGCCGCCTCTTGGATGAGTCATCCGGAACGTGCGGGTTTGGTCGTCGCCCTCGCGGTTAGTGCAGGCCTGGCCGCGACCATCTAGGCCGGGACGCACAGCTCCGGGTCACAGATCGCGTGCGTAGTTCTCGCCGTGGCCGCTGTCCAGGGCGGAGGCAGGACCGTCCTCTACATCACGCTGGTGACGGCATTGACCCTGGTGGCGCTGTCTCTACTGCTGGCCGCAGCACAGCACTACTCCGGTCATTCCGCAGGCGAGCGTCCTTTAGAGGGTGCGCTCGGTCACCACACAGCGTTCACGTCCATCGCTGGAGGGCTCATCTCATCGTTCCCCTTCTGGTTGATCGTGCTCACACCGTTTGCCGTCGTCGCTATCGCACTCATGGCGCTTCGCGCGGATCGTGCCGTCGACGAGGCCGAAGAACTGTCCGGGAGCGCACTGCGCCAGCTTCAGACTGGCTCGGCCGCGGACCAGCGAGCCGCCGCGCAGGCACTGATCATTGCTGGCGCCCTGCTGTCAGAGCCACACGACCATGAGGCCCGACAGAGCATGGCCCGCATGCTTCGATTGGCGTACGACGGGCCGACCGGCGCGATCTCGACACGCTTCCCGCCGAGCGTTCCGCTTGACGGTGGCCTGGACTAGTCGATGACGAATCGTGCCAGGTGGCCGCTGCCGTTGACCCATCTTGATCGAGCTGTCGAACATCAGCCCGGCGCGTCCGAATCTCACCCCACGCTTTCGCTCGAGGTGGGCGCGGCGTCTCCGTCCTTCGCCCTACCCGTCGATAGGGTCTCGCGGTATCCGATCGAGGCGGAGGCAAATGTGGCCCTGACGACATCTCTGAACGGCCGTGTCCGGAACACGAGCCTTCCGAAGAGTCACGCTCTGCTTCCCGTCCTCGAGGCGGTCGTCAACAGCATCCAGGCCATCGATGCTCGTTTCGGCGAGAACGTCGAGCAGGGCCGTTTGAGCGTAAGGATCCGGCGCAGCGCGCAGGGCGAGTTGGACCTCGGGCAGATCGGACCGGGGCGGGTCCCGATGAAGCCGATCGTCGGCTTCGACATCGAGGACAACGGGGTCGGCTTCACACCGGAGAACATGGTCTCTTTCGAGACGCTCGACAGCGAGCACA
This sequence comes from Promicromonospora kroppenstedtii, assembly GCF_044389675.1. NCBI lineage: Bacteria > Bacillati > Actinomycetota > Actinomycetes > Micrococcales > Promicromonosporaceae > Promicromonospora > Promicromonospora kroppenstedtii. The sequence continues at coordinate 96,372 of NZ_JBIRYI010000004.1, read as the reverse complement.
AAGCCGCTATGGGGTGCCGCGGTGTGGGCCGCCTCCTTTGGCTCAAGGCATTCGAGCGAGTCACCGTCAGCAGCGCCTACAAGGAGGACGACGGCATCCTTCGCGGCCGTCAGTTCCGGTTCTCAATCGACCGCGAGGTCGAACCAGACCAGGAGCCCTCCGACGTTTCCGACGCGGGAACGCTCGTGAGCCTGGACGGGTTCAAGAAGCCCTTCCAACGGTCAGCACCGAAGTCAGTCGAGCCGATCGCCCGCGAGATCCTTGAGCACTGCATCTGGTACTTCCTGCGCGCAGGCGGCGCACCGAGAGTGACCGTTATCGACGACGAGGACGCCGAGACCGTCTCGCTGGAAAAGCTGATGGACGAGATCCTGCTCTCCAAGATGGACACCACCACGGTCAGCATCAAGGGACAGCAGTTCAACATGGTGAGCCTCCGCCTCAAACCCTCGACGCGCAACGCGATCCCCCGGCTGTACTGGTGCGCCGCGAACCGAGTGGTCGTGGAAGAGAACCTCACGGGCAAGATCCCCGGCCTGAACGGCAGACTCAAGGACGCGGACGCCACGGAGTTCGCCTACGCCTGCTATGTGTCCTCCGGCTACCTCAATACAAATGTCCGTGCGGACCGAACAGCCTTCGATCTTCCCGAACGGACTCTGGACACAGCGGCCGTCGAGGATCTCTCGCTGGACGAGATCCGCGCCGGAGTGCTCGACGAGGTCGAGAAACTTCTCGACGGACCACTCAAGGCCGCCCGTGAAGAGGGCAAGGCCCGTGTCAACGACTTCGTGGCAAGGCGCGCTCCTAGGTACCGTCCAGTCCTAGCCCGGCTCGAGGAGCTCGGAGTGACGGTCGACCCGTCCGTCAAGGACCAGGAACTCGAACTGCTCCTACACCGCAACTTGCAGAAGCTCGAAGCCGGTGCGATCCAAGAGGGCCAAGCACTACTCGCCGAGGACGGATTCGCACGGCCGGAAGACTACGACGAACGGCTGTCCCGCTACCTGGAGACAGTCACTGAGATCAACCAGTCAGACCTGGCGGGATACGTCGCACGACGCCGGACGATCCTTGATGCCCTGAGCCGCACGATCCGGCTCGACGAGCAGGGCAAGTACAGTCGGGAGGACAAGGTTCACGAGCTGCTGTTTCCGATGCGCAAGGATTCGAATGAGGTGGGCAGTGACGCCTCGAACCTCTGGATCATCGACGAACGCCTTGCTTTCCACGACTACCTCGCCTCGGACAAGCCGCTCAAGACCATGCCTATCACGGACTCCGATTCGGCCACGGAGCCCGACATCCTCCTCACGCGTATCGCGCCCGGCCCGGTCCTAGCTGCTGAGGGTGATCGGGTCCCACTTGCCTCGATCGTCGTGGTCGAGCTGAAGCGGCCGATGCGCAATGACGTGTCCGAGGACAAGGACCCAATCCAGCAGTCCCTCAACTACGTTAAGCGAGTGCGCGCTGGCGGGATCAAGACTGCATCAGGGCGCCAGATCCCGGCGAGTCCGCAACCACCGGCCTTCTGCTACATCGTCGCAGACCTCACTTCGACGATGATCGAAAGGTGCGAGAACGCGAACCTGCGCCCCATGCACGACGGCACGGGCTACTTTGGCTTCAACGACGCCGCCAAGGCGTACATCGAGGTCATAAGTTTCGACCGACTGGTCAGCGACGCATTCCAACGGAATCGGGCGTTCTTCGACAAGCTCGGCCTACCCTCCAGTTAGCTGACGCCCGGCAACATCACAGGTAGCGCCATCGCCAGGCTGGAGATCGTGCATGGCTCGTGTCCAGATCTAGGGCCTCCGACCGAGGTCGCAGACAGGCTCGCGTGGTGCTCGAGTGGACGCGATCGACTGGAACGGTTAGGACGGGGCCAATGGCTTCGCGGGCGATGCGGCCGACATCTTGCGGCCTCTCGCGCCGTCAGAGGTTGAGGTCGCTCGATGAGTTCTCTCCTCGACCTGCCCCCAGCGGCGGTGCCGTTCATGGTGAACCTGGCGTTCGAACGATTTCAAGGGCAGGAATTGCCATTGCGTCACAAGACTGCAATCTTCGTTGTGATCGGTCATCCTGGGGCCAACATTGGCCACTTGAATTGAACAACATACAAGGGTTTAGCCCCGGACCGAGCAAAGAAACCCGATCCTTCAAGTTCCGTAGGCGTCATCGCCGTGACGTCAAGCAGATACTCCCCCGTGCAATGAGACATTCTCTCGCGGAATCTATCCAGGCATGACCGATGGCGGTAGACTGCCAAGAGGTCAATATCCGCAGGCGTGCTGGAGAGCAAGACCGACCCAAACACATAAACATCGATACACGGCAACAAGATTGCGTTACGTGCAATGAGCGCCAAGGTCGCAGCAATCATTGGCGCAACATGCTTAAAACCGCTCCCCATTTGATAACTGGTATACCAGCGCGATCACCAACTTCGATGGCCTCGCTGGTGGGGTCACTATTCGGATTCGTAGCGGCGTAAACATCGAACTCACCGTACCGACCTATCGCGCTGCGGACAGAATCTGCTGTTGGCTGGTACTCGGAGCCGATATAGAGCACGAGCGGCTTTAATCCTCGGCGGTCCACGAAAACTCGACGATCGTCAAGCAACCGCGTGGCCAGGACTTGATGATGTTGGCTCAATCCGCGAAGAATGAAATCGAGTTCCCGATTTACGTAATCACCGGGATTCTGGTATCGGAGAGCACGCATTGCGTCCCCCACTCCACCCCAACCGACTCCCCGCTCCTCGCAGTAAGAGATCGCATCGCCCATAAATCGCCCTGTCTTAGGCGTGTTCATCATGAAGTCAAACGGGCCGATCTCGTCTGCCAGTTCGGCAGCCAGCGTGGCCGTCACGTCAGGTGTGGTTAGCACTCCTAGACGCACTGCTGGAAGCTCGCGACGCGTGAGCGTTATCAATGAGCCATTAAACTCAACATGATCGACGTAGTCGAGTTGCTCAAACGTCTGCCGCAGCCATTCGTAACTAGGCAAAGATGTCATCCATTCCCGTGGGGTACCGCCGCGAGACAATCCCCTCGACTCCGTGGACATGCCGGTCTTCAAGGTCTTGTATGTGTGTCCGATACTGCTCGACGACAATCCTCTCTGAAGGAGTTAGGATGTCTCGATTGCAGTCGAGAACCCTCAATATTGCTCTATGGTTTGGAATGATTGTGCCTAGAAGGCCCCTGCGCCACATCCGAGCCATCTCGCTCTCAGGGTCAAAACGATAGTCGTTTTCGGGGCCATATTGCTCATGTATCACGCGATTCTGAATCAGTCTCGGCTCGATGGCCGATCGAGCCTTATCGCGCGATGTGAACGACGCCACACCGATCGCTGTCTCTAGTGTCGTTAAGCGCAAGTTCTTCCATTGCCTAAGATCTTCGACTGGGAAGTCGTCCGGCGCCTTGTCGATCATCTTGTGGCAATTCGCGCAGAGCAGAATGAGGTTGCTCCACGCCGCTCGCTCATGATCTTGGACGGTCGCATCGCCCCTGGGCCCGCCTGCACTGGCGGCAATTATGTGGGCGGCTTCGGCGAAGTGTACGTCACCGCCGGCTTCCAGCTCCACGAACAATGACTTTAGGCATCCCGGATTCTGGCAATAGCCAGCCGAATCCGACCAGAGTCGATATCTCGTCGCGAGTGTTGGATCGGCGGCACCCCGGTTGCACGTCACGTGCCAATTCTGCCATGCCCAATTGCCTCCGTTGAGTGGTGACGATGCATGAACTACTCTGAGAAAGGGTGAACTTCGCACGTCCAATACGCAGCGGCCCAGGTGGGCGTCTAGTCGGAGAGCGTTATATGAGGCGGCGGTCGAGACCCTCGGCTAGGCGTCCAACCACGCCGCGCCCGCCCTCCGCCGGCGCAGCGGATCGACGGCATCGCACCCGCGCAGGAATCAGTCGAGATCCGTCGCCGGCTCGCCGAGACCAGCCCGAACGGCACACCGCCGACCTTGCCAGGTCCTTCCGGCAGGCCGCCACCGCACGCCGCGACGCGGGCCATACCACCCAGGCCAGCCACGCTTACCGCAAGGCCATCACCATCGAACGCGACCTGGTCAGCCAACACCCCAATCACAACACGTTCACCGCGCTGGCAGAAATCCCGGGCAGGTCTGGCCCGCATGCAACTGGCGTCCGGGCATCCGACGACGCCCTCGCCCGGCCCACGAAGCGGCACGACTCATCGACTGGCACACCAGCGACACCCGGCCCGAGAACCTGCTGCCCGCAGCACGATCGCTCGCCACCGTGCTGCACACCATCGCCGACGTCCTGGACGCCAACGGGCATCACGCTCAAGCCCGAGCCCGAGCCCGCAGAAGCGAAATCGCCACACGCACCGGCCCGTGTCTGCTCCCGTCAGCCACTGCCCAGATGCCACCTGGCGACGGGGACTAGGAAGACCCGGCCAAAGTCCGCAAATCCTCCTGACCTGGCACGTGCCTGCCGATGGCTCGCCCTGAACGCCACCAGTAACTGGTTCTGGGACGCGTAGGAGCCCTCCCAAGTCGCTCTGGCCTGCATCGGTCCCGACCTGGAACACGGGGCCGTCATCGCGGCAACCGATAGCGGTTGAAACGGTCCACGGTACCGCCGAGCCAGCCACGCGTGTGACTGCGATCTCGCGCGCCACGGCGCCGGAGTTCGCCGCACACCTGTGGCATAGAGCCGGAACTTCCGAAAGGAGCCGTCATGTCGCGCACCAACCCAGCAGCCGCCCACCCCACCCGCCTCGTCCCGCTGGCCGACGCCGCCGAGTACTTTCACGTGTCCGTTAAGACGCTGCGTCGCCGAATCGCAGATGGCACCATCGCGGGCTACCGAGTCGGCCGGCTCATCCGGGTCGACCTCGATGAACTGACACAGAACCTTGTGGTCACGATCCCGTCGGCACGTTCCGTGTGAGCCCCGGGTCGCTGGGAGCGGCGCACAACTTCCAACCATGGCGGCTGGACCTCCACGGGAGAGAGGTTCAGCCGCTCAAATCTCAAGCGGCCGTGTCCTTTTCGGACTTTGCACGCTCCGTCTCCACCCGGATCTCCTCCCCCGCCGTCACACTCATCCGCGCAGCGAGCTCGATGTCCCGCGCCATCGTCGCCTTCTGGTACCGCAGCACCACCGAAACGTCGGAGTGCCCACCACGCCGCATGAGTTCGGCCAGCGTCGCCCCCTCCTGCGCAATCCGGGTCAACCCCGTGTGCCTCAGGTCGTGGAACCGGTAGCCGTCCGGAAGCCCCGCCACGGCGCCGCGAGCGCCAGCCCAGATGCCGTTCCACCGCGACGCCGACAGGTACTGGCTACCCCGCGCAGCGCTCGGCACCACGGGCGCCATCCGTCCCCGCCCCACGTACTGGTCAAGGTGCTCGCGCAGCCGCTCGATCATGAGCGGAGGCACAGCCATAGACCGGCGGCCGCTGTCCGACTTCGGGCCCGTGAGCTTCCCCGTGCTCCCGTTCTTCTGCCGCCGCACATGCAGGATCGCCGCGGTCCGGTCGCTGTTCCAGACGATGTCGTGCCGCTGCAGCCCCAGCACCTCCCCGCGCCGCAGCTGGCACCACGCGGCGAACAGCACGGCAATCCGCCAGGGCTGCGCCACGGCCTCGTAGAGCGCGTCGACCTGTGTCGGCGTGGCGACGTCGTCCTCGGGCGTATGGGCGTCGTCGTGCCGCACCGACCTGCGGGTCGGCGTCGGCACGTCCGGCATCTTCGCGAGCAGCCCGTCACGCACCGCCGCCCGCAGGATAATCTTCAACACGTCGACGGCGTCACCCGCGATCCCGTTGTGTCTGGCATCCTCCTTGAGCACCGACGGCATCGCGACGAGCTTGATCACGAGGGCGCGCACCCGCTCGGTGTCGATCTCCCGGACCTTCATGTCCCCGAGCGGCGCCATGAGGTAGTTGCGCACCCGTCCCCGGTACGCGATCACGGTCCCCGGCCGGCGGAGCTTGCCGCCCTTGCCGGGCTCGGTCGCGATGCGCTCCAACCACCGCTCGGCGTACTCGCGGAACGTCACGTCCCGCGCGGCCGCAGCCTCAGCGGCGGCCCGACGCCGTCAGACAGCCTCGTCGGGCGGGAGCCACTCCCCTCGGCTGATCTTCGCGTGCACCGCGTTGAGCCACTCGCGAGCGTCACCCTTGGTGAGGAACGTCAGTGGCTTGTCGTCCTCGGTCCGCGCCGAGTAGGTCCTGTCGTCCGGCCCGGTGTAGCGGGCCTGCCAGCGCTTAGAGGGCAGCTTGCGCAGCCTGCCCCATGCCTCCCGCTTCTGCGGTCGTGCCGTGGTCGTCGTGCCCATCTTCGGTTCCTCCTGGTCGTGTCGGCGTGCCCCCTGCGTGCCCTTCAGGGCGGCGATTCGGGGCTCCTCACGTCCATAGGTGTCCACAACACCCCAGGACGCGAAGAGGCCCGGATCCGCGGAATTCCACGGATCCGGGCCTCTGACCAGGCCGACCGCCCTCAGGCGGCCGAGCGACCAACGAGAAGTTGATCATGTGACCAGAAGCAGCGGTCCAGACACCAGAAACCAGAGAGACAGGCGCGTCTCCTCATCTGTCGAATAGATCAACGTGCCCACCGTCCCCCGCGTGAGCTGAACCTTGTAGGTGTTCCGAGTCAGCCGTTCAAACTCATCGTCGGTGACGTCTTCTTGGTCAACGTCCCGTCGCGGCTCTTGACAGGTCGCACCGCCTAGCCGCCGCGACCCGCATCTGCTGCCTCGTGCTTCTCGTTGAACCTGGCGAACACGGGGATTTGCACACGACGGCGATTGACCAGGGCTTCGTCGAAGGCTGCCAGTCGCCCGCACTCGCCGGGACTAGTCCAGCCGTGGCCACCTCACGAAGGCTCGGTGAATCGCTCGCGATCGAGACCTGGACCTTGGTCAGCACCGAAGTCGTCGTCCTGGAGGCGATGATGCACGGGCGCGGGCACCTGCGCCTTCTTCCTGACGTTCCTCCGGACCAGCACAAAAACGGGAACGGCCACGATCAGGAGAACCACGAAGGCGATTCCGCCGGCGACCATAAGGACGTTCCCGACGCCGGACAGATGGTCTCCGACGCTCCTGTCGTCGAGCCCGGCAGGCCGCGGTCCGAGCTCGTTCGCCAGCCACTCGTACTCGATCTCCCGGGTCTCTCCCTGGTACTCGATCGCGAGGATGTCGAACTTCATCGGCAGCTCGTTCCACACCACCGTGGCGGCCGTCTTCCGTGCGACGTCACCGTCCATCGAGTCGTGCAGCAGCACGACCGTCACGATATCGACCGATTCCTCGGGGTGTTCGAGGTACTCCCTGCGCCCGGCATGCACACCCGCGTCGTCGAAACCCGCGGCTAGGAGCTTCGAATGCACAGAGGCAAGGCTCGTGAGGAACTCGCCCGAACCCGCTGTCGACGAGCATCCGGCAAGGAGAAGGAGCGTCGCGGTGAGCACGGCGAGGGCACGCCCAAGAGAGATGTCTCTGATGGAACCGTGTCCGGTCGCAGATCCATGCACGGCGCCACCCCCTATTGTCGTGACCGAATAGTCGCATATTGGTCTCCGCGCCAGCATGGCATTCACCCGGCCCGAAGAAGCAGTGCCCAGGTGTCCCAACATCAGCCCCTCCACACCCCACTGATCGCGATCACCACACCGATCAGCGCAAGCACCCCGTAGAACGGCAGGATCGACCACGACTTCCAGACGCTCCAGCCGGGCATCCATGCCCTGCGCGCGGCCGACAGCCGACCCGGCCGCGAACCAGACCGCGGCGTCGGCGCAGCGACACTGGAAGGGTCCAGCGAGAAGGCTCTGATCGGCTCCGCGTTCCGCGCGACGGCGTCGTAGAGCTGCCGGTACTCACGCTCGACACGCAGGTAGTTGGCGTCGATGTACATGAGCAGGAGCACCGTAGCCAGCCCGAGCAGCGCGAGGCCGGCGGACCGTTCGGTCACGCCGAACCCGTACAGGGCGGTGACCACCGGCAGCAGCCAGGTCTTCACGTTCGCCGAGGCACCGGCCATGCGGGTCACGACGGCCTGGACGAGCTCGAGATGCTTGCGACGGTCCTCGCCGCTCGGCCCGTCCCCCACGGCCACTCCCGTCTGGCACGCCGCGCGCAGCAGCGCCCATGCCTCGTCCTTCTCGACCTCCGAGTAGCTCGTCCCGACGGGCCAGATGCGTCCCATCGCGTCCCCGGCCCGTCTCGGCACGAGGTGCACGTGCAGGTGGAAGACCGTCTGCGTGGCGGCCGCGCCGTTCGACTGGATCACGTTGAGGCCTTCGGGGCGAAGCACCCTTCTGACGACACCGGCGAGCCGCGCGCAGACCCGGCCGAGGTAGGCGGCCTCGCTCTCGTCCAGCGTCCAGATGTCCGGTACATGACGGCGCGGAACGACGAGGACGTGCCCGACGATCGCAGGCTCGGTCGGGAAGAAGGCCACCACGCGTTCGTCCTCGTAGATCACACGGGCGTCCGGATCGTCCCCGCGCACGATCCTGCAGAACGAGCATCTGTCGGACGTCGTCAAGGTCGGCACCTCTCCGCGCAGGGCAGGACACGGGGCGTCGCCGCCGGCCGTGTCCCGGATGTCACCTTCGCGACGATCCTTCCAGACGGTTCGCGTGACAGAAACACATGCCCGAACACGTGCCACCGGGTGGTGGCGCCGGACGACGCCGGTCGGGGAGGATGACGGGCACCGAGCATCTCCACCCAGGTCAGAGGAGTGCAATGACGCGGGACGTGTACCAGCTCACCCAGGTCTTCAACGAGTCGCAGTCCTCGCGCATCACCTACGTAGCGCCCGCCGAAGCACAACGACTCAAGGGTTCGCTCATGACACCGGGTAAGCACGTCACGCTCGTCGGACCGTCCGGCAGCGGCAAGTCGACAGTCGCCGAGCAGGCACTCGCTGCGGCAGGGTTCGATGTCGGCCGGGTCCTCTCCTTCAACGCGCGGGCCCACACCCGTGCGCAGAGCATCTTCACCGTTCTGGGCGCCGAGCTCGGCGTCGGGCGGACGGTGAAGGCGGTGGAGCAGAGGCTGCGGGACTTCGACCTGATCAAGATCGAGGACGTCCACCACCTCTCGCTCAAGGCGCGCACGCAGCTCGCCTCGCGCCTCAAGCTCTGGCACGAGAGCGGCATCCGCCTCTTCATGATCGGGATAGCCAAGACGAGCGACGCCATCCTCGGCCACGACCCGGAGCTCGCGATCCGGAACGACACCTGGTACCTGGGCACGCAGAGCGACACGTTCATGGACGCGCTCATGACACAGGGGGAACGCGCCCTCAACATCCGGTTCGACGACGCAACCCGGGGCGCGGCGATCAGAGCCGCCAGGGGGTCGCCGTCGATCTTCCAGGCGATCTGCCGGGCTGCCTGCGTCGAGGCCGACGTGATGCGAACCGCCGCGGAGCCGCAGCAGGTCGCCATCGACCTCGCCGTCGTCACCCCCCAGATCGCCAAGCAGTTCGACGGTCGCTACATCCGCAGTCTCGTCCACCTGACACAGGGGCGGCGTTCTGTGCATGACGTCTACTTCAAGCTCGTCCAGCGCGCCGCGGCCAGCCCGGGATTCCGCACCGCCTACAAAGAACTGGAGGCCGCAGTCGTCGGAATCGCCGACCCGGCCGACAGAGGCCGGGTCAGGAGTGCGTTCAACCGCGCCATCGACGTCCTCCCGACCTTGATCGAGGAGAGCGGCCTGGACGAGACCCTGACCTACGAGCACCGGACCCTGCGGATCGACGACCCGGCGTTCCGCTTCTACCTCGACCACCTCGACCTCACCCGGGTCAGCTCCGGGGTAGTCCCCCGTCGACGCAGGTACGAGTACGACGTGGCGGTGTCGTTCGCGGGGAACGACCGGCCGGTCGTCGACAAGTTCGTCGAGGTGCTCGAGGAACGGCACATCAAGGTCTTCTACGACTACAACCAGCAGGCGGAACTCTGGGGGAAGGACCTGCGCCGCGGGCTCGCCCGCATCTACGGGGAGCAGGCACAGTTCATGATCATCTGCCTGTCCGACGACTACCCCGAGCGCGACTGGACGACGTTCGAGTACGAGGTCGGACGGAACGCGGCGAGCAAGCGCACCGAGGAATATCTGCTGCCCCTTCTCGTCGGGAATCGGCCACCCATCGTCGGACTGCCCGCGACCTTCGGCTTCCTCAGCCTGCAGGACCAGCCGATGGAGAAGGTCGCGGATTTCGTTCTGGAGAAGCTCGCCTCGGCGCAGGAGATCTCCCCGAACGCCCTGCGGCTACGTCGGGCGCCCTAAGATCGATCGACGTCATCCTCACCGGATCGCTGGCCCGCGTCAGTCATCGCATCATCACCGCCGACCCCTCAGGATCCCCGTGCTGATCTCCGACTCCACCCGGGACCTAGCCCGGGACCTGATCTGCCGCAGCGGTGACGTCGTGGACCACATCGAGGTCGACTCGCGCGAGGCTCGCGCCCTTGTCCGCGTGTCACCTCAGCACGCACCCATTGAGTTCGTCGTCGACCTGGAGGGCCTGCGGCGTTTCATCGAGTCGGCCCAGCAGGACGCACGCGACGTCTTCCCGGACGCCGATCCGAGTGAGAGTGGACTCCGACTCATATCGGTGCAGCTGTGGGAGGAGATCGATACCGCAGCGACTCAGGTCGTAGCGGTGGGTATCGATCGACAGGGTGCGACCTGGCGCCGCACGGAGCAGCAGTGTCGGTGACGGCTGCTACGTTCCGGCGCATGACGCTACCGAAGCTGGTCGAGACCACCCCCGGAAGGTTCTCGTTGCTGCTGCACGCAGGGACGACGCCGGTCGACGCCCTGGTCGAGGAACTCGGGCACGAGCCGAACGGATACTTCTGGGAGGGTGTCGCGCGCAGGCTGGTCGCTACCGAGGCTCCTTCGCTCGAGAGCCGGTTCAACTACGACCCGGAGGGCGACATGTTCTGCGCCTACGGCGAGGACAAAGCCGCGCTCGAAGCGCTGGGCGAACTGATGGACGGCGTCGCCAAGGACGACAGCAGGATGCGGAGCCTGGTCGCTGCAGCCGACGCGGACGGGTTCGACTTCGACGACTGAGCGCGGCCTGACAGTGCCGAAGGTGCCCTCACCACCGCTCAGACGGGTCGGTACCGTGCCCTCGCCCTAGGCTCGACCCGATGCCCACCGCACGCACCACCCCTGCCACACCACCCGCGAGCACCGCCTTCCGCCCCCGCCTGAACGACGCCGCCCTCGTCGCCATCGCCGCGGCTCTCGCCCTGATCTCGTTCCAGATCCAGACCAACGAACCGGACCCCCTCCCCACCGCCCTCCTCATCGCCGACCGCGCAACCGGCCTCCTCGGCTGCCTCGCCCTCTGGTGGCGCCGCAGGTACCCGGTCCAGATCGGCATCGCCCTGGCCACGGCCAGCGTCTACTCCGAAACGGTCACGGGCGCCGCGATAGTCGCCCTCTTCACCGTCGCCATCCACAGCTCGATCCGCGCCACCGCGACCGTGGCCGCGATCAGCGTCACGGCCCTCAGCACCTACCAGCTCATCTGGCCCGACCAGACCACCCCACCCGCCACCGTCTTCGTCATCATCGGTCTAGGCTACGCCGCGACCGTCGCGTGGGGCCTGAGCATCCGCAACCGGCGAGCCCTCGTCGCCTCTCTCCGCGAACGCGCGGCCGCAGCGGAAATTGAGGCCCAGCTCCGCGCCGAGCAGTCCGAACGCGAGGCCCGCCAGGCCATCGCCCGCGAGATGCATGACGTCCTGGGCCATCGCCTCTCCCTGCTCAGCGTCCACGCCGGCGCCCTCGCCTACGCCCGCACCGCGCCGCCCGACGACGTCGGCCGCGCCGCCGAGGTGGTCCGCGAGAACGCGCACCGTGCCCTCCAGGACCTCCGCGAGGTCATCGGCGTCCTCCGCGCCCCGGTGGGCGAACTGCCGATGCCAGCCGTGGCAGACGTGCTGGAGCTGATCGACGAGGCACGCCAAGCCGGCACGGACGTAGAACTCCACGACGAAGCCGGCCTCACCACCGGCCATCAAGCGATCCCCGACCTCCACGGCCGCACCCTCTACCGCGTCGTCCAGGAGTCCCTGACCAACGCCCGCAAGCACGCCCCTGGCGCTCCCGTCACCGTCCGGATCACCGGGCGGCCCGACGACGCCGTCGTCGCCGAGGTGGTCAACGTACCCCCGAGCACCCGCACGAGACAGCCTCAAGGAAACAGCGCCGGGCTTCAGGGGCTCCAGGAGCGCACCCGCCTCGTCAACGGCACCCTCGACTACGGCCCGACCGACCTGGGCGGCTGGCACGTCCGCCTGCGCCTACCCTGGCCGACGTGAGTGATCCCACGCCCGGCGCCGAGCCGGCCATCGACGTCCTCATCGCCGACGACGACCCCATGGTCCGCTTCGGGCTCAAGATGATGCTGAACGGCGCCCCCGACCTCGACGTGGTCGCAGAGGCCGGCGACGGCGCCGAGGCGATCGACCTGGCCCGGCGCCACCACCCCGACGTCGTGCTCATGGACATCCGGATGCCCGGCACGGACGGGCTCACCGCGACCGAGATCCTGCGCAAGGACTCCCCCGCGCCGCAGGTCATGGTGCTCACCACGTTCGACGCCGACGCCCACGTGCTGCGCGCGCTCCGCGCAGGGGCAGCCGGGTTCCTGCTGAAGGACACCCCGCCCGACGAGCTCGTCGTCGCCGTCCGGCACGCGGCCCAGGGGCGGCCCGTGCTCTCCCCCGAGGTGACCCGGCGACTCATCGCCAAGGTCGCCGAGTCGGACCAGGACGGCCGCCGCGCCACGGCCCGCGAGCGCCTCGGCGTCCTCGGGGAGCGGGAGCGGGAGGTCGCGGTCGAGATCGGGGCCGGGAGGTCCAACGCGGAGATCGCGGCGCGCTACTTCCTGGGGCTGACGACGGTGAAGACCCATGTGTCGTCGATCCTGTCCAAGCTCGGGCTGAACAACCGGGTGCAGGTGGCGCTGCTGGTGCAGGAGGCGGGGCTCGGCTCGCCCGCCGACCCGGAGTAGCGGGCACGCTCCGACTTCCGGTCGGCGGGTTCGGACCCATCGGCCGATGCGGGGAGCGGGTGAGATTTCTAGGGTCGTTGGCATGCCTTCACCCACACGACCATCCCGCTCGTCGCACGTGGTGCTTCGGATCGCCGCGGTGCTCGCCGCCGTCTCGCTGGCCGCGACCGGGTGCGCCAGTGGCGCCAGCGTTGCGCTGACGGCGTCGGCGAACAACGCCGCGCCCAGCTCGACCACCAAGGCCCCGACCCCCGACCCGATCGACTGGACCGAGTGCGGCACGGGCCTGGACTGCGCCACCGTCGAGGTCCCGCTGGAGTACAGCGACCCGGACGGCGAGCAGGTCCCGCTCTCCGTCGTCCGGCACCGCGCCACGGACCCGGACAACCGCATCGGCAGCCTGTTCATCAACCCGGGCGGCCCCGGCGTGCCGGCGTCCGACATGGTCCGGTCGATCGACCCCACGGGCAAGACCGGCCCGTTCTCGCCCGACGTCGTGGCGCGCTTCGACGTCGTCGGCATGGACCCGCGTGGTGTCGGGGAGTCGGACGCCGTCCGCTGCCTCACCGACGAGCAGCGCGCCGAGCAGGCGGCCGAGGACCGCGATCCGACCATTCCGGGCGGCAAGCCGTTCCGGCAGCTGGTCCAGGACGCCCGCACCTTCGCGAAGGGCTGCGCCACGCACCAGGACCACGCGTTCCTGGCGAGCCTGTCCACCGACAACGTCGCCCGTGACCTGGACCAGGTGCGCGCCGCGATCGGCGAGGAGCAGATCACCTTCTACGGCGCCTCGTACGGCACGGTGGTCGGCCCGATGTACGCCACGCTGTTCCCCGAGCGCGTGCGCCAGATGGTGATCGATGCCCCCGTCGACACCGACCTGTGGCAGAACGACCCGCTCCAGCTGCTCGACGACGTCGCCCGGTCCAACGAGGAGACGCTCGACCTCTGGTTCGAGACGTGCCGCGCCGAGGGCGTGGAGGCCTGCCCGTTCGGGGACGGCGACCCGGAGGCCGCGTTCGACGCCCTGATCGCCGACCTGGAGCGGGAGCCCCTGCAGGTCCCGCCGATCGAGGGCCTCACCCCCGGCGGGACGCTCGACGGCGCCATGGCGCTGGAGGGTGTCCGGGCCGCGGCGGGCGTCCGCACGCTCTGGCCGCAGCTCACGGCGGGCCTGCTCGCCGCGCAGCAGGGCAACGGCGCCTTCCTTCACTTCATGGTCGTGAACCTGACGGTCGCGCCGTTCGGTGGCCCGTTCGCCACCACCCTGCAGGAGCCCCACACCGCCGTCCGCTGCGCCGACTGGCCGTCCCTGCGGAATCTCGGCGAGCACCGCGCGGCCGCTCGCGAGATCGACGCCCGCGGTGAGCGCCTGGGCAGCCGGGCCGCGTACAGCGCGCTGAACTGCGCGTTCTGGCCGGCCGCGAACAAGGACCGGTTCACCGACGAGCTCACGGGCGCCGGCGCCCCGCCGATCCTGGTGGTGGGCGGCGAGGTGGACAACGTGTCGCCGTACCACTGGGCGCAGGCCATGACCGAGCGCCTGGAGGACGCCGTCCTCCTCACCCGGACGGACGTCGGCCACACCTCCTACCGAACGAGCGGTCCGTGCATCGACGACGCGGTGGACGCCGCGCTGATCGACGGCGTGCTGCCGGCTGAGGGAACGGTCTGCGAGGCCGTGCCGGCGGGGACGACGCGGTTGCCGGCGGGCCGGTAACGCGCCAGGTGCCGACCGGGGCGTCCGCTGTCAGCCAGCGAAGCGCGACCCCCGGTCGGCACCCGTGGACATCGTCCGCTAGAAGAGGCCTCCGCCGCGCTTGGAGCGCTTGCTGCTTCCCCACAGGCGCTTGGTCAGGTTCTTGCTCCGGCCCTTGGTCGTGCTTCCCCACGTGCCGCGCTTCAAGCTCTTCGCACGCGACTTCCTACCCCACAGACCAGCCATCAGCGACCCCCTCGTATGCAGACAGGTCTCCGAGGATACGCAAATTTTGCGATCACGTGAATCACCGCAGATGTTTGACCTGCCCGCAGGCATGGTCGGGCTCGACGACGCAGATGACCCCGCGGTCATTCATAGATGCGACCGGTCTCAAGGATCTCGCCGACGAGGCCCCAGGTCCATGTCACGGGCTCATCCTCGTCCCACAGACCGGCGGCACCGCATTCCAGCAATGAGTGCGGCTCGAAGTTGTACCACCGGTGCCCCGTCTCGGACCAGACGCCGAAGTACCGCATCTCGTCATCGAGCTGCTTGCCTCGCATGCGGTGGAGTTCCGCGGTCTGAAAGCGAATGACCTCGCGGGTGTACGCCCGTCCTTCGTCCGCGAGGCCGCCGTCAGCCGGCTGACGCGGAGGTTGTGTCGACGCCAGCCAGCGCTCATCGAATTCCGGCGCGTCGGCCGTGAACGCCTGGCAGAGAAGCTCGAAGAACAGTGCTTCGTCCATCGAGCTCGCGTGCCGCTCATCGATCAGCCTCCACAGCGCGAGCAGATACTGCTCGAGATCGCGGGCAGGGAGTTCTCGGATCTCCTCGCGGAGACGGTTGTACTCCCGCCCGCCGTCGTAACCGTCGTCGCGAAATTCGACTGACTCATAACCGGACACGGCGGGCAGACTACCGAAGGGCGTCAGGGGTATCCCCCGGTACCGTCCCCGACGTGCCTGGAAGTTCAGTGGGTCCTGCTCTTCCAGGTCGACTCCTACGACGGCGCCCTATGGGGCGACGTCGGCACGCTCTACTGGCTGGCCCGCACCAAGGACCTCGCCCGCGGCGACCTGTCCAACCCCCGGTTCGTCATGCAGTGCTGCTGAGGTCGCAGCGGGACTGAGCGGAAGCGGGCCTGGACCCAGGCGGGCAGGTCAAGCAGCACCTCACACCGAGCCGACAGCCCCCTTCTCAAGCCGCTCCACGCTCCACCACTCCACCGCGCGCCCCTGGCTGTCCGAGAACCCGACGACCGTCTCTTCGGGATCGACCAGCGCGATCCGGTGCCCGTCGTCGATCAGCTTCGTCGCCGTCTCGGACGCCGTGCGGCGCGCCACGGGCAGCACCTCGTCCACGCGGCTCAGGTCGAATACCACAAGCTCCGTCGTGGGCGGGTCCTCGATGAGCACGCGCACCAGCGACTCGATGCTGCTCAGCACGAGGTCACCCTGCAGCACGTAGACCGTCGCAGGCTGCCCCTCGACCGTCACCTCGCGTGTCTCGCGCAGCGACGACCGGGCCGGCCGGCTGGCCTCCATCAGGTGCAGTCCCAGGTCGTCGGAGAGCAACTGCATCATCTCGACGCCGCGCGCGCTGTTGCCGTGCGGGTCCAGGCGCGGGGAGAAGACGGCGACGCCGATCTGCCCGGGCAGCACGCCGATGATGCCGCCGGCCACGCCGCTCTTGGCCGGGATGCCGACCGTGGTGAGCCAGTCGCCGGCGGCGTCGTACATACCGCACGAGGCCATCACGCTGAGCAGGTGCCGGGTGCCGGACCTGCTGAACAGCCGCTCGCCGGTGTTGGGCTGCACGCCGCCGTTGGCGAGTGTCGCGGCCATCAGGGCGAGGTCGCGCACGGTGACCGACGCGGCGCACTGCCGGATGTAGCCCGTGACCGCCGTGCGGGGCTCCTGGCGCAGCGCGCCCGAGGAGTGCAACAGGTAGGCGAGGCCGAGGTTGCGGTCCCCGGTGGCCAGCTCCGAGGCGGCGACCGCCTCGTCCACCTTGATCGGCCGCTCGGCGAGCCGCGAGAACAGGCCGAGCATGCGGTCCACCGCCGACTCCTCGTCATCCTTGAGGAGGGCGTGGGTGGTGATGGCGCCCGCGTTGATCATCGGGTTGCGCGGCTTGCCGGTCTGCGGGTCCAGCGAGAGCTCGTTGAAGGCCTCGCCGCTCGGCTCGACGCCGATGTGCCTGAGCACGGTCTTCAGCCCACGGTCCTCGATCGCCTGCGCATACGCGAACGGCTTGGACATCGACTGGATGCTGAACTCGTGGTCGGTGTCGCCGCTGGCGTAGACAGTCCCGTTGACCGTGCACAACGCGACCGCCACGCGGTCGGGGTCGGCCGCCGCCAACTCCGGGATGTAGTCCGCCAGGGCGCCGGACTCGATGTGCGCCGTCTGCTCGATGATGGTGTCGAGGTAATCGAGGATTGGTGATCGCATCAGGTCTCCCCCGTGGTCCGTGCCGTCCGGCAGGTCAGGTTGTCACATTTCGCTCCGGACCGAGGGACGGGGTGGCATGGATCGACCGCCACCCGGCGGACTCGAAGACGCCGACCGGCGACTGTCCCGGGTGGTCGGCAGTTTGCAGCGCAGAGTCGGCACTTGGCATCGAGATCGGTCCAGGCCTGTACCGACCTGGATGCAGACTGCCGACGTCACAGGAACGTGCCGACCTCAGGCAGCCATCACCGCAGCACAACAACCCCCGGCCCCGACACGGTCACCGTCGTACCACCGGCTCCGCGCTCCACGACCACCCCCTCACCCCCGAGCACCACCCCGGAGTCGAGCACGACCTCCGGCTCCCCCTCCCGCTCCACCACCACCGACACCGGCCCTTCCTTGAGCGCCAGCACCACATCAACCGGCCCACCACCAGAGACGCCCGAACGCGTCATCACCACAACCCCGTCCCCGACCCGTACCGAGGTCCTCGCCGGATCCCCCGAGGCCACAGCCGCCTCCGAACGCCGCAACCCCACCAACCGCCGGTACAGCTCCAGCATCCGCCGCCCACCCCGAGACGAAGCTTCCCCCCAGTCCAACCGAGAAGCCTCGAACGTCGAGAGCTCTTGCGGATCAGGCACCACAACATCCGCCCCATACAGCTCGACCCACCCGTGCCCGCCGAACTCCGCCGCACGCCCGCACGAGATCGCCGCTGCGAGCTCCGGCTCCTCGTGGTCCGAGAAGTACTGGAACGGCGTGGTCGCGCCCCACTCCTCGCCCATGAACAGCATCGGCGTGAACGGCCCGAGCAGCACCACGGCCGCGCTCACCGCGAGCGCCCCCGGCGTCAGCACGCGCGACGGCCGGTCGCCGAGTGCCCGGTTGCCCACCTGGTCGTGGTTCTGGGAGCAGACGACGAAGCGCCGTCGGTCCAGGTCGGCCGGCACGGGCGCGCCCCAGCTCGTGCCGCGGAAGGTGGACCAGCCGCCGTCGTGGACGAAGACTTCGGTGAGCGCCTTGGCGAGCGTCTCAGGGGTGCCGAAGTCGACGTAGTACCCCTGCCGTTCGCCGGTCAGCAGGGTGTGCAGGGCGTGGTGGACGTCGTCGGCCCACTGCGCTGTCATCCCGTACCCGGCCCGCCCCTGGAACGCCTCACGAGTGGGCGTGACGGTCCGCGGATCGTTGGCGTCCGACTCGGCCACCAGCGACAACGGCCGCCCGACCTCCTCTGCCAGCAAAGAAACCGCGTCCGACAGCTCCGCCAGCACGTGCCGCGGCGAGTCGTCCACGAGCGCATGCACGGCGTCCAGCCGCAGCGCATCCACGTGGAAGTCCCGGAACCACCGCAGCGCCTTCTCGACGACGAACGCCCGCACCTCGGCGGAGCCGTCGCCGTCGAGGTTCACGGCCGCGCCCCACGGCGTCTGGTGCTGGTCGGTGAAGTAGGGACCGAACTCGGCGAGGTAGTTGCCGGACGGCCCGAGGTGGTTGTCGACGACGTCGAGGCACACGGCGAGCCCGCGGACGTGCGCGGCGTCCACGAAGCGCTGGAGCGCGGCCGGGCCGCCGTACGGTTCGTGCACCGCCCACAGGGCGACACCGTCGTACCCCCAGCCGTGATGCCCGCCGAACGCGGCGACCGGCATCAGCTCGACGACGTCGACCCCCAGGTCGGCGAGGTGGTCGAGGCGCCCGACGGCGGCGTCGAGCGTGCCCTCGGGCGTGAACGTGCCGATGTGCAGCTCGTAGACGACGGCGCCGCGCACGTCGCGGCCGGACCAGTCACCGTCGGACCACGGGAAGGTACCGGCGTCGAAGGTGCGCGACGGCCCGTGCACACCCGCGGGCTGCCAAGGGCTGCGCGGGTCGGGCCGGGGCGGGCCGCCGTCGAGGGAGAGGGCATAGTCGGTCCCGGCCAGCAGCGGACGCCGGGAACGCCACCAGCCCCCGGCGTCGGCGTCCATCGCCTCCGTGGTGCCGCTCGCCGACAGGACCAGGTCGACGCGGGACGCCCGCGGCGCCCAGACCCGCAGGTCCCCGATCATCCGCCCACCCCCTGAGCCGAACCGTCAGCACCAGCACCAGCCGCCTCAGCCACCAGCAGCGCGACCGGCCAGTCCCCCAGCAGGTCGCCGAGCCGCACCGCCCCGGCGCCGCCAACATCCCCGGTCAGCACGGACCGCCACACCTCCCCGGGCGCAGGCTCCGGCAGCACCACCGACGCCTCCAGGAGCCCCGGCACGTCCCCGAGCCGCGTCGCGACCACGACCACCCGAGGCCCGGCAGCATCCGACCGCACGAACCCCACCGCCCGCCCGGTCGTCATCGGCAGCGGCTCGTACCCGGCGTCCTCCCCGACGAACGCCCCGGGATGCGCCCGCCGCAGCCGCAACGCGGCGGCCGTCAGCGCCAGCTTCTCCTCCGCGAGCCCCACAGGCGTCCGCCCCGCATCGAGCGACCCGAGCACCGTCGCGAGCCCCTCCAGGTCCACGGGCCGCCGGTTGTCCGGATCTACGAGCGACGTCCCGGTCACCTCGGTGCCCTGGTAGACGTCGGCGACGCCGGGCACGGTGAGCTGCAGCAGCTTGGTCGCGAGCACCGAGCGCCGCACGGTCGGCGTCACCTCGGCGACCCACTCGTCGAACCCGGCACCGACCTCGGGGTGCGTCAGCAGCCCGGTCGCGTACTCGACCAACGCGTCCTCCCGGACGGCGTCAGGCGCCGTCCACGTGGTCCACGCCTTCTGCTCACGGGACGCCTTGACCAGGTACGCGGCGAGCCGCTCGGGCTCGATCGGCCCGTCCGGCGTCCAGGTCCCGGCGAGCGTCTGCCAGAGCAGGTTCTCGGTGCGCCCGTCGAGATCGGCAGGCCGCACGTCCGACGTCGCCGCCCGCAGCCGCCGCACCAGCCCGACCCAGGCATCCGCGTGGGAGGACACAGCCCCGATCCGCGACCGCACGTCCTCGCCGCGCTTCGTGTCGTGGGTGGACCCGGCGGTCATGGTCGCGGGCCACGACTCGGCGGTGTGCCGCGCGTGGGCGTGCAGCTCGTCCGGCCCGACGCCGAACCGCGCCGGCGCGCCACCCACCTCGCACAGGCTGACCAGGTGCGTCCACCGGTAGTACGCGGTGTCCTCCACGCCCTTGGCCATGACGGCGCCGCACACCTGCGGGAACCGGACCACGAGCTCGGCACGCCGCTCCTCGTCCCGTCGCCCCGCGGACCCGGCCTCGCGACCGAGCACCAGGTCGACCACGAGGTCCAGCGTGTCGTGCCGGTCCGGATCGAGGCGCGACCGGGCGACGTCCGCCGCCTGCCGCACCACACGCTCCGCCTCCGCCGGTGCGGTCTCCCCGGGGACGACGTACGCGCGGTACCGACCGAACGCGACGATCAGCTCGACCACGCAGTCCTGCAGGGACCGGAACGTGTGGTCGCGCAGCCGCACGTCCTCGCGGCAGATGTCCGCGAGCATGGTGGTCAGCAGGTGGATCTCCGCGTACAGCGAGGTCTCGACGATCTGCCGCTTGGCCCGCTCGATCACGTCGTCCAGGCCTGCCTGCTCGCCCGTCACCTCGTGCATCAGCCCGGCGAGCGGGGCCGCGCCGTCGGCGTCCACCTGGAGGGCGTGCAGCCGCCACGCCGTGTCGTAGCCGGTGGTCCCGGCGACGGGCCAGTCGTCGGGCAGGGCCTCGTCCTCCTCGAGGATCTTCTCGGCCACGACCCACGCTCCGCCGGTCGCCTCGTGCAGCCGCCGCAGGTAGCCGCGCGGGTCGGCCAGCCCGTCGGGGTGGTCGATCCGGAAGCCGTCGATCACGCCCGCGTGGAAGAGCTCGAGCAGCAGCGCGTGCGTGGCGTCGAAGACGTCGTCGTCCTCCACGCGGATGCCCGCCAGCGTGCCGACGTCGAAGAAGCGCCGGTAGTTCAGCTCCTCGTCGGCCACGCGCCAGTACGCGAGCCGGTAGTGCTGCCGCCCCACGAGCTCGGCCAGCGGCAGGTCCTCCGTCTCGGGCCGCACGGGGAACAGGTGGTCGTAGTAGCGCAGCACGGGCTGCTCCTCGTCGCCCTCCCCGGGCACGACGGCGCGGTCCAGCACGAGCTCCCCCGCCGCGAGCACGGTGCCGATCCGCGCGCCCAGCACCGGCATGAGGAGCCCCTCCCCCGCGGCGATGTCGAGGTCGAACCAGTGCGCGTACGGGGACTCGTGGCCGTGCTTGAGCGCGGACCACAGGGCCCGGTTGTGCCAGGCCGGCGTCGGCACGGCCATGTGGTTCGGCACCACGTCGACGACGACGCCCATCCCCCGCGCGTGCGCCGCCGCGGCGAGCCGTTCGAGGCCGTCCCGCCCGCCCATGACGTCGCTGACCCGGGTGTGGTCCACGACGTCGTATCCGTGCGTGGAACCGGGCGCGGCCTGAAGCACGGGCGAGAGGTAGAGGTCCGTGATCCCGAGGGCGTCGAGGTACGGGAGCGCCTTCTCGGCGTCCGCGAAAGTCAGTTCCGAACCGAGCTGGAGGCGATACGTGCTGACCGGGGTGCGGCGGCCGGGTCCAGGGAGATGGGAATGCACTGTGCCTCCGTCGCTCGGTGGGGGCTCGGACGTCCCGCGCGCTTCACACGATGGCTGATCCCGGTGCATATCGCCAGGCCACCCGGGTGAATCTCTCATCCTGGTCTCACGTACTTCTCATGATGGGCTGGAAGCGTGGTCCTTCCGCCCGACGGAAGGAACGGACCGCATGTCCAAGCTCTCGAACATGATCGGCCTCGCCAAGAAGGTGCTTGACTCCCAGTCCGGGCAGCAGCAACAGCAGGGCGCGCCGCAGGGCGGAGCCACGGGCCAGCGATCCTGGCAGTCCACCCTGCAGGACGTCGCGAACGCGGTACGGGGCAACCAGCAGCAGGGGCCGCAGGGTCAGGGCTACCCCGGCCAGCAGGGCTACCCCGGCCAGCAGCAGGGTTACCCGCCAGCACCGCAGGGGTACCCGGGCGCTCAGCAGGGATACCGCGCTGCTCCCGGCACCGCCGACGCCGACCGCCAGGCCATCGCCCGCTACGACTACCTCATGCAGACCGCCGACCCGCACCAGGTCGAGCGCATCCACGCCGAGTCCTTCGCGCGTCTGACGCCGGCGCAGCGCCAAGCCGTGCTGCAGCGCATGCAGACGGAGCTGCCGCCGCACGAGCAGCCCCGCTCCGCCGACCACGCCGAGCTGGCCCGGGCGGCAGCCCGGAGCGAGGCTCGGCGGCCAGGCTCGATGCGGTCCGTGCTCGCCAAGGTCGGCACGGGCGGCGCCGTCGCGGGCGTTGCCGTCGGCGCGGTCGGCATCCTGGGCGCTGTCGCCGCCGGGGCGGTCGTCAGCAGCGTGGCCGGGCCGCTCCTGGAGAACGCCGCGAACCTTGGCGTCGACTTCGAGTCGCTCGCGGCGGGGGTCGACGTCGAGGGCCTGACGGCGGCGGCCGGCGAGTACGGGGCAGGCGCCCTGGGCGAGGCCGCCGCCGGGGTCGAGGGTCTCGGCGCCGGTGCGATCGACCAGGCCACGGCGGGCGTCGAAGGCTTCGGGGCAGACGCGCTGGGCCAGGCGACCACGGGCGTCGAGGACCTCGCCGGCACGGCCGAGGGCGCGGTGTCCGGCGTCGGCGACCAGGTCTCCGGCGTCGGCGACCAGGTCTCGGAGGCGGGCCAGTCGCTCTCGGACATCGCGGAGAAGTTCGACCCGCGCAACTTCTTCTAGGCCGCTCCGGCGCGACGACGACCGGGTTCCGGAAGTCGTCGCGCCATAAACGCGGCGCGATCCGTCGCCCGATTCTGGTTCGCCACGTCCGCCGCCGTGCTGGTCGACGTCGGCCCGCTGGCTGCTCCCTGGACGGGCGCTCAGCAGGGCACGGCGCTAGGCACTTGTCCCGGCCGCCTGCGCCGCTCTGATCGCCGACGCGAAGTCGGGAGCGGCCCCGAGCTGAGCGAGCCACACATTCGCTGCGTTGTAGCAGTTGAAGGTCTCGATCTTTCCGGCCCGGAGATACCAGAGATCCGCCGTCGGTACATCGATGCGGCGACCGGTCGGCGGGATCTCGCCGGCCGACGTCGGGAACCCACCGCGATGCGTCCCCTGAATGCGCAGCTCGACAGCGACGACATCGCCCATGGCGTGCACGCCGGCCAGCTCACGGTGGATGTCGGGAAAGGCAGAGGCGAGACCCGCCAGCGCCTGGGGAATCTGGTCCCCACGAAAGGTCAGCCCGTTCGGCACGTCGTTGAACGTTCCGTCCTCGGTGAACAAGGCACGAAAACCAGGTCCGTCGAGAACATCCCCTTCCGCCAGCCGGTAGGCCTCGCGCACGATCTCTTCGCTCTTCGTCGTCACTTCTGCTCCTTCTTGTCGCTGGGGCACCCACGAGACGTGGCCCGGGGCTGTGCACGTTCGGCGCGCCTGAGGCACGGTCCCGTCAGGGGAAGACCTGCACCTCGCCGCCGTCCACGAACAGTTCGCTGCCGGTCATGAAGCTGGACTGGTCAGAGGCCAGGAAGAGGACGGCGTTCGCGATCTCGGCGGGATCGGCGGTACGGCCCAGCGGTGTGCTGCCGGCCATGCCGTCGAGCATGGCGCCCTCCTCCTCCGGGTTCGCGGCGAGGCCGCGGAGTCCAGGGGTGTCGGTGGGACCCGGCACCACGGTGTTGACGCGCAGGCCACGGGGTGCGAGCTCGGCCGCCCAGACCCGGCTGAACTGCCGCAGTGCCGCCTTGGTGGCGGAGTAGACGCCGAAACCGGCGACGCCGCGGCTTGCCGAGCTCGAGCCGGTGAGCACGATGCTGCCACCGTGGTTCAGCAGCGGGAGTGCCTTCTGCACCGTGAAGGCCGTGCCTCGCACGTTGATCCCGAAGGTGTGGTCGAAGGCCTCGGGGGTGAGCGAGTCCAGGGGCTGGTTCGCATCGCCGCCCCCGGCGTTGGCGAAGAGGACGTCGAGCCTGTTTCCGTCGTCTGCGATGCGGCGGAAGAGGCTGTCCAGATCGGCCAGGTCGGAGACGTCGCTGCGGATCGCTATCGCCTGGTCGCCGAGCAGGCGAGCGGCGGCTTCGAGCTCCTGCTCGCGGCGTCCGGTCATGTAGACGAGCGCGCCCTCGGCCACGAATCGCTCGGCCGTGGCGAGCCCGATGCCCGTGCTCGCGCCGGTGATCAGGGCGGTCTTGCCGGTCAGCTGGCCCATGTGTGTGCATCCTCCGTAGCGCGGTGCGTGCTGTCCCCGGGACCGTGATGGTTCCGGCCCGGGAAGAGGTCACGCCGCGGCCGTTCTTGACCGCTCGGTCCACCATATGCTTGGTGGACCAGCCGGTCAAGAACCTCTACGCTGAGCACATGGCGAGGCCACGACAGTTCGACGAGGACGAGGTGCTGCGGGCGGTCTGCGACCAGTTCTGGGACGCGGGCTACGCGGCGACCTCGCTGCAGGACCTCATGCGGGTCAGCGGCCTGGGCAAGGGCAGCCTGTACGCCGCCTTCGGCGACAAGCACGAGCTGTTCCTGCGGGTGCTACGCCGGTATGTGGCGTCACTCGACCGCGCGGTTCGCCGGTCGATCGACTCGGCGCCGAGCGCGCTCGAAGGGCTGCGCTCCTTCGTGATGATGCCGGTGGGAGACCCCGAGGGCGTGGCCGCCCGGCGCGGCTGCCTGCTCGCCAACAGCACCACCGAGCTGGCGGCCGCCGACCCGGCCGTCGCAACCGAGGCGCGACAGGCGTACGAGAGAACCACGGCGGTTCTGGCCGAGGCCGTACGACGCGCCCAGGACGCCGGCGACCTCAGCGCCACGACCGACCCGGTCGGCACGGCCCGGGCTCTTCTGGCCGCACAGCAGGGTCTGACCTTCATGGGACGCACCGGGATGGATGTCGCCACACTGGAAGCAACCGCCCGCTCCCTCGCGGACCAGCTCGTGCCCACCTAGCGGGCGGCGGCCGGCGCCCGCTAGGTCAGCCGTGCGCCGCCGCGAACCGCCCGAGCAGCAGCTTCAGCCGCTCGTCGTGCAGCGACATGGGAAGGCGGCCGCTGCGCTCCAGCATGGCCAGGCCGTGCAGGCTTGCCCAGAAGGTCTCGGTGAGGACGCCGGGATCATCGTCCCCGGCCAGCGGCTCGACCGCCTGGAGCAGCTCGCCGAACCCCTCACGGAGGTAGGCCGGGCCGTCCGCGGTGGCGAACTGCACCTCGACGGCGTGAGTGAACATGGCGTCGTACAGCGCCGGGCGCTCCCGGGCGAAGTCCGTGTAGGCCGTCGCGACCGCGGCCAGGGCCGCGGACCCGTCGCGGACGGCGGCGCGCGCGGTGCGCAGCTCCTTGACCAGCTCCTCGAAGCCCTGGGCCGCGACCGCCGTCATGATGGCGCTCTTGCCCTTGAAGTGGCTGTACAGAACAGGCTGGCTGTACTCGATCTCGGCCGCGAGCCGGCGGGTCGTGACCGCGTCCCAGCCCTCCGCCTCCGCCAGCTCGCGCGCAGCCTTCACAATCAGCGCCTCACGCTGAGCCCGCTCGCGCTCGCGGCGCGCCCCTGTTGCCATGCCCAGATCCTAGCACTGCTAGGAATTCTGTCCTCGCTCTGCTAGCGTCGCTACATCATCTATCAGTGCTAGCAAGGAGATCCGACATGACTGTCGTCGCGTACGCCCTGGCCGTGGCCCTCAACCTGTTCATCCTGTTCATCGGGGCGCGGTTCCTGATCAGCCCGTTCCCCGCCGCGGCCGGCTACGGCGTCCCGGCCACGCAGGACCGGGCCTACCTCGAGATCAAGGGCCTGCGGGACGCCACGTTCGGGATCGTGGGGCTGGCGCTGCTCGCGTTCGCCGGGGCGCACGCCGCCGCCTGGTTCATGCTCGCCGTCGCGGTGGCCCCGCTCGGCGACACCCTGATCGTGCTGCGGCATGGCGGGCGCAGGTCCGTCGCATTCGGGATCCACTTCGCCACGGCTGTCGTCGTCCTGATCAGCGCGGCGCTGCTGTTCGCCGTCTGATCAGGCGGTAGATCTCCGTGGGCAGCAGCGTCGAACGTAGGGGTGGGGGGGGGCGGGGGGGGGGGCGGGGGGGCCCCCCCCCCGGGGGCCCCCGCGGGGGGGAGGGGCGGCCCGGGGGGGGGGGGGGGCG